>JBJXGZ010000140.1:0-37844 GCA_046160625.1 Saprospiraceae bacterium
AGTCGCCCGGAAATCAACATTCGGCCCGTCGACGGCATTTTAGTCGCGCATAATGACGACCTTTTTGGCTGGCGCGGCCCAAATCCGCCAAATTTTGAAGCCGCGAGCTGGCATTTCGGCTGGCGAAAAAATTACGACCCGTTCAGCTCCGACAACCTCCCAACCGCTCCAGACACCATCGTGAATTACACGCAGCGGCGGTATTTGTGGATTGACTCGTGGCTCATCAAAAACTTCAATATTGACCCGAAGCGCATCCAAATTCAGGGTCATAGCATGGGATCGGCGGGGGTTTTGGCTTTGACAAAATGTTATCCCGAGCACTATGCCTCGGGCACCATTTTCAATACGGGTTGTGGTGGCCCGGAGCCGGGCGGTATGTTGGCGCTTTTTGGGGATGTAACCCAAAATTTTCCTACTAATCTGAAAAACCGTGCAGGCGAAACCGTCCATCAGGTGAGCCTCTGGAATATGCTCGACAACTGTTCTCCAGAGCGCGATTTTCCGCCCATCCGCCATTGGCACGGTAAATCTGACGACAACGGCACAATGCGTTGGGATGCTTATGTGGTTGAAAATTACCGCAAAGCAGACTCAATTGGTTTGGGTTTCCAAAATATGTGGAGCGAACGCGGGCACGCATGGGGAGATATTCCCACGATCAACGACCACTGGGCCAATGGAATTCAGCCCAACCTGCAAACCGCGCTCGACGATGTGGTCTTTGCCGAAAGCCGTTTCCGTTCTGACCAGTCGTTCCCCGCTTTTTTCAACCATCGGCTCGACCAGAATAACAATGACCCCGGTACGGGCCTCATCGGCATCAACAACGGCGACGGCGACAACTGGGGTGCCTGGGGTGGCTATCATCGCTGGGGCAAGAATAGTACGGTGGATCAGGCAGGAGAATGGTCGGTAGTGGCATGGCTGGAATCGAATGCTGTATTTCCCAACGACAACTGTCCGGACGATCAACTTCGAGCAGATCTTGCCATTCGCAAACCGCAAAGTTTCAAGCCCACGACTGGCCAGATGTTGAATTGGAACGTAAAAGATGTCGACACGGGCATCCTTCTGCAAAATGGCACGACCACCGTTCAAGACGAGGATTTGGTGGTGATCCCTCAGGTCATCGTATACCGGGAAGATATCCGTCGTGTACGCATTTCAGTCACCGATCCAAGTGTCCCGGTTTTTGAGCCTGGGCTCGTTTTTTCTGAAATGAAAATTGAGCCTAATCCTTCACTAGGCAATGCCGTGCTTTCTGTTTTTTCGCCTGTAGATATGGAGGCTAAAATCAGTGCGAGCAGTCTGGATGGCAAACATCTCGCTGTAAATGTTGATCTTTTGGAAGGGCAAAACCGCTTATCTTTGGCGTCTTTTGAGCCCTTACCTGCAGGCTTTTATTTTATTACCATTTCCACCAACAAATTTAAACAGGTGGTGAAATGGGTAAAAATTTGAACTAACGTAAGTTTTGTATAGGTTTAATTTTTCCAAAGTCTGAAAAAGCCGCATAGCGGCGACATTATGGTAGCGTTAGCGTTGAGTTTAATAATTTTCGGAACCGCATAGCGGTGGCATTTTGATTGTTGTAATAATGTCACCGCTACGCGGTTCTTACCATCTTACCGCCCTCTGGGCTACCAAAATGTCGCCGCTATGCGGCTTTTTTGAAAGATTAAGTCTAACCCTATCCAAAGATCATGTTAAACTAAAAAAATAATGAAAGGAACTGTACTATTTTGGATAGGCCTACTAGGGGTGTCGTGCTTTGTAATAACAACCGTTTTGGCTGGACTCCAATTTTCGGATTACAGCCATATTTCCCAATTAATTAGTGAATCTTACGCCATTGATACGCCTAATGGCCCCTATTTGAGGTATTTAGGGTTCATGCCAAGTGGGGTTTTTATTGCCATTTTTTCATTCCTTGCCATAAAGACACTGCCAAAATCTTTGGCAACACAAATTGGTTTTTTGGGGATTGGAATATTTTATGGATTGGGAACGGTTGTGGTTAGTTTTTTCCCTTGCGACCATGGATGCAACCCGGAAATGATTGACCCAAGTCTGTCGCAAATCATCCATAATCTCACAGGGTTCCTGACCTATCTGGTCGTGCCCTTCAGTGTATTAATACTTGGAATTGCCGCTCGAAAATGGGCAAACGGCAAATACCTCGCATATGCAGGTATTATTTGCGGACTGATTGCCATCGTATTTGTGCCCATACTTTCCGCTGATTTGCAGGGTAAATTTGCGGGATTGTATCAACGGATCATCGAAGGTTCAATACTTGTTTGGATAACGCTGTGTGCTTTTTATTTTAAACGAAATATGTTTGCAAGTGATTAAACTTCAATACGCTTGCGCATGTATCGCTTTGACAATTCACTTATAGTCCTCCTGCTTTTTGCCGCTAATTTTTTAGGCGCACAGACGCCCCAACCACGCAGCCACCAAAACTTCGACCGCGACTGGAAATTCGCCTTTGGTCATGCACGGAATCCTGAAAAGGATTTCAATTACGGGCTTGAAACCGTTTTGGCAAAATCGGGCGGAGCCTCTAATACGGCCATTGAGTTCCGTTTCAAGGACAGTTTGTGGCGCTCGCTGAATCTTCCGCACGACTGGGCCGTGGAGTTGCCATTTGTGAACGACCCCGCCTTCAATGTCATGGCGCATGGCTACAAACCCCTTGGCGGCAATTACCCAGAAACGAGCATTGGCTGGTATCGGAAGCATTTTTCAGTGGAAAAACCCCAGGAGGGCAAGCGGTTTCAAATCCAGTTTGACGGCGTTTTCCGCGATGCGGAGTTTTGGATCAATGGTTTTTACCTCGGCAACAACAAGAGCGGATACATCGGGGTAGCCTACGATATCACGGATTTTTTACACTATGGGGCTGATAATGTGCTTGTTGTGCGGGTAGATGCCACGCAGTATGAGGGCTGGTTTTATGAAGGCGCGGGCATTTATCGGCATGTTTGGTTAAATACGTTTGAGGATACGTTTATCGCAAACGACGGCATTTTCGCCCATGCGAAAATAGAAGGAAATTACGCCACCCTCACGGTCGAAACCGAACTGATAAACGAAGGCAATGCCGCCGCTGACCTCACAACAGAAGTCATTTTGAGTGGTCGCGAGGGGGGATTCGTCGCGAAAAGCAAGTTACAAACCCTGCATTTGGAAATAAACCAATCGGGCGTCTCACGCCATGTGTTGAAATTATACAATCCCATACTTTGGGATTTGGACGATCCATACTTGCACCGCATCCAGGTTTTGGTAAAAAAATCGGGCAAGTTGGTGGACCAACAAACCTTAAAATTTGGCTTCCGTAACGTTGAAATCAACCCTGATGGACTGTTGTTGAACGGGAAAAAGATCAAAATTTTGGGCGTCAATTGCCACCAGGATCACGCTGGCGTTGGTAGTGCCTTGCCCGATTACCTGCAATATTACCGCATTGATTTGCTCAAGAACCTCGGCGTGAACGCCTACCGAACCAGCCACAACCCGCCCACGCCCGAACTTTTGGACGCTTGCGACAGCCTCGGGATGTTAGTCATGGATGAAACCCGATTGCTCAATAGCGGCGCAGAATACATGGATCAGTTCGTGCGATTGCTGAAACGCGACCGCAGCCGAACCAGCGTTTTTATGTGGTCCATCGGCAATGAAGAAGGCTGGATTCACACCACCGCAACTGGCAAGCGCATCGCCGAAACCTTTCTAAAAAAACAAGCCGAACTTGACCCGACCCGCACTTCTACTTATGCAGCAGACGTGGGAAATGTGTTCAATGGCATCAATGAAGTCATTCCCGTTCGGAGTTTCAATTATCGCCAATTTGCCGTCGCCGATTACCACCGCGACCACCCTACCCAGCCCATTATTGGCACCGAAATGGGCAGTACGGTGACTACACGAGGCATTTATGAAAAGGATACCATTCGTGCCTATGTGCCAGACCAGGACATTACCGCGCCATGGTGGGCAAGCACAGCCGAAACATGGTGGACAATCGCTGCAGAAAATGACTTTTGGTTGGGCGGTTTTGTGTGGACAGGACTGGATTATCGCGGGGAGCCGACGCCATACATTTGGCCAAACATCAACTCGCATTTCGGCATTATGGACGTGTGCGGGTTCCCCAAAAACATCTATTATTACTATCAATCCTGGTGGACAGACAAGGACATTTTGCATTTTTCGCCCCACTGGAATTGGCAGGAAAAACGCGGTGAACCTATCGAAGTTTGGGTCAATTCAAATGCCGAAATGGTCGAGTTGTTCTTGAACGGGAAGACTTTGGGTAAAAAGGTGATGCCGCGCAACAGTCACTTAAAATGGATGGTCAATTTCGAGTCGGGCAAATTGGAGGCCATTGGTTATAAAAAGGGCAAAGTGTTGAAAGCCAAGATGGAAACCACTGGCGTGCCGACCGAGATTGCGCTTACCCCATACAAAACGACCATGCTTGCCGATGGTCAGGACGTAACGGTTGTCAATGTTTCCGTTTTCGACAATGAAGGCCGGGAAGTCCCCAATGCAAGCAACATGATCCAGTTTTTCATCGAAGGCGACGCCAAAATCATCGGCGTCGGAAACGGCGATCCATCGAGCCACGAACCCGATAAATGTGCGAACGGCGCCTGGCAACGCAGCCTGTTCAATGGAAAATGTCAGGTCATCATTCAATCCGGACTAACAACGGGCAAAATTCATTTCGAGGCCCGCTCGCCAAATTTATGGAAAGGCGATACTGACATCGTAACCGTCGCGCCGGGCAGCCTTGGGTCCGTGACAATTGACCCAAAATACGCCTTAAAAGGCGAGGCTGCCAAACCCCGGCTCGTGGACAAAATGATGGGTGCAGACATCTCTTTTTTGCCAGAATTGGAGGCTAAAGGGTTGAAGTTCAAAGAGAACGGCGTGGAAGTAGACGCGATTCAAAGCCTGAAATCGCACGGATTCAACTATGTGCGCCTGCGTATTTTCAACGACCCTGCAGCGGAAAAAGGATACTCTCCCAAGCTGGGTTTCTGTGATCTGGAACACACCAAAGCCATGGCCAAACGGGTAAAAGCGGCGGGCATGAAACTGCTTTTGGACTTTCATTACAGCGATTATTGGGCCGATCCGGGCAAACAATACAAGCCAAAAGCCTGGGAAGGGCTCGGTTTTGAAGCCCTAAAAAAGGCGCTTTATGATTATACTTTTGAAGTAGTCAGTCAATTAAAAGCGCAAGGCACGCCGCCGGATATGGTTCAAATCGGCAACGAAATCAACCACGGCATCGTTTGGCCTGAAGGCTCCGTGGCCCATTTGGATAGCCTCGCGCAACTACTTTGTGCGGGCACGGCTGCTGTAAAAGCCCTTGCCCCGGAAACGGTAATGATGCTTCACGTAGCGCTCGGCGGACAGAACGACGAGTCGGTTTTTTTCATTGAAAACATGCTGAAACGCGGCGTTCACTTTGATGTAATCGGCGAATCGTATTACCCGAAATGGCATGGCACTTTGGATGATTTGCGCGACAATCTCAGCGATCTCGTGCGGCGTTTTGATAAGGATGTCATTGTTGTGGAATACTCGGCCAGAAAAGAAGAAGTCCACAAAATTGCGTTCGACCTGCCCGGCGGACACGGTAAAGGCACGTGTATTTGGGAGCCGCTTAGTACCTGGGAATCGTTTTTTGACTGGCAGGGGAATGCGAATGAACTTTTGAAATTGTATGATGGGTTTAGGGAAGCGTATTTGAAAAAATAATTAAAGACCATGAATCTCCCACCTTACACCACTTTCCCGAATCTCTCAGGCGAGAACATCCTGTTGCGCGAAATCCAGCATTCCGATATTAAGGACATCCTCGGAATTTCACGTTACGATGCCATTCCGGCAAAAAACGAAGCAATTCCTGTTCAAACAGATGGATTTTGCCTGTTTTTTTCCGATTCATAAGATTAAGCAGCAAATGGAATACGAAGTCAAGTTTGGTTTTTTTGGAAAAACCATAGACGCTTTGATGATTCTCAGGCAATTTGATCATGGAATCAAAGTATTTTTGGCGGGTCTAAAAACAAATTTAGAAGCAAAATAACATGGACAATCACTTCACAGCGACGCGAATTGCAGATTTGCTAACAGGTAAAAACGTGCCTTTTGGACAGAAAAAAATGTTCGGCGGAGAATGTTTTATGGTAGACGATAAGATGCTTATGGGCACTTATAAAGGTGGCTTGATGGCCCGCGTTGATCCTACAGAAGCGGAGGATCTGATCGGTCGTGCCGGAGCAAGCCAGATGATTCACGGCGGCAGACCAATGGTCGGATATCTTTTTATTGAGCCTGAAGGTTACGAAAAAGATAGCGATTTGGCTTTTTGGCTGGAAAAATGCCTGGAATTCAACCCCAAGGCCAAGGCAAGCAAAAAATAGGGTTTAAAATACTCGTTTTTTGCTTTGGTCTTTTGATTAAAAACAAGCCTAAATCAAATTTCATGCAAGCTATCAGCGCATCCACCCTGCAATTTCTTTCTGATCTCAAGAAGAACAACAACAAGGAATGGTTCACTGCCAACAAACCCCGCTACGAAATCGCGAAGAAAGAATTTGAGCAATTCGTGGATGGCCTCATCGCCCGTATTGCTTCTTTCGACCCATCGGTTGCACATTTTACCGCTAAGGACTGCGTGTTCCGCATTTATCGGGACGTGCGCTTCTCGGCAGATAAGTCGCCCTACAAAAGCCACTTTGGGGCACATGTCAGCGCTGCAGCCAAAAGATCAGAGATACATACCCGAGCGGGCTATTACATCCATATCGAGCCAGGCGCCTCTATGTTGGCCGGCGGCGCATACATTCCTGAAGGCCCGTGGCTTAAGGCCATTCGACAAGAAATCAGTTACAATCTTGAGGAATTTGAAGGCATCCTGAACAACCCGGATTTCAAACAATATTTTGGGGAAATAGAGGGCGATAAACTAAAAAAAACGCCTGTTGATTACCCCGCGGACCACCCTGCCATTGAATGGCTCAAGCACAAAAGTTTCCTTGCTACCCATAAGCCTACCGATAAACAGGTGGTGTCTTCTGATTTTCTGGATCATTGTGGACGGGTTTTTAAAGCCTTGAGCCCATTTGACCATTTCTTGAACCGTTCCATGGATTGATAGCGTCTATTCTACCACAAATTTTGCCCAATAAATTTTGCCTCCTTCCATGGGCGATATTTTTAGCAGATAAGCACCACCAGGCAATGCGCCAATCGGCAAAGTGGCGCTCAAATCAAATTTCCCCATTTGTATGGACTGACCTAATAGGTTCAGGATTTCAAATTGGGCGGTGCCGCCCGCTTTGGATTCCGGGAGACGAACGCTGAGACTACCACCGATAGCAATCGGATTGGGGAATAGTTGAAGATTTTCGTTCAACCCGATTTCAAACGCAGCACTCAAACATTCTTCGGGCAGGATGCCATGTTGTTGAAACCGAAAATCAAAAACCTGCAAGGTTGGCGGGTCTATGTGCGCGATGATTTTTTTGGTGGAATCAATGACATAGAGCGTGGGAAATCCCTGGATATTGTATTGGCTTACCACGCCATTTCCGCCGCCGCCCAAGCCACTAACGGAAGGGAAAAGAATGTTATATTGCTGGTCATAAGCCAATACTTCGGCATTGGTATCATTATAGTCAATAGACATAAAAATGACCTTTCCTGTGTTGCAACCGTATTTATCATAAGCTGCATTGACTTGCGGGCTATAATACTGACAAGGTATACAAGTGGTATAAAAAAAGTCCAAAACCACCACCTTTCCAGAGTCCAGATACTGGTACAAGGTGTGCGTATCGCCGTGGGTGTCAGTCACGGTAAAATTGGGGGCATTATTGCCAACCTGGGCTATTCCAACATACGTTTGAATTGAAAACGCAAGCAGTAAATAGAATTTCATGTTGAAAGATTTTAAAAGTTTAAAATCCGTATCCCATTGCACACGGATGCCACATACGAGACATGGATTTTATTCAATTTACAGCAATCTTGCCAACAAAATACCTTGTATCAGACTGCAAACGAAGGACATACATAGCGTGGGGCAATTCACCAACTTGCATTTCCTGCAAACCTTCAATACCAGGCGATAGATTTTCAAAAAACACCTGTTTACCTGCCATATCATAGATGGAAAGCTGTGCCGCCCCCTGAACCTCGCCGGTCAATTGCAGGTAAACTATTCCTGAAGCATAGTGCGCTACCAAAGGCAAGGGCGTGTTCTCCACAGTTTTAGAAGTTGCGAAGGGGCAAAATCGAAGGAGCTGGAACTTAACCGTTTCGTCTATGGCATGATTGCCACCAACGACATAAATGCAACTATCGAACGATACCATATTGTGATAATTCCGGCCCAAAGGAAGCGGTATGCCCGTGGTATAGCTTTCGGTATCAGTATCAAAAACAAAGACCTCATCCCGCTCGATGAAATCATGGTAGCCTCCGGCGAGGTAGATTTTATTGCCAATGGCAGCTCCTCGCAAAGCATGCGTGGCCGCCGGGAACATAGGCAGGCTTGCCCACGAATCGGTCTCGATATCGTAGCGGTGAGCAAGCTTGTTGGGAGCAGTATAGCCACCACCGCAGAAGCGGTAAATATGTCCTTTGGTCACCACATGGGCGCCATACCAGAAGCCGTTGTCAGGAAGATTGTTTTTTGTAGTCCAGGCATTGATGATGGGATCGTAGGTCTGGCAAAGATTTGCCATTCCCTGTCCGGCGAGACTGTACACTACATCATTTAAAGTAACGGAATAATGGATCGCGCGTGGAGCGGTTAAATCTGCCGCCTGCGACCAGGTGTTGGCAATCGGATCGTAGATGTAATGGTCGTCCTTTGGGCTACCCGAGTTAGGGAAACCGCCACCGAAATAGTGGATTTTCCCGTTGGCGGCAGTCCCGGCAGGTTGTTGCGCAAGATAAGGCACTGGCGCGCGGCTTATCCAGCTGTCCGTGGAAGGATCGTACGCGAAGTGATGGTTGGTGGCGCCGCCCAGGCCACCACCGCCCATGATATGGATTTTACCGCCCACTTCCGCTACAACTGGGAAAGTAAAACTTTCGGGGATGGGCGCAAGGGTGTCCCATTTTTGAGCAAAGAGCGCAGACGAAAAAAGAAGGCAACAAAAGGGAAGTAGAGGAGAGATTCTTTTCATAATTTGAAGATGTGGTTAGGGTAGAGTGGACATTTGGCGGTATGAAGTTAACATGTTCAAATTCAAAGTTAAAAGCTAAATTATTCATTGGATCAAATCAGTCAGGGTTTGACGTAGTGCAGCCATACGCTTGGGGCTCAATTTTTTTTCCCACATCGCCTCGGTTTGTGCGATGGATTTTTCAGCTACGATCACAGCCGCACGCCCTTTTTCTGTCAGGATTACCAGGTTTGCACGGCCATCGCTGTCGTGGTCTACACGATTCACGTAGCCTCGTTCTTCCAGATATACCACCAATTTGTGGATGGCTTGTTTACTTTGTTGGGATCGGCGTGCGAGTGTCGCGATCATTTCTCCATCCTTTCCAAGATAGGCGAAAACAGCTCCATGAGCCGCACGGATATCGCCATATCCCGCAACAGCAAGGTCTTCTATGAGGCGGTTCTGAGCAATTTTAAATGGAATATTGAGCAAAGCAGCAATATTAAGCGACATGTCGGAGATTTTTTTAAAAAATAGTCAACTTAGTTGACTTAATTAAATACCTTTTTTGATCTTTGTAGTCAACTTGGTTGACCAAACGGCCGACAAGTTTTCAAAATTATTCTGCTCAACAAAAAAACAATGTTTTAAATCATGAAACCAGTCGCTACTTCCGAACGACTCCAAATCCTTGACGCACTCAGAGGGTTTGCCTTATTGGGTATCCTGATGGTCAATTTTATGATTATCAGTTGGCCTTCACTTTGGCTGGATATGCTCGACCTCGAGCACTGGCAAGGTTTGGGCAACCAAATTGCCATCTGGCTGGTACATTTTGTGTTTGAGAACAAGTTTTTCTCCTTGTTTTCCTTCTTGTTTGGCATTGGCTTTTCTGTGCAATGGTTCAAGGCCAAAGCGGAGGGTACGGAATTTCCTGCCTATTATTTGAAACGGCAATTTATCCTACTCGGCTTTGGAATGTTGCACGGCCTCTTGCTTTGGCCGGGCGATTTTTTGGTGCTTTATGCGGTGCAGGGTATGGCTTTATTGCTATTCCGCAATTGCCAAACGCGCACTTTGCTGATCTGGTCGGCAGTTTTTTTCCTCATTCCAATACTGTTGATGGCCTCGTATTATTTTGCTTCGCAAAGCGACCCCGCTATGCTTGCCCAATTGCAAACGGACTTTGAGCAGCAAATACGCCCAGATTTATTGGCGCACATCCAAAACTCATGGAATCTGTATCCAAATGGCAGCCTCGCCGAAACGGCTGCCATCCGGCTCAATGACACCGGGCGTTTTTATGCTTCCATGCCATTTTGGTTTTGGAACAGTTTTGCCATGTTTTTGCTAGGTCTGTACGTGGGCAAACGCCAGATTTTTCAAAACCTTGACCAACACAAAATCTTGATTTGGAGGGTGTTAGTGATGTGCGGCCTGCTTGGCCTTTTCGGAAATGTCTTCTTTGTGAAAACCTTGGCGGAGGCAAATGTGTATGTCCCGAACCTTGCAACTTTGCTCAACGCGCTGTTTTTCCCGATTGCCATTCCGACAATGACGCTGTTTTACGTCGCCTTGTTTTGCACGCTCAGAGAGGCAAAATTTTTTCAAAAAATCCTTCAAACACTCGCTCCCATGGGCAAAATTGCCCTCAGCAATTATGTGATGCAGTCGCTGATAATCAATGTGTTGTTATTCAGTTTTGGATTTGGTTTATACGGGCAGATTTCTCCGGTACTTGGACTGGGCGTTTGCCTGGTTATTTATTTTTTCCAGTTGTGGTTCAGCCATTGGTGGACAGCGCGGCATCAGTTCGGCCCGCTGGAATGGGTTTGGCGAAGATTGACGTATGGGAAGAAGGTGCTACACGATTAAGTCGTCATTTCAGGAATTTTTCCAGCGAACGAAGTACGTTTGCACCATGCGCATCGAATCAAAACTCCCCAATGTCGGCACCACCATTTTCACCGTAATGTCGGGCCTGGCCAATCAGGTTGGAGCCATCAATCTGTCGCAGGGATTCCCCAATTTCAATCCTTCGGAACGCTTGCAACAACTCGTAACGAAGCACATGGCAAGCGGCGCCAACCAATACGCCCCAATGCCCGGAATTTTGCCCTTGCGAGAACGAATCGCCGAAAAAATCGAGGGGATGTACGGTGCAAAAGTGAATCCTGACACAGAAATCACTGTGACCGCAGGTGGAACGCAAGCCATTTTCTGCACCATAGCCGCCTTTGTTAGGCCTGGAGATGAGGTGATTTTACTGGAACCCTGTTACGATTCTTATCGGCCTTCTGTGGAAACAGTGGGCGGCATTCCCGTGGTGTATGCCTTGTCTGCGCCTGATTATCGGGTAGACTGGGAGGCCGTGGCCAAACTCATCACTCCACGTACCCGAATGCTTTGCATCAACACCCCACAGAATCCTACCGGAACGATCCTCCGCGAAGCGGATATGTTGAAAATCAACGAAATACTGCGCGGAACCGACGTGATTCTGATGAGCGACGAGGTGTATGAACACCTGATTTTCGACGGCGAAAAACACGCTTCGGTGCTCCGATATCCTGAATTGTACGCTCGTAGTTTGGCCATTTACTCCTTCGGGAAAACTTACCACAACACGGGCTGGAAAACGGGCTACTGCGTGGGGCCGCCCGAGCTGACACGGGAATTCCGAAAAGTCCACCAGTTCAATGTGTTCTCCGCCAATCACCCCATGCAGGCGGCTTTTGCAGATTTTATGGCCGACCCCGGTGAGTACCTCGGCCTGCCCGATTTTTACCAACAAAAACGCGACACGTTCCTTCAAGCCATGTCGGACACACGTTTCCGACCCTTGCACTGTGCGGGCACTTATTTCCAACTCTTTGATTATTCGGATATTAGTAACGAGCCGGATTTGGATTTTTGCAAACGCCTGACCACCGAATTCGGCGTGGCAGCCATTCCCGTATCTTCGTTTTTTTCGGATTTAAAAGATGAAAAAGTGATTCGGCTCTGTTTTGCAAAAACGGAGGATTTGCTGGAGCAGGCGGGGGAAAAATTGAGGCGCTGTTAATTGATTCGATTGGAGCGATTGGAGCGATTAATTCGATTGGTTCCAATCGAATCAATCGAACCAATCGTCATAATCCAATAAATCGTCCCAATCGAATCAATTAACTCAATTCCCGTGGTTCTATCCAAAATTAACGCCGCCATTGCCGACTACAAAAAGTGGTTGAATTCCACCAAACACCACCCTTTTGTACACAAATGGGAGTCCGTACAACACTTTCAGGATCATTGGGATTTGGGTGCATCTGATCCTTCAGCCATGTTCGAGGGTAGCTTTTACAATGGGGAAACGCGCCGGTTATGGCAAACGGAGAACTGGCAGCCCAAGCGCATGATGACCGAATTCTGGCGCTTCGATCCGCTCACGGTGCGGCTTATGTTCGATGATCTTTTTAATGAAACCCGTGAGGTAGAAGGGCGCATCTCGCGTTTCCTTTTTGGCTGCGACACGCTGTTGCGCGATTATCGAAAGACCAAATCCAGCAGGATTGACAACAACCACGACCACGGTGATTTTCAGATGATTGCGCTCTATCTGGCTTTTCGCTACCCGGAATCCTATGCGCCCTACGATTTCTCAATTTTTCAAAAAGCGATGACGGTTTTAGGCGCGCACGATATCCCGCAGTCGAACGATCTGACCCGATACTTCAAAGTGCTGCGGACGCTGATGACTTTTCTGGAAAAGGATGGCGAAGTGGTTTCGGCCATGCAAAAGCATTTGCACGCACGAAGACATTTTCAAGGAAAAACCTTGCTGCTGGCAGAGGATTTTTGTCGATTTGCGGCGGGGTAAAAAAAACCGCGCAACCTCTCATATTCAAGGTTGCGCGGCATTGGCAATTTTCCGAATGTTTAAAATTTTCGGAAAGTAAGTAAGCAGGGGATCTCTATCGCTTGTGAATCTCCACAGCCTGAAACAACTGTCCGTTTTTGTCTTCAAAAGACAACACATAGTTGCCAACCGGCAAATGGCCGATGGAATAGGTATTGTCCGGCGACACTTCAAAACGCGCCATAATACGGCCATCCAACGCAAAAATGCGCATGGAAGCTACATCTTCAGCCTTTTCCAGCGTGAAGAAATCCGTAGTGGGGTTGGGGAAAAGTTTGACGTTGGCTGCGGGCAGATCCTTCGTTCCAGAGGTTGGTGTACTGAAGGTGTAAATCGCCGTCAACGTATCCGAAGGGTTGTCGAGGTTGGTGAGTTTGAGGTGTACGATCCCCGAACCTGCCTGACCGGGATCCCACCCGCTGTTGTAGAAGTGAACGGTAAGTTGACCACTGGAATCGGGCATCAACTCGAAACTCCTGGAGCTAATACCTGGAAACCAGCAGGTGACAGGGTCGCACACAGCTGTGGTGATATTTGAAGTGAGAAAAACTTCAATGCGCTCCCATTTGACAGAGATGGTAGCATTGGACACGTTTTCTATCTCGCCGTGTGCGGGTACGTCGTAACTATCCTCCGGTCCGATGGTGTCGGAAGGGTTTGGATGTACCTCGTAGGCCGACTGTGCTTGCACATTTTGTAATTGAAAGAGGCCGAGGGTAAAAAAGAGGGTGTAGAGTAGATTTTTCATGACAGAATTGTCTCGCATTAGCAGGTTGTGAAATAATTAAACAAAGGTACACCCAACCGCCCTTTGCCGACACCTATTTTTGTTGGTCGCTACAGTTTTGTATCGAATCGGACAATTTTAGCAAAATGAACTGGAGAAAACTGCTGTTCCCATCCTTGTTGGTTGCCATCGCAATCCGCCTGTCCGCGCAATTGCCTGATGGTTCTATCGCGCCCGATTTCACGGCGCAAGACATCATGGGGCAAACGCACCATCTCTACGAGCTGCTCGATTCGGGTAAAATTGTGGTCATCGAAATAAGCGCAACCTGGTGTGCCCCTTGTTGGGTATATCACACCAGCAACGCAATGCGGGATCTTTACAATGAACATGGTCCTTCAGGCGACGACAAGTTGCGGGTTTTTTGGGTGGAAGGTGACCCAAACACCAACCTCAATTGTCTTTATGGCCCCGGTGGCTGCAACGGCGGCTCTGCGGGCAATTATGTGGCCGGAACGCCCTACCCCATTTTGGACAATGCTGGTATTGCCAATGATTACCAGGTCACTTACTACCCTTCCATTTTTGTCATTTGTCCCAATAAAAAATCCTACCAATTGGACCCAGTAGACGCCGACGATCTCTGGGAAAAAGCCCGTCAATGTCCTGTGGCATTTGGCGGCCAGAATGCCGGAATTTTTCAATATAGCCCTGGAACTGAGATCGGCGAACTTTGTGGAGTACAAGACTTGGCGCCAAGCTTTGCCCTTACGAATCTCGGCACCAACCCCCTCACCGCCGCTACCATTGAATTGAAATGGAATAACAACGAGTTGCAAACCCTGCATTGGACCGGCCACCTTTCTACCTACGGAGAAGCCCCCATTTCCTTTGCAAATCAAAGCCTTAGCAATGCTGGCACACTGAAAACCACCATCACAAATATCAACAACAGTCCCGGTGATGACGATTTTTCAAACAATGTGCGCAACGACAATTTTACCCTCGCAAAACAATTCAACAGCACCCAAGTCTTATTGAAAATCAGGACTGATAATTATGGCGAGGAAACCTATTGGGAGATTCGTGATGACTTCGGAACGGTATTAGAACATGGCGGCAACGAGGAAGTAGGCCCCAATGGGGGGGGCGCTTTCCCGCTTGGTCCGCCCATCGGACCAGGCAGTTATCCCAACATGGCCCTTATTCGCGACACCCTCGATTTGCCCTCCAACGGCTGCTATTCCATACACTTTTCTGATGCTTATGGCGACGGGATATGCTGCGATTTTGGTGCCGGTTACTACCGGCTTTACAACCTCGACAATCCTGGAACGCCCCTTATATCTGGAGGTGAATTTGAAAATTATTCGCGGCGGGCTTTTGGCGCAGGTGTAACTTCAAGGGTATCTGATTTGGCACAAAACGTTGATGTTCAATTATTTCCAAACCCGGCTTCAGATTTTTTGAATGTTGAAATAGTAGCGAACGCTGGTGCCGAAATTTCAGGCAATATTTTCAATGCGTTCGGCCAGTTGAAGTATTTTATCCCTGTTGAAAAATCTGCGCCTGGCGGAAATGATTGGCAATTGCCTATCTCCGGCTGGCCCGATGGCGTCTATTTTTTGCAATTGAAAATAGGTAGCGGGATAGTCACAAAGACATTTGTGGTAAATAAATGATGTGGTTTGCCGTTCTTGTCTGAAAATCAATTTTCAGATGGCAATACCTTTCCGAAGGCGAACGGACAGATATTAGTTTTGCACAACGGCTCAAGGTGGCGTTCGAATGGACCGTCAAGTATTACCTTATGCTAATGCTTGGGCTGGCTTTTGCGCTGTTGGCGGCGCTTGTTTTACAAAGCATGGTAGAAAAAATGGGGAATGCACCCAAATCGGGCGGTAAAAATTAAGGAATACCAAACACCTCCATCTGCCGCGCAACGTATTTCCCAAGAATGTCAAACTCAACATTCACCTTGTCGCCAGGTGCAAGGTTCTTGAAATTCGTGTGCTCCCAGGTATAAGGAATGATCGCGACAGAGAACAAATCTTGATGCGGCGCAACTACCGTTAGGCTGACTCCATTCAGGCAAACCGAGCCTTTATCCACCAACAAACCGCCATGCTCCGCGCGGAATCGAAACGAAAATTTCCAGGACCCGCCAGTTTCCAGAACATTTGTACATTCCACAACATCGTCCACATGACCTTGCACCATGTGGCCGTCCAGGCGCCCACCTATTGGTAGGCAGCGTTCCAGATTCACGAGTGTGCCCGGCTTCCAATCGCTCAAATTTGTACGGCGTAACGTTTCTTCCACCGCCGTCACCCGATGCCAATCTGTGCCGACTTGCACTACCGTGAGGCAAGCACCATTGTGGCTTAGGCTTTGGTCAATTTTTAATTCCTTTGAAATTGAACTCTCAATGATGAAATGTACATTGGAGCGGTCATTTTCAAGCGTTTTTACTTTGCCCAGGGTTTCTATTATTCCTGTGAACATGGATTGGTGATTGGTGGATTGGTGATTGGTGGACTGGTGATTGGTGGATTGGTGATTGGTGGACTTAAAAGCAATCGAACTAACAAATCACCAGTCGCCAATAAACCAATCACTAATCCACCAGTCACCAGTAAACCAATTCAGCCATATAATTCGTAATTTATTTGGCTGCGCTCATACCTCAATTTGAGCAGCAGGTTCGCCACGGCCTCGTCGATCATACTGCTCCAACCGCAGAGGTAAAAAGCTACATCCGGGCGTGGAGCAGCGTATTGCTCCATGTAAACCTGGTGGACGTGACCTTTCCAGCCGGCCCAATCTGACTGCCGTGAAAGTACGATATCGTAACGAAAACCTGGCATAGTGCTGGTCAGCGCTTCAAATTCATCCCGATAAAGGATGCCGCTTTCCTCTCGTGTTCCAAAGATCAGATGGATATTTCGATGCGGCTTTCCTGAGTTTTTCAGATCCAAAATCATGCTTCGAAAAGGGGCGACGCCTGTGCCAGTGCCTACGAACACGAGGTCTTTCTCTATTTTTTCGGGCAATATAAATCCGCCATCGGGGCCTTTGAATTTCAATACAGCTCCTTCTTGAATTTCATCAAAAAGGTACTTTGAGCCAAGCCCCTCGCTGGAGTTGACAATGCAAAGTTCCAGCTGATTAGAATTGTTCGGTGGGTTGGCGATGGAGTAGCTCCGCCAACGTTGCAGGCGTTTTTCACCGATGGGCAAATCCATGGTGACGAATTGGCCTGCCTGAAAATCAAAGGATTGAACCTCTGGCACTTCCACTTGGAACGTGCGGACATTGGGGGCTATGTATTCTATTTTTCGGACGATGCCGTTGTGCCAAATGGTGGGCATTGGTGAGAAACGTAAGAAGAGTTACAAGGTGAAATCCATGAGCGGCTGAATTGCTGAATAATTAAGTAGGGGGAGAATAAGTACCTCAGCAAAATCAGTTTTATCTAGCCTCAGATGCGCAAAGGCGTGGGGCGTTTGAAAACAAACCCTTTGCGTCTCTGTGCCTCTGCGGTTTATTTTGCCCGCTCACTTACACACCCGCTTTCCGTTTAAACAACAAGTATCCAAAAGGGTTGAAACTAAAACAACGCAATATCCTCCAAGTGTTTTAGGTAATAGTGCAATTGACTATCGGCTCTTAGGAAACCAAGCTTTTTTCTATTTCCAATATCAGATAGTCATTTAGTGCAAAAACCCTTCAGACCCCTAATGCGCTTTAAATTATTTGAGCACTAGGCAGCATAAGCAACATAATCCCGCATCTGCCACAGGAAATCAAATCAAATATCTTTCCATGAAACACCTATTACTCGCCTTTATATTCTTTGCGTTGCCCACAACCCCTATTTCCGCTCAAATTTGCAACCTGCCTGCTCCCATAGCCGACAGTTGTCACAAAGCGCCCCTTCTGTGCGGCAATTATTTGGAAGGATATTGCAGCACCACTTCAGGGCTTACGCCCGACCAACCTGTGTCTGCCAACGGCTCAATCCCCCTTTTTGAAAACAACGGCTGGCTCCGCATCACCCCCTGCTTTGATTCCATCGCTATTGATTTTGAAGTTTCTGAATGCCAAGTGGGGAACGAACTTCGCTTTTACCTGCTCTCTGGTGAATGTGACACGATGACCTTTCTCTCATTCGCCTCGGGCCAGGATGGAAGCGTAGTACAGCTCAGGGCAGGCGGCCTCAGCCCGGGAGAAATTTATTTCCTCGTAGTGGACGGCCTTAACAATGCCGAATGCAAATTCCAAGTGCACGTCGTTTTTGGCATTGGCACGGCCACTCCCGGTGAGGCGATTTGCGATTGTACGAACAATTATGTGGACGGGCCTGTTGATGTTTGCCCTGGCGATATAGCCCAATACAGCATCGTGGCAGGCAGTTGCACGATGACGTTTGACCCACCAGTGGGAGGGAACGGCTATTTTTGTTGCCCTCCCCCGCCCGACGCTTGTCCGTTGAGCAAAGACTCCTCAGTACTGCACTGGATCGTCCCATCCTGGATGACAATTGTGGGCGATAGCATCAACGTGACCAGTATTACAGTACAGGTGGATACGAGCCTGCTAGGGGTTGACACAGTTTTGTCTGGCACAGTCTCTTATTACTGGGAAATTATTCAACTACCATCAGACAGCACTATTTTTTGCGCTTGCTGCGCAGGTTGTAAGCCCGGAGATGCTCCATTAGACGTAATAATGCACCATGACGTGGAAATATCCTACTGTACTTTGACTTGTGTGCAGCCATGCTGTATCTTCAATGGCCAATCGTATTGCTCACCCGGCACTTACATTGTTGAGCAGACAAATTGTTTGACAAAAAAAATGGTTGTCACAGCCGATTGGGCCATGCCGATTGCCGAGGCGGGGCCTGGAGGAACCTTGACCTGCATCATCAGTTCCCTAACTTTGGGGGGCGGCTCCTCTTCTGGGCCGAATTACACCTACCATTGGTCGGGGCCGGGAATTCCTCCTTCCGGATTCAATCAGCCATTCCTGAGTGTCTCGATACCTGGCGCTTACACGCTCTTGGTGACGAACACTGCCAATGGCTGTACGGACACTGATGTTGCCATTGTGACGCGGGATGTGAGTATCCCGGCAGTCACGATCCCGCCAGTATCAAAGGTTTGCCAATACGAAGAAGTGATACTCACGGCAAACGCATCTCCGCCTTTTGCTCAATTCTTTTGGAGCAATAACATGATGGGGCAGCAAATCACCATTGAACCGCCTTCCACTTCCTCCTACTCAGTCACTGTGTCAAACCCTGTCAATGGCTGCACTAATACGGCCTCTGTGTTGGTGGAAGTGACGCCGCAAATTATCATGCATCTTCCTCCCAGAACTATTTGCGAGGGAGAATGTATGTGGGTCGCCGGTAATGAATTCTGCTCTTCTGGATTTTACTTGGTAGCCGCAACCTCGTACCAAGGTTGTGACTCTATCATTTCTTTTTCAATCACCGTGATTCCTGATGTAGTGCTCAACCACGGTACTATCGGGACTTTGACTTGCAACTTGACCTCGATTTCTTTTATGGGATATACCTACAACCAGCCGGGCAATTACACGGTGTCTACTGCGAACGGTTGCGGGGAACACCAGTTCGCGATTGACTTGGATAATTCACCACCTTTTGTGGACCTGGGCCCGCCGCAGGAAATTTGTGCTGGGCAAACAGCCACGCTCGCAGTCAGCCCGATCCTGTCGAACATGGAATATGTTTGGAGCAACAGCTCCACCGGAACTCAAATCGAAGTTTCGCCCACGGCGACAACGACTTACACCGTCACTGCACATAACCTGCTCAACGGCTGCACCAATACCGTCTCTGCCACAGTGCAAGTGATACCAACAATTCATACAAATCTTGGTAATCATATTATCTGTGAGGGCGAATGTGTGTACGCTGGCGGAGATTTTTGGTGCTCCGCTGGCAATTATACTGTGTTTGAAAATTCGTATCAAGGTTGTGATTCTATTGTTTCTTTTTCTATCACCGTGATTCCCTACGAGGTTACCAACCACGGTATAATCGGAACCTTGACTTGCAACCTGACTTCGATTTCTTTTATGGGAAATACCTACAACCAGCCGGGCAATTACGCAGTGCCTGCCGCGAACGGCTGTGGGGAACACCAGTTCACGATTGATTTGGACATCCTCCCACCCTTGGTAGAGTTAGGCCAGCAGCAAGAAATTTGTGCCGGGCAAACGGCCACGCTCGCCGTCAGCCCAATTTTGCCGAATGTGGAATATTTATGGAGCGACGGCAGTGTGGGAACACAAATTGAAGTCTCCCCAACAGCGACAACGACTTACAGCGTCACCGCACATAACATTTTCAACGGCTGTTTATGGCTCGACCAGGTAACAGTGAATGTCATTCCTTCTGTGGACATCAATTTAGGCGTGATTGGGATTTTGGATTGCGCCCATTCGGAGATCAATTTTTTAGGGAATATTTACACACAACCAGGCCAATACTCGGAAACAATACCTGGCGGCTGCGGCAACAACCTTTTTATCATTTTGGGCAATACCACACCGCCGTGGTGTCCTATCATTCCTGTACCGCCTGTCTGTGCGGGCGAAAGTACCACCTTACAAACAGCTCCTCCATCCCCGTCAAACCTGAGCTACCTCTGGAGCACAGGCGAAACGACGCAAGAGGTAACCGTGACCCCAATCGCGACAACTACTTACACGCTTACCGCTACGGATCCTTCAACCGGTTGCACAAGCATCGTTGCCTCGACTGTAGAGGTGAATCAGCCGCAACTTGTCCCACTCGGCCTTGTGGGAACTTTGACCTGCGCGCAGCCTTGCGTGAATTTCAACGGCGTGGAATACTGCCAGCCAGGGACTTACTCCATCACGGAAAACTGCGAAATCAAGGAATTCCAAATCGCGCAGAACTTGACTTTGCCCACCGTGCAACTTGGCCTCGTGGGAACTTTGACCTGCGCGCAGCCTTGCCTGACATTCAACGGCGTGGAATACTGCCAGCCGGGGGCTTACTCCGTGACGGAAAATTGCGAAATCAAGGAATTTCAAATCGCACAGGACTTGACTTTGCCCACCGTGCAACTCGGTCTCGTGGGAACATTAACCTGCGCGCAGCCTTGCCTGACCTTCAACGGTCTGGAATACTGCCAGCCAGGGACTTACACGGTCACGGAAAACTGCGAAATCAGAGAATTTCAAATCGACGACCTGCCTCCAGTATGGCTTGAACTTGGTGAAGACCAGACGATTGCGGTTGGTGAATCTGCCGAATTGCAGGGGCAAACCAACGCGCTACCTGTCATCATCTCTTGGCACAATTCTTCCGACACGATGCCCGAAATTCAACTGGGCATCACGGTACAGCCGGTGGAAAACACGCTGTATTTCCTCGAAATCCAAGACCTGAACGGTTGTTTGCAGGAGGATTCTGTGTGGGTGTTCGTGAAAGGCGGATGGTATGCGCCCAACGTGATACGTCCCCTGTCAGCGGAGTTAAATGGCTGGTTTACCCTGTTCGCCAGTCCGAATCATGTCGCTGAAATTCAATTGCTTGAGATTTTTGACCGCTGGGGAAACATGGTTTTTTCCCAAAAGAATTTCCCACCCAACCAGTCCGAATCAGGTTGGAACGGTACGCATAATGGCCAGATGGTCAACCCTGCGGTGTTTGTATGGAAGGCCACCTTGTTGCTGAAAAACGGCAGCATCGAGCAAGCGGTAGGCGATGTGACGGTAATCAGGTGAGAGAGGGGAAGGCGTGAGAGGGGTGAGAAAGGTGAGAGGGCTCTCACGTTTCTCACTTCTCTCACACCTTCACCCACTTCGCTTTGCTTTTCCCACTTGCAATTACTTTTTCGATAAAACGCATCCCCCGCACCCCATCCTGAATGGTTGGAAAATCCGCATGAATTGGGTCGGGTTGACGCCCAGCCTCCTGCGCTCGTACGCAATATGCGAAGTTCTTGTAAATGTTGGCGAAGGCTTCCAGGTAGCCTTCCGGGTGTCCCGCCGGAATACGCGTTGCCGATTGTGCTTCAGGATATAACGGCCCGACGCTTCCTGTTCGGAACACCTGCATGGGTTTGTCCAGCCATTTAACAAGGAGCGAATTTGGCTCCATTTGCCGCCATTCCAGGCCTCCTTTTTCCCCGTAGACACGGATGTTCAGGTTGTTTTCTTCTCCCGCTGAAATCTGGCTGGCGTGGAGAATTCCCTTCGCGCCGCCTTCAAAACGGAGCAGCACATTGCCATCGTCGTCGAGCAAACGGCCAGGCACAAAAGTGCTGATGTCGGCACAGAGTTCGGTGATTTTCAGCCCTGTAATGTACTCGGCAAGGTTCTCGGCGTGGGTACCAATGTCGCCCATGGCCCCGGCGATTCCGCTTCGGCTGGGGTCGGTACGCCAGGCGGCCTGTTTTTGGCCGGATGCTTCTAAATGGGTACTGAGCCAGCCTTGGGGGTACTCCACTACGATCTTACGGATATTCCCAAATTCGCCATGCCGTATCATTTGGCGGGCTTGCTTTACCATCGGGTAGCCTGTGTAGTTGTGCGTAAGTGCAAAGACGAGTTCGGATTGGGTCACGATTTTTTCGAGCGCGAGGGCTTCTTTCAGGCTAAAGGCCACCGGCTTGTCGCAGATGACGTGGAAACCGTTTTCCAGCGCCATTTTGGCTGGGGCAAAGTGGACGTGATTGGGCGTTACGATACTCACGAACTGCATCCGGCGGTCAGGGCGAAGGCGTTTTTCGCGTTGGATCATTTCCCGGAAGGTGCCGTAACAGCGGTCCGGCGGTAGCCCAAGATCAGCCCCGGAGGCTTTCGATTTTTCGGGATTGCTGCTGAATGCGCCACAGACAAGTTCGATTTCGCCGTCCAAAACGGCTGCCATGCGGTGTACAGCGCCGATAAATGCGCCCTGGCCACCGCCAACCATTCCCATGCGGAGTTTGTGTTTCATGACAAAGTTTTTATCTGCTATTATCACGCCCAAAACGGCACATATCGAGTAAATTTTTTGGAGGAGCCTGCGTCTTCAAGCCTAATCAGATTTTCTTCAAGTGTATCTTTAATAATGCGCGACGCAATTGCAGCATTTTTTACTTCAATGCGAAAGCGTTCTCGCAATGATTGGTTAGTCATTCGTTCGTTGGATACATACCGAAGGCAGCAGTGTTGATAGCACGCGCGCACTTTGTCTTTTTTATCCATTTCCGTAAGGGTTTTTGGAGCAAAAAGAATAGCAGTGGTTCGGGTTTCGCTAATTCGAAAATCAGGTGCGGGCAATTGATATACTTCGGAGAGGCTCACTACTTTATCAATTCCGCTCCCCTTTTCTTCGCAAAACCCAATGCGACGCATAGCCGATGCAAGTGCTTCGTTGCGTGACTGGAACTCGTCTATAAAGCGGTCGGTATTGATGGTCGGCTTGCCGGGGTTGCTTACTTCTATGCGGTCAGAATACACCTCGATCATAGGGCCACTTCCTCGTTCGCGAAAGTCTTGGTGGACGAGTGCATTGGCAATCAACTCACGCAAAGCTAGCATTGGGTATTGGGATACTTCGCGGCGCAAGGCTCGTTCTATTTCTTCATTTGCGGGCAATAAGCCATGCAAGTATATCAAAAGCCCGTCAAAACCGATGGCATAGCCTTTTTTTCCAATTTGCTCTTTCAATGTTGCAACCTTGTTTTTCAAAGCATATTGGATCACTCGAACTGTTTTTCGTTCAAGTTCTGAAAAGTCTTCAAGCCTTTTTGCAAACAACAGAGCACCTAAATTGGTAATTGCATAATGCCCGTTCGTGCGTTTTACGAAGTTTTCTGCAATCAATTTTTCCAATACGCCAGCTTGATTTCGCGGATAAGGCAATTTTAGCAACATTTCAAAAACCGCCTGGCTATCAAGCATTTCTATCACCTCATCGGCTGAAAGTCGGGAAGCAGCAATTTGTTTCTCAAAACTAGATACCAACTCGTACTGCCATATTTTTTTCTCTTTCTCGGGAAAATCTTTTAATTCCCTAGTGATACTACCAATCCTTATGTAAGCTGTATTTTGGAAACGAACAGGTTGGCCACCAGCAACGGCAGGTATGTGAATCAGGGCGATTTTTTTACCATGGCTTTCAAATTCATAGATACGGAAGTCAATACGAGGAGAAAGCATTTGGGCTAACCAGTTTTCTAACTCATTTGTGCCCACTTTCTCCATAGAAGGCCGAAATGAAGTGCCTACGATTTGGTGGGTTTTATCATTTATCCCAAAAATTAAATAACCATAAGGCTGATTATGGAGGCATGCACTATTTGACAAAGCAGATATCCGCTTTCCAATTTCATCCGAATTAAAATTGTTCTCCTTAAATTCTACATACTCGTTTTCTTTGGGCAGCGCAATCAATCGGACTAGCAAAGAGTTAAGTTCTGTTTCATTCATGGCAACACAAAAGTAATAACATTTTTCCAAAACCATCAAATAAAATTATCATTGATTATCAAGTATTTGTCATAAAAAATTGGTACAATATCAAATAGCCATCAAATAAACCCCCCATCCCTCCTATGAGCAATTCCAAACTCATCCCTTCCATACACAACTACTGCGACCGCTGGTGCGAGCGCTGTGCCTTCGTCGAGCGCTGCGCTGTGGGCGTGGAAGAACTGGAACGCTGGAAACTCGACATGCCCATGACCGACGAGGAGATGTGGAGCACCGTGAGCGATCATTTCAAAGAATCCCTGCGCATGCTCGATGAAATGCTACGCGAAGCCGGAATTGACCCCGCAGAAGTCCAGGCTGAGCCAGACCCCGTTCCCGACCCGGACATGGAAAAACTGGAAGCCGATATCTTTGAAAGAGGGATGGCTTATTTCAAGTTGACGGATGCATTTTTTAAAGCCAACCAGGAGTTTTTAACAGCACGCGAGGCCGAAACCCAGCGAATGGCCGAAATGGAAATTCCTATTGACATGGAACAACTGGAACACACGCAAGAGGCCATAGAAATAATCCACCAATACGCAGCTTTTATCGGCGTAAAAGCCCGCCGGGCGGTTTCGGGAATGGAGGATATGTACAATACCGAGATTTGGGGCGACCCACCCTACCAAAGCGACGCGAACGGCAGCGCAAAAGCCTGCATCCTTTGCATAGAGCGAAGCCTTGGCGCATGGGAAATGCTTCGCAAAACCTGGCCAGAAAAAACCGACGAAATCCTCGATTTGCTATTGGCACTTAGCCGCTTTCGGAAAGAAATGGAGCGGCTTTTCCCGGATTGGCAAAAGTTTGTCCGCCCGGGTTTTGATACGGAGCCGCAGCAAATGTCACAGATCGAAATCAATTGACCTTTCACCCAATCCACCAATCACCATTATACCAATCACCCCTCCTTCGCCTCTGTCTTCTTCAAGTCTATTGCTGATAAGAAGGCTACGGCGGGTAAACAATCACCATTCCATGCTCAAAGATTCCACTCTCCTCCACCGCGAAGCCTTCATTAATAACGAATGGTGCTCCGCCGATTCTGGCAAAACTTTCCCGATCAGCAACCCTGCCACGGGCGAGGAGCTCGCCCGCGTGGCCGATTGCGGCGTAGTCGAAACCAAACGAGCCATATTAGCTGCCGAAGCCGCATTGCCCGAATGGCGCGCCAAAACTGCCACCGCCCGAGCCGCTATTTTGCGCAAATGGCACGATCTCATCTTGGAAAATGCCGACGATCTTGGCCTGTTGCTAACCCTCGAACAAGGCAAACCCGTACCCGAGGCAAAAGGCGAAATTCGCTACGGAGCAACGTTCATCGAATGGTTTGCCGAAGAAGGGAAGCGGGCATATGGCGATATTATTCCGCCGCACCTGCCCGGCATGCGCTTACTCGTGGTCAAACAGCCCGTGGGAGTAGTAGCCGCCATCACGCCCTGGAACTTTCCCAATGCGATGATTACCCGCAAGGTCGCTCCTGCACTCGCAGCGGGATGCACCGTGGTACTCAAACCCTCGGAAGAAACACCTTTATCAGCCTTGGCACTGGCCGAACTTGCCGCCCGTGCCGGATTCCCACCCGGAGTACTCAACATCCTAACGGGTATGGACGCACCCGCTATCGGTAAAGCCCTGACCGACAGCCCGATAGTGCGCAAAGTTTCCTTTACCGGAAGTACCGAAGTGGGCAAACTGCTCATGCGTCAGAGCGCTGACACCGTAAAGAAAATCTCGCTCGAACTGGGCGGCAACGCTCCCTTCATCGTATTCGACGATGCCGATTTGGATGCAGCAGTAGACGGCGCCATCGTCGCCAAATACCGCAATGCAGGACAAACCTGCGTGTGCGCCAACCGGATTTTTGTGCAAGACAGTGTGTATGAGGCATTTCTGGAAAAATTCACCGCTGCTGTGTTGAAGCAAAAAATCGGTCCCGGCACAGAACAAGGCGTGAATATCGGCCCGCTCATCAATGCCGAAGCCCTCGAAAAAGTGCAGCGGCTCGTTGGCAACGCCACGCAAAAAGGAGCAAGGGTTGTGACGGGTGGTCATGCCTTGCAAGGCACTTTTTACGAAGCCACGGTACTCGCTGATGTGAATACCAAAATGGACATCATGCACGAGGAAATATTTGGCCCGGTGGCGCCTGTTATCCGTTTTTCAGAAGAAAAAGAGGTGATTAAAATGGCAAACGATACGCCCTATGGTTTAGCCGCTTACTTCTACGGGCGTGACATCGGGCGGGTGTTCCGAGTAGCCGAGGCTCTTGAGTATGGCATGGTGGGCGTGAACACGGGCATGGTGGCCACGACGGTCGCGCCCTTCGGCGGTGTGAAGGAAAGCGGCATTGGCCGTGAAGGATCGAAGTATGGCTTGGAGGATTTTTTGGAGACGAAGTATATTTGTTTGGCGGGGATTTGAGCAGAAGATCAACTTTCCGAAAGTTTAAAACTTTCGGAAAGTTCGGGTTGATGCACCCAATTAACCAGGCTAATTTTTTTCAAATAACATCTTCCCATACCATGCATCCACCAGCAGGAACCTACCCTTTTTTGCCACCAAACGCCAAACACCCATAATCTTTCACTTTTAAAAGTGCTGAGTTGGTTACTTTCGCCTTTCTTTAATCCAAAGCCAGCAATTCTCCCAGATCGAGGCCATTCACGTCCTTTTCGTTTGTCAAATCCAAAAATTTCCTTCTTTCTAATGTTTGAGAAACTTCTCACCCTACTGTGCGCGCTGATGGTCGTCGGCGCTTCTCATGCCCAATCTGTCTGGTCGGATACGCCAGAGAGTGGCATCCCGACTGCTGGAGAACGCCGCATCCAGCCCGCTAAATTTCGCGCTGTACGGCTAAATGTTTCAGCCCTGCAGCCTGTGCTGGCTGCCGCTCCTGAACGTTTCAGCACTGCAGCAGAATCCGGCAATTGGCCCGTGCTTTCCCTGCCATTGCCCGATGGCGGCATGGGGCGTTTCCAAATCGAAGAAACGCCCGTGATGCACCCCGACTTGCAAGCCAAATATCCTCAAATTAGAACTTATACCGGTCGGGGCATTGATGACCCGACGGCAGTACTGAAATGCGACCTCACGCCTTGGGGTTTCCATGGCATGGTGCGTTCAGTCAAGTACGGTACTTATTTTATTGACCCGGCAGTGCATGGCAACACCGAGTTTTATGTCGTTTACAACAAAAAAGATTACCTCCCTACTGCCGACGATGCGCTCTGGACCTGTGCCTCGCCCGAACCAGATGGGGCACAAGTATTGGAACACGGCAAACCTTTGACTCCAGCGCAACTGGCTGAATTCCAGGGCGATACCAAACTTCGTCGCTATCGCCTGGCCCTTGCTTGCACTGGAGAATACGCCACCTTCCACGGCGGCACCAAGCCCCTGGTGTTAGCGGCTATGAACACTTCGATGAACCGCGTGAACGGCGTGTACGAAACCGACTTTGCCGTCACGATGCAGATCATAGCAAACAACGATCTCATTATTTACCTGAACGGTGCCACCGACCCCTACACCAACGGAGATGGTGGCGCAATGCTCGGCCAAAACCAGGTTACCTGCAACAACGTGATCGGTATAGCCAACTACGATATCGGCCACGTGTTCAGTACAGGTGGTGGCGGAGTTGCTGGCTTGTATGTGGTGTGTGGCACCAGCAAGGCCAATGGCGTAACGGGTGGAGGAAGTCCTGTGGGCGATCCTTTTGACATTGATTATGTTGCCCACGAAATAGGCCACCAGTTTGGCGGCAGCCACACTTACGGCAACTGCGGCAGCAATGTGAACAACCCTGCTGCGGTAGAACCTGGCAGCGGTACTACCATCATGGCTTACGCAGGCATTTGCGGAGCACAAGATGTGGCGGCACATAGCGAAGACATTTTCCATGGCTACAACATCCTGGAAATGGGCGCCTTTATATACACCGGCGGTGCAAATACTTGTCCGGTAAAGATTACGACCACAAATCATAACCCGGACGTAAATGGCGGCCCCAACCGGATAATCCCAAAATCAACGCCTTTCGCGCTCACGGCTGTTGGTACCGACATTGACGGCGACACGCTCAGCTACACCTGGGAGCAGATGGATTTTGGCAATGCACCTTCGCCGCCCGTTTCTACGGCTACCGTCGGGCCATTGTTCCGTTCTTATAAAGGCAACACTTCGCCAACACGGTATTTCCCACGTTTGCCAGACCTGGTGAACAATGTGAACTCGACCTGGGAAGAACTCCCTGGTGTGGCGCGGAATATGAGTTTTCGGGTTGTAGCCCGCGACAACGACTGGTATGCAGGCTGCACAGACGAAGATGATGTGCAAATAACGGTGGCCGGAACCGCAGGTCCATTCCTCGTTACAGCACCCAATACAAATGTGCTTTGGCTTGTCGGCGAAACGAAAACGGTGACCTGGGATGTGGCAAATACCACTGCCGCCCCCGTTTCTTGCGCCAATGTGCGTATCACACTCTCTACGGATGGAGGCTTTACCTATCCGGTAGAATTAGCCGCGAGTGTTCCAAACAATGGCTCCGCCAACATCACGGTTCCAAACAATGTGTCTGCTACTTGCAGGGTTCGGGTAGAATCGGTGGGCAATATCTTTTTTGATATTTCCAATGCGAATTTCCGCATTGAAACGCCCCCAACACCAACATACCTGATCGGCACTTCAGTAAGCAGCTTGACTATTTGCGCAGGTTCAAACGGTTCCTTCAACAGTACTTTGACTCCTATCGCCGGGTTCAATAGTGCTGTAACCTTAAGTGTGACAGGAGCTCCAGCAGGTTCAACCGTAGATATTTCCCCAAATCCTGTGATGCCTACGGGGTCAGCCACCATATCTATCTCTGGCATTACGGCTGGTATGGCGGGCAACTATACGCTCACTATAACTGGCATGGGCGGAGCTGTAACGCAAACCGCAACGGTTGCACTGACTGTATTGCCAGGTGTCCCAGGCACGGCCAATGCAATCAGCCCGACAAACGGCCAATCTGGCTTAAGCACTACAGCCATACTTACCTGGTCAGCGGCTTCTTTTGGCAATGCTTACCTTTTGGAAGTGGCTACAAACCCGTCGTTTTCAGCAGGTTCCATAGTTTCGAGCCAAACTGTAAGCGGCACAAGCGGAACGGTGGGCAACCTTTTGATCTCCTCAGTTTACTACTGGCGCATTCGCGCAAGCAATGATTGCGGCACGGGCAGTTATTCCGCGACATGGGCATTCCAAACAGGTTCAAACCTTTGCGGTCAAAACTTTAACAGCACGGATGTTCCAAAAATAATAAACGCGAGTACGGTGAATACGGTTTTTTCAAACCTGAATATCGGACAAAACAAGGTCATCAATGATGTGAACATGAGCGTTGCCATTACCCACACCTATACGGGCGACCTCCTTGCAAGTCTTGTATCGCCAACCGGCGACACGACCCTGCTTTTTGATCAGCCAGGAGTACCAGCCAGTCCATTTGGTTGCAATGGCCAAAACGTCAACCTGACTTTTGACAGCCAGGCAGCCCAAAACGCGGACGCACTTGAGAACCAATGCAACGGTACGCCCCCTTCTTTGAACGGTACTTTCCAATCCATCGAAACGCTCAATGCACACAACGGCAAGAGCGCGATGGGAGATTGGAAACTAGTAGTGACCGACAACTATAACGAAGACGGCGGCCCGATTACTGCCTGGAGCCTTTCTTTCTGTTTTCCGGAGGTGATTGCAGCAGGGAATATTTTGGTCAATAGCCCGCTCAGCGTCGGATCTGGCCTGAGTGATGCAATTTTCCAGAGCCATTTGGTGATGGAAACCACTGGCATCCCGGGACAGGGAGTATTTATTCTCCTTAGCCTTCCACAACATGGGGCCCTGACCTTAAACGGCACACCGCTTGGACTGGGCGATAGCTTCACGCAGGCAGACATCAACAATAACTTGCTGGTTTACACCAACAACGGCGATGCTGCAACTGCGGACGATTTCCACTTCGATGCACTTGACCAAAACAACAACGCCTGGGTCCACGACGCAATTTTCAACATTAATATTATCCCAAATAACCTCGCAGCAACGGCTAGCGAAACGAGTGGCATCCTGTGCCATAACGACGCAACGGGCGAAATCACTGTTGCGGCCACTGGCCTGAACGGTACTTACACTTACAGCCTGAACGGTGGTGCCAGCCAAAGCAGCAATGTTTTCAGCGGTCTCCCAGCGGGCACATATACCGTGGTAGTAACTGGCCAATTCGGCTTTACGGTTGCTTCTAACCCGGTTACAATCGCCAATCCGACAGCCATTTCGGTTAACGCATCGGTATCCAACGATGACATTACAGTAAATGCTTCGGGCGGGACAGGCCTATTGGAATACAGCATCAATGGCGTTGCATTCCAAAGCAGCAACGAATTCCTTGACCTTAGCAACGACGTATACACGGTGACCGTGCGCGACGAAAATGGATGCACCGCTACTACTCAGGCTACGGTAGCAGTAAACAATCTGGTGGTTAGCGCGGATGTCCAAAACGAAGTCAGTTGCAATGGAGGGAGCGATGGCGAAATTGTAGTTATGGTCAGTGGCGGGCAATTACCTTATGAATACAGTATCAACGGCGGTGCCGGCCAGTCGTCCAATGTGTTTAGCAATCTTGCTCCTGGGAGTTATACGGTAGTTGTGACGGACAACGCGGGATTCAGCGCGTCTTCCATTCAAATTATTTTGGCCAATCCAAGTGCTATTACGGTCACAGCTGTTGCCATTACCAATGATATAGTAGTAACAGCCAGTGGCGGTACCAGCCCACTTGAATACAGTATTAACGGCACGTCATTTCAAGCAAGTAATCAGTTCAACAACGTCGCGAATGGCACCTATACAGTTACAGTACGCGATGCCAATGGGTGCATGAAAACAACGATGGTTACAGTGAATGTGCCTGCGTTGACGCTAAGTGTTGCTGTGGTGCATCTGCTGTGTTTCGGCAACACCAATGGTAGCATTACAGCTACCGCTTCCGGCGGCATTCCTTTCTATGCTTACAGTTTGAATGGAGGTGTGTTCCAAGGGCCTTCGACGTTTAACAATTTGCCTGCTGGCACATATACGGTGACGGTTAAAGACTTTGAGGGCAATGAAGTGACCTTACAAAACATCGTCATCAACCAACCCCCATTGTTGAATGTGACCGTTACGGTAACGGGTCGCGACGGATTTCCGGGATTATCGGGCGGTACTCCACCTTATTCATTCGCCAGCGATGCGCCCAACCCGGATTTGCAGAATTTGCCTAATGGGACATACCACGTCACGGCTACCGACGCAAACGGCTGCACGGCCATCACGACCTTCACCATAAATGTTCCACTCCTTGGAGGATCTGTCTCGGCAATCAACCTTTTGTGCAATGGAGACAATAGTGGCTTGGTTATGGTTATTGGCTTTGGAGGTATTCCGCCTTACCAATACAGTTTGATTGGCGGCCCTTTCCAATCCAACGGTAATTTCAACAACCTGTCGGCAGGAGCCTATGTCGTGACAATACGGGATGCTGATGGGTTTGAATTTCTTCTTACTGGTATCCTGTTAGTGGAGCCACAGGTCTTGGCGCTCGTAGCAACCGTGAACAGCAATGAAATCACCGCCACTGCATCAGGCGGCACACCCAACTATCAGTACAGTCTGAATGGTGGCGCTCCCCAAAGCAGCGGCACTTTCAGCAATCTAGCATCCGGCAGCTATACCGTTGTGGCGACTGATGCAAACGGCTGCACGGCTTCGGTGACGAATCTGGTGATCATGACTGGCACCATAGAACCAACCGAGGCCTGGGGCTTGGCAGTATCGCCCAACCCGAGCACGGGATTGTTTGTACTGACGTTACAAAATGCGCCCGATGCACTTCATGCAGAAGTGTTCGACGCAATCGGGCGTTTGCTACAATCTATTGACCTGCAACCAGTTAGTGGTCAATTGACAACGACACTCAACCTGCAGGATTTGCCACAGGGAACCTACCTTCTTCGCCTGAGCGATGGTCAGAATTGGGGGAGTGTTCGCCTTAGTAAAGTAGGTGGACGGTAAACCGTTTTAGGCAACAAAATTAAACCGCAAAACCGCAAAACCGGAGAACAGGAAAATATAAAACTGCTAGGAAATTGATCTCGAAAAGGGAAAAATTTGGCCTTTTTCGGATCAAAATGTATTGTTTTATATTTTCCTGTTCTCCGGTTTTGCGGTTTTGCGGTTTATTTTTATTTCCAAAAATTCATCCATTCGAGACCTGTGCAAACGGTACTTTTGTCTTTTAAAAACTTGCGCCCTTCGGGCAAACGTCTATCTCAAACATTTGATTTTTAAAATAATAACACAAAATGGCTAAAGAAAATATCGGACAACAACCCGCCATCAATATCGAAATCTCGGAAGAAGTGGCTGAAGGCATCTACTCCAACCTCGCGATCATCTCGCATTCCAACGCTGAGTTTGTCGTTGACTTTATCCGTCTGATGCCCAATTTGCCAAAGGCAAAGGTGAAGGCCCGCATCGTGCTCACTCCGCAACACGCCAAACGCTTGTTGTACGCGCTGCGCGACAACGTCCAAAAATTTGAAATGCAGTTTGGTAAAATCGAAGAACCCGACCAGCCGCTGCCGCCTATGAATTTTGGCGCACCGGTAGCGCAAGCCTGAGGAGATTGATTCGATTGGTTCGACTGGGGGATTGATTCGATTATCAGAACCCCAATCGAAACAATCCCCCAATCGGGACAATCTCCCAATCGAATCAATCCACGCTATTCCCTAAAATACCTTTCTGTATGCTCCGCGTTGAAAATGCTGGGTCTTACCTCGGATGAACTGCCAGACTCAGCATCGAAGCGGAACACTGAGTCGCTGCTCCATTCAATGATGCCAAAAAGCGTTTTGCCCGCAAGCGGCCCTGACTTGAAATTCATCAGGTCGAGCGTTGCCGTTTTTTGCTTGCAATCGTAGCGATAGTTGATGGCGAAAGTGTCAAATTGACTCCCAAATTTGATGAGCCACAGCGCTTTGCCATCAGGCTCGAAAGAGAGGATTTGACCTTCGCGGTTGGTCCAGCGTCCGGCCAATTCATGGCAAGCATACTCGGTTTTGCAAAAAAGAAACAGGGTGGCGAATCCTGAAAAAAGCGCCAAATGTGTAAAAAGTTGGTTCATAAGCACTGCTGTTGTTAAGTTGTTGAAATGCCCAAAAAGACAAATCGGTTTGCGCAAGGTGGCAGCATCCGGTAAAATACTCAAATTGCTCCTTCGTCTGCAAAACTATAATATCCCCTTTCCGATACGATGAGGTGGTCGAGCAAAGGAAGGTCGAGAATTTTGCCGGCTTCCTTCAATTTTTTTGTTAAATCCATATCCGCATTGCTGGGTTTCAAATTTCCGGAAGGATGATTATGTACTGCAATGATGGCCGAGGCTCGTGCGTCTAGCGCGGTTTTGAAGGCCAATTTCACATCGGCCACGGTACCTGCAGAACCTCCTGTGCTGAGTTTTTCTCGTGCAAAAACTTCATAGGCCTTGTTCAGCAAAATCAGCCAAAACTCTTCGTGGTGAAGGTCGGTCAGCAAAGGCGCAATTACCTTGAATGCATCACGGCTTGACCCGATTTTGGGGCGTTCGCGAAGGTCAGAAATCTGGCGGCGGCGGCCCAGCTCGAGTGCAGCTGCAATACTGATGGCCTTGGCTTCCCCTACACCTTTGAAACGCTGAAGTTCATTGAGGGAGCGTTTACCGAGTTCATGCAGATTGTTCTCCACAGAAGCCAGAATCTCTTGGGCAAGGCTTACAGCACTGATTCCGACGCTGCCGGAACCGAGCAAAATGGCGATCAATTCAGCATCAGAAAGGGATTGATAGCCCTTGAGGAGCATTTTTTCACGTGGGCGGTCTTCTTCAGCCCAGGAGTTGATAGAGCGATAACTAGTTTCGTTTGACATTGAAGGGTAGTGGTTTTCAACAAAGTTAATGTTTTAAGCTATTTAATGTCAGGGTTTTTAAACCTCTTTTTGCAAAGCCCATCAAACAACTTCTAACTTTGTTCACTCATATTTTCAACCATTTTTTAAAAACATGAAAATCAAATTGTTCTTCATTGCAATTGCTGCACTCGTCGCCATGTCATTTACCGCCACAGATACCCCCCCTTGGGAACTGCTCGGCGCCCGCAAAATCAATTACGGGCTTGACCGCGATGAAATCATCGTTACCCGTGCAGAAGGCCTATTCACAGCGGTACAACTTCGCATCAAACGCAGCCCTATCAATATGCACAAATTGGCCATTCACTACGGCAACGGCGAGGTAGAGGAAATAGAACTGCGTGAAAACTTCCGCGCCGGCAGCCAGAGCCGCATCATTGACTTGCCGGGCAACAAGCGCATTATCAAAAAGGTGGTGTTATGGTATGACACAAAGAATCTTGCCCGGGGCAAAGGTGTGGTCCAACTTTGGGGGAGACATTGAGGAATGTGGTCAATGTGACCCTCCTTCGTTTTTACTCGCTTTAGCCTTTTTAACTACAGAGGCCTTAGCGAAGGCAATGGCGGCGGCGAGATACTTCGGCGGGTAAAAATGTGGTCAATGTGAGAATGTGGCCAATGTGATAATAAAATGCCCTGGTTGGAAAAGCAGCCAGGGCATTTTATTATCCGTCTTTCCTACAGTTTATCTTTCGGAAAAAACGTTTTATCGAAAATTTGGTTTATAAAATAAACTAGTTTATACCTTTGTCTCGATTTATTTTTCAAACCAAACCTTATCCTAACATGGAGCATACTGAAAAAGCACTTTCACCTCAAGAAAGCCTCCGCGTAATTCGAGATACCATAGACCTTGCCAAGCGTTCTTTTCGGGACAATGGCTTCCACTTTTTGCTTTGGGGCTGGCTGGTAGTACTGGCCAGCGCGGCACACTGGTATATGCTTGTGAACAGATTGCACCCCAACCCTGAAATAGCTTGGGCCGTAATGGTCGTAATCGGTATGCCGGCGGCTTTAATTCGGGAATGGCGTCGCGGCAAACAAACCCAGGCGCCGAATCTTTTTCATCGTATGTACGGCTTGATATGGCTTGGATACGGCATTTCGATGGGACTTGCTATCCCTTTGGCAGCCAAAAACGGCTTTTCTCCCGTGCCTTTTATTTTAGTGCTAACGGGATTTGCAACCTTTATGTCCGGCATAATATTGAGCTTCAAACCCTTGGTTTTTGGTGCAGCCGCCATTTGGGCAGGCGCGCTGTGGTGTTTTTTCTTATCTCCTGAACAACATCTGCTGGTGCAGGCCGCTTCCGCCGTATTTGGGTACCTGCTTCCCGGCTATCTGCTCAACCATCAAATGAGAGAAAACAATGTACCAAGACCTTGATCCACTACTTTTGTCGCAACTCCGCCTGGCCATCATGTCGTACCTCATGGTAGCGCAAGAGGCGGAGTTCAATGTGCTGAAAGAAAAGACCGACGCAACGGCTGGCAATCTCAGCGCGCAATTGAGCAAGCTGCAAGAAGCCGGATATATTGTAATGGAGAAGACTTTCCGCAACAATTACCCCCTAACGATCTGCCGACTTACCCCGCAAGGCATGGCTGCGTTTGAGGATTTTTACCGGGATTTGAAAACGTATTTTGATGAGAAGGGCGGGTGAGTAGGTTAAAGGAGTAGAAAAATATTTAAGTTGAGCAGATAATATTTCTGACAAGACTGTTTGGTATTTCAAACTTATCATCAGACATTTGCGTCCGCTTTAAGCAAAGGGCGCATAACTCAGTTGGTTCAGAGTGGCTGCCTTACAAGCAGCAAGTCGGAGGTTCGAGTCCTTCTGTGCCCACAAAGCCTTCCTATCTTGGAAGGCTTTTTTGTTTTATAGCCTAAGCGTTATCGGGTATCAACACTATTTCTTGATGTGTACATTTATCCCATGAAAAAACACTCATTTTATTTACCCGCCATAGCCTTGGCGGTGGGTACATTCATAAGCACACCTACATCCGCTCAAAACCCCAGTACCCTACTCCTCTCCCCCGATGAGGCCGTGCGCATCGCTTTGGAAGTCAATTACGACATCCGTATAAGCCAGGCCGATGCCGACATTGCCCGGCTCAATAATACCAAAGGCAACGCCGGGATGCTCCCAACCGTGAATCTTGTGGCCAACGAGAACTTCACCCTCAGCGCATTCCAGCAAAAACTGGCCAATGGCAACGAGTTCAAGGAAGCCGGTGCTCCCTTCAATACCGCCAATGCCGGGGTGCAACTTTCCTGGACGCTCTTTGATGGGCGCAGGATGCAAATCACCAAAAGAAGGCTGGAAGAACTGGAGTCCCTTGGACAAACCAACCTGCAAAATACCGTGCAACAAACCACAGCTGCTGTATTGCAAACTTATTACGACATCGTGCGCGGACGGATGCAGGAGCGGGCTTTGTCGGAAGTAATTGCACTCAATGAAGAACGTTTGCGCATCGCGGAAGCACGACTGGCTGCAGGTTTTGCCGCCCAAACCGATGCCCTGCAAGCCCGCATCGACCTCAACCAGCGCCGCGCCGATCTTATACTGCAACAAGCTGCCACCGCAAACGGCAAACGCGCCCTCAATCGTCTGCTCGTGCGTGCGCCCGAAACGGCATTCAATGTCGATGAAACTTTAACAATCGCTTACAGCCCCGATCGCAACGAGCTGGCCCAGAAAATCCTGTCCAACAATCCCAGCCTGGTCTCCCTTCAAAAATCCGCGGAAATTGCTGCGCTTGTGGTGGATGAAAACCGGGCACTCAACAAACCGCGCATTGTAGGCAACAGCCAACTCAACGCCGTTCGCTCCGATAACGGCGCAGGCTTCTTGTTAAACAATACCCAGGCAGGATTGACCGTCGGTGCGGGGCTGGTAGTACCACTCTACACCGGTGGCAACATAAAACGACAAGTAGAAACAGCCAAACTCGCAGCCCAACAATCGGCCTTTCGGCTTGACAATCAAAGACTTCAATTAGAAACGGAATTGGACGTTCAATTGACAACCTATCTAAGTCAGCAGCAAATTCTTGGTCTGGAAGAAGAAAATGTGCGCATTGCCCGGGAAAATCTCAACGTGAGTACGGAGCGATTCAGGGTGGGTACGACAAATGGATTGGAGCCGCAAATTGCCCAAAACTCCCTGGAGCAAGCCCTGTCTCGCAGGGATATGGTGCTATACAATTTGAAGGCGTCAGAGATCAGGTTGAGGTTGTTGGCGGGAGAACTTTGATCCGTGAAAATCCCTGTCTTATCCGTGCAATCCGTGGTCCACTACGCGAGAGGGGCCACGGATTGCACGGATGAGGTGCTGTGTGCCTAACCAAACAATTTGCCAGATTTTTTTAAAAAAGTTATGGTTTGGCAACCTGCAATAAATTATCAGGGCACAAATTTGATGTACCTTATGTTCATT
>JBJXGZ010000141.1:0-51541 GCA_046160625.1 Saprospiraceae bacterium
ATCTGGTTGGATTCACGCAACGGGTGAGCAGGAAAGTGGGAGGGAAACGATTGATTCATTTAGTATTTTTTAAAGTGTAAAAGTAAGCCTCAAGTTCAAATATCCAAATCATCTAAGGGACTTTTTATTTTATCCCAACTTTTTTTGGTAATGTGGGTGTAAATCTCGGTTGTCTTATGGCTTTCATGCCCCAATAGGTGTTGAATGATGCGCAAGCCGCAAGTCTAAAGTCGCAGGTCGTCAGCCCTGGAAACGCTTTGGTCGAAAGCAGCTGGCTTGTTTCCCGCCTTTTTTGCTATTTTTCGGCGCTTAAAAACGAGAAAATTGATTTGACAATGTCCACCATGCCGCAATCCAACATACAATTCCCAAGCCCGCAATTGCCCCATCCGCTCAAGTGCATCATCGTGGAAGATGAACCTTTGGCCGCCGAGATATTGGCCGAATATGTGAACCAAACCCCCTTCCTCGAACTCACGCATGTGTGCTATGATGCTATCAAGGCCTTGGATGTGGTCCGCCAAAACCCGGTGGACGTGATGTTCCTAGACATTAACCTGCCCAAACTGAACGGCCTTGAGTTTTTAAAAACCCTGTTGCACCAACCCAGGGTGATCATTACCTCTGCATACCACCAGTATGCGGTGGAAGGTTTTGAGTTGCAAGTCACGGATTACCTGCTAAAGCCTATTGAATTTGCCCGCTACACCAAGGCCGTGAACAAACTCCTGCAGCCGCAACGCCATGCCGATTCGGCGGTACACAAACCCGCGGAGCACCTCGTCCGCCCATATTATTTTTTCACGGTCAGCAAACGTTCGGTCAAAATCTATCTCGATGAAATCCTGTTCATTGAGAGCCTGAAAGATTCTGTATCCATTGTTACCAAGTCAAAAGCGTATAACACCCACTATCAATTGGGCGAGTTGGAAGACCTGATGCGTTCCGATAATTTTTTGCGCATCCACCGTTCGTTTATGGTGGCGATTGACAAAATTGAATCCTTCTCCGCAGCCGAGGTAGAGATTATGGGGCGCACTTTGCCAATCGGGCGCAGCCACAAATTGTATGTCATGGAGAAATTGGGCAGGGGGCAGGGACAATAGGGGTTTGAAGGGTTTGAGGAGTTTGATTTGTTTGAAGGGCGCAGCATATGTCAAACTGCTCAAACCCTTCAAACAAATCAAACAACAACTGCTAACTTTGCAGTCACATGCAAGGCATTTCCACCCAAACAAAATCTGCGGCACCTGACGACGGCACCCTCCTGCGCCGCCTGAGCGACAACCTTTCGCGCTGGGCTTTCACAGATTTTGAACAAGCCAAATACGCCCTCGCAGAGCTGGGCGGCTTACTCACACCGCGAAGCCCTTTCGATGTCCGGCTTTCCTATCACCGCAGCGCGGCTTTTCTGGAAAACCAATGGTATCGGTACGAACAATCCCTGCTCCACGCCCGACTCGCTGTGAGCATTCTTGAAAGCCTTGCCGACGGCTGGGCTTTGGCGGAAACCTGGGCCGACATAGCTGCCACCCATCTCAACCAGCGCGATTGGACCGCCGCAGAAGACGCGCTTCAACGCGCCAAGCGTTTTTTGGGTGAAGACGCCCCGCCCCGGCTACGCGCCCATGTTACATGTCGCGAAGGCTTTTTTTATCTCCTGCTCGGCAACCACCGCAAAGCCCTGGATTGCCTGATGGAGGCTGAGAAAGATTTCCTTGAACTGGAATCCAAGACTGCCACGCTCAAGGATTGGTATATTAAAACCTTGATTCTCAGCGGACTAGGGGAACTCTACGAATATCTGGGAGAAGAAGAAAAAAGTCAGGAAGCCTACCGCAGCGTGTTGCCAATCGTAGAAAAACACCAACTCCGCCCGCGTCTGGCCTGGCATTACCTGAATGCTGGGCGTGCTGCCCTCGCCCGCGACAATCCCGAGCTTGCACAGGCACATTTTGAAAAAGCGCTCACCGTGGCAGGGGCAGAAGAATCTGAGGCTAAAACACTGGCACTCAGCAATTTGGGTATTCTTGCCTCCCTTGCGGGCAATGCGCCCAAGGCTTTCAATCTCTTCGGCCAGGCGGCTGCCGACTACGACCCGCCCGCCAAACCTTCTGATTTTACCAACCTTTCAAAAATCGAAAGCTGGAGCGCCGGGCTTTATTTCCATTTGGAAAATGCCGCCGAAGCGGAACGGCATTTTCTGCGGGCCTGGGAAATTGGCCAGCAGGGAAACGACCTTTACCACCTTGCCCAGGTAAGCCAGCGGCTTGCCTCGCTTTACGAAAATACAGGCCGATACGAACAAGCGTTCGAGTGGCAACTCCGTGTGACGGAACTCAATCAAACCCATTTCAGCAGGTTGCGCGATAACGAGCGCCAAGAGATAGAAGCCCGGCATCAACTGGAGCGCAACAAGCAGGAAGCCCAAATGGCGCGGCTTCGTGTGGCGGGTCTTCAACTTCGGGCTTTGCGCGCGCAGATGAATCCGCATTTTATGTTCAATTCGCTGAACGCGATTCAAGGATTGGTCACCTCGGGACGGAACAGAGAGGCAGAATCTTACCTCGCCAAATTTGCCAAAATGATGCGGCACACCTTGGAATATTCAGAATTGGAAGAGGTTTCCTTAGAGCAAGAAATCGAATTTCTGGAACGCTATTTAGACATTAACCGAAAATTGCGTTTCCGAGACCGCCTTGATTTTCAAATCATTGCGCCCAAAAATGAGGAACTTGACGAACTGTTTGTTCCGACTATGATCGTCCAGCCATTTGTCGAAAATGCTATCGAACACGGACTGCGCCCCCGTCAGGAAGGCCGTCTTACCATCCGTTTCGAAGTGATGCCCGACGACGAATACCTGCTGCGCTGCACCATCGAAGACGATGGGGTAGGCTTCAACAAAGGCCAGGAAAAAGCAGCAGCACAGGCCGGGGCCGGGTTCCAAAAGCACCGCTCTCGCGGCATGGAAATCACGCATGAGCGACTGTTATTACTACATCAAATTCAGAAGCGTCCGGGCGATAGTTTTATTCAAATTCAGGACTTGTCTGACATCACCAACGGCCAACGCTCCGGCACGCGGGTGGAAGTATTGTTGCCTATCCTCAATGGGGAGCCATGAAGTGAAGGGGAGCCATGAAGTGATAAAGTGATAGAGTGATGGCAGCGATAAAGTGATGAAGCGATTGCACGGATCCAATCACTTCATCACTACATCACTTCATTCAAACTTAACTCTAACTTAATATTGGGTCTGCTTCTGGCCATTCTGGCCGACCTACTTTTGCCCCAAGTTTCCTAACCTCTCTATTGAAGGACAGTTTGCTTTTGGCTTATCTCAATTCTGTAAACTTCAAAATCCGGCTGTCCAACAATCAAAATTTAACGAACTACTAAATTTCCCACCTTATGATGTTGGGTTTCATCGCGGATCTTTCCACGAACGCATCTATCCTTCTAATTGTTTGTTTGCTCGCGGTATGTGCTTTTGAAGCCATAAATGGCTTCCACGATACCGCCAATGCCGTTGCAACGGTCATTTACACCAAAACTTTACCACCTGTTTTTGCCGTCATCTGGTCAGGAATCTGGAATTTTCTGGGCGCCATGTTTGGTGGCATTGCCGTGGCTATGGGTATGATGAAACTTATGCCGCTCAACGACATGATGACCATCCCGCTCAATGAAAATATTGCTATGGTGCTGGCCATTTTGGTTACGGCCATCGCCTGGAACCTGGGCACATGGTATTTTGGTATTCCTTGTTCCAGCTCGCATACTATGATCGGCTCATTGCTGGGCGGTGGCTTTGCTTATTTTACCGTACATGGTGGAGCAGGACCAAACTGGGACAAAGCCAAGGACGTTGGTATGTCTTTGCTCGTGTCGCCGCTATTTGGCTTCGCACTTGCTATAGGCCTGATGTTCCTGTTGCGATCAATGATAAAGAAAAAAACCATTTTCAAATCACCTGACGAGACAAAAAAAGCACCGCCACCTTGGATTCGTGCCATCCTCGTAGTCACCTGTACTTTGGTGAGCTATTTTCACGGCAACAACGACGGCCAAAAAGGAGTAGGCTTACTTTTGGTGGTGCTTATTGCGTTTATGCCCATGCAGTTTGCACTTGCACCAAATTTCGATGCTGCTGAGGCAAAGGCACGGGTACAGAAAATTGAGGCTTCCATTACCCAGGCAATTCCAACGGATAGTATTCATCTTGCTCCACTCGCAGTGTCGTGCAGACAATTAATCACGCAACTTGACACTTTTAATTCAAAGGATAAAGCGGAGGTGTTCGCTGTACGCAAAGCCATCCAGAGTTTCAACAAGAGGATTGATTCAGCTGAAAAAGGTGAGTTTCTTCGGGGCGACCCAGCCAAAATCGCGAAAGCGGAGATTAAAAACCTCAAAGGGGCTTATGAATTTCGAGTCACATGGGCGGTGTTGCTCATTTCCCTGTGCCTGGGTTTCGGTACAATGGTTGGTTGGAAACGCATTGTGGTAACTATTGGTGAGAAAATTGGAAAGAGTCACCTTACTTATGCGCAAGGGGCGAGCGCAGAACTTTGCGCTGCTGCGACCATTGGGGTGAGCAGCTATTATGGCCTTCCGGTGAGTACTACACACGTGCTATCGTCTGGGGTGGCTGGCACGATGGTGGCAGAAGGCGGGGTCACCAACCTCCGACGCAAAACAGTCACGAGTATTGCATTGGCCTGGCTGCTGACACTACCAGTTACGTTTGCCATGGCTGCATTATTGTTTTTCCTTTTCAGGATGTTTGCCTAAAAGTAGCGGCTGCTTTAGCTGCCGCATAAGATTACACGGCAGCTAAAGCAGCCGCATGTGAGTATACGGCAGCTAAAGCAGCCGCTACAACTGTATCCATTTCTTAACAAAAGTCTGTTCCTAACCTGACTATGTTGCTACGTCTCCTAACCGTGACGTTTGCTTTGACGTGTGCTTTTACGCATGCTTCAAGCCAAACCATCACATCCGACACAATCTCCCCAAAAACCAATTCCAGTCCAACTGCTGCTCCAAAATCTTCCAAGTGGTACGAGAAGCTCAGTCTGCGTGGTTATGCGCAGTTTCGATACAACCGCTTGCTTGAAACCAATCCGAAACTTAAGTGCGAACAATGTGATAAGGGTATTGGGGAAAACCAAACCTTTCAATTTAGGCGGGCCAGGTTGATTTTTAGCGGCGATGTGCACGAACGGCTTTTTACTTATATTCAATTTGATTACTCCTCGGATGCAAGTTCAACCAACCGACATTTTTTGCAAGTCCGAGACGCCTATTTTGATCTTGCCTTCGACAAAAAGAAAGAATTCCGCCTGCGATTTGGCCAAAGCAAGGTGCCTTTCGGGTTTGAGAACATGCAGTCGAGTTCCAACCGCTTGCCGCTTGACCGTGCAGATCCGTTGAATTCTGCGGTGCCCAATGAACGTGATTTTGGCGCATTTTTCTACTATGCTCCGGCTAAAACCCGTGAGTTTTACAAGAATTACTCCAATGATGCCATGAAAGGAACCGGCGATTATGGTGTATTTGCGTTTGGTCTTTACAATGGTCAAACAACCAATAAGCCAGAACTCAATGACGATCTCCATGTTGTGGCGCGACTGAGTTACCCCTTCAAAGTTGGGAACCAGATCATTGAGCCGGGCATCCAAGCCTATACAGGCAAATTTACCCTTTCCAAAGAACTGGTTTCCAGCGGAGCAAAAGCAGTCGAAAACCTAACCTATATTGACCGTCGTATGGCTGCAACGATTGTGTTGTATCAGCAACCGTTTGGGATTTTAGCAGAGTACAATATTGGCGAGAGTCCTTCTTTCGATGCTGCCTCAGATTCGATTCAGGTGCAGAAATTAAATGGAGGATTTGTCACAGCTTCCTACCGCAGCAAACTTGGCAAAGGATACATCACGCCATACACACGTTATCAAGTGTTTGATGGAGCAAAAAAGCATGAACTTGATGCGCGTCGTTACGACATGAACGAACTTGAAATCGGGGTGGAATGGCTCCCTTTTAAAAACCTCGAGGTCACCTTAGCCTACGTCATCAGCAACCGGAAGTATTCAGATTATAAGACGGATTATGATGAGCGGGGTAATTTCCTTCGGATACAAATGCAGGCAAACTATTAAAAATTATAACACTTAATCTTCTTCCTATTCGGTCCATTGCCTCGGCTTCCCCGTTCCCGATTTAGCCGGTAGCCTTTGTCCCGCTTTTTGAAATTCAGACTTAAAGCATTGACTTTGAAGCCGATGTACACATCGGCGCCGCTAAGTTTTTCTTTTTTTGTAAAACTTCCAAGGTTGTCTGTCCCAAGGTAAAGCCAGGCCAATCGGATAGCAGCACCCGCACGGAACGAGCGCCAATCGTTCACCACCAACGGAAGCGACACCGAAAACCAGCGATGCTCAAAACGAGGCACCACCGCCAAAGTACTTGGACGCTTTACGCCTAATTTCGAAAGCGGAACACGTTGAACCAGCAGCCCACTGACATAAAACATTGGGACAACTCGCGCATCAAATTGCGCGGAAAGTGCCGTGGGCAAACCCATCCCGAAAGCATTTTTTTGCAGGGAGGCAGTACTGTCGCCCAAGAGTGCTCGGCTTACATCGCGCAGCACATCATCGGCATTGTTTCGTTTAGGGAATTGTGAGCCACTGACAGTTACCAGATTATCAAACGCTATGTGGTGGCGTTGGGCGGTGTTTTTAAATCGGATGAAACCCAGGTCCACCAGCGAAACTCCGGCACGCCAGGCGTAGCCGCCTTCATCATCGTCAGCGGGCATGGCCCAGGAAACACCCAAATCAAGGCCAAAACCAGACCCCTGTTTTTTAAGACTCACTTCGTCCGCATTGTCCGTGAGATTGGCAGTCGTGAGGGCGTAGTCCCACTTTGCACTGCCAAAACTTGTAGTGTCGCCATTTTGTTGGGTGTAGTCAAAATTGGACTGGGCACGGGTGAAAAAACCTTCATACCCCAGCAGAAGTTTTGGGGAAACGCCCCAGGCCATTTTCAGATCGCCCATTTCTTCCAACCGGCTGTAATGCAGCCCGATTTCGCCCCAAACCAAACCTGCAATTCCCGCGGGAGGGATGTTAATCGCCTGATTGCGAGGCAGATCAGAAACAGTGGGGTAAGCGAGGATTTCTGGAATTTTATAGGCGGATATATTGGTTCGAAAGGCTGTGGTAAGCCCTACAACATTCTTTTCCCCAAAACGAAAACTGAATGATGGGCCTGCTATTCGGACCTGCGTCACAAAGTGCATTTTGCGACTTCCGTCTGAAAAGTCTTGCAAAATCGCGTCTCTGGCTGGCGGGTTTTCAGCAGAAGTATCGGCGAGGGAAACGATTTTGTCGGTGTTGCGCAGGGCATTTTGGAGGCTGGTGTTGCGCAGGAAAGCGTAACTGTTTTCCACAAAAAGGTCGGCATTGAACAGGCTTACTTCCCAATTGTGCGGGGTAAAAGCCGTATTGGCGGGGTTGATGCCCGCAGCGTAAATTCCGGCGTAGCGTTCGAGCCGCATGCCGATCTGTTCCTGGGAAAAAATGGTTTTAGGAAGGAATAGTAGTGCAATAAGCAGTAAAATCGGAGACCGGGCAAGAATGGTGCGCATATAAAGGAGTAGATTCAAAATTTGCGCAGGAACGATGATTTATGTTGGGGAATTGCCTTTTCTTCATAGTTCTTTCCAATTTCTTTCGGCAGAAATGGTCAGAAGGTTTCGATTTTTAATGGGTAGGCAGAAAACTTCGGGTCACTTTGCTGACATATATTCCTCAAAACCGGGAGGAGTATCGTCGAAGTCAGGTGCTATATAGAGGGTCATCCCTTTCGCAAAACCGTACTTCCGCTTTTTTAACGGAGGTTCTGTCTCAGGCATGGCCGAGCCGTTTGTTTTAGCCCCGTTTGTTTTCAACAATTGCTCGATTTTGTCCAAAACCTGATAGTCTTGTAGGGACAAGATCATTTGGATCAAGGTCAATTTTTGTGCTTCTGCTGTCATGTCAGAATGATTTTGGTAACAAAATAGCGGATTTTGGCTAAAGTTTGTCATGCCCAAGCCAAAGGCATAGACATGACACGCTCCGATGTAACCTATAACCCCGCCTCCATCATCATTTTCATCGCCGCTTCCACCACATCTTCCACCTGAGGCTTGGAATGGTAATCTCCGTCCTGCCCATATGCCGGGCGGTGGGGCTTGGCGCAGAGGGTAACAGGCGACGAATCAAGCCAGCGATATCCGCCTTGTTTTTCCAACACTTGCTGAAGCATATAGGCCGATGCTCCGCCTTCAAAATCTTCGTCAAGAAAAATGACGCGGTTTGTTTTTTTCAGGCTGTGAACGCAGATATTTTTGAAATCGAATGGCAAAAGGGTCTGAATGTCCACGATTTCTACTGAAACACCTTGTTTTGCAAGCAAATCAGCCGATTCCTCCGCTACGCGAACGCAAGCCCCGTAGGTAATGATGCTCACATCCGTGCCTTCGCGCAGTACCTCTGGCTCACCGAGCGGCACGGTGAAGCTGCCCACATTATCGGGCAATTGCTCCTTAAAACGGTAGCCGTTTAGCACCTCTACAACGATGGCGGGATCGTCGCCACGCAAGAGGGTATTGTACATGCCAGCCGCTTGGGTCATGTTTCGCGGTACACAAATGTGCATCCCTCGCAACGATCCGAGCATCATGCCCATAGGCGAACCACTGTGCCAAACACCCACCAGCCGGTGGCCGCGTGTACGGATGATGGCGGGCGCAACTTGCTGATTGTTAGAGCGCCAACGCAGCGTACATAAGTCGTCAGAAAGCGGTGAAAGGCCATACAGCAAGTAATCCAGGTACTGGATTTCGGCGATTGGGCGCATGCCACGCATAGCAAGCCCGATGGCTTGTCCCATGATGGTCCACTCGCGGATGCCCGTGTCGAACACCCGTTCAGTGCCATATTTCTGCTGCATTCCGCGCATCCCTTGGTTTACGTCGCCGATATGGCCCACGTCTTCGCCAAAGACGAAGAGTTCGGGCATTCTGGCAAAGTTGGCGTCGAAACAAGCATTCAGGATTTCGTAGCCGTCTTTAAGTGGCGATTCATCTGAGTATTGGGCTTTTTCTTCCGGTACCTCAATAGGCGATTTGGCAGATTGACTGAGCAGGTTATCAGAATAGATGGAATTGCCTTCTATGCGTTCGAGCGTTGCGAATTCTTGTAACCCGGAACGCTGTTCCGGGGCGTGCTGTACCTCGGAACGCTGTTCCGAGACATTCCCGGAACGGAGTTCCGGGATACTTAGAAGCGCTCTTCTCGCCATTTGCAACAATTCAAAGCGCAGCGGTTCACGCATTTGGCCGAGTTCATTCAGGATTTCACCCAAAGCCGCCACATTTGGGTGAGCAGCGCGAGCATCCTCCAACGCGGCCAACAAGTTGTTTTTCAACTCAGCTACTTTGTCGTGATAACCTCGGAAGGCACGTTGTGCAGCCTCTGTAGCCTCGCGTTTTGCCTCTTTTTTAATGGTTTCGATTTCTTCGCTGGAGGCGATTCCGTTATGCAACATCCATTCGGCCATGCGTCGGTTGCAATCAAATTCTTCCTCAAATTTGAGGCGCTCCGGGTCTTTGTAGCGGCGGTGGTCACCGCTGGTGGAGTGGCCGAGTTGTTGTGTAACTTCCTGAATATGAAACACTGCCGGGCGGTGCGTAACCCGCATTTCGTCTACAGCATCGCGATAAAGTTGGCAGAGGGTAGGGTAGTCCCATGCCTTGCCTTTGTAAATATTAATTCCGTTTGTATCGCGCGCCGAATCGGCCTCAAAGCCCGCCAGAACCTCGCTGATGCTCTCTTTGGTAGTCTGATATTTTTTGGGGACAGAAATGCCATAGCCATCGTCCCACACACTGATGGCGAGCGGCACTTGCAATACGCCAGCGGCATTTATGGTTTCCCAGAAGGCGCCCTCCGAGGTGGAAGCGTCGCCGATGGTCACAAATGCCACTTCATTGCCCTGATCGCTGAGTGTGCCGCAAAGTGCAGGATTTTCGCGGAATTTTTTACTGGCAAAGGCCAATCCCAGGCCGCGGGCCATTTGGCCGCCGGTGGGAGCTATATCAGACGAGATATTGTATCGGTTTTTTAAATCGAGAAAATTACCTTCATCGTCTACGAATTTCGTCGCAAAGTGGCAGTTCATTTGTCGCCCGCCGGAGAATGGGTCGCGGTAAGGGTCGCCGTAGAGTTGGGCAAAAAACTCGTCGAGGGTCATGAGTTCCAATGCGAGCATCAAGGTTTGGTCGCGGTAGTAGCCTGAACGGAAATCTCCTTTTTTCCAGGCACGGGCCATAGCGACTTGCGCTACCTCTTTGCCGTCCCCGATAATGCCAAAATTGGCTTTTCCTGTAAGCACTTCTTTTCGGGCAATGACACTGGCTTCTCGGCTCAAGCAGCAGATACGGAAATCATGAAGGACTTCCAGTCGGTAATTCTCGGAGAAGCCGGCAGTGGTGGTCTTGGTGCGTTTGGCAGCGGGTAAAGAAGTCATGTTGCTTGCTGGAATGTGTATTTGGGTATTTGTTTATTTGGGTATTTGGCAGGCAAAAGGGCGCACAAAAGTAGGAAAAGTAACTCCAAAGAAGCGGCTCCGGGATGGCCACATTGGCCTATTTAAAGTTATTTTTCTTTTTACCTGTTTCAACATCCCAAATTCGGCTAATTTTGCCCCCCGTAACACACCCCGATAATACATTACACACTACAAAATTCACCTCACCATGTCGAACGACCTTAAAGTGCGCTACAGCGACGAGGATTTGCAGGAATTCAAAACCATCGTTGATGAACGGCTCGTACAAGCTCAAGATGAATTAAGCACCACGGAGAAGCAAATTGCGGACCTTAACGAAAATGGTTTCAACCAGCAAGGCGGCGATTGGTACGACGACAGCACGGCCCATACCGATCTTGAAATGCTTCAGCGGATGCTTCAGCGCCAACAACGTTTTGTGCAAGACCTCAAAAATGCGCAACTCCGAATCCACAACAAAACATATGGCATTTGTATTGTGACTGGCGAATTGATCAGCAAAGAGCGGCTTCGGCTTGTACCACACGCAACCAAAAGTATGGACGGCAAGGCCTTGTCAAATTCGGGCGCTCGCCCCAGCGCCACATCCGGCATAAGTGAGTCTTTTGATCTTGAATCTGAAGATCGCCCATTAGGCAAACCTATCGGAGATAAAGTGCGCCTCACCAATGGCAAACGACCTACGCATGCCAGTGGTGATGATTGGGAAATTGACAATGAAACCCTTGAAGATTCTGGTTACAGCCGTCGCAAGAACGACGACGACGACGAGTAATCTTGTTTTTTCTGTATTTAAAAAAAGGGGCTGCCGAAATTTCGGCAACCCCTTTTTTGATTATCTCATTTTTATCAACCTTAAACTTGCAAAATTTTTCCCATCCCTAATCCGAAGTAAATAAATGCCATCGGCCTGCTTCATCAGATCAAAAGTTGTAGAAAAGGAATTTCCGTGTCCCTCAATTTTTGCGGATTGAATGAGTCTTCCGGTTACATCCCAAACATCAAGATTTATTTCCTGCATTGTATTGTATCCCTGCAACTTAAATATGCCTGTGCTTGGGTTGGGACTGATTGTAAATCCAAAAAATTCGCCGGACGTCAGGATGCCGCTCGTGAGTACGATCCCGGTAACTTGGGCGGTACATCCCGCAGCATCTGTCATCAAGATGGAATATTCGCCCGGGGCAAGCCCGATGAATACGCTATCTGGCTGGTTCTGAGCGCCGTCAAGGCTGTAGACATAAGGCGAAGTCCCGCCAATTGAAATAACCGCAATGGTTTCGCCAACAACAGTTGCAGAAGCGATTAGAATGGAAGGGAGAATTATTTCAACATGGGTCAGCGCTATCTGTTGCCCGTTGGCATCCATTACCAGCACCTCATAATCGCCAGGGTACAAATTTTGAAAAGTATTGCCAGTTTGGAAGGCACTGTTGTTCAGACTGTATTGATAAGGCGGCTCTCCTCCCTGTGCTAATATCACAAGGTCGGCCAGGCCGTCGCATTTGTTCAGGTCTATCAAGGAAGTTGAGATCTCCAAAGGGTGATAATCAATGATAAATAAGGCGTTGAACATGCACCCGTTTGCGTCCACTACAGCTAAAGTATAGCTGCCATTAGGGAGGTTTTGAAGGTCTGGGTTAGGCGCATTGCTGCTCCAGGAATAAGGGGAGGTACCGCCTTCAATGTTTATCAATACATCGTTCCCAATTACCTGGACAGAAACAATTAAAGGATCAGGGCTTTGCAGAAGTACCGTATTGGTAGTGACCGTACTGCCCAATTGATCCATAACCAGGATAGTGTAATTTCCCGCGGCCAGGCCAGAAAAAACGCCACTGGTTTGGGGCGCCCCGTTATTTAACCTGAAGGTGTACGGGGCTTGACCTCCTTGAGCAGTTGCTATGATAACGCCATTGTTTAAGTCGCTGCAAAGGAGTGTTTGGGCTACCAACAATTGTGCAGACAAGGGGGCTAAGACGACAGAATCTTTTATCGCCAGAATGTATTCCTGATAAATTGTTCCAGTCGAAGCAACGGTATTTTCGGCCTGGTTTACAATAAATTGCGGGTTTTGTTCCCAATAGGCCTGTGCATTGTTTTTGCGCCGCAATAAGCCAAGGTTTGGCTCCTGCACGAAGGCAAAAGGATTGCCTGAATAGTTGTATTCCAGCTCGTAATTGTTGATGCTTTGGTTGACATAAAAAAGCCCAAAGTAGTTCGCATTGTCTACCAACAAATAATCCGCTGCCGGTTCGAGTACATTGGGTACCTCCTCTACGAAATAAAGATGGACAAAATCCGGCACACCTGCCGTGGACAAAACAAGGCTGTCGCCAGAAGCGATGGAGAGACTGATTTGATCCACATCTTCATAGGTATAATTGCTTTTTGTACCAATTGGCGCTCCCGAGCGATGCCATGCTTCATTTAATCCTAGTCCTTGAAAATTAATGAGTTGCCCCGCAGGTGCAGATGTTGCATTGGGCGCAATGCCCCCGGCAGTTTCGTCGAATCGGAAATAGGAGACCAACCCAGGCTCTGTTCCCTGCAGTTTTTGGCACATGTTCGTCCTGATTTCTCCGATGGTACGCGCCCTATCCCAAATACGGACCTCATCTATTTTCCCCCGAAAAGTATAGCTGCCGACGAAAGCTCCAATGTAAGCCTGAGGGTCATTATGTGCAGGGATATTTTGCGCCTGGCTAACGAGTTTGCCATTTTTGTAAAGGGTCAGTTCTCCCAGAGCGTTATCATAACTTACGGCTACATGCGTCCATTGATTAGGCGTCATTGTGACATTGTCGGTCACCTGCCACCAAGATTGGTTGTGCCCTGCGGACAAAACCCCGTTGGGCAGCCAAAAGGCGGTGTTTGCCCCTCCGGAAATGATATTGTTTGCCTGTGTGCCGCCTGGCCAGTTGATCCAGGCTTCCTTGGTATAAGAGGTATTCAGGACAGAACCAGCATTCACAAAATCGTCTATTCCATCAAAGGAAACGCAATTGCCCGAACCAGACATGATTCCAGGTATGTCGAAGTTTGGTATAATGTGATAGTTGTCAATCAACAAGTTGTAAAAAGTGAACATGCCATAACCATCGGCATTGAGTACCCAGGCGCCGCTGCCTGAATGGCCGCCATAGGACAAGCCCGCATTGGGCGTATTGACAGATTGGTCTAAGTCAAGAATCAATTTGTTCCCATCCCCATGAATACCAATAACGGCAGCAGAAGCGCCCTGTATTGTAAAATCAGATGCACTTCCCGCTTGTGCTGTTAGCCCTGTCGAAGCATCCGTGACAACTGTAATCTGCGTATTTAAATCGTTTGTAAAACTGGCACTAATTACCCGGACGTTGGTTTGTTCGCCCGTTGGCGTATTGTATAAGTAGGCTGAAATTTGCTTATATATTTTTTCACCCAATGCCCCGTATCCAAGAACATCATAATGGCAGCCGTCATGGCCGTTGATGCCATTAGCTGTAACCCCTTTGGCATTATTCAAATAGTCTTCAAATGCCCGCTGGTGGTCTCTTAATTGCAAGGAAGGCGCACCGCAGCCTTCTCTGACTTGCACAATATAATAAGCTTCAATATTGGGGTAATTCTCTTCCCAATCTGCGTGCAAGGCTTCAAAAAGTGTTTTGTGAATGTCGGCCCTTGCGCCGTCTGATTCGCCCTGATAATACATTATTGACCGGACGTGGTTCGTTAGACCAGCATTGTTGAGCCGTTGAAGCAGCCTCCCATAATTGGTCGTTGAATCGTTGTGCAGCGCATCGTTTCTTTGGAAAAATTCGATGGGTTTGCCGGGGTCGGCACCGTTGATAATGGCTATAGGAATCTGCAAATTTTCTTGCAGCAAATATCCCATACGCAAGGCCCATTGGCCAATAGCTCCCGGGGTAAAAAAGCCATTTCCTTCGGCGATATACCAATTTGTATCGTCAAAAACGGCAGGATTTGAGGTGCCGAAACAGCGCACAAAATTATTCTGCCAAATATTGGCATCTCCATTAAACGCAAATGCCTGGGCATTGGATTGGCCTTCAACGGCAAAAACATCACCTGCAACGACATTCCCGGCTTCTTTAAGCAACACGAGATTGTTGGCTGTCTTTGTTTCAACTTTGAATTGGTAACTCCATAAGCCAGCGGCAATCACAAAACTCATATCGAATTGATTGTCAACCAAATCGCTGAGCGCAAAGGCCTGTTGCTCCCTGCCACCATCGCTTTTTTCCAGGGTAAAAATCAGACTGTCGGCACTCGTGAATGCGGTTCCGCTGATTTGTACCTGCGCGATATTGGTGTTTATGTCTCGCGGATAGAGCTGGAGTGGTTTGGGAAATTGCTGGAATGTGATTTGGCAAAAAAGGGGACAGGAGACTAAAAGCAAACCAAAGAGCGTAGAAAGGCTTTTCATAAGAGCAGAAGGCAATGTATACAATTAGAAAATTCGCCGAAAGTATGCACTAGTCTGAAAAACCATCAAACAAACTCATTCCAGCCAATAAAAAAAACGGCTGTCTCATTGGAATACAATGAGACAGCCGCAATTTTTACCGAAAACGCCCGATATAACTTAATTAATTCGGTGCTGATTGGAGTGGAATCTGCTCAGGAGTTTCCTCGGTGCCGGTACCACCTGTGCCAACCGTGAGCACAGCCACAACGCAAAGTACTATGAGCGCGCCAGCCAGTACCCAAGTGGCTTTTTCCACAAAATCGGAGGAGCGGGCTGCGCCGAAAAGTTGTTGCGCCTGGCCGCCGCCAAGGCTTGCGTCAATACCGCCGCCTTTAGGGTTTTGAATCAAAATTGCCGCAATCAGCAATACACTCACCAACGCGATGAAAACTGTAATAATGGATAACATGAACGCCTATTTTTTAAGTTTGTCAATTTCGGCGGCAAAGTACGCACTTTTTTCTGGAAACAACAAAGCAAGGCGAGCATACATCTGAGCAGATTTGTCGCGGTAGCCTTGTTTTGCGTAAAGTTTTGCGAGCGTTTCCGATATCACGTCCTCATTTTCAGCAACACTTCGTTCGGCCAACTGCTGGGCAATGCCGCTGGATTTGGACGGAGTTTCGGCCTCTTCCACCGTTGGTGAAACAGCGGATGTCGGGGGTGCCGGGCGCAAACGCGGTTCTAGAACAGGCGGTTGAAAAAGGCTGATCCATTCGGAAAAAGCCTGACGAACAGGTAGAGCAGGTTCTTCTGTTTGTTTTGAAATGGGTTCTAGCGGTGTTGTTTCAGTCTCAATAAACGCTTCAGAAATTGGGGCTGAAGTTGGTTCGGGTTTTGGGCTGGCCTCGACTACAATGGGCTGTGACTCGAACCGTCTTTCTTCGCGGGCCACTGGAGCGAGTGCCTCTAGCTCTCGTTTCACCGTCTCGATCGGCTTTAATTCAAGCACTTCCTCGGGCGACAGAACTTGTTGTGGGGCAACCACTTGTGGTGCTACGAGCAAAAATAATTTTGTGCGGTCTAGGCTGTAGGCGGCAGCAGTGGCGAGGTTGCGCGCAGCATCCGGGTGGTCTATTTGTCGGGCTTTGAGTGCAAGGAGGCAGCGTAAATTGTGTGCGTAGGGATAAGCCAGCGCGAGGGTTTTTAGTTCCTCGTAGGTAATCCGTCGGAGCAGCTCCGGGTCGTCCACAATTTGAAAAAAGCGTTCCTGTGTCAAGGCAGGTGTTGATATTGGGATATTGAGATAATTGGATAATCGAACAATCGAAGAATCACACAATCGAATAATCTATCTACCAATCATTGAATGCGGCGTTAAAAATATCTTCAAGAATTTGAGGAAAAATGGTTCCCTGCAGAAGTTGGTCTTGTACGCTGAGCAAATCAACCGTGTTGTTGAATTCGGCAAAATGCCTGAATGTGCGGGCGCTCGTCCAACTTTTTTTGTCATCTTTGTTATGAAGGAAAAATATGCTCACGCCTACTTCCAGCCGATTGAGTTCCACCACTTCACCTGGTTTGGGAGCAACGGGGATAACGCGGTATTCAATGACCTTTCCAGTGAATTCTATATCCGAATCGGTATTTTTTAAGCTCAGGCGACTTTCAAGGCGAATCTTGTCTTTCAGTTTTTCGGTGAAATCCAGCGCAAGGGTGGGTGGAGCGTTTGAAGTCTCGGTTTCAAAATTTTGGACAAAAAACGTCTTCACGTCGGGATCAATCGAGATGCCTTTAAAGGAATAGCAGCAGCCCGAAAGGAACAACGAAAGACAAAAAGCAAAAGTTAAAAGGAACAATTTCATTTTCGATGTTTTCCCAGAGAACGGCGTGAAGGATGCTTCTGATGCTTGATTAGTCTCCAGCAGTCAAACTTAGGCGGCAAATGTACCCCAGAAGTCTGGACTTAGAAAATGAAATTCGTGATTTGCTTCTGTGTTGAACGGGCCTCGAGTGATACTATGGCCTGAGCGCATCAAAGAATTTTTCCAACTTGTAAGGGTCGAGTTTACCGTCGCTGCGTACGCCGCTGCATAGGTCGAGGCCATAAGGTTGCACCGCTTCAATGGCAGCCTGAACATTGTCGGGGCGCAGACCTCCTGCAAGAAATACTGGTACTGGCACAGATTCCACGATACGGCGGCTAATGGCCCAGTTGTGGGTTCGTCCAGTGCCACCGAGTTCTTTCACAGCGAGATTTGGGTTGCCGCTGTCAAGCAAAATATAATCCACCTGCGGAGCGATTTGAAGGGCTTCATCAAGACTTTCATCGCCTGTGACGTGAATAACTTGCACCAGTTTCACGCTTGGGAGCGCCTGCCGGATTTCAGCATATGTGCCTGACTGTAAGGCATCTACAATTTGTACTGTATTGGTCAAGACCTTTTTTTGGTGCTCAATGATGGACCGTGCTTCAGTCTCACTTGTCAGCAAAAAGGTAGCGATGTGTGCCGGGGCTGCAGCGGCAATTTCGGTGATCAATTCGTCTGAAATAACCCCTGGTCCGCTTGGCATTTGACCGACAAGCCCAATTGCAGAAGCGCCAAAATCAATTGCCATTTTGGCTTCTGAGAGGCTGCTTATGCAACAAATCTTGACATAAGGGCTTTGGCTCACAAACGCATTTTTGATAGGTCAAAAAGAAAGCCTGGGCAAACATCTTCGCCTGATAATAGGTGGTCGAAGCCTATGATCTCTTCTAGTGAGCCATCTTTCCGATAGATATAGGCACGTTCTTGTAGAGGGTCAATCAACCATGCAAGCCTTACACCATTCGCAATCCAGGTATCAGCCATTTTGCGTTTTAGAGCAGGTAGTCGGTCAGAATTTGAGCGCACTTCAAGGACAAAATCTGGTGTCACCCGTGCAAATTTTTTGCGGTCGGCTGGAACAACTTGCGCAATGCGCTCATCTGAAATCCAAGAGCCATCCGAAGCGCGGACGGAAGCATCGGGCAAGCGGAAGCCTGTGGTTGCGCTAAAAACGCGGCCTTTTTGGTAAGAAAGCCACCAATTGAAAAGGTAGCCATAAGCAATGCCCTCGCGGGCGCCGCCATCAAAATCAACGGGAGGCATAATGATGAGTTTTCCGGTTTTATCTTGTTCTATACGTAAAAGGCGGTTTTCGGCACAAAACTCCATGAGTTCTGCTTCCGTCATGCGGCGTTCGGGCTTGAACTCAAAGTTCAGGCCGTAGAGCGATTTTGGTAAAATGATCGGTTGTACACCTTCTCTTGCTCTTGTCATGGGTCCTGATTTTATTACCAAAGGTAAGTTATTCCCATTCAATTGTCGCCGGCGGTTTGGTCGAAATGTCGTAGACCACACGATTAATGCCTTTCACATTGTTGATGATCTCGCTGCTTACTTCAGCGAGAAATTCATGCGGAAGCCGGCTCCATTCAGCGGTCATACCATCAGTAGAGCTTACGGCTCGAAGCGCAATGGTTTTCTCGTAGGTACGCTCGTCGCCCATTACTCCCACGGAATGAATGGGAAGCAGGATAGCACCAGCTTGCCACACCTCATCATACAGCTCATGCTCTCGAAGTTTGGCGGTGAAAATTGCGTCGGCTTCCTGAAGGATTTGTACTTTTTCAGGGGTGATATCGCCCAGGATTCGGATGCCAAGACCGGGGCCGGGGAATGGGTGGCGATTAAGGATAGTGGGCGAGACATTCAATTCGCGGCCAACACGCCGAACCTCGTCTTTAAAAAGAGAGCGGAGTGGCTCTACGATTTTTAATTTCAATTTTTCGGGCAAACCGCCCACGTTGTGGTGGCTTTTGATGGTGACAGAAGGGCCGTGTACGCTCACAGATTCGATCACGTCGGGATAAATGGTGCCCTGCCCAAGCCATTGAAAATCAGGGTGCGCCTCGCTTTCTTCTTCAAACAGCTCAATAAAAAGTTTGCCGATGACTTTACGCTTTTGTTCCGGATCACTCACGCCTGCGAGGGCACGGTAAAACCGGTCTTTTGCATCTACGCCTTCTATGTTCAATCCCATTCCTTTGTAGGAATGGAGCACTTCCTGAAACTCGTCTTTGCGGAGCAAACCATTGTCAATAAAGAAGCAAAACAATCGGTCGCCGATGGCGCGGTGGAGCAGGGTAGCGGCTACTGTACTGTCTACGCCGCCCGAAAGCGCCATGATAACCTTCTCATTTCCAATCCGTTGACGCAATGAAGTGATCGTCTCTTCCACAAAATGCTGGGCCGTCCAGTCTCCGGCACAACCACAGATGTGGTGGACAAAATTCTTTAAAATCTCAAATCCTTCCAGGCTGTGGAACACCTCCGGGTGGAACTGAATACCATATACCGGGGTCGCAAATTTTCCCTCTTCGGAACGGAAAGCGGCATAAGGAATTGTATCCGAATTGCCCAGTACCTCAAAACCTTCGGGCATCCGGACAATCGTGTCTGAGTGGCTCATCCACACCTGCGAGCGTTTCGAGATGCCGGCAAAAAACGGGTCGTTGGGCGCGTGTTGCTGCAGCATGATTTTGCCGTACTCCCGTTTCGACGACTGCGCTACTTCACCGCCAAAAAAGTCTGCCATCAACTGTGCGCCGTAGCATATTCCCAATAAAGGTTTTTTACCAGCGATGAGGTTCAGGTCGAGCCGCAGGGCATTTTCCCAGCGGACAGAAAATGGGCTTCCGGAAAGGATCACGCCCATTATATCGTCGGTGAGCTCGGGCAATTTGTTGTACGGGACGATTTCGCAATACACATTCATCTCGCGCACCCTGCGGGCGATGAGTTGGGTGTACTGCGAGCCAAAATCAAGGATGAGGATTTTTTGCATAAAAAGGAAAGCGCGAAGGTAGGAAAAACCTTCCATCAGCCAATCTTAGTGAACACCCAACAAAGCCCGTAAGGGTTAACCCTTGCAATTAAATGGGTAGTTCTGCTAAATTTCAAGACTATTTAGTCCTTTACTTTAGCTATGAAATTCAAATTTTCATCCAAGGCTAACGGCTGCTCTATCGGGCAGAGCGTTATCTTAAAACGCATTTGGTCATGAAAAAAACAATGCTTTTGGCAGCAATTATCTTGCTTATTATCGGTTGCAAAAAAGAGGATGGGCCAGTAGACGTCACTATCCAAAACCGATCATTAGAAGCCATCGCCCTTAAACTAACGGATTCAAGATGGGTTGCAATCGGTATCGGCAGTACCCATACTTTTTACTACTATGAAACCAAGGTGCTTGAAAGCACACAAGTATTTTGGTTTACCGCCGATAATTCCGAAGCTTATGGCAATGTCCTGAATTGTGGCTCTAATGCTTATGGCCCTTGTTCAGATGAGGAAGTTGAACCCCCATATAACGGCGATGTAGAGTATGAAACCTTTAACCTGAAGCGCGAGCGAAGTGTTAATGCGGACTATAACCCTCCCATTACCATTCTTGCCGAGCAGATTGATTCGTTGAGCAGTGGAGCAGAGGATCGGGGTGCTAAAAATATCAGATTACGCATTCTAAACTAAACACATCAAAATGAAAAATTTACTTTGGCCGCTCGTAAGTATTCTATTTTTTGTTAGCTGTCAGAAAGAAGAAATTGACATCTATACTATAGGGGTGCCTTATAACGACCTGCCACCTGTTCCGTCCTTTGACGTGCTTCCAAACAATGGTTGTCTGGGCGATTTGTATCCAGGTGTTTCGGTGACCCTTAAATCTACTGCCACTGACGACGGCAACAATATCAAAGAGTATAAATGGAGCGTAAATGGGGAGGAGTTTACTGGTAAAGATATTACCGTAACACTTTTGAACGAAGGAATCAATCAGATTGTACATATTGTCAAAGACAAGGCCAACCCACCACAAGAACGTACTAAGCCCTTATTAGTCAAACCTTTTCCGCGCAGAATCAAAGCACGATTGACAGGTGTTTATACAGGGCTAGATGTTGGTGATGGCGTTGACAAACCCGGCAATGTCTTTTTAGTTGTAAATTCCCTTCGTGAAAAAGAAAATGGAAGGTTAGAGATTGTAAACCAAAACGTCTATCCATCTGGAGCACCAGCCTCTTACACTTTTACACTTCCTTCTGCTTCTTATATAGATTTCTCAGATAGGGGAGTTATCTTGTATGAAGGGAAATTTAATGACAGATGGGGTGTCTCATTTGTAGCTTCGGAATATGATCCCGCGAGCTCTTGTTGGGTTTGCGATTTTTTAGGAAATGTATTTCCAATAGCCGGAGCAATTGTAGAGGTGTATTATCCCGGTGCAAGTGCCGTTGGAAGTGCGGCAGGAGAAATTTCCAAAAAGGTAGGCGATTATATTAGTGATGATGAAAATGCAACAGTCATAAGCCATATTGAATTAGAACATGGCCCGGAAGATGTCTGGAATTACGGTTGTAAGCAATATGCACATTTTGGCGCCTTGTCCATTGAATATATTGTAGAGCCAATTCCCTGAATTAATTTCGAAAATAACAACAGAGAATTTTAGCCCAGCTTCTCAAACACCCCACAAAGCCAATTTCCCCGACTTTTCATATCTTTTTTAGTAAATCCTGCTGCATTGGCTGCTTCGGTCACAATGTCTTCATCAGTAAGAAGGATTCCTGAAATGAGCAGCCATCCATTGGGTTTCAGCAAGTTGGAGAGCGCGGGAAGCGATTCAAGTATTACATGTCGATTGATATTGGCCAATATTCCATCAAATGCACTGCCTTGAATCGCAAATAAGGTTCCAAGTCTGGCTGTTACATTGGCCACGCCATTGGCGGCACAGTTTTCGATCGTGTTGCGGTAAGATTCTTCTTCGATGTCCACCGCTTCTATTTCTAATGCACCTTGTTTGGAAGCAAGGATGGCGAGAATGCCCGTGCCGCAACCGTAGTCCAGAACCTTTGTGCCAGCAAGCGGCAGGTTTTCAATAGCGGCGATACACTGCCAGGTTGTTTCGTGGTGGCCGGTGCCAAAAGCCATCTTTGGGTTGATCAACAATTCCCATTTCACACCTTTTATAGGTTCGTGAAAATCAGCGCGGACGGCACAAAAATCACCTACGATTACAGGCTGAAAATTGCTTTCCCAGAGTTCGTTCCAATTTTGGCCGATGACAAGTTCCTTATGCCATGTGAAATCAAATTGACTTTGTAAATCAAGCAGTTGCGCTTCTATTGCTGCTTCTGATGCCGTAGCAGGAGCGTAAGCATTAAGTCCATCGTGCATTTCCTCAAAAGTGTCAAACGGGCTATTGGACAGGAATGCGACTAGGATATCGGCGGTCTCAGGATCTGTTTTGAGGACAAATTTGTGATAGTTCATGTTTTCAGCGCCGTTTGAACCTCGAAATCCCCCCTTTGGGTGCAGGCAGCCCCATGCCTCCAGCCCCAGGCGGCATCCCCATTTTTCCGGCGGGCATTTTAGAAACCTGGTGCATCATTTGCCGCATCTGGCTGAAATTTTTCATGAACAGGTTGATCTGGTCAATGTTCTGTCCACAACCACGAGCAAGGCGTTTTTTGCGCGAAAGGTTGATAGAATCAGGGTTGGATCGTTCCCAAGGGGTCATGCTTTGGATGATGGCCTCAACGCGCAGAAGGGCTTTGTCGTCAATGGGCGCGTCTTTCAGGGCCTTGTCCATGCCGGGTATCATAGACATAAGGCTTTTGAGGTCGCCCATTTTTTTGATCATCTGCATCTGCCCAAGGAAGTCATTGAAGTCGAATCGGTTTTGTTTGATGCGCTTTTCAAGGCGCTTTGCTTCCTCATCGTCGAATTCCATTTGGGCTTTTTCCACGAGCGAAACGATGTCACCCATGCCCAAAATCCGCTGTGCCATACGGTCGGGGTAGAACACATCGAGTGCGTCCAATTTCTCCCCTTGCGACACGAACTTGATGGGTTTGCCCACCGTGTGCTTGATGGTCAGGGCTGCACCACCGCGTGTATCACCGTCGAGTTTGGTGAGCACTACCCCGTCAAAATTAATCCGCCGGTTGAATGCCTCGGCGGTATTCACCGCGTCCTGACCGATCATCGAATCCACCACAAAAAGCGTTTCGGTAGGGTTGAGGGCTTTTTTGATGTTCTCTACTTCGTCCATCATGACCTCGTCCACGGCCAGACGGCCAGCGGTGTCCACGATAATTACGTCGTGACTATTGGCTTTGGCGAACGCAACGGCATTCCGGGCAATATCAACAGGGTTTTTTTGGTCAATTTCCTTATAAACTGCTACCCCAATGCTTTCAGCCAGCACGGATAATTGCTCAATGGCGGCAGGGCGATACACATCGCAAGCCACGAGTAGGGGGCGCATTTTGCGCTGTTCCTTCAGGTATTTGGCGAGTTTGCCGCTAAACGTGGTTTTGCCTGAACCTTGCAGGCCAGCAACGAGCACCACACCGGGGTGGCCTTTCACATTGATACCCACGGTCTGCCCGCCCATCAATTCGGTGAGCTCGTCGCTCACGATCTTGATCATCAACTGGCCGGGCGATACGCTTTTCAGCACGTTTTCAGTGCCGAGGGCTTTTTCTTTCACCCGATCGGTGAAGTCTTTGGCAATTTTGTAATTCACGTCGGCAGCTACCAGGGCACGGCGGATTTCCTTGATGCTCTCGGCCACGTTGAGTTCCGTGATCTTGTGGCTGCCGCTCAAAACCTTGAACGCACTATCTAAACGGTCGCTTAAACTTTCGAACATTGTATGGGACTGTTGACTTTTGAAGTTTGATTTTTGACTTTTAGGGGGCGAAGGTAGGGAGTTCACGCCAATCTATCGCCCGCCCCCGCTCCTCCGTTGCGCAATCGTCGGATCTATCTCCATCGCCTTTTTCCGCCATTCCTCACCCTTGGCCAGATTTCCTGAAGCCGAATAGGCCAGCCCCAGATCCCAAAGAAAACCAGCCTCCTTTGGCGATACTTCCACCGCTTTTGTGAACCACTCAATAGCTTCGAGGTGCCTCCCATTGATGCCGTTGGCAACACCCAGCAAACGAGCGGTTTCTGGGTCTTTTGGGTTTAATTGCCAGGATTCGTTGAAACACTTGAAGGCATTGTCCATATCCCGTTTTTGTTCACCATAATACTTTCCGCCATCGCGCAAGGCCAGGGCCAGGTATGTTTTAAGTTTTGCGTCATCCGGCGCGAGTTGTATGGCGCGTCGGTAGTCGGCAATCGCTTCAGGAAATTCTTTTAGCACATAATGCGCCCCGCCCCGGCTGATAAAAGCGTCCTTGTAATTAGGGTAAATCTTGATGGCCTGGTCTAGGTGCGGCTTGGACTCGAGACACAGCGCTCGTTGTTTTTCGAGGTCTTTTTCCTTGGTAGCCCGGTCAAAAAGCACTCCGCCGCAAGCATTTTGCAGTTTTGCACTATTGATAGAGACGTCAGCATCGGTCATGAAGAGTTTTTCATTGCTCTCCCAGGCGAAATTGCGTACGACGGTTTTAATGAAAAAAAGCAAGATGGCCGCACCAAAAATGCCGAGCACCAGGTTTCTGTTTTTTGGTAAAAATTTATTCAAAAACAAGGCGACAACGAGGCAAAAACCTACTGATGGCATAAAAGCAAAACGTTCGCCCATGTTCGTGCCAATGGGGAAAATCAGATTCGACACAATGCCCAAGGGCAGCAAGTAGAGTAAAATTCCGTAAGCGAATGGGTCGCGGCGCTGCATGCCGCGAAGGGCCCAATAACCCATAAAACCATACAAAGCGAGGCTAAAAAGCACCATCGGGTTTCCAAAGGTCATCATGCCGATTTGGCGGGGATAATAGTCGTGTGTGAGTGGTTGCGGCACAAAAAGCAATTGCACATACTTGCCCAGTGTGTAAAAAATCGTAGCCAATCTTTCTGCTGGCGCGAACTTGACCCACTGGTTCCCTTCCAGTTTGAGGAATGGGTTGTTCATTAGCTCCATTGGTTCGCCTCCAAAACGCCAATTCAGGATGCTTCCGCGCAGTAAGAAAAATAGCGCAAAGGCAACGAAAATCGGGAGGCTTGCTGCCAAAACAGATCGACCCCCCCTCCCTGAAGGGGAGGGGTTGGGGGAGGGGTTGCGGAAAAACAATAAAGCCAAGGGTATCAATACCACAAACGCAGCCGCATTTTCTTTGGAAAGGCAGGCAATGAAAAACGATACGCCCGCCGCCAAAGCCCACTTCGTTTCTTTCGTATCCCATGCTTTAAGCGTAAAGAACAAAGCGCTAAGACAGCCCAAAAGCGTCAGTATTTCATCACATCCTTTGATATTTGCAACCACTTCAGTATGAATTGGGTGCGCAGCAAAAAGTACTGTTGCAAGCCAGGCGACCATTGGGCCCGATTGTGCCAGCAGCGAAGAGGGGTCTCCCCGGTGTTGGGCAAGGGTCAATGGCGGAGACAGAAGCCGAAGCAGCGTTCGGTAAAGCACCACACAGGTCAGCGCGAAAAGCAGGACTGTAAATAAATGAAAAAGAAAGGGGCCAGTGCTAAACTGGTACAAGATCGAAAACAATACCAGCGTCATGGGGCGATAACGACCACCTGTTACCAGGGCTTCCTTACCTTCCACCTTGAAAAACCCAAAAAAAGTGTCATTTGAGAGTATTCCCCCAATACCCTTTATTCCCTGTTGGGTAAACATGTTGTCGGTAATAACAATCGCATCGTCAAGTACGAAGCCGTGGGTTAAGGTGTTGGCGTAAAGCAAAAACGCAAAGGCGAAAATCAGTCCACTTTGCAGCATCGTATTGTTGAAGAAGCCGGGCGATTGAGACTGCCAATTATCCGAGGCCGCTTGGGCCTGGGTGGAATTGCGGGTTTGCTTTTGAGTGGCGAGCTTGCGTTGTTGTTTGGACATGGCTGATAATTTCGTCGGCGAAAGAACGGGAATTTTTTGCTGTCAAAAACTTCCGAGCTTTCAAAAACCTGTGATCTAGCGGGAAAAAAAAGTGATTGCTACAACTACCTTCGCCCGCTTAAAACATTCACACATTTTGAACTGCAACATCTGTTACGCGCCCGCCCAAGAAGTTTTTCGGGCAAAAATCCTTGCAAAATACGAGGTGCCTTATTTCCAATGCGCTCAGTGCGGTTTTTTGCGGGCGCCCGACCCTTTTTGGTTGCCGGAATCTTATGCTTCTGCTATTACTGCCTTGGATATCGGCATGCTCAAGCGCAATCTTGAGCTGAGAGAAGTGGTTACAGCAATTGTGAGGGCTTATTTTGATCCATCGGCAAAATTTGTGGATTATGGCGGAGGTTACGGGATGCTCGTTCGGTTGCTTCGTGATAGAGGTTTGGATTTTTACCGGCAGGATATATACGCGAAAAACCTGTTTGCCCAAAATTTTGACGTCTCGGATTTGGGAACAACCAAGTTTGAAGTTTTGACTGCATTCGAGGTTTTTGAGCACCTCGAAAACCCGGCAGAGGAGATTGAAAAAATGCTCCAACTTAGTGACAATATCCTTTTTTCCACCGAATTGCAACCAATTCCACACCCCAGGCCAGAAACCTGGTGGTATATTCTGCCTGAAATCGGGCAGCATATCTCGTTTTTTTCCAAAAAGTCATTGGAAGTACTCGCCAAAAGCATGGGCTTACATTTGAGCACCAATGGTAAAAACCTGCACCTGCTCTCCAGGCGTAAAATTGTTGTACCACTGCTTTTTAAGGCTTTGTCTTACCATCAAATTGCGGGACTTTTAAACGCAGTAATGCCTGGAAGGAAGTCGCTTTTGCCACAGGATTTTGACTTTTTGAAGCAGAAATTGAAGCGGGATAATTTAACCACAAAAGGCACATAAGGTTGAGCAATATATTAAACCACAAAAGGCACAAAAGGGCACATAAGGTTGAGCAATAAATTGAACCACAAAAGGCACAAAAGGGCACATAAGGTTGAGCAATAAATTGAACCACAAAAGGCACAAAAGGACACATAAGTCTGGAACTCCACCTTATGTGTCCTTTTGTGCCTTATGTGGTTAAATCCCCGCCTGCCTTCCGAAAGGCCTTATAAGCACCCTTTCCAAATTTGGAGCCATTGAAAATCATGCTGGGCGCAAGTTCTTTTTGCTGCTCCTGCGGCAAAGCATTGAATTCGCAACATTTTTCCGAACAGCATCCCGAGTACCTTTCACGGCATTCTTCGCATTGGATAAACAGGATATGGCAGTAAAGATTGGGGCAGTTGGTGTGCGAATCGGCTGGTTTGCCGCATTGATGGCATTGGGCGATGATATCGGGGCTTATACGCTCACCAAGGCGTTCGTCGAACACAAAATTTTTGCCTAAGAATTTGTTTTTCAAGCCTTTGGCACGTACCTGGCGGTCATATTCAATGATCCCGCCTTCAAGTTGGAACACGTTTTCAAAGCCATTGTGCTTCATGAACGCGCTGGCTTTTTCGCATCTAATCCCACCAGTGCAGTACATCAAAATCTTTTTATCGCGTTTTTCGGCCAGCAATTCGGCCACCATTGGCAATTCCTCGCGGAATGTGGCGGCATCGGGCGTTATGGCGTTTTCAAAATGCCCCACTTCGCTTTCGTAGTGGTTGCGCATATCTACAATGATGACTCCAGGTTCCTCGCTGGCCTGATTCCATGCTTCGGCATTCAGGTGTGTGCCCGTTTTCGATGGATCGAACGTCGGGTCAGTCAAGCCATCGGCTACAATTTTATCTTTGACCTTGATGGTCAGTGTGAAAAAAGATTTGCCTTCGGCTTCTACCGCCACGTTGAGTCGCATCCCACGAAACATTTCGTATGAATCCATCATTGTCTTGAACTGCTCAAATTGTGCTTCAGGAACAGAAATCTGTGCGTTCACTCCCTCCTGCGCGATATAAGTGCGCCCCCGAACGCCCAAGGCATCCCACCATGCGTACAATTCGTCGCGAAAGGCTTGAGGCTCATTGATTTGGGCGTATTTGTAGAAAGAAAGTGTTACCCTTTTTACAGGATCTTTTTGCAAAAGTTCTTTCAACTCACGACGATTCACACGGTTGTGGAGCGCCTTTTTCGACCGGCGGGTGGGCAGTATCGCAATTTCAAGTGGAGCAATAATAGTTTTCTCAATCATGGCAAGCAATAAAGCACAAATTTCCGATGCCAACCTGAGAGCGGCAACTATTTCGATCTTCAATTTTATCTTGAGGGAACTTCTGAGGCAAATATTCCAGTTTAAGCCCCCGTTAATTTTATGCAGATGGGAAAGATGTTTGCCAGAAAAGCCTCACTTTTGGGGCGTTGATTCTCAATCTTGCCAATAACGTCATAAAAATTTTGAACTATGGACTGGAGAAGGCTCAACGGCCAACGCATCGAAAAGCCTCTGCTCACCGCGGTGGAAGAGACCATTCAGCGGGAAACTGCCGAGGGTTACAGAATGAAAGTTTGCATCGGAACTGATTCGCAAGTAATCGGCACGGAAGTGCATTTTGCTACTGTAATCGTGTTTTTGCGCGAAAAACGGGGCGGTTTTATGTTTATTTCCAACGACAAAAGCAATCGCAAAATGTCTATCCGAGAGCGGATGATTCTCGAGGTGGGCCGTTCTGTGGAGGTGGCATACACCCTTTGTGAGTTGCTCGACCGTTTCGATGTGGCGCTTGAAGTACACGCAGATATTAATACTGACCCCTCATTCGAAAGCAACACTGCACTTAAGGAAGCGATGGGTTATATCCTTAGCATGGGCTTTGTGTTTAAAGCCAAGCCAGATGCATTTGCTTCTTCTTCTTGTGCTGACAAGGTGATTTGAGTTGGCAGGAGCAGTAGCAATTGGCAGGCTGAGGACGCTGCTACTCCCAACTGCTACTGCCAACTGATATTGTATTTACTTTCCAAGTCTGAATGTAGCAGATCCGAGCAATCCTTTGTCGCAGTAAATGCCCACCACATAGCTGCCTGGTTTGAGCCGTTCATCGAACTTGTGAACGAAAGAGACCCTTTGCACTGAGGTCAGGTTCACATCTTTGGTCTCTTGCGCTGTGATTTCTACAGGCCCTGCAGGGGCGTTGATGGTAGCTTTTACAGGGCTCTTACTTATGATGGGAACACCTTTGTCGGTGGTCATGGCCATGTATAGTTTTTGCTCCCCCTGGTAAGCTTCCGGCACGGCGGCCAAGTCGAAACTGACAAAGATTTCGCGGGCTTTTTTGGCGCGGGTGGTGAGTTTGTCGCCACGGCGTTCGCATTGTACGGAAAATGAAGTCGCTTTGAAGGTAGCCGATTGCGTCTTTTTTATCTGTGCCTCCAATTGTTTGGCGAGGTCTTGCACTTGCCCGCTCAGGTCGGTGTTGGTGCCCTGGAGTTGTGCGTTATCTGTGGTAAGTTGTTCCACTTGAGCCTTCAATTGATCGTTCTCCAGGCGAAGGCCGGTGATAATCGTCTCCAATTCGATTTTGGTTTTTTTCAATTCTTCAACTTGTGTACGGAGACTTGCCAGGTCCTTTACCGTGCTGGCTTTTATTTGACGGATAACAACTTCCTTTTCTTGCACTTGTTGGGCGGAGGATGCCACGCGACCTTCAAGGCTTTCGTACTCCGTGCGCAAAACGGAGTAAGCATTCGTCATGCTGTCGAGTGAATTGGAAATTTGAGTTTTTTCGGCTTCCAATGCCACACGCTCTTTCTCCATTTTTTCGTTTTCGGCCAGATAGTTTTTTGATTTTTGCCAAAAGAAAAATCCAAGACTGGCTGCCAGTAGCAACAGCACACTGACTACAATTGCGACGGTACGGGAGTTTTGATTGTCACTCATAGTTATTAGTCTGTTTTAGATGATGGATGGTTGATTTAACTTGCTTTATATTTTTCAATTGCATTGGGATCGTATTTGACATGGAGATTAATCCACAAAAGGCGTGAAATGCGAAAGACGTACACAAAATTGATCCCAACAAAAATTCCCAGTAAACTGAAGGCCACGGTTTGACTCCAACCTAAAAACCAATGAAAAAAAGCGACAAAAAGCAGGCAAAACCACCCCGTCCAGATGTATGAAATGAACATGGAACCATAGTAATAGCCAGGCTCTGGGAAATAGTTGAGATTGCATTTGAGGCAACGTTTGAGCATATCGAAGGGTCTCGTGAACGCCCAGCTCCCTGTCTCGAACATTTCACCTTCATGGCAACGGGGGCATTTGAGATAAAATATGCTGTACCACTTTGACGCTTTTTTAAAAATTGACATTCTGTATGTTGTTGGACTATTTGATATTCGACCTTGGGCTATTGTACCTTAAATCTTAACCATGGAGCGTGCAAAGTCTTAAATTTCACCGTCCAAAATCAAGATAAAACGCAAAGGTGATTACTCTATGCGAGAGTATGCTCAACTTTGCTTTGGAAAATATAGTGCAAGTGCTGCTCCCTACCTCATCCGCCAGTTGAAATGGAGGAAGGCTATAGCGGGATATCAGATTAAAATGACCACTGACGAACTCCTCCTCCGGCTTCGGGAACAAGACCGTGCCGCACAAAAATGGCTATATGAACGGTATTCACCGCTCATGTTCAGCGTTTGCAGGCGCTACTTACGCTCGCGTGAGGACGCAGAGGAGGCATTGGTGAGTGGGTTTTTCAAAGTGTATTCGCAAATTGAAAGTTATTCCGGTGCGGGCAGTTTTGAAGGCTGGATGCGACGAATCATGGTGAACGAATGCCTCATGACCCTGCGGAAAACCCAACCACTGACATTCCCCGGCGACGAAGCCCAAATACCCGATTATGCAGATAGTTTTAGCATTGAAGCCGACATATCAGCCCGCGAAATTCTAGAGTTGTTGGACCTCTTGCCGCCAGGATACCGAACCGTTTTCAACCTTTATGTGCTGGAAGGCTTCAAGCACATCGAAATCGCAGATACACTTGGCATCAGCATCAACACCAGCAAAAGCCAACTCATACTTGCCAAAGAAAAACTCCGTAATCTCCTGAAAACCAAAGGCTTTTTCTAACTATGCCAGACATTTTTGATTTTTTCAAAGAGAACGAGGATAAACTTCACGAACGCCCATCCGAAAAGGTGTGGCAAAAATTGGAGCAAAAACTCGAACGTACCCGCCGCCCCAAGCGGCGTGGCATTCGCTTTTTGCAAATCTGGGTGGTGGCGCTCATTATATTGATTTTGATACTGGCGGCTGTGATGGTTTGGCATTATACGCGGCGTTGAAACATATCGGGATTAGAGGTGCTTATTAGAGTTTCGTGTAGTTTAATAGGAAAAACAGGTTCAAACAGTATGAAAATCGCGCTTTCACTTTCCGAAACCAACATACTGTGCAGGTATTTTACTTTCACAATTTTGATTTAAAAGATTGAGAAAGTATGATCGTCCAGCTGTAGGATTTGAGCGACATTTGCAGGGCAATTCATAGAAAATGACCCACGTGGCGCCCACAACCATCCCTTTCCACTCCAAACCGCAACCCTCTTTTAACAAGAACTTCGACCTGCTCATCCGGCACTTGCACGAGATGAAGGCCGCGGGTTATGAGACGTATATATGTTCTGAAAATCCCAAGCAATTCGATCGTTTGTCGGCGATTTTCAAGGAATTGAAGGCGAATTTACCCACAGGGGATGCGAAGGAGGGTGTGGGTTTCTTACCTGTTGAAATTCCGATTCACGAAGGATTCATTGACGAGGATTTGAAAATAGAAGTCCTCACCGACCACCAGATTTTTCAACGTTACCACCAGTACAAGGTTCGACAAGGATTCACCCGAGACCAGGCACTAAATGTAAAGGTGCTTCGCGAACTCTCGCCGGGCGATTTTGTGACGCACATTGACCACGGTATCGCAAAGTTCGCCGGACTTCAGACCATCGAAATCGGCGGACAGAAACAGGAGGCGGTGCGGCTTAATTTTAAAAACAACGATATCGTGTACGTGAGCATACACTCGCTGCACAAAATATCCAAATACCTCGGAAAAGAAGGCGAAACACCCCAACTTGCCAAACTCGGCTCGGATGCCTGGAAGCAACTCAAGGCGCGGACGAAGAAGAAAATCAAGGACATCGCCGCCGAACTCATCAAACTCTACGCTTCCCGTCGCGCCGCCAAAGGCCACGCGTTCCCGCCTGACGATGTGCTTCAGACCGAACTGGAGGCCAGTTTTATTTATGAGGACACGCCAGATCAGTACAAAAGCACCAATGACGTGAAGGCCGACATGGAGCGTGAGTACCCAATGGACCGACTCATTTGTGGCGACGTAGGCTTTGGGAAAACAGAAGTTGCCATCCGGGCTGCTTTCAAAGCGGTCACCGATGGAAAACAAGTGGCCATCCTTGTTCCGACTACGATTCTGGCTTTGCAGCATTGGCGAACGTTCACGGAGCGGTTGGTGGATTTTCCGGTCACGGTGGATTACATCAACCGTTTTCGCACGGTAAAAGAGAAAAAAGCGATTCTTGAAAAATTGAAGGTTGGTCAGATAGACATCATCATCGGCACCCATGCGCTGTTGAGCAAGGAGGTGGTATTCAAGGACTTAGGCTTGTTGGTAGTGGATGAGGAACAAAAATTTGGCGTAGCCAGTAAAGAAAAACTCCGCTCGCTGAAAGTCAACGTGGACACCCTGACGCTCACGGCCACGCCCATCCCGCGGACTCTGCAATTCTCGCTCATGGCGGCCCGCGACCTCTCGGTCATCCGAACACCGCCGCCCAACCGGCAGCCGATTCACACCGAAATTCGGGTGTTTGATGAGGATCTTATCGCCGAAGTCATTCATACAGAACTCAACCGCGGAGGGCAGGTGTACTTTGTTCACAATCGTGTAAACGACCTTTCGGCCATCGTAGAAACCCTCAAACGGCTCTGCCCTGATGCCGAAGTTGCTTTCGCGCACGGTCAGATGGATTCCGATCATCTCGAAAAAGTGCTGGTGGACTTTATTGACCGAAAATTTGACGTGCTGGCTTGCACCAATATCATCGAAACAGGCCTCGACATCCCAAACGCCAACACCATCATTATCAACCGCGCCGACATGTTTGGCCTATCCGATCTGCACCAATTGCGGGGCAGGGTAGGGCGCAGCAACCAAAAAGCCTACTGCTACCTGTTCGCTCCCCCAATGAGCGTACTCACCGCGGAAGCGCGTAAACGCCTGAAAACCATTGAGGAATTTACAGACCTCGGCTCAGGCTTCCAGGTCGCCATGCGCGATCTCGACATCCGGGGAGCGGGCAATTTGCTTGGCGGTGAGCAGTCGGGCTTTATTGCCGACATCGGTTTTGAGACCTACCAAAAAATACTGGACGAGGCTATTCAGGAATTGAAAGAGACGGATTTCAAGGATTTGTTTCAGGAGGAAATTGCCCAAAAAGGCTCCTATGTACGCGATGTGACCATCGAAACCGATGTAGAAATGCTCATCCCAAGCGAGTATGTAACCAATACGCAGGAACGCCTCAATCTCTACACCGAGCTCAATAATATTGATAGTGAAGAAGGCATTGCCGCCTATTCCCAAAGAATGGAAGACCGCTTTGGCAGATTGCCCAAACCCGTAAACGCGCTATTTGACGGCCTGCGGCTTCAGTGGCTCTGTAAAAAAATCGGCTTTGAACGACTGATTCTAAAAAGCGGCAAACTCCGTTGCTATTTCTTGAGCGACCCTCAATCCTCTTTCTATGCCACCGAGCATTTTCAAAAGTTCATGACTTTCATTCACAAACACGGCCGTATCATGGGCGTTTCGCTCAAACAGACAAACAAAGAACTGATCCTGGTGCAAGACGATGTGCGGAGCATGAAGGCGGTGAAGGGCTTGTTGGAGCAGTTAGTGGCGGCGGTGGGGTGATGGATAATTGCTGGGAATGCTTATTTTTGTGAAAAAATTCGGCTCATGCAACTGACATTAGAAATCAAAAACCCCTCTGATTGGGAATTACTTTTGATCTTTTTGACCCAAAAAGGTATTGATTTTCAAATATCTGGGAAGAAGACCGAAGCTAATGGCAAAATCAAAACAGTCTCTCAGAAGCAGAATCGTCTGCAAATGGTTGCTCACATGAAAGGTATACTTCCCAACCTGCCGTACTCCAAATACGATGCTTATGAGCAGTAGGATCTTTCTCGACAGTTCCATTTTAATCGAGTACACCAAAAACTCAAGGCCGGAATTGTTTGAAGCATTATTGGTGGATGAAAGATTTGACTTGTATTTCGGTTCTCCGGTTATCAGCGAATATCTATTTCATTTCTTGGCAATCGCCGGAAATAAATCTCCACTCAGCATCAAAATGAGTGGGCAAATCGGTGCCCTGCTCGCCCAAGCTAACCCACTTGATATTTTCCGTCCACTTGTTTTTTTGCCCGATGCTGCTACACTGCTTCCGGATTCGGTTCGGTTGATGAGGCAGTACAATTTGTTGCCAAATGATGCTATGATTCTGGCACTCTGCAAGATGCATGGCATTGAGGTAATTGCCAGTTACGACCCAGATTTTGAGCCGGCCTGTTCAGCGGAAGGGGTGTTGTTGATTCAGTCGGTCGAGGCGTTTGCTCAATTCGCTTCCCGGTCTTGAGGCGGAAAGTCGCGGCTTTCACTTCAAATAGGCAACCCCTCACCCATTCTCCACCGCCGAACCCTCCGGCCACCTCCCATACACCTCCCAATACACCTGCACCACAGCAGGTGGAGGTTCATACCGAGCATCTTCCAGATCATCTCTCCGCTCCTGATCGAATCGCCAATCACAGCCTTCCTCCTTCAATACCTCAAAAATGTGGCGAAAAATCACGCCACACTTTGCACGATCTTCCTCATAGAGTAGCCCCATATAAAAGTCAATGTAGCGGTATTTGTGATTCACCGGGTAGTGCTCATTGATAAATTCGGCGATGAATCGCCCCGAACCGCGCCAAGAGCCAAAGTGGTACACTGAGCCATCGGATGCTATTACATCGTGGTTTTCCGAAAAAACGCTCCATACACAATCGCCAAGCAGGTCGAGCAAGTCCTCCAACGGAGCATCAGAAACTTGGAGGATCTCATTTTCAAAATCTTCGAGATTGGGCTTGGCCATCGGGCGTCCAACCTTTTGGGCCAAGGACTCAAAATTGCGGTGCATTTGCAAGCTGCGTTCATAGCGTTCTTGCGGAGTAGGATATTTAGCGGTAAAAAGCGGTGACAGTTCCCAGCCATTGGGCGCAAACTTTTCCAACAGCATTTCCGGCGGCAGAAATATTTTTTCCAACAATGCCTTGCATTCTTTTTCAGATTTTTCATTAACTTGCATAGCATTACCAACCAAGTTCTATTTCTCAAAGTTCAGTCCCGAACAATTAAAACCATTTGATCATGCAAAAATACATACGCCAACTTACCGCCGATATACGGGCGGCTGCTCGACTGGAAGCATACGAGCCAACCCCAAAACTACAAATCACTTCTATTGAAGATCATTTTGCGGAAGTAGAAGCCTGGCTTGAGGCTGAATTGCCGCAAGAACGTATCGGAGAAATCCTGGGGTTGGAAGCCATTCAATTCCCTCCTGTAGAACGGCTCAACAGAAACCAACTCCGCAAAATTTGCGAGGCTTTTGAGCAAACGATGCAGACTTACAACATCTCCTTTGATATGCCAAAGCGGCTACCATGGAAAGTACGTTACCAATTGTTGGTGAGCAAATTAGAGGATTCGGTCATGATTTGCGACCATGGCTTTATCACGGTAGAATTCTGCGAATATGATCCCTCTGAATGCCCTTTTGGAAGTCGCTACTGCACTTGCAAGCAGTATGAATGTGTGCCTGATTTCAATCTTAATCTGAGCGAATGGGCTAAAGATTTGATACAGCATATCAGCGCAGCCCAAAAGTTGATCTCTGATCATCAGCATTTCCAACTTCGGTACGACGACGATGACGAAGATCGCGATTTAGCACTGCTCGGCAAACCCATTTTTGAATGGCTGAATATCGACATCACTCGCTTTCCCCCCAATGAAGAGGTTGGCTATGACGACACACTCGGAATTACGGATGCATTCATTGACCTATTCCCAAATGAAACATGGGCTTGGATCATTGATGCATCGCTAACAGAACGGTATGAGACCTGCTTCTCATTGCTAAAAGTAAAAGCCACCTATGATTACTCAGGTGTTTTCTACACCAGCAGGGTAGAAATGGACTTTTTTGAACGCATTTTCCACTTTTACTTTGACCAACGAGAACGCAGAAAAAGGGATGATGATTGGCCTTTTTAGTACTTACCGCACCACCGTCACATCCCCCGAAAACACCTCCGTTTCTCCATTCACGTACTCTACCTCTACCACATAAACGTACACCCCTGGGCTAACATCCTGCCCTTTGGCTTGGCCACTCCAGCCAAACGTGGGGTCGTTGGGCAAGAAATTGAAGTTTTCAAACAACAATTCGCCCCAGCGATCGAAAATCCGCATAGAACGTACTTTGCTCACCTCTTCTCCGGCAAAAACCGACACGATGTTGTTCTGGCCATCCGAACTTGGCTTGATGACATTTGGGATAAACAAGCGTTTTTCTTTGTCAACAATGATCACAATCTCGTCGCGGGCGGTACAGCCGGCAGAATCAATCACCAGGAGATTATAGCGAATCGTATTGATTGGTGAAGCAAGCGTGGTCAAGGAATCCGGCCGGTCTAAATATTCAGCTGGGGTCCAGACAAATGATTGCACTTCACTGAAATTCAGCAATGCCTGCAAAAGCACGACGTCGCCCAAGTGTATGGTGGTGTCGGGGCCAAGGTTCACGGTAAGCTCAGCAGGGTCTGTTACAGTCGCATCCGCATCGCTGAAGCAGCCATTGGAGTCTTCCACGCCAATCACCTGTACACCGCTGCCAAGTGAAGGGATGGTGACAGGGAAAACATCTGTCGTTTGTAACACGTTGTTGTTCAGGCTCAAGGAGAAAGGCCCTGCGCCGCCCGTTACTGCTGTAATTGTTACGGAACCATCGTTATCTCCAAAACAGGTGGGCGATTCGGTTGTGAAAGTGATACCAAGTTCAGGAGCAGCAATCAGCGTGTAATTATTGGTATATGTACAACCGATTTGGTCGGTCAGGGTTACCGCGTAATTTCCAGCATTTAGATTGGCATTTGTAAGTCCCGTTGCACCGTTGCTCCATGCGGAGCTTATGGGGGCAACACCACCGATGGGGGAAACCGTAATCGAGCCATCGTTGGTAAGTGGGCAACTGGTGTTGAAGCCGTTGAAATCAGATAGCACACTGGTTGCACTCACAGTGGAAATGCTCACAGTGGCGCTTTGTCCGATCACAGACGGGCAAACAGTGCCTGCCGCAACGAGGTTGGTAATTGTGTAAGTAGTTGTGCTGGAAGGAGATACGGTAAATGTCGCCCCGTTTTGAACACCCAATAATTGCGTCGGAGGTGTTGTGCCAGCAATCGTCACGTCGTAACTGGTACCTCCGCTCAAATTCAAGCTGAGGGTAGCAGAATTACCCGCGCAGATACTGATATTACTGGAAATAGAACCTGTGGGCGTAGGTGTCACGGTTACCGTCGCTTGACCATTTACAGTACCTGGACAATTTGCGTCTGATACAGATACCAGTGTAAACATCTGGTTTTGCTGAACATTGTTGGTCAATATGTTGAAGGAGTTGCTGGGAGTGCTCACTGGTACTTGTGGAATGCCATTCAAAGCATACACAAACTGATAAGGCCCAACGCCGGCCAATTGTACCTGGAATGTAGCGTCGTCCCCTTCGCATAAAGTTACATCTCCAACGATGAGTGCCGAAGGTGGAAAATGGAATACCACCGGAACACCCGGTGAAACAGAAAGGCATGGGTCACTCAAATCTACTGTGTTACCCAGTGTATTGCCTGCCAAAGCCACGATGTAATACGTTATGCCAGCAGTCATACCCGATTGGAATCCAAATTGCGGCAAATTGCCCTGAGCCAATATGCCCATAGGCAAAACGGCGGGGTCGGTGCATAACACATAAATCAGCATGTCATCTGCATCAAGCGTTTGATTTCCAACGGGTTGTGCGGAAACAATTCCAGCGGGCAAACAGCCATTCAAAGCATTTGAAAGCGTGCCGGCATTGGTAAGGCACGCGCAACTGGCCATTCCCGAAAGAGTAGTGGTGCAACCGGTAGGATTGCCAATAACGACATTATACGGCTGCGTGCCAGGGTATGAAATAGAGGTAAAAGTGGTGTCTGTCAGGGTTCCTTGAATGCCCAAGACGGTATAGGTTGGATTTGCCTGCGCCCCATTGCCAATGTCAAAGGTGAGGGTATATGTCTCACTCGCCAGGTCGCAATTTACCGACAGGTTGAGCACTTGGGGCGGGTTGGATATCGTCACCGAAGCATTTCCACTCGTGTTGCCGGGGCAATTGCCCGCACCAGTCACGTTCACCAGCGAGTATCCAGTGCTGATCGCCGGAGTAACCTGGATGGTATATGGATTTTGCGTGATCCCGGTCAAGGGCGTTTGAATACTTCCATCCGTGTAGCTGAAATTAAAAGGCCCGTCACCCGTAAATTGCACAACAATGCTGGCCGGGCTTCCGGGACAAACTTCGGGCGCACCCGAAAGTGCAGCCGTAATCTCCGGATGCCACATAACGGTTGGGCCAGGTACTATAGACAAGCAAGGATCATTAAGATCTACCCCGTTTACGCCACCAATATTGCCTGCCACCGCCACGATATAATAGGGCGTCGAAACCATCATTGTGGCTGGGTTGAAGACAAAAGAGGGAGTGCTACTCACGTCCACTATCGTCCAGCTAGGTGGCATATTCGATTGACCTACAAGGAAATAAAGCAAGGTGTCTCCAGTTTCCAGGAATACGCCAGCAGCCGTTGAAGTACTCACTGTTTGGCCATAACAAGGCATCAGCGGCGAGGGGTCCATGATGCCTGCATCTGTAGTGCAGGCACAATTTACCGAATCAGAAAAGTTGTAACTGCCACAGTTCCAATTGTCGGTAATGATTACTGAGTAAGGCTGTCCATTGGGGATGGGGTTGCTTACAAAGTGTCCCGTAGCAGGGTTGTAAATGCCAGTTAGGTTTGCGACGGAAATGTTATTCAAATCCCCTTGTGTAATATCAAATTCGACCGTGTAGGTTTGGGTTGCCGGCGAGCAATTGGTTATAAAATTGTCTGCGCTAACTGGAGGATGCACATTTACTACCGCTGTTCCACTCACCGATCCTGTACAATTAGCATCGGAAACAGAGGTCAGGACAAAGGTTGCGGTCTGTTGCAAGGTAGCATTTAGCAGAAATGCCGTCTGCGTAGCGGTCACGCTGAAAGGGTTGCCGTTGTTGGTGTAGCCAAGGATAAAATTGGGTGTTCCCGAAAGGGTTACCAATAGTGCTTGGGTGCCGCCGGCACAAATGTCGTAAGTAGCACTCGCTAACGTTGCGGTTGGTGTTTCGAGCCACTGCACAGGGGTGCCGATTGCGACCGTCAAACAAGGATCGAGCAAGTCAATCATTCCGTTTCCATCCGGGTTTCCGACAATGGATGATACGTAATACGTTATGCCTGTTTGCATTGCCCCCCCAAACATGAACGAAGGCGTTGTACTCCAACCCAAAATAGTGCCCAAGGGTACGCTGGGGTTCGTATGTATGATATACATCAACTGGTCGTCCATATCCAGCACTGTGTTTTGGGCAGGTGGAACATTGAGGACGGTATTTTGACAAGCATTTATGGGTGTCTGATCCATGATTCCAGCGTTGCCTGTGCAATTGCAGTTCGACATTCCGCTGATTGTATCTTGCCCGCAGCTATTTGCGTCCACAAGGGTCGCGAAGAAATTGCCGGAGGCAAAAGGGATTGGAATGCTCGTGAATGTGTTACCGGCGAAAAAACCCGCCAACCCAAAAACACTGAAAGTAGGTGTTCCTGAAACAATGTCAAAAGAGACGGTATAAGTGGCGTTACTGTAATCGCATTGGGTTGTAACATTGCTCACAACTGGAGGCTGGAAAACAACAATTGTGGCCATTCCAAGCGCCTGACCGTTGGGGCAATATTGATCGGCCACGCTGTCCAACTCAATGACGGTATTCATTGACGGTGCAATCGTCCAGGAATATGAGCTGCCGTTGATGCCGCCCACGGGTGGCTGCTGCATGCCTAAAATATCGGTTGCAAAGGTAAACGGCGCCGTTCCTGAGAAATTCACGGTCAGCGTTATGGAGTCTCCTTGGCAAATATTGTGGGTTGTCACACCCATATCTCCAACTGGTGCAGCATGGAAAATCACAGGCGTGCCTTGTGAAACCACCGTGCAAAGGTCGCTTGTGTCTACCAGTCCCATAGGACTGATGTTCCCCGAAATGGCTGAAATATAATACGTTGTGCCAGGGGTCATGCCTACTAGCATGCCAAATGAAGGGATACTGTTCCAGCCAAAAATTGTCCCAATAGGTAGTGCTGGGTTGGAATGGAGGATGAAGAGCAAGGTATCATTGCCATCGTTTACAAAACCGCCGTTGTAAGCAGCATTGATAACCTGGCTCTCGCAGGCGTCAATCAGTCCAAGCCCCATAGTACCGGCTTCTGTTGTGCAGTTGCAGGTGTTGGCACCACTAACCGTTACATCCCCGCAGTTATTCGCATCGCGGAAGGTAAAACTATACGGCATTGCCAGCGGGATAGGGTTGCTGGTCCATTGGCTACCCGAAAACGAACCGCTATTCCCGCCAACCAGGCTGAGCGGCGGGGTTGCGCCTAATACATCGAAGGTGACGACATAGGTTCCCGCGAGGAAATTGCAATTTATGTTCAGATTTGTATAAGTGGGTGCATAGTTTACCGTGATGACAGCAGGCCCACCTGTAATGATGCCAGTACAGCCCGGGGATTCTATGCTCGTGAGCGCAAAAGTGGTGGTGGAAGTGACATTTACCGGGATAATGTATGGGTCGTCAAAAGTGGTGTCGGGTTGTTGTGCCACGCCGTTGATTGTATAGTTAATCGTGAATGGCCCCGTACCCGTAAAGTCAACTGAAACCTGTGTGTTTGCAGAATCGCAAAAAGTCGCACTGCCTAAAAACTGAGCATTGGCGGGAGTAAATACAAAAACTACCACTTGACCAACCGCTGTATCGGTGCATAATGAATCCGAGATTTCTATCAATCTGTAAATGGTGCCGATGTTCGGATTCACATGTATCAACAATGGGCTGACCGAACTGGTGGCGGTGAGTGTGTCATTGTTGGCTCTGTAAGTTACCGTCCATGGCCCCGTACCCGTAAATGTGAAAACAATATCCGTACCACTGCCAGATTGGCAAATCTGCCCACCACCAGAAATGGCAACCGTCGGGTTGGGATTTACCTTAATTGTGGCACTACCGGAAACAGAGCCTCCACAACTCCCGGAACTAACGCTGGTAAGCGTGTAAGTCGTTGTTGCCGTGGGGCTTACAGTAATGGTGAATGGATTGAAACTGGTTGTGATCGTATCAACTGGTACGCCATTGGCGGCATACGAGAAAGTCCAGGGAGCATTGCCCATAAAACTGATTGACAAGAGTGTCGAATGTTCTCTGCAAATGGTATCTGTTCCGGAAATAGTGGCTGTTGGAGGGTTGGTTACATTTACTGTGTAAGTGCCGCTTACATTACCACCTGGGCAATTGTTATTACTGATGCCGGTCAAGGTATAAGTGGTTGGAATGGCGGGCGTTACTGCAATTTGATAGGTACTGTTGCTGGTCGTAATGGGCGCTTGAGGTGTTCCATTTATGGAATAAACAAAAATATAGGGCGCTGTACCCGTAAATGTAAAATCGAGGGTATCGCTTTGGCCCACGCAAATAGCATTGGTACCTGAAGCCAAAACGCCCGTTACGCCCGCTAGCACTGTCACAACCGCAGTTCCGGAAGTGGTGCCGGCACAGTTGCCGGTGGCAACACTGACCAATTCGAGCGTTGTTGTTGCCGTGTATGTGGAGATAATGAAATAAGGGCTGTTGCTTGTCGTAATTGGCTGCTGATCCACTCCATCAATTGAATAAACGAAAGTCCAAGGTGCCGTGCCGGAGAACGTTATTGGTATGGTAGCGTTTTGACCGGAACAAATCACAGGGTTGCCACTGATAAAAGCAGTAGGAGGTCCAACTACAATTGCTACGTGGCTGCCACTTGCGGTGCCGGTGCATCCATTGCTGGAAACGGTTGTAAGGGTATAAGTGGTAGTGCCAATAGGTGGGTTCACCGTCATGATATAACTCGGTCCGGTAGCGGTGATACCTGGCTGAGGTACGTTATTGATGGTGTGGGTAAAGGTATAGTCGTCCGTTCCGTTAAAATCAATTTGCAGGTCTAGTGCATCCCCTTCACAGAGATTGCTGGGGCCAGGTACCAAGATTGCAGTAGGCGTAGGAATAATGTTAACATCAAAAGACCCGGATACATCTGCAACACATCCGCTGCCACTTGTCATGCTGACCGCAGAAACGGTGGCGTCCGCGTTCAGGGATACATTGAAGGAGAATGGGTCGTTGTTAGTGGTCAAAGGTGGCTGATTCACTCCGTCAATGGCATAAGTAAAGGTATAGGGTGCCATTCCGCCGCTAAAATTTACCAAAAACACTGCTGGCTGCCCTTCGCAAAGGTCGGAGGGGCTGGTCATGCTAAAAGAGGCCGAAATAGCTGGAAACAGCGACACCGAGAAGGTCTGGCTCGGGCCCATACAGCCTTCCGGTGATACAGCGTGAACTGTTATCGTTCCACTAACAGGGAAGGGGAGAGGTGGTACCGTTCCGCTGATGTTTCCTGTTCCGCTGGGGGGGAACAAGGGATTTGGTGGCAGCCCGTTTATCGTCCAGTGGTAAGTAGCGCCAGGATCGCTTCCTGTAAAAATTATATCCACCATATCGCCAGAGCAGGCCACTACATCGGCTGGATCGTCTGTCTGCGGCAGCGGATTTACAGTGATCATGAACGTCTCAGGCGGGCCACTACAACCTGGCGACACGGGGGTCACCGTGATGGTCGCTACTTCCTGCTGCGTAAGGTTGGAAGGAGGGGTAAAACTGATGTTGCCAGTACCAGAAGCCCCCAAACCAATATCAGTATTGTCATTTGTCCAGTTAAAGCTTGGAGGGGGGCTGCCAGTTCCTGTGAACATGACTGAAACTGCTGTTCCAGCACATACCACTACATCGGGTTCTGGATCTACGGTGGGCTGAGAACCAGAGACGGTTACATCATCAAACCAGTAGGTTTCTGCTGTGGATTTGTTGGCTGGTCTTATTCGGACACGTATGGTATTTCCAGTAAGGCCCGTTACCGTGGCTGGTCCGGGAGGCGCAGATCCACACACATATTGGAATTGAATCCATCCGCCTCCATCAATGCTGTACTCGAACACAATTTGGTCGTGACCATTGTCTATATTCGCAACGTCTGTGCAAGCAAAATATGGGCCACCCAAAGAACACTCAAAAGTCCCGATTGCACCATAATTCACGGAAATGCTGACATTGCAGTACCCTGAGATCGTAATATCGTTCGTTACCCATTCATTGTTGCCAGCTCCACCGCCTGCCACTGTGCAGCATGGAGAACCTTCCATATCAATAATTTCGTAGCGGCCGTTTTGAACGCCGAAGAAGGATTGTGGGGTTCCGTCGCAGTCCATAAAATTATCAGTCCATCCGGGAGCAGGAGGCGCGCCAGAAAAATCCTCCAGCCAAAGAATGGTCTGGCCTGCTAGGATTTGCGACGAAAAAAGCAGCGTGAAAATAAGGGAAAGCCTGAAAGGTTGGAGGCACATAGTCTTGAAAATGAGAGTATTGAATTTGGATAAAACCCTGATTAACATAAGTTTTATAAAAAACGCCACAAGGTAGTGCAAAAGCATGGCCTGTATGTGAAATTTGCGCCCATGTTGCATGAACTTTTAGCAAAAATCGCTTCTAAAAACGCCCGGCTTGTAGCGGTTTCAAAAACCCAATCTGCCGAGCGGGTATTGGAAATCTACCAGCAAGCAGGACAGCGCATCTTCGGTGAAAACCGCCCTCTGGAGATGCTCGAAAAACATGCCGCGCTGCCCGCCGACATAGAGTGGCACTTTATTGGCCATTTGCAGACAAATAAAGTAAAATCTATCGCCCCTTTTGTCGCGCTCATTCATTCAGTGGATAGTCTCCGGCTCCTCCAGGAAATTGATAAACAAGCACTTAAAAACAATCGCGTCATTAACTGTCTTTTTCAATTTCACATTGCCCAGGAAGAGACCAAGTTTGGCCTTAGCGAGCAAGAAGCAGTTGACATCTTATACAGCCCCGAATTTGCCGGGCTTCAAAACGTGCGTATATCTGGCGTAATGGGGATGGCCTCTTTCACCGAAGATTCAGAGCAAGTGCGCAAAGAGTTTCGCACCCTGAAAACCATCTTTGACCACCTGAGGGTAAAATTTTTCCTTCAGAGCGCTCATTTTCGTGAAATCTCCATGGGGATGTCGGGAGACTGGCGCATCGCGCTCGAAGAAGGCAGTACATTGGTCAGGATCGGGAGTTTGATTTTTGGAGAACGGTCTCCGCATCTAAAATAGTTTTTTCAAATAAAAACCATGATGCGAATGGCGTGTTTTGTATGACTGTAGGGCAGAATACATTTCGCCTTCCAAAACCTCGCGAAATGTGTTTCGCGCTCATCTTCAAGGCGAAATAAATTTCGCCCTACATGACTTATGAATTTTAAACCCATTTTTAAACAAAACAAACGACCCATCCTCATTGCCGGTCCTTGTTCAGCAGAAACGGAAGAACAGGTGCTTACCACGGCTCGAAACCTTCGGGCTCTTCAAGACCTTGGAAGTTTGCAGGTAGACCTTTTCCGGGCAGGTATTTGGAAGCCGCGTACCAGGCCTGGGGCATTCGAGGGCGTTGGAGTAGTAGGCTTGCCCTGGCTCCGACGCGTCAAAGAAGAAACTGGCTTAAAGGTGACTACAGAGGTTGCCACAGGACAGCACGTTTACGAATGTCTAAAATACGGCGTGGATGTTTTTTGGATTGGCGCGCGTACTACAGTGAATCCCTTTTCTGTTCAGGAAATCGCCGACGCAATGGCTGGCACCGACATTCCCGTTATCGTTAAAAACCCGGTGAACCCCGACTACAAACTTTGGGTCGGTGCCATCGAGCGTTTGCACAAGGCAGGTCTTCGACGTATTGCGGCCGTTCACCGTGGCTTTTCAACCTACGGCGATTCGAAATATCGCAACGTGCCGCGCTGGCAAATGGCCATTGATCTGATGCAGGAGTTCCCAGATATTGAGTTGGTTTGCGATATTTCTCATATCTGCGGGCGCCGCGATATTCTAGCCGAAACGGCCCAAAAAGCCTATGATCTCAATTTCGACGGCCTCATGGTGGAAGTACATCCAGATCCAGACAAGGCTTGGAGTGATGCTTTCCAACAAATTACCCCAGCACGTTTCGCCGAGATGATTGGATCGCTCGTGCAACGTCATCCTACTTCTGACGACCCTGATTTTCAGGAACAAATCGAAAATTTTCGACAGCAGATTGACGCCTTGGACGAGGAACTTATCCACCTCATTGCACAGCGCATGCACATGGTACGGGAAATCGGCTATGTCAAAAAGGACAAAAATGTCGCGATTCTACAACCTGAGCGCTGGCGTGCCTTGGCCGAAGCCTGCCGGATCCGGGCAGAGAAGGGCGACTTAAGCCGCGAGTTCATCATCATGTTTTTGGAAGCCATCCACCAAGAGGGCATCAATCAACAGGAACGAATAATGAACGAAGTAACTTCGCCCCATGTTTAAATTCCAGCACCCTGAATATTTGTGGCTTCTGGCATCGGCGCCGATATTGTTGCTGCTATTGCTCGCATATAAACATTGGCGGCGCAAAGCACTTGAGCGCCTGGGCGACACTACGCGCTTGATGCCCGTTTTTTCAGAACTAAAGTTTTGGGTCAAAGGTGTCTTAGTCGCTTTTTCGCTCGTTTTTTTGGCAGTGGCCTGGGCCAATCCGCAGATGGGCGCAAAAAAACAAACCACCACCCAGGATGCTGCTGATGTGTTCCTTGCGATCGACATTTCACAAAGTATGCTTTGTCGCGATGTTGCGCCAAGCCGGCTCGAACTGACCAAAATATTCGCCCAAAAATTGGTCCAGGCCCTTGAAGGCGAACGCATTGGCCTCATTTTTTTTGCCGGGAATGCTTTTTTGGCCGTGCCACTTTCTACAGATTATTCCTTTGTCTTGCAAAGCATTCAGAGCGCCAGCCCGGATCTCCTCACCGAACAAGGCACTGCTATCACTGCAGCGCTCGAACTCGCCAATAAATCTTTTGAATCCGAACCCGGTGGAGGCCGCGCCATCGTACTTATCACAGATGGGGAAAACCACGATGAGGAGGCACTCGATGCTGCCAAAAAATCATACGACAACGGCGCAGTTATACTCGCCGTAGGTGCGGGAACTGCCGAGGGAGGCCCAATCCCAACCAGCGACTGGGAAGGCAGTCAGTATAAACGCGATGAAAAGGGCGATGTGGTGCGCACTCGACTCAACGAAGATTTGCTCCGAAAATTAGCCCTTGCCGGTGGCAGCCAGGCCCTCAACATCAGTCAGAGCAATCGGGCAATGGCAACGATTGAACGCGAAGTGAGTAATCTTGAAAAAAGAGCATTGGAAGTGCGCTCACTGGACGAAATGGTGTCGTGGTATCAGTGGTTTTTGTTGCCGGCTTTGCTGTTTTTGGGTGCGGAATCAGTAATTTCTATACGGAAGAAATCTATACAAAAATGAGGGTTATACCTTTTTGCTTTACTTGTTTTTTGGCAATAATGCAGCATACTGCTTACGCACAAGCTACGCATACACCTTTGTTAAAAGGGGATCGTGCTTTCGAACGCGCGCAATATAAAGCAGCCGAAAAACAGTATCGCATTGCTGCCGACCTCGACAGAAGCAACCCCCAGGCGGTGTACAATTTAGGTAATACGCTTTTTCAGCAGGGAAATTATGAGGATGCAGAACAGCGTTTTAAACAAGCGACTGGCATAATAAAAACACCCTCACGCCAGGCCGACGCCTTGCATAATCTGGGTGATGCCTTTTTGAAACAGCGGAAATACAAGGACGCTGTACGAGCCTACGAAGAAAGCCTTCGACTTCGCCCGGCTGACCCAGGTACCAAGCAAAACCTCCAAATGGCAAAAAAGAAGTTGAAGGAAGAGGAAAAAAAAGAAAAGGAGCAGCAACAGAAAAACCAGCAAGAACAGCAGGATCAGCAAAATCAAAACCAGGATCAGCAAAACCAGAAAAATCCTGAAAGCCAGCAAGATCCGCAGCAAAATCAGCCCAATCAACCCCAACAAAACCAACAAGGCCAACCACAACAACCCCAACGGGAGCAACAAAAAAAACAAGAAGAACATCGGTTAAAAAAAGAAGATGCCAAACGCCTGTTAGAAACGGCCGTCGGCCCTGACGACCGGAAAAACGCGCAGAAATATCGAGCTGCCCAAAAACAGTCGAATACCAAGACTCCAAAGAAGGATTGGTAACAATTATACCTTCAATTCGGGATTGATGTTTTCTGACAACTCCCGGTAAATCTCTCGCCATTCGGGGTTATCAGCCAGCAAATCGAGATGTCGGCGAACCGTATCCACATCTCCGCGCATGGCCGGGCCAGTTTGCATTCGGGCGGGTGAATCTTGTAAGGCTTTAGCAAGAGTTTCTTCCATAAGCGGGTGGAGCAGTTCAAACGGCAGGTCTTTTTCTTCCAAAATTTTCTCGGCAATGGCAAAACAACGGTTGGCAAAGTTGTTTGCGAACACTGCGGCCACATGTAGCAGGGAACGTTGCTCGTCATTGACCCGATACACGAGGTTGCCAATTGTCTTTGCGATTTTTTTCAACAACAAAACATCCTCATCCGATTGTGCGTCCACGCAAAAAGGAATTTTTGACCAGATCGGCGTGTGTTCCAAAGAGAAAGATTGCAACGGATAAAAAACCCCGTATCGCTCAAAATAAGGCGCCAATATTGCCCCGGCCGTGCCGCCAGAAGTGTGGGTCACTAACGCGTTTTGGACATAAGGTGCAATTGCTTCAGCCACTTCTTCTATCGCATCGTCGCGCACGGCAATAATTACCCAATCAGCTTCTGGGAGTAGGTCGGCAGGGAAATCTGACCAGGGAATATGGAGGCTTTCGGCCAACACCGCTGCATGCTCGGCTGTACGGCTGATAATCTGAGCAACGGGCAAACCCTTGCTTTTCAGCCGTTTGCTCAAGTGCCAGGCAATGCGGCCAGCGCCTACGATTACGATTTTCATTTTAACCAGAATGTATGATGTATGATGTATGATGTATGATGTATAAACGACGCGAATGTAGGAGTTCATACATCATACATCATACATCATACATCATAGTTCTTGACGGCACCTACAAACGCCCTTACCCCATCCAATGGCGTATCCGGATAAACCCCATGCCCGAGGTTTGCTATGTGTTTGCCACCAAAACCTCGGAGCATCGAAAGGGTTTCTTTTTCAATGGTTTTAGTATCGGCGTAAAGCGTGCATGGATCAAGGTTACCTTGAAAAACCTTGTGCCCACCGGTTTTTTGCTTTGCAAATTCAGGGCTAATATTCCAGTCCAGCCCTATAACCTGACAAGGCAATGCTGCCAAATCCTCCAGAGCGAACCAGGCTCCTTTGGCAAAAACGGTTTTGGGTACTTCTGGCAATGCCTCACAAATCTGATGCAGATAGGGCAGGGCAAATGCGCGGTAGTGTGCTGGAGGCAATTCACCAGCCCAGGAATCGAATAATTGCAACAGATCGGCTCCTGCTTGCACTTGGTGGCGGAGGTAGGCGATGGTGGTGTCCGTGATTTTTTGCAACAATTCGTGTGCGAGCACGGGATGAGTATAGAGCAGGCGTCGTGCTTTTGAAAAAGTTTTGCTTCCGCTTCCTTCCACCATATAGGCAAGGATGGTCCAGGGTGCTCCGGCAAAACCGATAAGAGGGACACGGCCTGCCAATTCCCGCTTGCTGATTCGTATTGCCTCGTAAACGTATTCAAGAGAGGTTGCGGCTTCTGCACCTGAGCGAAGTGTGGTTACATCCCCTTGATTTTCAATTGTTTTTGGAAAACGAGGGCCTTTTGCTTCGATCATTTCATAGTCTAAACCCATAGCTTCCGGAATGACCAGAATATCTGAAAAAACGATGGCAGCATCTACTCCAAGTTCATCTAAGGGCTGGAGTGTAGCTTCTGCTGCTGCCTCGGGCGTTTTTACAAAGGCCTTAAAATCGGGAAATCGCTGACGAAGTGCGCGGTACTGAGGCAGTATGCGTCCGGCCTGACGCATGAGCCATACAGGTGGGCGTTCTGTGTTTTCGCCGATGGCAGCGCGGAGGAAGAGATGGTTGGGTGATTGTTTACCCGCTGAATCTTTAGCGAAGGAGGGGGTGATTGGCGGAGTAGTGACTGGTGATTGGTTGATTGTCATTTTTCAAAAAATTGAACTGCAAAAGTAGGCCAGGGTGGGCTTGGGTTGGGAAATTCGACATTCTTTGTGACGGGAAAGTGACGGGAGAAATTTTTAGAATCTTGATTACATTTGCTGTCGTATGAAACAGAAAAACGATTTTTCCCTCGCTGAAGCCATGCAGCTGATGATTAAGGAATACCGCCTTGGGTCGCAACTCAATGAGATGCGGGTTAAATCGCTTTGGGCCGAACTAATGGGCAAAACCATTAACACTTATACCTCCCAGATTACTGTACGCAAGGGAGTACTTTACCTCAGTATTCTATCTGCGCCGCTTAAGCATGAGTTGTCCTTTGCGAAAGACAAAATTCGGGATTTGATGAATGCAGAATTGGGAGAGGATTATATTAAAGACGTGGTAATCAGGTAGATATGCCCAAACCCATCTCCATCTTCTGGTTTCGCCGCGACCTGCGTTTAGACGATAATGCCGGCCTCTACCACGCCTTAAAGGGGCTGCCGCATGGCTCTGCCGGGCTGCCACATGGCTCTGCCGGGCTGCCGCATGGCTCTGCCGGGCTGGCGCGAGGCTCTGCCTCGTGCCCCGTCCTTCCATTATTTATTTTTGATCGCGAAATTCTCGACGACCTCGTTGACAAAAAGGACGCTCGCGTGGAGTTTATCCACCATGCCGTGTCTGATTTAAAGATGCGCCTGGAAGAAATGGGCAGCACCCTGCTCATCCGATATGGGAGGCCCCAGGAAATCTGGCCGCAATTGTTGCAGGAATTCAATATTGCGGCAGTCTTCACCAATCGTGATTTCGAGCCGTATGCTATTGAGCGTGATAATACTATACGCCAATTGCTCTTGGCCAAAAACATCCTTTTTCATACGTTTAAAGACCATGTCATTTTTGAAAAAGACGAGGTTTTAAAGAGGGATGGTACGCCTTATACTGTATTTACGCCGTATAGCAAACGCTGGCTCGAAAAACTCCACACCAAATGGCAAACGATTCCAGGGGATGATGGGCAAGCTCAGCGCGTTTCGTTTTACCTGAGTTCCTACCCAACGGAGAAATATTTCTCCAAGCTTCTGAAAATTCCCCCATCAACCAATTGCCCCCAGCTCTCCAACATGGGTTTTAAACCAGCGGGCATTGAATTTCCGCCCACAAGCGTCGCTCGAAGCCTCATTCGCAACTACGATAAAACCCGCGACGTCCCCAGCCTGTCCGGCACCTCAAGGCTTGGCGTACATTTCCGATTTGGAACTATCAGCATTCGCGAGAAAGCCCGCCATGCACAACAGCTCAACGCCACATATCTTAACGAACTCATTTGGCGGGATTTTTACAGCCAGATTTTGGGCAATTTTCCGCATGTGGTTGGCCATCCATTTCGTCCACAATACGATCGGGTGGAGTGGCGTGACGCGCCCGATGATTTTGAAAAATGGAAGTTTGGCCTGACAGGTTACCCCATCGTGGACGCTGGCATGCGCGAACTAAACGCAACGGGTTATATGCACAACAGAGTCCGGATGATTGTCGCCAGTTTCCTGTCCAAGCATTTATTGCTGGATTGGCGACTGGGCGAGGCATATTTTGCCCAAAAATTATTGGATTTTGACCTTGCAAGCAATTCAGGTGGCTGGCAATGGGCGGCGGGTTGTGGCACAGATGCCGCGCCCTATTTCCGGATTTTCAACCCGGCCGAACAGACCAAAAAATTTGACCCGGAATACAAATACATCCGAAAATGGGTCCCAGAATTTGGGACACCTAGTTATCCAAAGCCCATGGTTGAGCACACATTTGCACGAGAAAGGTGTTTAAGAACTTATAAAGAGGCACTTCAGTAAGGGGCAGTAGGCAGCGGCAGTAGGCAGTAGCAGTAGGCAGGGATATCAAGATTGGTTGGCCTGCCTACTGCTACTGCCTACTGCTA
>JBJXGZ010000142.1:0-16717 GCA_046160625.1 Saprospiraceae bacterium
AAAAAAAATTTGATAAACTAGGTGAAAGGTACAACCGTGAGGATGGAGAGTTAAAGCGTCATTTGAAAAATGTCCAATCAACGTATGAGAGGATAATATATATTGAATCACAGCAAAAAAAGGATGATAAACATAATGTGAGAGTTTTATATCTATGGTATACAGAGTTTTCAAAGATTGCACATTTTGGAGAGCTAACAGTCCATCAAGTTGTGCAAAGGTATACGTCAAAAAATGAGAAAGATGTCTTTGACAATTACAGCCATCTACTAAAGATGGTTTCGGTATCCATTGTTGGATTACTAGCAAAAGTATGTTTTGAGGAACCAGTTGAAGAATCGATAGGAAAAGATCTTGAGAAAATATGGAATTTTGAAATAGGCACCTAACAAAGTACAAAAAGTCAATGGCCGCTAATCGCGTCCACTACTTTTACACTGGACGTTCTCCATAAATATCAGCCCCACTATTCCCTTGCAGTTACCCTCCAAAAAGCATCGCTGACAAAACTAATGCTGCCTGAAGTTGTTAGGCGCATTCAACTTCTCAAACTGATTCGCAATGCGCGACGAACAAAAACTGCTTCAGCTTCGACCCGAGCTGCAACTACCCACCCTTCCATCAGGCGTTGAAGAACAATTCCAGAACCAAACCCTGCGACCAATTCTAAAAATGCAGCATCCCTTGCTTGCCCGCCTGATGCTTACCCAAATACAGCGGTACAAAGGCACTTTTTTCCAATTATCGAAACCAAACCGCCTGGAATGGATCGCCAACACAATACGGGACGATGCACGGCTGCGCCATCTGCTGGCAGGTACGATCATCGGGCATTTTACCATGGATGAATTGAAAATCTTCGAGGCCAACGAAGCCCAATATATGCGCCGCCTGATGCAGATGATGGTGCAACGCCTGCAAAGTGTGGATTTTGATGCAATGGCTTAATGAATGGGGGGAGTTTATTTCTCGACGCGCTAGGGTCTTTTTTGACCCTGCGCCACTTCCGTGAGTACCCAAGCCAATGCACTAATCAAATGGCGGGGGCCAATCCTCGCCGTACCAAAAGTGGGTCATAAAAGGCCAATCCATGACTGCAAGCACATAATACGCTGCAGAAGACCAGGGATATGCTTCCGGTACAGAAGCCAATTGCCACTTCTGGTGTATTGGATTTCGATGTATGTACTCCATTTTTTGTACTACAACAGGATCCGCTACAAACTTCATGAACCGGAGTTGAACTTTCGAGAGCGACTGTTCTCCATTTATATTTAAAATTGGCCCGGCTGCCAAGGGAAAAACGCACTCGTTCGCTTCTTGTATGCCTGAAATTGCGGGTTGTCGGCATATTTGGCTTCCAGCATCGGGATGCCTGATACATAAAGCAGCAGAAAAGTAATGGTGATGGGGCTGACAATGCCCCAAATACCCTGCTGCACGGGCAACACGACCAAAAAGATGCCCCACCAGAGCACTACCTCGCCGAAATAGTTGGGGTGGCGGGTGTAGCGCCAGAGGCCGGTTTGCATAATATCGTCTTTGTGGGATTTGTGTTTGACAAAAACGGAAAGTTGGTAATCGCCAACGGCTTCAAAGAAAAAGCCGATCGCCCATAACAATACGCCTGCAATAGAAAGGGTGGAAATTCGGTTCATCGCAGCTTCCCCCGCGATCAAAATAGGTGCGCTCATCACCAACATGAAGCCGCATTGCAGTACATACACCTGCAAAAACGAACGCAGCACAAACCATCGGCCCCAGTCCGTACGCCATTGGCGGTAGCGAAAGTCTTCTGCTTTTCCCCGGCTTCTCAGGGCAATGTGCAGCGCGAGCCGGAACCCCCAAAGCGTTACCAATGCATACACCAGCGTTGAAAGGGGCGAATAAGGTCGGGTGGCCCAACAATACACACAGATCAGAACAAAACCCAGGCCCCAGGCGATGTCGGCCACATCGTTTCGTTTGCGGAGTAGACCGACGACAAACCACAGGCTTGCATAACAAAGCAGAAGCAAGGCAACGCTAGTGGCGGAGTGCAGCATCTCAACGGATCCATTTAATGATGTAAAAACCGGCAGTACTGACCATCCCAGTCAATACAAATCCCCAGACCACATCAATACCAACAATCAGAACCGGCCAGTTTTTCAAAGTAGCCAGGTTGGTAAGGTCGTAGGTAGCATAGCAGAAAAAGCCGAAAAGCCCGCCCAGGATCATGGCTATGCGCACCGAATCTTTTTCCACGGCAGGCAAAATAGCAAAGATGAAAACCCCTACGATAAACAACAGGTAGAAAATAAACGCGGCAGGCCAATTGACCTGCTCGCTTAAAAAGCCGCTCAGGTGCTTTCGGTATAAATCTTTGGCAATAAAGCCCAGCCACGCCATATCAATGACAAAAAACACAGCGAAGGTCAGCAAATAACTAAGGATAAGTTTCGTAAACGGCATAAAGTTCGGGGATGTTGATTTTTGAAATAACAGCTATGATGGTTTATTGTTTGGGCCGGTAAAATTGAAATTGGAATTTCCGAGCCCATATCCTACTTTTGAAACTGGTAAGCCATTAAATAGGACACTTTTCCCAAAGATGCATAAAAAAAAGATGTACAAAACAAAAAAAATCAACCGCAGCACCCTGCTGCTGCTCGCCTTGTTTTTGCCCGGCGCCTTTCTGTTCGCCCAAACCACCGGCCTGACATCCTTCAATCAAAAACGCCTGCAACACACCAAGCAAAGCATGTGGGTATTGGGCGCATGGGGAGCCGCCAATATCGCCGTGGGCGCCGCAGCTATGAGCAGGACGAGCGGGGTCGACAAAGCCTTTCAACAAATGAATCTGGGCTGGGGCGCGGTAAACCTGGGACTGGCCGCCAGTGGTCTGTGGACGGCCATGCACACCGACCCGGCCGCATTCAACCTGTACCAAACTACAATGGAACACCAAAAACTCCAGAAAATATTTTTGTTCAATGCCGGTCTGGATGCTGGATACGTCATGGCCGGCTTCTGGATGCAGGAAAAATCCAAAAACGCCTCCAAAAACGCCGAACGCTGGAAAGGTTTCGGGCGTTCCATCGTGCTACAAGGCGCTTTTCTGATGGTGTTTGACCTGGGCGCCTGGTGGCATCAGCACCGCCTGGAGCCGGAGTTGAAGCCCTTTTTCGAGCGCTCGGAGATTGGATTTAGCGGGAATTCGGTAGAATGGGTGTGTCGTTTTTGAGGCTGTGTACCGGGAACACATCTGCCTCAGCAGGTGTTCCCCTAAGCATATCAAGGCACCTCCCCCGCCGCGCTAGGGTCTTTGTTGACCCAGCGCCACTTCCGTGAGTACCCAAGCCAATGCACTAATCAAATGGCGGGGGCCAATCCTCACCGTACCAAAAGTGGGTCAAAAAAGGCCAATCCATGTCTGCAAGCACATAATACGCTGCGGAAGCCAAGGATATGCTTCCGGTACAGAAGCCAATTGCCATATTAGGTGGAAGTGATTGGTCATGACAACGAATTCATTTGGTGACCTTACAAAGATAATATTTACTGCCAACAAATCAAAAATGTCTGAAAAATTGAACAAATGCACTCCAGCAGGTTGGTTCCTCAGCTTGAAACCCTGCTGAAGTAAAGCTGAGTCAAAAAAAGACCCTAGCGCGGTGGGGGAGGTGCCTTGGTATGCTGGGAGAACACCTGCTGGGGCGGAAATTTTTCGGCTGCTGGCATTCCAGTTGGTCGAATAGTTTGATTTTCACCCTTGGAGCCGGGCCTCGGATAGGCGCTTAGAACACTAACACCCGGAGTACAGCCTCTTTGTTGCGCCTGGAAACAGGTATTTCTGTCTTGTCTTTGAGCAACAACGAGATGCCCCCCAGGCTTTTTAGTATTTTCCTAACGGCTTCGATCCGAACAATATAAGACTGGTGGGGACGAATGAATTCGGCTTCGGGCAGCAGCGATTCCAGCTCTTTCAGGGAAGGATTCACCAGAATTTTTTCGCCAGACGAAAGTATTACCTGCGTGTATTTTTCATCCGAGAAGGCATAACTGATTTCATCAGACTGTACCAAAGAAATGCCTTGGAGGGTTGGCAGTATTATCTTTCCCTGTGTGTTCAGCCCAAGCGGTTGCAAGGGGGGGGCTGTGCTGTTCAACCCTGGCTCTATTTGGTGTATTTCTTCGGTTACTTGAATTAAATCTTGAGGGTCGATAGGTTTCAACAGATAATGGAACGCCCGGTATTGGTATGCTTTAAGGGCAAAGTCGTCGTGCGCAGTCGTAAACACGGTTTTAAAATTCGGATTGGGAAAAGCGTCCAAAATGTCAAAACCAGTTCCGGGGTGCAGGTCAACGTCCAGGAACACAAGTGCGGGCCGCTGTTGCCGGATAGATTCCAGTGCCCCGACGACCGAGTCCGCTTCCCCGCATATTTCCAGATAAGGGCAGTACCGTCCGATCAAAGACCGCAGCACGGCGCGTGCATCGGGTTCGTCGTCAATGATGAGTGCTTTCGGGTTGTGTTTCATATAAATCTCAGGTTCAATTAAAAGATATTTGAAACACATAGGCACATAGGGCACATAGTTCTGATTTTCAATACTATGTGTCCTATGTGCCTATGTGTTTCATATTATGAAGGGTTTGTTGCAGCGGCAGTCGAATCAACACAATCGTCCCAGTGCCGCCCTCAGGGGTACGGTATGCAACCGAAATATCGTCTTTTGTACTTTGTTCGTTGAGCAATTCCAGGCGTCTGCGGGTGATGCTGCCTCCGAGGGACACCTCTCCCGATTTCGATTTTTCTTGTTGCAAACCCAGGCCATTGTCCTGTATTTCAACACATAGCATTCCATTTTCAGGATAGAATTTTATTAGAATAAGCCCCTCTTTTTTCATATCCTTCATCCCATGCAACACAGCATTTTCTACAAAGGGCTGCACGATAAGCGGGGGTAGTTGAGTATGCTCCTGGTTCAGCTTTGGATCCACTTCAATTTGGTATCCAAAAGTCTTTTTAAAACGCAATTGCTCCAAGGTCAGGTAATGGTTGAGCATACTAATTTCCTCCTCCAGACGGACGCTGCCTTCCACCGAAGCATTCAAAGAGCTCCGGACCAATTTGGCAAATTTGGCCAGGTACAGTACCGCTGCATCCGAGTCGTTTTTCAGGATGAAATTTTGAATGGAATTGAGGCAGTTGAAAATAAAATGGGGGCTCATCTGCGCTTGCAGGGCCGAGCGTTCCAGTCGCAGCATTTCTTCTTTCAGGCGACTTTCCTGGACGATTTGTCCCGTTCGGTAGCGGTAAAATCCAAAAACGCCCAAGCCTAGGCCAATCCCAAACAGACTTCGTGCCCACCAGGTAGCCCACCAGGGCGGTTGGATTACAATATCCATGGTTGAAACGGGACTCCAGACACCAGCATCGCCCTGGGTTTTTGCTTCCAGACCATAATTGCCGGGTTGAAGATTTAGAAAACTGATGCGTCGCCCTGTACTAAGTTGCCAGCTGGTATCGCCCGAACCATGGTGCAGACGATAAGCATACTGCATTTTCCCAATGCCCCGGAAATAAAGAGAAAGCAGGTCAATGGTGATATCTGCACTGTCATGGGGCAGTTTCAGTGTCCCTGAGGGGAAATACGGTATGTTATTTACCGAAATCGCATGAAAGACGGGTGCAGGAACGATTACGGTATCGGGTTGATTTTGAGTGCGGTATATGCCCTTTTCAGTGGCCCACCACAAATCATTTTCAGCGACGGCGAAAGCACTGACATCATTGCTGGACAGGCCATGCTGAAGGATGTAGGTTTCAATGTTGTAAGCACCATGACCATCGGGCGTGAGTTTGTTTACCCCACGGGTGCAACCGGCCCACAAAGTGTTATCGGGCGCGTGATAATAAAGGGAGGTATACCAATCGGAGAGCAGGCCATTTTTGCTTTTTATTTCAATGGGTTTGCGCCCGGATTTCCAGAAAACCAGACCGTGGCCACGGGGGCAAAGCACCAAACTGGTATCTGGCAACAGGGCAATGTTTTTGATGTATTGCGTGAAAAGAGGATTGATCTTATAGACGGTGTCTATCTGGTCGCCGACCCACTCTACAAACCCGTCAATATTATAAGCCCACACACGCCCGGATTGGTCTTGCCGGATGCTTATATATCTTCGGGTGCCCTTGGAGTTCAGCATGTCAAAGCTACTTCGCACCACTTTTTTAGTTCGGATATTGGCCTCTACCAACCCAATGCCGGATACGGACAACCAGACATCCGGGTCGTTGCTGGGCACCAGGTCCTTGCTTCGCCAAGGCACTTTTTGACCCTCCTTTGTTTCCAAAAAATCGATGGTTTCCCAATGGCCGTTTTTATAAAAAGCATTTTTGGTGCCTGCAACTGCCAGAGTTTTGGACCTTGGGTCGAACGTAAGTTCGTTGACAAACTGATTTTCCGCTAGTGAAATATCAGTGGCGATGAGTGTTTGCCAATCTATGGCAAAAACCTTCCCATTTCGAAACCCGGCATACAAAATAGACTGTCCATCGCTCACAATATCGTTTGCTACAACATCCTCCAGATTGGGTAAACCGGTCAGCCGTCCACTTTCAAAGGATGCACAATAGAATATGCCGCGTTCCTGGGTTCCAATCCAGTAGCCGCCCTCCCGGTCTTGATAAATACAGGAAACGCTGAGGCCGGGCAAGGCGGAAATAGCCGGGCGGTCGTCGCGAAAGTCATCCAATGATGCGTACATTTTTAACCCGCCGCCGAAATGATGACCCGTAAGTATCCGGCCCGAAGCATCTTTGATTGCCCAAATGACGGGTTTGCCTGGGGCCTTGCGGCGCCAAAGGAGTTGATTGTCTTTAAAGTAGAAATACGAGTTGAAGTTATTCAGCAGCCAGGTACCCTCGCCCAGGCGACTGATGGAAGAAAACAAGAAGTTATTGTTGCTCAGCGAATCCTTAGTAAACGGGAACAGTGGGGCTTGGATGTTCTTCCCCTGAATGTTGAGCGTTTGAGATAGTTTCTGAAGATACTGGTCATTGCTGCTCCATTGATATTTGCTATCCAAGCCGCCATATTGATTTTCATAAAAAACACGGTCTGCAGCTTCCAGGCCAGGCAGTATGGTCATCTGCCCGTTTTGATCCGCGTGAATGATCCCGGCGTGCGAGGTGGCAAACCAGAGTTCTTCGCCACGGCCTTTGACCAAAATGCCGTTCAGGATATTCCCGTCTTTGTGGAATGGCTTGAGCTGCGGATTGTATTTCCAGGGGAAAACCCGTCCATTCTCTACATAAAAAACCCTCCACTGAATATTGACAAACCAAAAGCGACCGCTTTCGTCCAGCGTCATGGATTTTCCAAACACCGAATTATAATTGCTATAGAGTGTATCCGGGAACTGCTCGAACTCGTAGCCATTGAATCGGCAAACCCCGTGGTTTGTAGCGGCCCATATATAGCCTTTCTTATCCTGAAGTATGCCATAAATAGTATTGGTTAGCAATCCCGCATCTTGGCTGTAATTGCGAAATACAGGCTCTACCTGTAAGGGGTATTGCTGTGCGTGCGCGCTGGCAAAAGCCAGCACAAAGACCAAAAACAGGGGGGGGCTTTTCATGATGTGTTTGCGGCGTTGGGGCAAATGTAACATCATATTGTCAGGATGTGCATGACCGAATATCAGAAATATTCAGCCGAATCCTCCTCCAGATTGACCGAATGGCAGATAGTTGTTAAGGGCTGAGATTTTTAAGCGACTATTGCGCTCCTTGTTTTCATTTACCTCTAAACTCAATGCGACCCTTATATTTACTATTATTCAGCCTCTTGCTTGGAAGTTTTTCTCTTGCCGCCCAGCGGCAAATTGAATGGAGCAAAACCTACTGCGACCCCGCCGGGCTCAACGACTGGTACGGCCGGATGATGCGCGAACTGCCGAACGGCGACCTCATTGTGGTCGGCGATCGATATGACCCTGTTTCACAACAGGACATCGTCATAATGCGAACCACTGCCAACGGCGACGTGCTCTGGTCGTACATCTGGAACGAACCGTACCACCAGCGCATTAGTTGGGGCATGAACAATGCGGTCCATATCATTGGCAATAACATCTTCGTCCTTGGCATCAGCTTGCACCCGGTATCTGGGTGGGATCCTTTTATACTCAAAATGGACATTTCAGGATCAACCCCACCTGTGGAAATCGCAGACCCTACAAGCAAATACGGAGGGGTCAATAACGATTACGCCCGAAATATGAAGCCTTGTGCCAATGGGGATTTTGTCATTTGTGGCTCAACGAGCAATCAATTTCCAGACTGCCCAACCCCCGTTTTCAACGACGTCTACTTCCTGCGCATCAAAGCAAACGGGCAGATCATTTCTCAAAAAAACCTGGAGTTTGGACAATCTTATGATGATTGCTACGCCATTCAGGAAATGCCCAATGGCGAATTTATCATCGTTGGGGATCGTTCGAGACATTCTTATTACGCAAAATTATCCGCTACGGGGGATTTGCTTGAGGGGCCGGTCTTCAACCCCTGGCCGGGTATATTTTATAACGTTGAGCCCATCTCCGGCAATAATGGTTATATGATTTGCGGGCGGACTCGTGATATTTCCTTTGAGGCTGTTTTATGGAAATTGGATGCCAATTTGAACTTTCTCTGGGAACTAAAAATTGATCACCCCGGAGGTCAGGACAATGCCTACTCGCTTCGGGAATCCCCCATCACACCGGGCAAGTGGTACTGTTCGGGCGAAACCGGTTACAACAACGGCAGCAGCAGTATGGCCGGCTTTAATTATTGGCTGTTCCAGTTCACAGACCCCGGAGCCACTCCTCCTCCCCATTTGGATTGGGAGGAAGTCTACGGTGGCACCCAGCACGAATGGGCCACCAGCCTGGAGCTGACCAACGATGGCGGCATTGCCATGAACGGTCTTTCCTGGAGCAATGATGGCGATGTGGGCGGCACTAGCCCGGACGGACGTGGTCGTTTTTGGCTGCTCAAAATAAAAGAATGCGAAGACGCTGATGGCGATGGCATCTGCGATGATGTTGATAACTGCCCCGGTTCCAATCCCTCTCAAATCGACTCCGACTGCGACGGCGTGGGCGATGCCTGTGACCAATGCCCCGGCGGCGACGACAGCGTTGATAACAACGAGGATGGGGTGCCTGATTGCAATCAATCGCTCGATTATGAAGATTTTTCAGCTGATTGGTACTGTGACCCTAATAAAATAGCCGTATGCCATAACGGCAATCCACAATGTGTAAACAAAAACAGCATAAGCGCTCACTTTGGACATAGCAACTGCTGGTTTGGTCCCTGCTTTTCATGTGACGGCATCAATTTAATAGATTCTCGTGGCAATTCTTCAATAGTCGCCGAAGTTCATGAAGGTTTGGAGTTGTTTCCAAACCCCGTAGAAAATGATTTTCATCTTGTCTTCAACGAGGCCTTGCCTGAAAATGTGAATGCGCTGATTGTGGACATGGCTGGAAGGACTGTTCTTATTGAGCCGCTTGCATCTGGTGAAATGACTAAATCTGTTATGGTCACAGAGCTTCCTTCTGGAGTTTACTTTGTAAAAGTGACTAAGAATGGATTAATGTTGTGGATAGCGAAATTGATTAAACAATAAAAAATGCCACCACGTCTGGGTTTTCCCGTACCAAAGGTCAGGAAGACCCAAGTGTGGCGGGAAGGAGCCTGGTAATCCTTGGTATAGTGGATTGGATTGGCAAGGAACACCACGCGAGGCGGCAAATTTTGACTTTGGAACTGTGGTTAAAACTGTGGCAGATCAATAGTTCATCCATTTACGACCACCAAATGAACCAATTATCTTCCTTCCATTTGTCGACTTGCATTGATTCCAAACAGGCTTCTTTAATCATTTTATTGGTCAGCCTGCTACGCCGCCAGCCGGCTACAATCAGGTTTCTATCTTGATTCTTAATAAATCGTTCAAATCAACCATATCACTCTCATGATGCACCTCAAAATTTACCTACTGCTTGCCGTTTGTCTCAGCACCCTAACATTGCCCGCCCAGGTTTGGGAGGCATTGGGGCCTGATGGTACCAACAACCCCTCTTTAGATTTTGGAGAAAAAATTGCTTTTGCCGTGGCTTCCAACGGCGACTTGTATGTAGCCTTTGCCGATGTCAATTTGAATTACAAGGCGACCGTGCGCAAATTCGACGGCAGCACCTGGACTACGGTGGGCAGCCCGGGTTTTACCGCAGGATCCTTGCCTAGTGCTAACTCATCTTCCCCTCCTTCGCTGGCGATCGACGGCGTCACGCCCTATTTTGCCTACAGGGATGTGACCAACGCGGGCCGGGCCGTTGTAAAAAAATTCGATGGGGTCGCCTGGGTCACCGTGGGTTCGGCGGCGGTTTCCACCGGCGTTGCAACTTTTACTTCCCTGGCTCTTTACGGCAGCACGCCGTACCTGGCATATAACCAGACCGGGGGCGTGATGGTCAAGATGTTTGACGGTGCAACCTGGGTGACAGTAGGAGCGGGTTTTTTGGGAGGCAGTGTCAGTTCGCCCACCGGCAACCTCAAGTTGGTATTTTCGGGCATTACGCCTTATGTGGCGTATACCAACGCTAACAATGCCAACAAAGCCACGGTAAAAAAATACGACAATACGGCCTGGGTGGATGTAGGTACGCCGGGATTTTCCGCCGGGGCGGCTTATCGTGTTTCCTTAGCCTTTGATGGCGGCACACCATATCTGGCCTACCGGGACGGCGCCAACAGTAACCGGGCAACCCTGAAAAAATTTGACGGCACGGACTGGGTGGGCGTCGGCAGCCCGGATGTTTCAACCGTTCTTGCCCAATCTGTGTCGCTGGCATTTTCCGGCGGCATGCCCTGCATCGCCTATTCTGAATTGGATATTAACGGCAATTATTTACCCACCGTTAAAAAATACGACGGCGCGAATTGGGTACCGGTTGGCCAACCCGGGTTAAGTTTTGCCTATTATGCCCCTGTTTTCCTGGCGGTCGCCGGCAGTACGCTCTATTTCGCTTATGAAACCGGGTTGCAGCCTGTTGTGGAGCAATGGGACGGCGCCGCCTGGACGAATGTCGGCAGCGGCGGAATTTCAGCCGGAGAAAGTTATGCTACTTCTCTTGCAATATCCGGTACCACTCCATATATAGCCACCAATGACGCTGCCTTTCATGGAAAAGTCAGTGTGCGCCAATGGAATGGCTCCGGCTGGGCCGATGTAGGAGCGCCGGGTTTTTCTTCTGAATATGCGGGTTTTCCTTCGTTGGCCTTTTCCGGCGCCAATCCGGCCGTAGCCTACCATGACCAGAATAACGGAAACGGCGGCGCAACCGTGCAGTTATTTGACGGCTCAACCTGGAACCCGGTCGGCTCGCCGGGTTTTTCCGGCGGCGGGATTGAATACCCGTCCCTGGCGTTTGACGGCGCCACGCCTTATCTGGCTTATAGGGGTGGAACGAGTGGCGGGAAAGCGACCGTGAAAAAATTTGACGGCGCCAATTGGGTGGATGTGGGTCTTGCGGGATTTTCAGCCGACGATGCCCAATATACTTCACTTGCCCTGTTGGGCAGCACGCCTTTTGTTGCCTACCAGGATAAAGCGAATGGCTATAAAGCGACCGTGAAAACATTCGACGGGTCGAATTGGGTGGATGTAGGCCTTGCCGGATTTTCAGCCGGCAAGGCCGATTATATTTCGCTTGCCCTGTCGGGTAGTACACCCTTTGTGGCTTATAAGGATGCGGTCAATGGAAATAAGGCTACGGTTAAAAAATTTGATGGCACAGCATGGGTAGATGTAGGCGCTCCGGGCTTTTCTACAGATGTCGTAGGAGAAATTGTGCTCACCTTTTCCGGAACTACGCCCTGTGTGGCCTATTCCGACGAGGCAAATGGGGGCAAAATGACCGTCAAAAGATTCGACGGTACCGCATGGGTCGACGTCGGCGTTCCCGGTTTTTCCACCGGATATGCATATGGAGTTTCCCTGAAAGCGGCGGGAGGGACCTTGTTTGTGGCTTATTCCGGCGGCTATGCATACGCCAAAAAATTTGATTGTGTCGTGCCGCCGGTAGCGTCCATCACCGGCGTTACCACGATTTGCGCCGGCCAAAGCACTACGCTTACCGCTACGGGTGGCGGCGATTATGAGTGGAGCAACAACGCTGAAACTACTGCAAGCATCCTCGTTACCCCTACTGCGGACGTTACTTATACCGTGACGGTCACAGGCGCGGACGGATGCACGGGCACGGCGCAGGCGACGGTGAGAGTCCTGCCGATAATTACTTTCTACCAGGACAACGACAACGACGGCTATGGCAACACGGCCGTAACTATCACCGATTGTATCCAGCCGCCAGGTTATGTTGCCGTTTCGGGCGATTGCAATGACGCCAATGCGGCTGTAAATCCGGGCGCTACGGAACTGTGCAATGGCATCGATGATAATTGCGACGGACTTCCGGATGCAGGATATTCAACCCCGTTTGCTTTCACCAGCACATTCTCCTGCCTGCATCCAGGAGATGTCGTCACCATCACCTGGACCGGCGGATGCCCGGATTGGATGGTAACACTATCTCTTGCGAATGTCACGCTAAATAATACAGCCGCTGTAGTTGTGCCAAGCACACTCAATACCGGGTCGTACACCTGGACGGTTCCGGCGAATATTGCGCCCGATGTTTACCTGTTTTATATCCAGGAAATCAGTGGTCCTGTCACTTGGCATTACGGGCAGAACTTTTATATCACGGCGCCGGTCTCCCCGATTATCGTTTCCGACAACAACTTGTGCTCTGGCGAAAGCGCCACCCTCACCGCCTCCGGCGGCACTTACGAATGGAGCAACAACGGTGAAACTACAGAAACGATCACCGTAACGCCCACCGCAACCACCACCTACACGGTCACGGTCACCGATGCTAACGGATGCACCGGCACGGCGGAGGCTACAATCACCGTCAACCCCGCGCCGGTGGCGGTTATTTCCGGGCTGACCACTATTTGCGATGGCGGGAGCACTACGCTGACTGCTTCGGGCGGCGGCGACTACTTGTGGAATACTACCGAGACCAACGCATCCATCACGGTCAATACCACAGGGATGTACACGGTGATGGTCACGGCCCCCAACGGGTGTACAAGTACGGCGGGGGTCAATGTGGTGAGTTCGGCGGTAAATGCGGGTATTTCTGCCGGGGCGGTTCCGTATGTGGCTTATAAGGATGCACTCTACGGACATAAAGCTTCGGTTAAAAAATTCGATGGATCGTCCTGGGTATATGTAGGTCCACCCGGGTTTTCGGACTTTATCATTCAATCTCAGATAATAATTGCCATTCACAATGCAACCCCTTATGTAGCATATAATGATCAAGATTTTAAAGTAGTCGTTCAAAAATTTGACGGGACGCTTTGGCAGGATATTGGTTCGCAGGTTTCAACCGAATTTATTGGTGTATCGCTTTCTTTTGTTTTCTCCGGCCCGACTCCTTACGTGGCCTACAATGATGTACTGCAAAAAACAATAATCGTTAAAAAATACGATGGCTCAACCTGGGTGACCGTTGGCGCCCCGATTTTTGCCAATCAAAACCAGAGTAGTATTTCCCTTGCTTTTTCCGGCTCGACTCCATACGTCGCTTTTCAAGACGGGAATAATGGGGGTAAATTAACGGTTGTGCAATACGACGGCATTTCCTGGACGCCGGTAGGGAACCCTGGATTTTCGTCCGGTCTCGCTGTTTATAGCAGCCTCGCCTTCTCCGGTAACATCCCATATGTATTATTCAGGGACGAGTATAATGCTAACAAAGCAACAGTTATGTCGTTCGACGGTGCTGCATGGATAAATGTCGGCCCCCCAGGGTTTTCCAATGGCGCCTTGTATGATCCTACGTTGGCTTTTTCCGGTGCCACACCGTATGTCGCTTATCAAAACTTTGGTGCTGAAGGGGTGAAAAAATATGATGGTGCTGCATGGGTAGATGTGGGCAACTGGGTAGGGACTCAAAAACCTGCTGATCTGGCATTTTCAGGTGCAACTCCGTACGTGCTGGATTATATTCCACCCAGTTTGTCCTTGCGAAAATTTGATGGTGCTCTTTGGACCTATGTAGGGAGCCCTGGAATTAACGATGGGGGGAATGCATCTGCGAATTCTTTGGCTTTATCTGTCGGAGACATCGTCTGCGCCGGCGAAAGCACCACCCTTACAGCCACCGGCGGCGGCACTTACGAGTGGAGCTACAACAGTGCAACCACCGAAACGATCACCGTAACGCCCACCACAACCACCACCTATACCGTCACCGTCACTGACACCAACGGATGCACGGGCACGGCGGAGGCTACGATCACCGTCAATCCGGCACCGGTTGTGGCGATTACCGGTAACACCCCGCTCTGTTCCGGCGCCACAGTTACCCTCACTGCATCGGGTGGCGGCAACTACGACTGGTCGACTACCGCAACAACCGCGGCCATCGACGTCAGCGCGGCCGGCACCTACTCCGTGACGGTCACAGACGCCAATGGATGCGAGGGCACGGCTGAGGCTAGTGTCAATGTCATTCCGGTACCGGCAGCGACTATTTCCGGCAACACTACGATATGCTCCGGCGCCAGTACTACGCTGACGGCCTCCTACGGCGACTTCTGGTTGTGGTCAACCAACGAAACCACCCAGGACATCACAGTCAATATTCCAGGGACATACACCGTGACCATCACTGCCAACAACAGCTGTACAAGTACGGCATCGGTGAATGTGGTGAGTTCGACGGTAAATGCGGGTATTTCTGCCGGGGCAGTGCCGTATGTGGCCTATGCGGATGCGGCCAACGGATATAAGGCTACAGTTAAAAAATTCGATGGTACGGCATGGGTATATGTGGGCCCACCCGGGTTTTCTAGTTCGTTTGCAAATGAGATTGAAATTGTGATTCACAATTCAACTCCCTACGTGGCTTACGGTGGTATACAAAACAACATTCTTCAGATGGCTGTGAAAAAATTTGACGGCACTTCTTGGCAAGATGTGGGGCAGGCAGGTTCGATCGGCCCGGTGGACTATTACTTTTCTTTGGCTTTTTCCGGTTCAACACCATACATCGCTTACCAGGAAGGAGTTTCGGGCGGCCAGAAATTAACCGTCAAAAAATTCGATGGATCGGCTTGGGTGACAATAGGCAACCCATTGTTTTCACCCGGCATAGCATACTTTTGTAAACTTGCTTTTTCAGGGACGACCCCATACGTAGCCTTTCAAGATATGGCTAATGGGGGAAGGATAACCGTCATGCAGTTTGATGGTACTTCGTGGGTATTTGTGGGCAATCCGGGATTTTCAGCAGGCCTCGCCTACTCCTGCAACCTCGCTTTTATAGGTACTACTCCATATGTCGCATTTACAGATGTTGGAAATGGCTTTGAGGCTTCGGTTATGAAATTTGATGGCACTGATTGGGTTTATGTAGGAACTCCAGCTCTGTCGAGTACCGGTGCAAGCTTAGTTGCATTTGCTATATCTGGAGCCATTCCGTACGTCTCCTATAGGAGTAATGGCCTCGATGGGGTGCGGAAATTTGATGGTACGGATTGGGTAGATGTAGGAAACCCTGGAGGAGCATCAAGCTCAGAAGATATAGCCTTTTCAGACCTAACGCCGTATATACTTGACGTATCAGGTTCATCATTATCAGTAAAGAAACTTGATGGTTCCGTTTGGACGTATGTTGGTACTACGGGGTTTGGCGCAGGCAATTTCTATTCCCTGGCTGTATCGGGAAGCCAAACCATCTGCGCCGGCGAAAGCGCCACCCTCACAGCCTCCGGCGGCGGCACTTATGAGTGGAGCTACAACAGTGCAACCACCGAAACGATCACCGTAACGCCCACCGCAACCACCACCTACACGGTCACGGTCACCGATGCTAACGGATGCACCGGCACGGCGGAGGCTACGATCACCGTCAACCCCGCGCCGGTGGCGGTTATTTCCGGGCTGACTACTATTTGCGATGGCGGGAGCACTACGCTGACCGCCACGGGCGGGATAAGTTATTTGTGGTCTACCAATGAAACTACAGCGGATATTACCGTTACTGCCGCAGGCACTTATACCGTGACGGTTACGGATGCCAATGGCTGCTCCGGTAGTGCGACGCATATCGTAACCGCTACCGGAAATGTGATCGTCTCCGGCAACCTGCATACCAAAACCAACGATCCCATCGACGGGGCCTCCGTGGACCTGAACGGCGACGCTACAGGGACCTTCTTCCCGACCGCTTTGGATGGAAATTACCAGTTTACGGTTCCGGGCTGCTCCGATGTTACCATCACGCCGACCAAAAACGACCCGGTGGACGATTGTGTTTCGGTGCTGGACGTACAGGCGATTTTAAAATATATCTACGGCACACCGCTGCCGTCGCCATATTGTATTATGGCGGGGGATGTCAACGGCACCAATTCCCTAAACCTGGCCGATATATTGCAGATCCAAAATGTCATTCTGGGATCAAACACCACTTTTACGGGCGGTAACTGGACCTTCGTGGATGCCGGTTACATATTCCCGGATCCCAATAATCCTTTCAGCAGCTTATGGCCCGAGTCGGTCTCTTTTACCAATCTACAGGCAGACGCCACGGC
>JBJXGZ010000143.1:0-76963 GCA_046160625.1 Saprospiraceae bacterium
ATGATTGTGTCAAGCCGTGTATGCATCCAGCCATCGTCAGAAAGATTGGCTGAAAGCTCATCCGCATACGTGTACGGCTCCCAAAGTGCTTCGCCATTCTCTGTGATGGTATCGGCATCAAAAAGCCGGATCAAAAGGGTGTTATGGTCTTCTAGATTAAAAGTTTTTGTGATTTCGATTTGGGCAAGAACCAATGTTGTGCTAAGTGCGAAAACGGTTGTCAGGATGATTTTTTTCATGAAATGATTAATTTTGAAAAAGCAAAAATAGGGCATTGCACGTTTGAGAGCCGTTTCTTAACATAGGAGCCTCAGAGAGTCCAGGCGTTAAGGCTTTTTCAAAGTTCAGGTGCCTTAAGTCCATTCAAAATCCTCGGACTTGGGCAGGGCGTCCAAAATCGCCCCTACTTGTGCAGAAGGGACTTTTATTTTGCGAAAATTCGTGTCAATCCAGGCGCAATCCACGTTCATTACGGCACAAAGAGTGCCATCTGCAAGCGTGATTTCGTGTCGAAAAGAATAGCGCGCATGATCACGGCGCAATTTAGTGACAAGCAGATTAATAAAAATCGAGTCTCCGGGACGCACTTCGCGTCGAAAAATGGCTTCCTCGCGAAACAACACCGGGCCGAAATGCTCGGCCTGCATCCATTCGTAGCTCAAGCCAAATTTCGTCAGAAATTCAAGCCGGGCTGTAGCACCAAAATCATAATAGACCGAATGACGCAAGTGAAAATTGGCATCAAAATCAGCCCAGCGCAAGGGCATGGGAAGTGACAAATCTGACATAATTGAATGTTTTCTTTAGTAAAAAATAGGCCTGACAACGTTTGCGTTGCCAGGCCCCGGAATCAATTCTTAGATTGAAAATATTATCCTCCTTTGGCGGCAGGATGTTCTTTGCCTTTTACCTCACCCTTGATCTCGATAAAAGTCTCGGTAGGAGTGGTGTTGGCTGTCACGGTTACGCGTTTGCTTTGTGGGCCAGGTTTGCCCTTGGAGTTAAATTCCACTTTGATTTCGCCCTCGCCGCCAGGAGGGATCGGTTCTTTGGGCCAAGTGGGAACTGTGCAGCCACAAGAGCCTTTGCAGTTGCTAATCACAAGCGGTTCGCTCCCGGTGTTCTTAAATTTGTAGGCGTGTTTCACAATTTCGCCTTCGTTGATAGTGCCATAGTCGAACACTGGTTGATCGTATTGGATGCTGGTAGCAGGGCCAGCAGGTACAGCCACTACGTTTTCGTTGGTTCCCGGGATATTACCGGATTGATTGGCAACATCGAGTGAGGCAGCTGATTCGTTGATTTTTTCAGCCTCTGATTGGCCGAACCAGTTTTTGAAACCGCCACCAACCAGATTAGCGACCAATAAGATAGCGAGTAAGGCGAGTAGTCCGATCTGGACTTGTTTATTCCTTTCCATGTTTGAAGTATTTATGGTTAAAGATTCTATGGACAACATTATTTCTTGGGTCAAAAGTAGATTGGTTCAAAAGCGCACAGTTTGCCCGGATGAATCGGTTTGCAAAAGTTTAACAGCGTTCAGTACGAGTAACGTTTCCAAAAACTCAAGGCGATGCCGAACAACATCATGATACTGCCAAGCCAAACTAAATTGATTCCAGGGAAAATGATAGCCTCCAGCACTATATAGTCAGATCTCGTCACATTTTCGGCGATTTCGATTGGTATACCGCTTTGATTTGCAGGTGTCTCAGCCACTCCAATGGTGAGAACGCCGACTTTAGGGTCAATATTCTCAAATCTAAAATGAAGGCCCATTGAAGGCGCCTCGTCTTTGAGGCTGAAGGGCTGACTATCGCGGATGAGGTAAACGGGGGCAGCTTTTGCTTTTCGTCCATCAGGGGCCTTTATTTCCAGCCCTGCAGCCACTGCTATATCGCCCGATTCAGGCGCGTAGGAGGGATGTTCTACATCTTTGATGACTTTAGCAAAACTGATTTGATAGCCATTAAACTCAAATATGCTGCCTTCCTTAACGTCAAAATTGGTGTATTTAAGCGCATCTTCGGCCTTAAGAATATGCTCCATAGAGGCTTCATTCATCCGAATCTTCATTTGCAAAGGGCCAATATCCGAATGTAGGGAAAAGCCACCCTTTGTGGAGCGGAGATACAGCATTGGCGCAGCTGGATAGGCTTTGGGGTCGCCGAGTGCGTAAGCGCGCAAGTTGAGTCCCACGGCCAGATCCCCTTTTTCAGCGCGGTATTCGGGGTGTTTTGGCGTTTTTGTTACGCTTTCTACTACCAGATAGTGTTTTTTTGTAAAAATCGTGTCGCCCACCAAGGCTTCATATCTTTCGTATTTCAGGCTGTCTTCCTGTTTTTTGGCAAATTCTGGGTCCAATTCAGCTTTTGGAAGGGAGGAGACAAGTGTGAATACGTCATAATTCCAATAGTGCTGGGTTGATGGGTTGTTTGCCACCACTTTTGAAAACTGACGGTCGTACATCACATTGGGATTTAACGTGAAATTTTCACCTGTTGGATTGCCGCTTTCATCACGGCGTTGGAAATGAACGCTGAAGCTGCGCGTTTGACGTTCCAAGGTATCTGCGGTGTAGGTTGCATTGAACCCCCGCATAGGCATGGGAGCATCTTTCAGCAAAATAACGCTTCGCCTAAGTGCTTCATCGTCAGCACCTTCTATCAGTCCTTCCATCGCGAAAGTATTAACAGAAATCCAGTCTTTTCCCAGTCCAGTGCTCAAAATACCAAGGAGTAATATTCCAAATCCTGTGTGGGAAACAGCCGAGCCTGCAAGCTTCAAATTGCCTTTCAATACTGTAATCAAATAGTCCAAATTGGCAACAATCGTGAACATCCCCGCAAAAAGGAAGGCAAAAAGTTGCCATGCACGCACTTCAATCCAAAGGGAATTAAGCGCAGTAAGCACACCTGCCCCGATGGTTGCAATACCGATGTGAAGGGCAAATTTTCGGGCTTGTACGGCCCAATTTCTTTCGTTGTAGCGCATCCATTGTCCCACTCCGGTCAGCAACCCAATAAATACTGCGATCCAAAGTTGGTAGCGGTTGTGGTGTTCAACAGGGTCTTTCAAAGCCGCCCCAACATAGTCTGGATTGAAGGCTTGCACTATTTTATTCCAAACCGGGAGCGAAGTAGCTCCTGTCAATAACAGCGCCGAAAAGACCAGCACAAGTGAACCTATGAACATCCAAAATTCGCGGCTGCTGGTTTTTTCCTCGCTGGCCATTTCTGGCACTTCCCGGTAGCGAATTGCCCAAAGCCAAAGGCCCAGCAGCGAAAAAGCAGCCATAAAAATGATCAGTTGCAGCCCAAGTCCCATCTCAGTAAAAGAGTGAACCGAAGTATCGCCCAAAATGCCGCTCCGAGTAAGGTAGGTGGAGTAAAGTATCAGGATAAACGTGATCAAATAAAACCCATAGGTGCTGCGAATAGAATAGCCCGTATTTCGAGCAATGAGGTTGGTGTGGATACCCGCTAAAAGTGTCAGCCAAGGCACCAAAGAGGTGTTTTCTACCGGATCCCAAGCCCAATAACCGGCGAAAGAAAGGGCTTCGTAAGCCCATGCGCCACCCATGAGAATACCTGTGCCCAGAATCGCTGCCGAAAACAGCGACCAATTGAGTGCTGGCTTCAACCATTCCTTGTGCTCACGGAGCCAAAGCCCAGATATTGCAAACGCAAAAGGTACGATCGTGCTGGCAAAACCCAGGAACAAGGTAGGCGGGTGAATAGTCATCCAGTAGTTTTGGAGGAGCGGGTTCAATCCGTTGCCCTTCACTTGGGCAAGGTAATCGGCTTGATAAAAAATCGGGGCGTCCATCACATCCCGTAACAAATCAAACGGACTGGCTCCAAAACGGAACTCATTGAAATACAAGCCTAAAAGCATGGATGCAATGACCGTCTCTGCCAATGCGATGACTGCCAAAACGGGGGTTTCCCACTTGCCTGCGCGAAACATCAACACAACACCAAGGATAATGTGCCAGAAACTCCAAAGCAAGAAACTGCCTTGTTGTTCTTTCCAAAAAGCAGAAAAAACATACTCCATGGGCAGGTCGTCCGATACATTGGCCCATGCATACTGGTATTCGTACATTTTTCCTGTCAAAATCCAGAACAGCATTCCAATAATACCAAGCGTTGCCAAGCCGTGCAAGAGATAGGCATAGCGACCCAAATTGCGCCAGCCATTATATTGGTCCGTATCTCTGCGTTGTGTAGCAATAAAAAAGGAAAATGCCGCCAAAAGCGCTGCCACGAACGACAGCACTGCGCAGAGGTGGCCCAATTGGCCTGGGAGAAGATGTTCGCCGATATAATCCATAGTAGGCGGTAGTTTTTGCGCCGCAAAAGTAGTCAGACTTTACTCGTGCTTTGCCAATTGATCAAAACCCAGACATTTTTCTTTTTTCTGTAAACCGCCAGGTAAAGCAAACGAACCTCAAAAGCCTTGCCCTTAATAATGCCTTGCACTTTAAGAGTACCGTTCACAAGGGCTGTTTTGCCATAAAAGCGCACATTTGCCTCTTCGCGATCCATTTTTTCATACACCAATTTTTTTGAAGCAATGGCAGCCAGGTGTTCTGACTTGTTTTCTTTTAAAGCATTGGAATGCAGGTAGACCAGTTCATCAGCCAACATAGAACGCAATGCTAAAGTATCGGCCCGCATCATGGCTGCAAAGCGTTGGGTTTCTATGTCTAATACTTTATTAGATATTTCCGATTGTGCATTCAACATGGACAATGAGAAAAACAGCAAAATACCCAACGTAAATCGTGGAGAAGTGACCATAGTAAAATGTATGCGTTAAAGTGGCTCAAAAGTAAATACAGATAAACGATCCTGTCGTAATCCAAACGCCTAAAAAACCTGCTTTTCACATCTTATCCCTCGAATCTGTGTTCCAAGGTGGCCAGATTGCCCAATGACAATAATCCGACACTTCTTCAAGTTTTCTGGCTAGATTTTTGCTAGATGTTTTACATTGTGGTAAGTTTTTTTTAAAAACTGACTTTCCGCCACTTTAATCACCAAAACTGATTTCTATGAGCCGATTCTTAACCACTCTCTCTCTTTTCTTTCTCCTTAGTTTTTCTTGCGCTGCCCAGCAATTCAATATTTGCATGGACGTAATTGCTTCCTCAGGCGGCCAAGGCAACCAACTTAATCGTTACCTCGCTTGGACTATTGGCGAACCCTTTGTGCAAACCTTGCATGGGGCCGGTTTTGCCTTCACACAAGGTTTTCACCAACCAGATCCTTGCGGCAAAAACCTCGTTGGCACTTCTGACCTTGCAGATTGGGGCATGAGCCTTTTCCCCAATCCTACTGTCGGCTTGCTCACCTTGCGTTATTCGCCTGAAAAAAGAGGACACCTTCTTGGTTCTGTATTTGATATGCTTGGCAGATCTGTATCTGCAAATCAAATCCTTGCATCTCCTGAGGGCTCGGTCATTGATGCCTCGGCATGGCCTCCAGGGGTATATTTTCTGCTCCTAAAAGACCCCGCGTCGCAATCTACAGCGACCCTCCGCATCGTGCGGATCTGATTATTCGTTCATTCCAAACCGATTTATAATTATGAGACAACGTTTTCTCCTTTCCCTTTTGTTTTTGCTTGCAATTTCATTCACTGTTGGTGCGCAAAATGTTCCACAAGGCATTAACTATCAATGTATTGTGCGCAACGATCAAACAGGCGATCCCGTAATAAACCAAACTGTAACTTTACTCTTTTCGCTACGAAGCGGCAGTCCAAATGGCCCGGTGGATTATCAGGAAAAGCATGTAAGCTCGACCAATGAGTTCGGCCTTGTCAATCTTGTGATTGGCCGCGGGCAACCTCAAGTGAACAGTTTTGCCGGTATTAATTGGAGCGCTGGCTCTAAGTTTTTGACGGTATTGCTTGAATCCTCCCCCAACGTTTTTGATGAAATCGGAAATTCCGAACTCCTGAGTGTGCCCTATGCGCTTTATGCCCAAAATGGCGGCGGCGGTGGTGCAGACAACTGGGGGGCTCAAACGGCATTTACCAACAACGGTATATCGGGTAATGGATTGGCCAACAACCCAATCGGCCTTGCGCAGCAAGGTGCCCAATCAGGCCAGGTTTTGAAATGGAATGGTACTGCCTGGGCTCCTGCCGAAGACCTGCAAGGCGGCGGCGGTAACGGCGGCACTGTCACCCAGATCAATACAGGCACTGGCCTACAAGGCGGTCCTATCACGACCACAGGAACCATAAGTTTGAGCAACACAACGGTGCAGCCAGGCATACATGGCAGTGCAACGGAGATACCTGTGATTACGGTCGACGCACAAGGCCGTATCACTCATATCGATAAAGTGATCGTGCAACCGGGTGCGGTCGGTTTGAACAGTGGCACAGGCATCAATGTCGTGACAAACGGTTTCAATAACTTCACTATAAATAATACAGGGGATACCAATCCCAACGATGACGTGACCCTCACGACTGTACACGATGGCGATGTGAGCGGCCCTTTCAACAACTTACAGATTAAGGCCAATGTGGTGACTTCTAACGAATTGAACAACGGAGCGGTCACTGCACCCAAACTCGCCAATATGGGCGCCGCAAACGGTCAGGTGCTCAAATGGAACGGCACAGCCTGGGCACCTGCTGCAGATGATTCGGGCAACGTCGCCTTAACGGGCGGAAACGGAATCAGCATCACAGGGAGTTCCCCGAACTTCACCATCACCAATACAGGCGATACCAATGCTGGCGATGATATCACTACAGCGACTCAAGCCAATGGCGATGTGAGCGGCCCGTTTAGCAATTTGCAAATCAAGCCCAACGTCGTGACAAGTGTGGAAATCGCTGATGGGGCGGTCACTTCCCCTAAGATTGCAGATGGTGCGGTCATCACTGCCAAACTAGCGAATGATGCAGTCACAACCGGAAAAATCGCTGATGGCGCGGTAGGCACTACAGACATTGCTAACCAAGCGGTTACAGGCGCAAAAATTGACGACATGGGTGCCGCCAACGGCCAGGTGCTCAAATGGAACGGAACGGTCTGGGCTCCTGCGGCTGATGCAACAGGCAACTTTGCTGTGCTTCCTGGAATTGGGATTGATGTTGTCCAAGCTGGCAACACGTTTACTGTCTCTAATGACGGCGATACAAATCCCAATGACGACCTGACCAATGCTACCGTTTTTAATGGGGATGTAACAGGCCCTTCCAACAACCTTCAAATAAAGGCTGGAATCGTAGTAAATGCAGACATGGCCCCCAATTCCATTGGTACCAACAATCTTATCAATGGTGCCGTAACTGCTGTAAAACTCAACAATATGGGTGCAGCCAACGGCCAAATTCTCCAATACAACGGTGTAACCTGGGTACCTATTAACCTCCCGCCTGGAGGGGGCGACAACTGGGGAACCCAGACCGTTCAGACGAACCCAACACTTTCTGGGCAAGGCACAGCCGGCAATCTATTGCGTATTGCCCAGCAAGGTGCTACCATGGGCCAGGTACTACAGTGGAATGGAGCATCGTGGATACCTGCAACCTTGCCACCGCCTGCAGGCGATGATTGGGGAGCACAGACAGTGGTAGTTGGAAACGCTCTGGCTGGAAATGGCACAGTAGCTACTCCGCTCAATCTCGCAAAACAAGGTGCTAGCACAGGTGAGGTGCTCAAATGGAACGGAGTACAATGGCAACCTGCCGCCGACAACAGCGGTGGCACAGGCGATAATTACGCCGCGGGTAGTGGTATCAGTGTTACAGGAACTTCGCCCAATTTTGTTATTGACAATACTGGCGACCTGGATCCAACCAACGAATTGCAGACTATTTCACTGGTTGGTGATGAACTAACACTCTCCGATGGTGGTGGTACGGTGACAATCCCAACTGGCAACAACTACGCAGAAGGGACAGGTATTGACATAACTGGTTCTGCACCAAACTTTACGATCAACAACACAGGTGATTTGAGCAACACCAACGAACTACAAAATCTTGGGATAGCTGGCAATGTTCTGAGTATCACAAACGGCAACATGGTCAACCTTCCAATTGGCCCAACGTACACCGCTGGAGCTGGAATTAGCCTTGCTGGCAATGTGATTACCAACACTGGAGATCTAAGCAATACTAATGAGCTCCAAAACTTAACGCTCACAGGATCTATCCTTGAAATTTCAAACGGCAACACGGTGGATCTTGACCCGCTGCTTGGCGGCGGAGGTGACGATTGGAAGAATATAGGGGATGATATTGTCAATACCAACGCTGGCAATGTTGGAATTGGTATTCCTGTTCCCGTAGCACGCCTTCACATTGCCGGAAATGGTGAATCCATCCGCCTGCAAGGCGACACTCCCATGATTACATTCCTTCCCAGTGGTCCGGCGCCACCTGGAGTAGGCTTTGCCCGCATTGCAGCCGGATTATTATCATTAGGCACCCAAAATGTTATCGGTGTTGGATTATTGCCTAATAATAAAAATGCCGTTATCGCCAATGGCACTAATGGATATGTTGGTATAGGGGCAGTCAATGCTACCAATGCAAGTCTACGCGTTTTACAAAAAGAAGGCGGTATCCTTTTGCACAATGAGGCTAACGGTAATTTTTGGGAATTCTCAGCAAGTCCAGCCAATGGTAGCCTCCAACTTTTCAACAGCACCCTTGGCGGTGGAGTCCCAGCGGGTACATTCACACCTGCTGGAGTTTATTTACCATCTGATCGTCGCTTGAAAACAGATATTGAGGCGATTTCGACTGGAATATTGACAAAAATGATGCAACTCAAACCAGTCAGTTATCGGTACAAGGCGGAGGCGACCGATGCCAAGCATACACTTGGGTTTTTAGCGCAGGATGTACTATCCGTATTCCCGGAACTCGTTGGGCAAAGCACCGACCGAAATGGGAAAAATGGATTTTTATCCATTAATTACGGTGGATTTGGCGTTTTGGCGGTGAAAGCCATCCAAGAACAACAAACCGAAATTGAAGGGTTGAAAAAAGAGAATGCCGAACTCCGTAGCAAAACCGAATCTCTGGAAGCGCGATTATTGCGTCTGGAGAAGCAGCTTGGAGAGAAGTAAATTTAACAGCAAAACCGCAAAACAGGAGCACCGCAAAATTTAGAACTGTGAATAAAATGATCTAAAAGAGATGGATTAATCTTTTTTTTGGATTCTAACGCACAGTTTTAAATTTTGCGGTTTTGCTGTTTTATTCCAGTTATTCGCCACTCCTCAAATTCACCACAATCGCATTCCCAATTGGGTCTTCAAACATTTTTTTTCGGATTACCAGCGCTTCTTTTTCACGAACATTCAGGCATTTTGGCGATTCCGTTAATATCTGCTCCATCTCTGCCAAAATCTTCTCTTGTGGCTGCCAGTATCGCTGGTTCTTTCCAAAAACATCCTCCAATACTTGCTCTTTCACGCCTTCTAATTCAGGAGCAAAAAGAGTCCCGTATTCCATTGCTCGGTCAATTTGCCGGAGCAGCTTAAGATGAAATCCCAATCCAAGTTGGCTTGCGGATTCTAGATCAGGAAGTGGAAATTTCCAGACAGGATAAAGTGATTCAATGCTATCGGTTTGAAACGCAGCCATACAGGTTTGGATGAAAGCATCGTCTTGCAAGCCTTTAGTTATCAACGATTTTTGATGCCACACAAAAAAATCAGCAACGAGCATAGGCCCTTCTTCCGCTCCTACCTTTTGAAATAAATAACCTGGAAATGCATCATTTAGCCAGTTAAATTCTGGTTGAAACCCACTTTCTGGGCGGCGGGAAAGTATGAATAAAAATGTATCCCGCAGAGCCACTGTTCCTCGCCACACCTCAGCAAATTGCTCCTCTGTTTCCAGTTTTGAAAAGTTTTGCATTACTGAATTGCGCCGTACAGCAAGGGTTTTTCCAAAGTAGCCAATCAGACGTTTTTGCAGCAACCAATCTCCATTATCATTTGCTGGCCTCAATGCCCACGCGAGTACCCAACCAGATTGTTTCTCAGCCGTTTGAACTTTTATCCATGGGGTTTGAAATACATCACAGCCGAAGGCAATTTGTGCTTCGGAGGGGCCAACCTCCCCGAGGTCATTGAGCGCCCGGCCTTTCCTCAACGAAAGTATTTCAGGACTCTTTTCATTTGGTTCATGGCGCAGGGAGGCTTGTTCAGCAAGGACAAAAAGTTGATTTTCAGTTGCTTGTTTGTTTTTGCAGGAGCAAAGCAAAAACAGTAGCGGTAAAATTTTCCAATCGAAATGCTGCATACGAAGTAAGTTTACGCACAAAACTACGGTAGCCTTCTCGCATGAAATTTTCATTCTTTTTCCCCATCCTCTCCTTCCTTCTTTTTTCGGCTCAAACGCTGTCATCCCAAATAATTGATGACTTTTCTGATGGGAATTTTAATCAAAATCCAATCTGGGTCGGGGACACTTCCAATTTCAAAATCAGCAATGCCGGCGAACTCCAACTTAATGCTATAGCAGCCGGCCAATCTGCGATCTTTGTAGCGGGAAATATGCCTGATAGCAACCTTTGGGATTTTGATGTGCGCATGGATTTTGCTCCTTCCAACCAAAATCTTGTGCGAATATACCTCCAAATAGACCAGATAAATCTCGCAGCCGCGAACGGTTATTACCTCGAAATGGGCGAAACTGGTTCGCTTGACGCCATTCGTTTTTTCAGACAAAATGGAGCAACAAAATTGCATTTGGCGACTGGGCAGTCGGGACTTGCAGGCAATTCTCCCAATCTTCATATCCGTGTAAAACGTACATTATCAGGAGACTGGACGGTGGAGGCCGCCCCCGTCGGTGCTGCATTGCAGTTACAGTTTTCATTGTCAGAGACCACGTGGCCTGGTGGATTAAATAGTATTTTCGGCTTTCAGTGCGTTTATACAATATCGAATGTGAGCAAGTTTTACTTCGACAACGTCAACATTCGCCCTGACTTGCCTGACATCCAACCACCCGTGCTGGTATCGGCGCAAGGCGACAATATAACACGGGTATCTGCAGTGTTTAACGAAGAATTGGACATGGTTTCTGCCGAAAATCCGGCAAATTATTTCATAAACAATGGCATCGGCCAGCCCATCTCTGCCTTGCTTTCTGGCGATTTGAGGACCGTAATTTTGACCTTGCAAAACCAGCTTTCTACGGGGAATTACACACTTCAAACTTCTGGCATAAAGGATGTATTAGAAAACGAAAGCTTTATTCAAACTGCTGATTTTCAGTTCATAAAAGTGGAGGTGGCGGAAGAATTTGATATCCTTATCAACGAAATCATGGCCGACCCGACCCCGTCTCGCGGCCTTCCAGAAGTTGAGTGGGTGGAAATTTTCAACCGCTCTAATAAGGTTTTTGATCTCGCCAATTTCCGCTTTTCCGACGGCAGCAGTGGCGCACTTCCACTTCCTGTTTACGCCCTCCAGCCAAACGCTTATGTAGTGCTTGTGACAAATGCCAATTTAGATACGCTACAAGGCGCTGCTCTCCACAACAACGTGCTAGGCTTTGGAATAAGTAGCGCCGCACTCAATAACGATGGCGACGTGCTTACGCTCAGCGATGCAGCGGGAAAAATTATTGATCGAGTGTCCTATGGAGGAGGCTGCAATGCTTCCTCCGCGGATTATGAAGGCGTTTCACGCGAGCGCATCAACCCCACGCTGCCATGCCTCGGCATGGAAAATTGGCAACCATGCTCAGCCCAGATAGGCGCCACACTGGGCTTTCAAAACGCTTCATACTCAACCGAACCCGACTTGACACCCCCAATCCTCTACTTTGCGTATCCAGAATCGCCGAGCTCAATTTTATTAACTTTTAGCAAGGGTCTGGACGCAACAACAGTGCAAAATCCGACAACATACCAGTTTTCACCTTCCCGTGGCGTTGCCTCCGCGCAACAGCTCCCCGACGATCGTTCAAGGGTTCGCCTGACACTCAGCCAGCCTTTAGAAGCAGGGATCATTTATGCTCTTACGCTTGGAAACGACTTGGAAGATTGCAGTGGAAACCTTGCTGAAAACACCGATACAACATACGTAGGATTACCAGAAAAGCCTGACTACCAAGATATTATATTGAATGAAATCCTTTTCAATCCTGTGTCTGGAGGTGCTCGATACCTTGAGTACTACAATAGGAGCCAAAAAATATTTGATTGGTCAGACTTCTTTTTGGCCGACACCACTAGCACAGTGGCCATCAATCAAAAGCGACTTTTTCTGCCCGGTATATATCATGTGCTCAGTAGTGACCCGTCTGACATCCGAAACCGTCATCAAAACATCTACACTGGCAGAGTACTTTGTCAAAGTTTGCCTTCGCTAGATGACATCAGTGACCTCATCACGTTATATTGGGCAGGAGGAGGCCAGAGCATCACTATTGATTCCTTTTATTACAGACGAGGAATGCACAATTCCCTGCTCTCGACTTCCGAACAGGATGGCGTGGCACTTGAACGGATTCGCATTGACGAGCCTACGCAAACTGCCTCCAACTGGACCTCCGCATCCCCGCTTATTACGGGTGCTGCCGGCACCCCTACCCTTCCCAATTCTCAATCTCTTCCTGCCTCCAATCCCTCTGACCATCTGATAACCATTCCAATCGCACGGCTTTCTCCTGATGGAGATGCGCATGAAGATTTTCTGGATATTTTCTACAAACTGCCAAAAGAGGGCTATGCCGCCAGTTTAACGATTTTTGATTCAGATGGAAATTTGATCAAAAACCTTGTCAGGCAAAACCTTGTCGGCACAGAAGGCGTGATACGTTGGGATGGCGACACCGATACTGGCGAAGGCATAAAGGCCCGTCCCGGTATACACTTGCTTTATTTCGAGATTTTTAGTCCTGATGGCGATGTGAGGCGGGTAAAAAAAGCGGTGGTAGTTCTGGGAAGGTTTTGAATTAGTTTTTCAGGAAATAAATGATGGCGAGGCCAAGGCCAATGAGCAATAATAGTGGCCAGGTCCAAGCAAGAGCAATGCCTGTTTTCCCTTGAATCGAATTTCCATGCCCTGCATTTGCCATACCCAATAACGCCCCTACACCCGCGGGAAGCAGACTTACGATGATGTTTCTTTGACTGAGTAAATACCCGACGAATTTGGATGCGGTGAGTCCTTCTTCACTGATTTTCTTGCTGAACAATGCCATTACGAGCGGACCGGCAAACCCCAGGAGTGATGAAGCAGAAGACTGCTTTACTCCAGAAAACGAGGCCACGGCATTGGTTATGGCTGGCATCTTTGCCCCGAATATTACGCCAAGCAACTGCCCTGATTTCTCCTTAAGGTCGCTGTCGCCATCAAGGAGACTGTCGAGATTGGCGAGAATGCCGGGATTAAAATCGCGCAATGTGCTGAAAACATCATCAATAGCATGGGAATCTCCACATTTTTCAAGCAAACCGGCAAGTATGGTGGGGGCGAGGCTACTAATGGCTTTGGCAATACCGACTTCATTTTCGCCATAAATTTTAGCGGCTTCGCTGAGCAGATCAGGGCTGAGGTAATCTCTTACAGAGTCAAGGATGTTTGACATGTTTGTTTTTTAAACTTTGATTGAAATAATATTATATGGAGGGCTTCCTGGCTGAAATAATTTAAGTCAGATGCCCCTTGAACAACGTACTTGATAAAATGATTGCAGTTCTCCTGTTTTAGTTTAAGATTCCACCATTATGCCTCGCATACTGCTATTCCTCAACTTGTTTGTTTTCCTTTTTTCTTGTCATAACACCCCTGTTCCGACGGATGATCGCCGGGCTTTTCGATACAATCAACACAATCCCATCACTTCGCTTGACCCGGCTTTTGCCCGTACCCAAAATAACATTTGGGCAGTAGATTGTTTGTTCAACGGCCTTGTCCAATTGGACGATAATCTTAACGTAAAACCCTGTATAGCAAAGCATTGGAGCATCTCACCTAATGGCTTGACTTATCGTTTTTCATTGCGCGAAGATGTATTTTTTCACGACGACCCCATATTTGCCAATGGCGGAAAAGGTAGAAAACTGATTGCTTCTGATGTGGTATACAGTTTTCAAAGACTGCTTGATGAGGCTTGGCCTAAGCCTGGTTCATGGATATTTAAAGACCGTGTGGCTGCGGATTCAGGATTTGTTGCAGAAAGTGATTCTGTTTTTATTCTGCGCCTCCAGACACCCTTCCAGCCGATGTTGCAAATCCTGACCATGCAATATGCCAGCATAGTGCCACCTGAAGTTTGTGAATTTTGGGGGCGAGATTTCCGCAGAAACCCCGTTGGCACAGGCCCATTTCGCTTTAAAATATGGGCTGAAAACCAGGCACTCGTATTGATCAAGAACGAGCAGTATTTCGAGCGGGACAGCACGGGTGTTCGCCTACCATACCTTGACGCCGTAAAAATCACGTTTATAAGTGATCGGAAAACTGCATTTCTGGAATTTAAAAAAGGAAATCTGGACTATTTTTTTGGGCTTGAAAGTGCTTATATCAACGAACTTCTCACGCTAGACGGTGAGATTCAACCCGTGCTTTCTGACCAGTTTTATTTTTTGAAAAACCCGTATTTAAATACAGAGTATTTGGGAATTCGTATGCAAAGTGATAGCCTGACTTGGAGTCAGACTATCAGTAATCCACTGCAAATCAAAAAGATACGCCAGGCGCTGAACTTTGGTTTTGACCGTGCCCAAATGTTACGCACCCTTCGCAACAATGTAGGCCGGGCTGCTACATCAGGTTTTGTGCCCCTGGGGCTCCCTTCTTTTGATGACGCAGCTGTTCCGGGCTATAGCTATGACCCTGATAAAGCCGCCAGATTACTTGCTGAAGCGGGATACCCACAAGGAAAAAACCTTCCCAACATTATTCTGCTTTGCAACAATGAATACCTGGACCTTTGCACATTCATTGTACGTCAGTGGGAAGACTTGGGCGTAAAAGTCAAAATCGAAATGACTGAGACTGCGCTTTTGAGAGAACGTATGCGCAATGGTCATGCGCCATTTTTTCGGGCTTCCTGGATCGCCGACTACCCCGACGCGGAAAGTTTCCTGACTTGTTTTTATTCAAAAAACGGAGCACCACCGAATTACACCGGGTTTAAAAATGCTGCATTTGATCGCCTCTACGAGGCGTCCCTCCGCGAAACGGCTATAGACCGTCGCTATGCCTTTTACCGGGATATGGAAAAGATATTGGTCGAAGAAAGTCCAGTCATTTTTCTTTTCTATGACGAAACAGCCCAGTTCGCCAATCGCAAAGTGAAGGGCCTTTCCCGCAACGCAATCAATCTATTGTCGCTTAAAAAGGTCCGGATAGGGCATTGAATCTTTTTCATTTATCCCTTCCCTTTGCCCCCTGCTCCTTGAATGAGCGAGTTTTATCTAATTTTGGAAAACAAGGAGGGAAAGGTCTTTGTCTTTGTGCCTGGATAATACTCAACAACAGCAGCATGAATCAGTTTTTCAAATTCCTTTTCGCTTCCTGCCTGGGCACAGCGCTTGCGCTTGGCTTACTTCTTTTCATCGGCATTGGCTGGGCAGCCAGTATGGCTGGAAATGCTTCAAAAAAAGAAAAAGTCAATGTCAACGCTAACTCAGTACTCGAACTTGATTTCAAAAATATCATCCCGGAAAAAACAAATAACCTTCCGATGGATCCTTTTGATTTCGACCAAAAAGACATACTCGGCCTTTCAGATATGGTAAGCGCCATCCAACGCGCTAAAGAGGATCCTGACATCAAGGGTATTTACCTCAATGCGCCTGTTGTTATGATTGGAAAGGCCAGTTCCGCAACCTTGCGCAATGCACTGGCTGATTTCCGTTCTTCGGGAAAGTTCATTGTTTCCTACGCAAATTTTTATACCCAAGGAGCATACTACCTCGCATCTGTAGCGGACAGCGTATTTATGAGTCCCCAAGGGGTGGTAGATTTTAGAGGTTATTCAAGCACTGTCACTTATTACAAGGGTATGCTCGACAAATTGGATGTGAAAATGCGCATATTCTACTGCGGTAAGTACAAAAGTGCCACAGAGCCTTACCGTGCGGATAAAATGAGTGAGGAAAACCGGCTACAAATCCGTGAATACATCACCCCGCTTTACGATATCTTTATCAAAGACGTCGCTCAGAGCCGCAATATTGCAGAGACGGAGCTTCGCCAAATAGCTGAGCGGTACGACGGTTTCAGCGCTGAAAAAGCGAAGCAATCTCGACTAATTGATCGTTTAGCCTACGAAGACGAAGCATTTGCAATGATCAAAAACCGCATTGGGCTGTCTGAAAAGGAAAAACTTAACCGTGTCAGCCTGGAAGAATATTTTGAAGCGCGTGGCAAAAAGACCAACTTTTCGGTCAAGGACAAAATTGCCGTAGTATACGCCGAAGGCGAAATCCACGATGGCGAAGAGGGCGAACCCGGGACCATCCTCGATGGAAAATATATAAAAATGCTGCGCAAAATCCGGAAAGACCCGAGCATAAAAGCCATTGTGTTGCGCGTAAATTCACCCGGCGGCAGCTCTCTAGCCAGCGATAATATTCTTCGCGAACTCGACCTTTGCCGGCAAGCCGGCAAACCAATAGTAGTTAGCATGGGCGACGTGGCGGCCTCTGGTGGATACTACATAGCGTGCCATGCCGACAGCATTTTTGCCGAACCCGCAACTATTACCGGGTCTATCGGCGTGTTTGGCATGATCCCGATTTTGGAAGAAACCATGCGCAACAAACTCGGCATAACTTTCGACACCGTCCGCACACAGAAATTCTCGGCATTTGGCAGCGCGGTGTATGACTTTTCGCCTGAAGAGAGCCAGTTAATTCAAAATCGGGTGGATTGGATTTACCAGGATTTTATTGGCAAAGTCGCTGTGGGCCGAAAGCGTACTCCGGAGCAAATCAATGAAATAGCGCAAGGGCGGGTATGGTCGGCCGCAAAGGCGAAAGAAATCGGCCTGGTGGACGATCTCGGCGGACTTGATCGCGCCCTTGGTGCCGCAGCCAAACTTGCGAACCTTGAAAAATACCGCATTACGGAATATCCGCAGACCAAGTCTGGCTTCGAACAGTTCCTGGATCAGCTCATGGACAAAAAAGAGCGTGACGACAGCGTTAAATCTTGGGCCATTCGCCAAGAACTGGGCGATTTTTATCCGATATACAAAACCGTGCAGGGCTTCCGGCAGAACAAGGGGATTTTGTTTCGGATGCCTTATGAGTTGTCTGTGAATTGATTGTGGAATAGGGCCTTAGCAAAGTGATAGTCTCACTTAAAGTGAGACTATCACTTACTTACTCTTACCAACGCACATACCCGCTCGTATCTCTAAAATTAAAAAATTCCCGCGGCAATTCCTCGAACGGATAATTCTTAAACGCCCCTAAAAACAAACGCGGGCGGGTTAATAAGCTATCAAACCGTTCTGGGCTGTCGTGAATAATCAAACAGCGAGCGCTGTCAGGATGCTTCATAGAGGATAGCATTAAGAATTCATACGAACTGCCCCAGGTCATTTTGAGCGTTTCCGTTGGGACTTGTTTTTCAGAAAGTACAATTTTCCGTTTCGACCGATAAGCAGTCTCTTTCAAAAAGGTTTGCTCCCAATGTAGTTTATCCGTCCAGGGACGATGGGTTATTCCGATACGGAAAAGATTGATTGCGAATAAGATACCCAACGCGACCAACCCGCTTCGAGCGAGTTGGTCGCGCTGGTTTTGATCTCGCAGCACATCAAAAATCAAGGGAATAGAAGCAAAAACTGCCAGGGGCAGGTACAGGTTTTCCATATAAAACTGCTGCCCCACGGCTTCGTAATATGGGACGTTTACCATGATTACAAATACCAGTGGCCAGCCTCCTACGAACAGGACTTTAACCCAAGCCCTGTTCCAAACATAGTACACCACACACGCCGCGATCACCGCCCAGAGCAACCAATAATCCCGAATACTCCATTCCAAAAACTTCCGATTACTCTCTATATCAAACCAATGCGGCCACAATTTGCCAAATGCTTCCTGGCGTTGTATGGCTATAGCGTCGTACCAGTCCAGTTTCAGCACTTTATATTTAAGAATTGCCAATGCCCCAAAAACACCCAGGGCAGTTACGTGTATCCAGGTCCAGGCACGGGGTTTATTCCGATCCAGTAGGAAGAACAGGCATAGAAAAGCATGGGCATACAAAACCAAAGGATGGAAATAAAAGGCCGTCACCAGAGCACCCAGCCAAAGCGGCCATTCCCACCAGCGAAAGGCCATTAATGAGCCTTTAGCATGCATCCAGGCAAATACAGCACAAAGAAAAACCAGGCCCGCAGGCATTTCTGAAAGCCAATAAAATGTGTGGGTTGTCATTAAGGTGGCAACCAGTCCGATAGCAAGCGACCAACGCCATTGCCCGATGCGCCAGCAGAAAAAAGCCAAAATGGCTGGCCAAACTGCATGTCCAATGGAATAAGCCATCAAAACCCCTTTCAAGGGAAGTCCAAGCGCTTGTGCCGCCCAAGGCCAGAATTGTGTGACTGCAGCCCCAAAACGCCCACTTTGGATCTCTATGGCACCACTCTTCAGGATCAAAAAGGTCTGGAAGGCCATGTCCAGATTAATGATACGCTCCTGATAAAACACCATTGCCAGCACGATCAACGCGCCAAAGAGCCCAAGACAAAGCACTAAAGCGTTGTGGTTTGCTTTCATACTTAATACATTTCAAACTTCTGATAACTACATTCAAGCGCCCCGTTGATCAGGGGAATTTTTTGTGCAGATTTAAGCCCAATGTGTTTCAACGCGTCGCGATTGGAAGAAATAATCCAGGCCGACCAGCCTGGCCAGCGTTTTTTCAGGATGTCCCCAATATTTTTGTAAAAAGCAACTGTATCCTCGATCTTAAGTCGCTCGTCATAAGGCGGATTCATAATCAGGGTTCCTGGAGGCTCCGGGGCTTCCAATTTCTCAAAGGGTATTTTTTCCACCCGAACCACCGTTTCCAAGCCCGCCGACATCAGATTGAGCGCAGTAGCATTGCGAGCACGCGGGTCTTTATCGGCTGCAAGTATTTGAAATTCAAAGGGTTGAATCCTGGTATCTGCTTCGGCTTTCAGTGTTTTCCAGAGTTTCTGGTCAAAATCAGGCCATTTGAAAAAGCCAAAAGATTCGCGTTTAATTTGTGGTGGGGTGTTCGTTGCAAGCATCGCCGCTTCAATGGGCAATGTACCAGAGCCACACATCGGATCCACAAAAGGCCCTTGCCCATTCCAGCCAGAGAGCAATACCATCCCGGCGGCCAAAACCTCGTTTAGCGGAGCTTCTACAGTATCGCGGCGGTAATTGCGGCGGTGTAGGGAGTCGCCACTTGCATCCAGGGAAATGTCGGCATGTGTGCCCTGCACGTGTACATTGATCCGCAAAGTAGGGCCAATAGTGCTCACGTTGGGGCGGCGGTTGTATCTGTCCCGGAATTGGTCCACAATGGCATCCTTGGTCAGCAGGCCCAGGTATTGGGAGTGCCGAAACACCTCGCCTTGAGCAATCGCATCTACTGCTAGCGTGTCGCCAACACCCATATATACTGCCCAGTTGATTTCGCGGACAGCCTCGTACATATCGCGTTCATTATAGGCTGAAAAAGAGTGGATGGGCACCAGGATACGAAGTGCACTCCTGAGTTCGTAATTGGCTCGGTAAAGCAGGCTTATATCGCCAGTAAACGCCACGGCACGCTTGAGTGGGCGGATCCCCGTTGCTCCCATGGCAAGGAGTTCATTGGCAAGAACAGGCTCGAGACCCGCAAGGGTTTTGGCGAGATATGGCTGCATTGATTTTTAATGAGATATTTAAGGGGCAAGATGGTTCATGGTTGAGTTCACGGAGATTATTGAGGCTGAATCAAACCATCCTCAACTCCGTTTAACTTTAAGACTATCAAGGAATTGCAAGGTTCCGGAAAGGCCATTGAGCAACATTACGTTGGCCGGAATTTTTAAGGGTCCAACGAAAAACTGATGCCCGGTTAGCAATAGCTCACAGCCATTAATGGATTGTACCACATTGTCCACATACGTTTGTATGGGGTGTCGTGGGAGCGGTTCCTGCAAATTGGTAAACACATAATCGGGCCTGAGAGCATGGCACGCGTCCCGAAGATCGCCTATCGCAACGTTTGCCCCAAGATAAGATACGCGCATTCCTCTCGATCGCAGCAAATACTGAATAAAAAGAAGCGTCAACTCCTGCGTTTCACCCTCCGGGGAATACAGCAAAAAAACGGGCGTATCTATACCCGACACAGCCTTATCCACTGCCACCATCAATTTCCGCCGAATGATTTGACCTACAAATTTTTCGTGTGCCGGGCTGATACTGTTGGTAAGCCAGAGCAGGCGGAGTTTGTCCAGAAAAGGATAAACCAGTTCCAACATAGCGCGCTCAAATCCGTTGGCCCCTACATATTCCACAAATACCCGTTCAAAGGCGGCTTCATTGAGGTCAATCATTGCCAGCGTCAGGGAATCTATTTGAGCATTGGGGTTGGGGTTGTTTTGAGCAATAGCGGCGCCCTTCGCAGCAATCTCATCCGCCGACATTTGCGCCAATTTACTGATTTTAATACCGTTGCGGTTGAGTAGAGCTATATTAAAGAGGTGCCGAAGGTTTTCATCCGTATAATATCGGATGTTGGTTTCTGTGCGTGCTGGGGTAATAAGGCCGTAGCGCTGTTCCCATATTCGAATGGTATGGGCCTTTATGCCCGTCAGTTTCTCCAAATCCCGTATGGAGTAGATCGCCATGGATGGTTGGTTATTTCGCCACAAAGGTGTTCAAACAGACTGTCTTGTTAAATGTTTATTAAAAAAACTTCCACAATTTTTGCTAAGTGATGCCCTATGTGCGCATTAGGCACAAATTTTGACGCGTCGAATAAACTACCGCTTTCAAGGTTATTGCGGCCTGAAATGCCAGATTCACGACCGTTCCCTTAATATTTCCACCGTTCCCTTGGTAAATTGCAAAAACGTAATACCTTTGGGCAAATTTTCACCTTTCCTACAAGTCACGGATGCTTATGTTTTCACCTTTTAAAAAGAAAGACGATCACCCTAGCGTTGGGCAGGGCAAAAAAAACACTTCACTGGACGCACTAGAGTCCGAATTGAATGTTTTGAACAAGTCAGACTTAAGTAAAGTGGAAGGTGGGAAAGAGGCTAAAAAGCCTTTGTCAGATATTTCTGGATTACGTAGTAGTATAGGCGGCACTATCCCGCTGTGAACAAACAACACACTCAGTACGATATGAGTCAACTCGGTCTCCGGGTTGGCTCATATTTTTTTGCGGAGGCATCCTTGAATATTGTTTGAAGTCGCCTTTCAGTTTCGTTTTCGCACTTCTTCGTGAAGAACCTTCCCTTTTTTCATTTCTTCCTGATATTCCTTTTTACGGCGTTCCCGAAATTCAGTGGCAAGTTCCTTCACCCCAATGGGCTTGGCATTCTGCCGACGGTGGTACGCCAGAATCAGAAAGTCTGCCATGTCATCCGGGAAGGTCACTCCTGCACTGCGCAAGTAATGCGAAAGTCGTGACCCACCATAGAAACCCCAATTGAGTATCATCCATTGTCCCAGTCGATTGTGCATGATTGTACAAACACTATCTTCCGGCAAATCTTTAAATTTAAGCCGTGCTTCCACCGTGACACGTTTGTCCAATTCCAGCATGGCATCTTCCAAATTTTTAGGAATGTACACACCGTTAACGGCTTCTTTGCGGATGCGTTCCTGATATTGCTGCTCGAATTCGGCCTCTGTGTTAGGAGGCCCCTTTTCTTCTTTCTCCGTTTGGGAAAATGCATTTTGGAAAAAGAAAAACAAAAGTAGAAAGAGCGCGAAAATGCTTTTTTTCATATTGAACAGTCTGAACGATGAATATACGCTTGTCTTTGTCCGAAATATTTTTGTTGCAAATTGTCGTATGGCTCGGCCTTTGGCTGCTCAGCGACTACGTGGCAGCGCTTCTAACGCTCATAATCGGCGCTATCGTATTGGCAGTGCTCGCTTTTGCACTCATCTCCGAAGCCATCGAGCGGTCGAGGGTTCCCAAAAAATATTTTCAGGTAATGGCCCTTAGTATTTTGTCTATGGCTGTAGCCACCGGGATTTACCTGACACTTTTGGGCGGGCAGATGGATTTTTTAACCCGGTAGTTTCAAATTGAAAACGAGTCGTCCTGATCCGCATCGGGCAATTCCTCAAAAATGCCTGTTTGACGGTTTTTGCGCACCCGATCCCACTCAAAATATCGCCCATTCATCACAACGTAGATTCCGGGAGGCAGTACCTGTGCAAAAGCCAGCGCACTGCCAAGGTTGAAAAAACCATCGGATGAGGTGCCAAAAGCATACGGAATCATCGCGCCTGTCAGCACTATTGTTTTTCCCTTAATATCGGCTTCGGCAAGATGTCGGGCTGTTTCCACCATCCGGTCAGTCCCGTGGGTAATGAGGATGCGGTTGGCGGGGGTGCGGGTGCAATTGTAAATAATCAATGCGCGATCCTCGTCGCGCATTTCAAGAGAGTCCACCATCATGAGCGTTCTGATGTCAATTTCCACACCACAACGCCCAAGTTGGAACATTTCGCTCAGGTGGGTATCCTTAAAAAAAAGTTCCCCAGTCAGGTAATTGTACTCTTTGTCAAAAGTACCACCCGTTACAAAAACTTGAATCATGGCCACAAAGGAACGTATTTAGGCACAAATAGGATCAATCAGAATAATACTTGCCAGATTTAATGGATTCCTTAAAGCCCCCGAATTTGAAAATACTCCAAATAATAGGATAGGGGCAATCGGTTTTGCAAAACGTTTTTACTTTTGCCCCATCATAAAGAATTGCACTACATGAAAAAGAACGAAGAATACGTCAAGAACCCAGGTCGCGACTGGCTTGTGTTCATTATCAGCACCATAGGAATGATCGCCCTCCTCATTTGGCTACCAGAATTTATATGGGTCGCCTGGCCATTTCAATTTACCGCTTTGGCTGGAGCCTTGGGTCGCCTTTAAACCATTGATTGCTTCATGAAAAAGCCAGCTGCAAAGTATGCGGCTGGCTTTTTTTATACTGTTTTAGAAAGCCACTAATACAATGCGGATGAAAATCCTGATTATTCGCTTTTCGTCTATTGGTGACATCGTGCTGACCACCCCCGTGGTTCGGTGTCTTAAAAAGCAGCTGGGCGTCGAGATCCATTTCCTGACCAAATCGGCGTTCGCGCCCATTTTGGAGGCGAATCCCTTCATTGACAAGGTTTTTTCTTTTCAAAAAGAAATTCCTTCAGAATTGGTTGTTGGCCTGAGATCTGAGCGTTACGACCTAATTGTTGACCTGCATCATAACCTGCGTAGCCTTCGGCTGAAACTTGCCCTTTTCCGTCCTTCACGCTCTTTTGACAAATTGAATTGGGAAAAATGGCTGCTCGTCAATTTTAAGATTGACCGCTTGCCCGATACCCATATCGTGCATCGTTACATGAAGACAATCAAGCATTTAGGCGTAATTTACGACGAATCGGGCTTGGATTATTTTATCCCTGAAGTGGAAAATCTGAAAAATGTCGAACTCCCTAACCAAGCCTTTGTGGCATTTGTGCTTGGCGCTACCCACGCAACGAAGCGCCTGCCAGAAGAAAAAATCATTGAAATCTGCCAACGTATCACCCAGCCAATTGTCCTTCTGGGCGGAAAATCTGAAATGGAGGCCGGTGCGCGCATTGCAAAGCATTGCGGCCGCCAGGTCTTGAACCTTTGTTTCGTGCTTAGTCTGCACCAATCGGCGCTTGTAATCCGTGCATCCACCAAGGTAATCACCCATGATACAGGTCTGATGCATATTGCAGCAGCACTGCGCAAGCCTATTGTCTCAGTTTGGGGAAGCACGGTGCCAAAATTTGGCATGTGGCCTTTTTACCCAACGGGAATGGATATGAACACGTCTGTTGAGGTATTGGATTTGAATTGTCGACCTTGTTCAAAAATTGGTTTCGACCGATGCCCAAAAGGCCATTTTAAGTGTATGCGGGAAATTGATGTGAAAAAGCTTAGCGGAGCAGCGCAATAGTTTGTTCAATTCCGCTACGCAGTCTACCTTCACCCCGCAAACACGGTCCTAAATACTTTGAGATTTGCCTTCAAACTGCCAAATACCTTTTTTTCAGAAAAACCCTTACGAAGCTTTGTTGCTGAATCTGGATTTTGCGCTACTTTTCGCCGAGAAACATCTTGTCAATCCGTCCAATGTCAATAATTATGCACATTAGAAAACTACTTTTCCTACTTGCTGCTTCGCTGAGCCTCTCCTCCCTGAACGCACAAGACATCCACTTCTCCCAATACAATATGTCACCCATGACCCTCAATCCTGCCAACATTGGGAATTTTGAGGGTACCGTACGCATTGGGGGCATTTATCGCGGCCAATGGGCGAGTGTCATCGGCAAAGGTGCCTACAAAACGCCTTCCCTTTGGGCTGATGCTCCAATCATTCGGGGTTTTCGCAAACGCGATTGGGTTGGTATTGGGCTTGTGTTTTTTTCCGATAAAGCGGGCGCAGGCGGCCTCGTACACACTGCTGCCAAATTCGGCGCCTCCTACCACCTCTCTTTGGATAAAAAAGGCAATGCCTACCTTACTATTGGAGGACAATATGGCCAGGCAAGCCGTAGGCTCGACCCGTCAAAACTGCAATTTGAAGAAGGTTTCTTAAATCCTACTCCGACCGGGGGCTACAATTCCGGTGCACAAGTTGACTTCTTAAACGCAAAAGAAGCGAAATCCAACTGGAGTGACATTGACGGTGGCATCGTGCTTCGTGCTAAACTGAACAAACGTATGGACATGAGTATTGGTTACGCAATGTACCATATTGGCGAAGGCAAATATGGTCTCGTTACCAGCGGCAGTGGCGGTGGTACTGGTACTAATACAGGTACTCCCAGCAGCAGCAGCGATGAAATTGCACGTCGGTCAGTCGTTACAGGTTTATTCAACATTAAATTAAACAATAAACTCTCGGTTGGACCTTCCTTTATCTATCAAACAATGAGCGGTGCGGATGAGATCAGCCTTCAAGCACTTGGTTCTTATGTTTTCAATACAGAGAAAGATATTGACCTTCATTTTGGCTTAGGGTATCGCCTTTCTGGCGGCGATGCCATATACCCTATGCTCGGAGCGCGTTACAAAAACCTCCGGGTAGGCCTCGCTTACGATGTCAATATCAGCGACCTGAATCAAGTCAGCAATTATCGCGGTGGCTTTGAGGTGGCCGCCAACTACATCATCAAGATTTACAAGCCAGCTGTGGTAAAAACCAAGGTGCTCTGCCCCAGGTTCTGAACTAAGAATCCTCCATTTAAAAAAAACATCCCGGTTAAACCGGGAAAAACGATACGATGAAAAAAATCCTCTTTTTCCTCACGCTTGCCGCATTCATAGCGATTAGCGCCACTGCGCAGCCAATCAATCGCGCTACGCCCGAAGCAAATCTAAAATCTGCTCAAGAAGCCGAGGCCGATGGAAATCCATATGCAGCTTTGGACTTGTATGAAAAATACCTTTCTGAAAACAAATCAGATAAACAGATTACCGCGAAAGTAGCCAAACTCAACTTCGATCTTCGCGATTACGAAAAAGCGGAAAAAGGGTTCGCACGGCTCGTAAACCGCGACCGCAAACTGGAATTCACTGAACTTAAATACTGGCTCGCGCTCAGTATGAAATTCAATGGCAATTATGCCGAGGCGGTTGACATGTTCAACCAGTATATTGCCGATGGCTCTGATGAAGCACTCAAAACCGCTTCCAAGCGGGAAATTGCTGGTTGCGAAATCGCAAAAAAACTCAAACAACCTGAAAACCTGATCGTTGGCAACCTTGGCAAAACCGCCAATAACCCTCAAACCGACGGCTCACCCTCTTACAGCGCAGGAGAACTTTATTTCACCTCCATTCGCGCAAAAGAAGTGATCGTTTTGAACGGTAAAGAAGGCGACTGGCATTCTAAAGTGTATACCACCACCAGGTCTGGAACTGAATACGGAGAACCAGAGCCACTGGGTACACAAATCAATCGCGAGGGATGGCATCAAGGCAACGTTAGCATTTCTGCTGATGGCAAAACGATGTATTTCACTCGGGTAGAACTCACCGAAAAAGGCCAGGACATTGGTGCCAGCAAAATCTTCGTCTCTCAGAAAGGTTCTGATGGATGGGCTGGAGCAAATGAAGCCACGGGCGTCAACGGCGATTTTATTGCCAAACACCCCTGCGAGGGCGAACTTTTTGGCGAAAAGGTGCTCTTTTTTGTCGCCAACATGCCCGGTGGAAAAGGTGGATTTGATCTTTACTACGCAACCAAAAAATCAGAAAACAGCTTTGGCCTGCCTGTCAACCTTGGCGATGTATTGAACACGCCCGGCGATGAAGCCTCTCCTTTTTATCAGGATGGTAAATTGTGGTTCAGCAGCAACGGTCGTCCTACCATGGGTGGTTACGATGTCTTTGAAACCCAATGGAATGGCGCTGTTTGGAGCGATCCAAAAATGTTGCCAATGGGCATCAATACAAGCCTTGATGACCTCCATTATTCCCGCTCTTCTGATGGGTTCACTGGATTCCTTCAGAGCAATCGGCCTGGCCCGAACAATCTCAAAAGCAAGACCTGCTGCGATGATATCTACGCTTGGGAAATTGAGCGAATCAAAGTTGAATTACTTGCTAAAACGTTCCGTATAAAGTGGAAAGGTGAAAAAGAAAACCCAGCACTAAAGGGAGCGGTTGTAACGATGCTTGATGTAACAGAAAAAAAAGCAAGCACCGTGGACGAGAAAACCAACCTCGCGTCCAATGAATTCCCGTTCACCCTACAGCCCGAAAGGTCCTATATGGTGATCGCCAACGCCGATGGTTTTAAACCCGATACCGTGTCCTTTAATACTTTGGGTATCAAAAAAAGCACGAGCGTTGAGAAAAGGCTCACTTTGCGGCTTTTAAAGCGCGAGCCTGAGTATGACACGCTGCGCATTAATGAACCTATCCGCCTCGACAATATTCTTTACGATTACGACAAGGACAATATCCGTCCTGATGCTGAACCTGATTTGCAAAGCGTGGTGGATTTGATGAAAAAATACCCTGAAATGAAAATCGAGCTCTCGTCTCACACAGATTCAAGGGGCGTAGATACTTACAACGAAGATCTCTCTCAGCGCCGTGCCAATAGTGCAGTGGCTTGGATTGTAGCAAAAGGTATTGCAGTTGACCGCATCGTAGCGAAAGGATATGGTGAAAAACAACTCCAGAACAAATGTACGAACGGGGTTGAATGCACTGAAGAAGAGCACCAGCTCAACCGCCGCACCGAATTCAAAATCACTGCCGGACCAACCAGCATTGTGATCGAAAGGGTAGAAAAGAGAGAGAAAAAAACTGGAAAGAATTAAACGTTGTACAAATCACAGCTAATAAGAGCGCGGGAGTGCAAGGCGTTGATTTTCAAACGCTCAGCACGCCCGCGCTTTCTTTTTTTTTAAAGGATACCCTAATTGAGTACATTTGCATCAAATTTAGCAAAAATGACAGCCATTTCCGACAAGAAGAACCTTAATGAAAGAGTTGAAGCTGCCCTCGAAACCATACGCCCACACCTCCGGGTTGATGGCGGTGATGTAGAACTCGTAGAAGTTACAGACGACATGCACGTTAAAATCCGATGGATGGGCATGTGCGAATCATGCTCCATGTCAGGTATGACTCTCCGGGCAGGTATTCAGGAAGCCGTACAGAGTAAAATTCCTGAAATAGTAGGCGTAGAGGCGGTTAATTGAATCGATATTGAGATATTGAGATATCAAGATATTGAGGAAATATCCCAATATCTTGATATCTCAATATCACCACTTAATCCGTGCCTGTACCTTCCAAACCCGTTCCTTACCTATTGTGCCTGAATCCGTTACTGCCAGGCTTGTGTTGGTTTCTTCCATGCGAGCGTCCAAGCGAAGCCAAGCGTTCACGCGCCAGTGAAGATTGAGATACCAGCGTGTACCACGTCCTGAAAATGCGGGAATAGAAACCGCTGAAAACAGGTCGTTCTCAAAGGTATAAACCCTTGAATCATAGTCCTCTGTATCAAAAACAGTAAATCTCAGCGCTGCTGAAACTGGGCTTCCGAGCGGTTTCAGCACCGCCTCCTGGTAGGCAACAAAACCCAGAGAGGATGCATTTTCGCCAATTTGGTAGCTTGTCCACTCTAAACGACTGCGGAGTTCTATCGGTTTGCTGACTTTGTAAATCGAATGTAACCGAAGTCGGTCGCGTCGCGCATTGACGAGGCCAAACGGTTTTTCCAAATCATCGTTTCGTTGCTTTGTTTCTGATTGCCAGAGGGCGTACACTGAAAAGTTGCGGCTCTTCGTCCACAAGACACGGGCCAGGTATTCTCGTCCATTTGAAGGCGCGTCCACCCCAAATCGAAGCCAGGGATGCCGCCATACATCTGCATAAAGATTTATCTGCCAGCGCCTTATCCAACGTATATCTGCGCCGAAATAAAGCCCTTGCTCATTACTTGAACCCGAAACTTCTGCAAAAGGATTGCCATATATAGATTGGTAATCCTTACCTAAAGAGCGATGCACTGCCGTGAGTGTTACATGGCGGTCTGCAGAAAAAAGCAGCCCGCTTACGGCAGCCAAGCCACCATTGTCACTCCGAGCCGTTTCACCAAAAAGAAACAGATTGCGCCAACGATAATTGTAATCAATACTTGTTCCTGTCAAACGCTGACCTCTAAAACCAAACTGGCGGTAAGGCGCAGGAGATGGATTCCAGGGCTTATCGTAGGAGATATGTAATATATTGGCAGAAATCTGGCCCTTCTGCCCGCCCCAGGTGGCTGAAAGTCCGCCAACTTGTTCGTGGAGCTCTTTTTCATCCTCAATTTCCGTATCAATACGATGGTAACCAGAAGTGAGCAGGGAGGAAAATTCGACCTCTGGCGAATCAAAATCAGAGGTATCCAATTGCACATTGGCATCCCTCCTGCGATTGGAATACATGGCCGTAACTTCCAGGTGCCTGCCAAATGCCAAAGTGGTTGCAGCGCCCCGAAAAAAGTAAGTCTCTCCAAAAGCACCATAGGCATTTACCTTTCTCCCACCCCGCGCCACCGACACCGTTTCGGCGGATTTTCCAGGTGCGAAACCCGTTTGCAACAATAGTCCCTGTCCGATTCTGGCTGAATAATCGCCTAAAGCAAGCGCTCGAACGGTTTTGTTCCAGTTCTGGACATAAATATGCGCACTGTAAAAATCAAAACCGTGTTTGTTGCTGCCGCTGAAGACAGCCTCTCCAGGGTCACTTTCGGCAGTAAATCCAAAGCGGAGGCGGTTGTCAAAGGAATGTCGGTAGCGAAGGGCATAAGCGTTTGGACCGCCTTCTGCTTTTTTCGTATCGTAATTTGGCGGATCAGGATGTGCCCATCGCAGGAACAATTCATTGTCGCCATGCAAAAACCCTTGGAGGATATTGGTATTCCGGGTGTCCAGACCCGTTTTGATGCGGGAAAATTGAAGTACCCGGCGTATGTCTGTTATTTCCCAATTCGGAACAGCTTGAAGTTCATACTCATTCAGAAAGGGTCCAAACTGGTCTCTGTATGCGATAAAACTTTCCACTTGAAGTTCGTTAAGCAATCGCAAAGAGTGCAATTCTTCCTGGCTAACTGAATTGAGGTTCAAGGGCTTGTCTCGAAAGAGTTCGAGGTTTTCCAAAAATTGTTGAGCGTCCGATTCAGACGCCGATTCGTTGTCGCGGAAGAAGTTTTCGAGCAGTTCGTCGTCCGTTTGGGCCGTCAAGCAGAAAGAAATAAGAACAAAAGTGACGACCCCCAAGGAGCGATGTAAAAATATATTTTTCAAAAATTGTGTATAATTGGTAGTAGTGTGCGTCATAGGTCGGGTTGTTTTGGAAACAATGTTAGGGCGAAAGATTCGTTTGTGCCGCGTTTGGAACTGAACCTTTTTGAAAAATGGTCACTTCCAAGCTTTTTTAAAAAGTGTTCATTCTAAAAGTGCCGTAACGCTTACAACCACTACCTTTGCTTATCAATTTTTTAACCATTCAAAATCGTTTTCTCAGACATGAAAAAATCAATTTTAGGGATTCTCGCAGGCGCAGCCTTGATATTCTCCATGGCTTCCTGCGGCGAAAAACTGCTCACGGATGAGCAGGTACAGGCTGAAATCACAAAAGGCTATGAGGCTGGCAAAGCTGCCGTTGAGCAGGAAATGACCGCCAAATGCGAAGCTGACTTTGAAGCACGTGTGTCAGCCATTGTTGATCAGGCCAGAGCCGATTACGAAGCCGAAATGGCTGCCGACAAAAAGTAGGCCGTTTGAAAACATTCCCAAATCCGTTCATTCTCAAAACATTCACCGAAATTTTTCCATTACAATGAATAAGAACTTGCTCTTAGCTGGCGCAGTAGCTGTGGCTGGCTTTTTTACCCTCACGGCATTCGACGGCAAAACCCTCGCCCAACAAAAAGAGGAAATTGCAGCTGCTGTGACGGCACAACTCGAAATGCTCCGTACCGAGAAGACTGCTGAATGCGACACACGCGTACAAGAAGAAGCCAAAGTGCGCTTAGAGGCTTGGAAAGCCGAAATGGCTGCTGCACCAGCACCAACTAAAGGTGGTGTAAAAAAAGGCGGCTCGAAAGGCCCCAAAGTGGATCCGCTGCCTAATGGCACAAAGCCACCAACTGATCCGCAAAAAAGCCGCGGTGGTGCTGTAAAACAAGGTGACGTTGAAGATCAGAAAAAGCGGGGTGGCGCGATTAATACTACCGCTCCTACGGCTCCTGAAGAGCAAAAAAAGCGCGGGGGCGCTGTTAAACAAGGTGGCGGCAATTAATTTTGTTGCAATAAGGCTATAAAAAAAGTGCCTGTCGATTGCTCGGCAGGCACTTTTTTTTGCTCACCTGATGAATTACTTGTTGTAAGTAAAATTAGCATCATCATAAGATGCATCCGTATAAGTTACACGGTAGCTGCCTGAAAGGGTGTTGCCGTTTAGTTGGCCTTCACCTGCAAAAACACGACCAACCGGATCTGTATAGCCAATGTGGAGGTGATTACCCTCTTCAATGGTTGCTTTCAAAATAGAATTAAAGCCGCCAAAGTTTGCGATTTGAATTTCAGATTCATTGATACGCGTAACAACTGCTGGAGAGTTGAGATTATAAGTGCCAACATTGCTAGGAACCGAAGTGCTAGCCGTTACAACGTCTTGCCCAAGGTAAGAACCCAGGAATTTAGCAGACCATTCGATTTCGCAGTTTTCGCCCTCGTAGCCAACACCGCACTCGCAAGTGCCGTCAAGGCAAGTGCCTGTGTTGCATTCTACATCTTTGCACTTGTCGCCGCAAGAAGTAGTGGTAACGGCGAGGAATGCGCCAAAAATAAATAGTGGGAGAATAAAGAGTTTTTTGCTCATGTTTTGGAAATGTTTGTGAAAGGTGATGAATGGATGTTAATTGTTCGCGGCAAAGGTAAAAAAACGCCCGAATAGGAGGTAACAAACGAAACGTTATTCCTAAGGAAGGCAGCGTAAACAAAGCCTTGCCCGAATAGTTTTTAGTCTTTTAGCAGGATTTTTCCTGTTGTATGTTTGTTTTCTGACCAAATCTGAAGGAAGAAAATACCCGGCTCTAAGGTTTCAGGCAACTGGAAACGAATGGTTGATGAGGTGTTTTCCAAACTTTCGGTCATAATCGTCTTGCCCTGATTGTTTGCCAGATTCAAAATTGCTGCACCTGATAAAATTTCGGGAAGCCCGATTTCAAGCCAATCGCCAGGGGCGGCAGGGTTTGGGGCTATACGAAGCGGGGTGACATGTTTTTCATCCAAGCCAAGTGCAAAGCCTACCGTCTCACACTCAACGCTGCTACAGTCATTGGCTCCAGTTACAGTTACACAATAGGTTCCTGGGAGCAAATTATGAATTTCCTGATCTGTTTGGCCAGTGCTCCAGATGGTTTCAAATGGGCCGATCCCGCTGATTTGAACCGAAGCTGAACCATCTGAAATATTAGGCCCAGAAGCATCGGTGGTATTAATAATAACGCTTGGCTCGTTCGTCTTTTGTGTGATTGTCAACATGCCAGTCGCCTGTTTAATGCAGCCAAAAACATCCGTCACTGTGAGTTCCGGGAGTATATAACCAAACCCGCCATCTGAACTTACAAACCAACAGGAATCATTGGAAGTAAGAAATTGGCTATTGCTGGTCCAAGAAAATGTTGGGCTCAAGGCATTGGTGATTGCGTAAAAAAGCGTGGGTGTTGTACCAAAGCCACTGCAAGTTAAAGTGTCCCTGCCAGAAAACGCTGCGGGAACTGCCACCAGATGTTCCTCCGAAAAAATGTCTTTGGAAGACTCACACCCATCCAACGAAACCTGAATCGTATAAATACCTCCTGCCGTCGCAAGCAAACATGGGGTTGATGTAGCCGGAATCCCGTCTTTCGACCATTGGAAAACAGCATCGGGCGAAAGCTCGGCACAGAGGGTTACCGAAGGTGTGCTGCAAGTAACCTGAATATTGGAGGGGAGATTTGCCAGTAAGGCATCCGGCGCAACTTCCGTGATGGTAAGGAAAACAAGGGTATCACAATCGCCATTCCCTGATACGAGAAAACTAAACACGCCTGGACCATTAAAAACCGTCCCGTACAGGATAATGCTTTCTCCTGAACATATCTTTTGCGTAATACTATGTTGTACCGTTCCACTGCTTGGCAAGTTGATTGACTGGACACTTATACAATTGTGCGCGTCGGTAACTGAAAGGGCATAATTGCCACTATTGGAGAATGTGGCAGTGGCCGTTGTCTGGCCATTCGCCCAGAAATAGTGATAAGGCGGCGTTCCACCATTGGCTTGTACAGTTATGGAGCCGATCCCGCCACAGTTAACAGGTTGAATGTTAGTGGTTTGCAGGGTCAATACCTCTGGTTGGCCAAGCACGATTGATTCGGATTCTGTGTAGTTAGCGCCAGTTACTGTCACTGTGTAAGTTCCTGCCGGAAGGCTGTTTTGCTGATAGAAATTGAGGTTTATGTTCGACCAATTGTAAAAAAGTCCGGTCTGGTCGCCCCAGACACTGACCCCAACGATTCCGTTACTTTCTCCATGGCAATTAGGGTCTTTTACAGTCGTGGGTATTACTACAAACGGAGTGGCCGTTGGGCCACCATACGTAAATGTTAGCTGGTAATTCTGGCCGCCATTGTTTTTTACCATCGTGGTTTCAGGGATAAAATCGTCGCCAATGGTATCAATTTCGGCTACAAAATATGCCTCTAGAACGTAGGTTTTGCCGACCGTTAGCCCCGTTGCCAGGTCAATATTACTGGCCTTGCTACGGTAACGTGTGGTGTATAGTCCAACAAGGGTAAAATAGTCCTGATCGAGGTTCAGGCTTTGGAAATTGCCGGCTACCCCACCCTGCTCAAACACACGATACTTAAGCCCAACACCACTTACGTTGTTGATACAACTTTCCCAGGTGATAGCCCTGGCATTGACCAGCGAAAGGTTTTGTATTGTGCCGATGTGTAAGCCATTAAACCGGATACCCGAAGGGCAATCGGCGATGATAAAACTGTCCAAAGTACCATTGATACGGAGATGCACAGAAGAGGAACACTCCCCTACCCAATCATAGCCGCAAGCGGTGGCGTTTTGTACAGATAACAGGATTAAAACGTTGAAAACGAGGAGCTTGGAGTAGAAAATATGCATGTAGATCGGTTTGTAAACATTGATTAATTGAGGTCCGATGCTGAATCTTCGAAATTCCCAATAATCAGCCAAAGGTACTTAGAACCCTTTTTCGCTTTTGCCTAAAATTTGACTCTGTCGCAATTTAACCATCAAAACGAAATTGCCAAAGACGTTGCTAACATAAAATTATCCCGAGTGGCATTACCTCTGCGTGTAAAAATCGCTTCCTTACTGTTGAACCCACGCGCTTCCACCCGCCATAGCAAGTGCTCACTAATACTATAATCAATATTAACCGAGTAACCCCAGGTTTGGAAACCATTATGGGTGCCCGTCGAAATGATGACCTCGTTTTCATCCCGATAGTATTCTCCGCGCAGGGCGATATTGGTTTTTGGGCTAGCCGCAAAGCGAAGTATTAAAACGGGGGTGTACCATGTGTTGTACTCCCTACTGCCCTTCGCTGTTTGTTCCATGCCAAAGTCAAAACCGGCAGTGATAGCAAGTTTTGGGCTAATTTGAAAAATACCATATAAATCGTGGAAGTAACGCATTTGACGTACCGTGTCAGGTTTGTCATTTCCAATAAATGAACTGCTGTTGAACGTTACATTATCGTTGGGTTTATAGGTCAATTGATGCCCAAATGCAGGAGTATTGTTGCCCTCAACACGTTGAATGCGTTGCCAGCCATTGAGGAGCAGGGCACTTAGAAACCAATTTCCGTTGTCGGAGCTGTAGCTGATTTTCAGGCCGCTTTCGTAATAAGGGGAGTTTTCAGCACCCAAACTGCGTGTTAGATTCCAACAACCTTTGCCAGTAGCGCTTTCAAAGCCAATGTGAGAACCAAAAACACCTGCGTCAATCCACAGATTTTTAGATTTGGAAATTTTAATGCCCACATTGGCTTCCAGAATGTTGCGCAACACACCCGGTTCAGTTGAAAGGTTGGCATTGGGATAAGTTCCCGCCATCAAAGCGAGGTTTGAGCGCAAGTTTTCTTTTGAGAAAGCTGCTTTTACAAAACCAAGATTTAGGTTTACCTCATTATGCCGATTAAAAGAATAGATGAATCCTGGGCGATTATGGTCAGATGGATTGCCAAAATCATAGCCATAATATGTCTCAACATAGCCACTGAAAGTCAAGGGTGATTTGGCATTTTCGGTTTGCGCCAACAGGACAGATTGACACAGCAACATAGGGAGGAGCAGGCAGAACTTCATGTTATTGAGAATAAGGTTTGTTAATTCTGCACCAACTCCATTTGTTGAGCGGGTTGATATACCAAAGGTGTTTCTTCCACCACAACATCGCATTACTCTATAACCACAAATGTAAAACGTTATCTTGACTCAATTCTTTGATAAAACAAACTGCATGCACCTCAAAGAAACAGTCAGTAGAAATATAAGCGACTGTACTTTACCGTACTTTGGCCGCCTCAAACCCAACCGATGCAGCATCATACTATTTCTGTCCAACGTACCGCTCATTATTATGTGCTGGGAAAGCCCGGACCACAGATAAAACAGTTTTGGATCGTTTGCCATGGTTATGCCCAGTTGGCGGACGAGTTTCTGAAAAACTTTCATCTTTTAGAAAATGAGCATACCCTTGTGGTGGCCCCGGAAGGGCTTAATCATTTTTATAAAAAGGGCTTTGATGGCGAAGTGGGTGGGAACTGGATGACCCGCCACCAACGTCGGTACGAAATCGAAGACTACGCCAACTACCTCCAAAAACTGTACGAACACTACCTGCCTCAATTGCCCTCCGATGTCCGTATCGTGTTGCTTGGTTTCTCGCAAGGTACTGCTACGGTTTGCCGTTGGATGCTGGAGAAATTTCCCCGCTTTCACGATCTGCTGCTTTGGGCCGGACTTCCCCCAGAAGACCTTAACTACGCAGCCCACAAGGATTATTTGGCAGATAAAAAATTGTACTTGCTATACGGCACCCACGATCCATTTCTCACACCCGACCGGATGATTACTGTCCAGGAAATCGAAGAGAAGAATGACATTGACTTTGGCGAACGCAGTTTCGAGGGCGGCCACGAGATTTTGCCGGATACCCTACGAGAATTGCTGTTGAATTTGAACTGATTTCTACCTTCGCGGCGATTGTCAATGGGATATTTGGATATTGAGATATTTTTTGGCCAGTGCGGTTTCTCAATATCCCCTGTATAGCAACAGACAGGCAATATCTCAATTTCCAAATATCACATTATCCTAACACATGGACTTTAAAAAATTCACTCCCCACCTCATCGCTGCTGCCGTGTTGTTCGCCGTATCGGCTCTTTTTTTTGCACCTAACTTCTTCGGTGGCAAGGTATTGCCCCAGCCCGACAACGATAAGGCGCGGGGGATGATGACGGAAATTCAGGATTATCTGAAAAAGGGTGAACCTGCTCCTCTCTGGACCAACGCCACATTTGGCGGGATGCCTGGGTATCAAATCTATTCCCCCATATATGGCAACTTGACCAAACCGCTGGTGAAGACAGCTTTTTTATGGACAGACACAACCGGTATATGGGCACAAGTGCTTGCTGCAATGCTGTTCATGTACCTCCTGCTGATAACCTTGAGGGCTGATTGGCGGGTCGCGGTGTTTGGTGCGTTGGCTTATGGAATCAGCACTTACAATGTAGACATCCTCGAAGCAGGGCACTCTACGAAGATGGCGGCGTTGGCCTTTGCGCCAGGTATGCTGGCCGCTACTATTATGCTCTTTAATGGACGTTTGCTCGCAGGGGCTGGACTCTTGGCCCTCCTCACCGCGATGCAGATTTACGTAAACCACGTTCAAATTACCTATTACACATTATTGATTGCGGGGATTTATGCCTTGGTACAATTGGTAGAATCAGTGCGCCATAAAACCTTGTTGAATTGGGGCAAGCAGGTGATAATCATGGGTTTAGCCCTTAGTTTCGGCTTTGCCAGCAATCTTTCTAAACTGTGGCCCACATACGAGTACGGTCAGGAAACCATTCGTGGGAAATCCGAGCTCAAAGCCAGTGCTGACAAAGGCGACGGTTTGAGCAAAGATTACCTGTTCGGTTGGAGCTATGGCGTATGTGAGAGCATGACGCTCCTTGTTCCCCACTTTGCAGGCGGAGGTGCCGGTGAAACTTTTGGAGACACCAAACTCCTTAAAGCCGTGTCGCGCCAGATGCCGCCCAATACCACCAAGGCGCAAATGCAGTCACAAATTGCCGGGCTGTTTTACAACGGCGACCAGCCCTTCGTTGGTACAGCCATTTACTATGGTGCGATCGTTTGTTTTCTCTTTTTCCTTGGCGCATTTCTAGTTCCGGGTGCGGTAAAATGGTGGCTGCTATTGAGCGGCATCTTCATGGTGACTTTGGCATGGGGGAAAAACTTCTTCCTCAACGATATTTGGTACGATTATTTGCCCATGTTCAACAAGTTTCGCGCGGTATCTATGGCATTGGGGCCAGGGCAATTGTGTATTGCTGCACTGGCTGCCATGGGCGTTCAAAAATTGGCAGACCCCGACATATCAATAGACAGGAAAAAACTAGCTCTTTGGGTAGGTCTGGGCGTCACCGCGCTCCTTTGCATCATCGGAATGACCTGCGCCAGTGATACTGGCCCGAATGACAATGCTTTGGGTGAAAATGCCCAACTCCTGGCTGCACTAAAAGAAGACCGCGCCAATCTGCTCCGTGGAGATTTGATTCGCTCACTCGGATTTGTGGCCGCCGCCGCCGCGCTTATTTGGTTATACCTGCGCGGCACCCTGAAAGCGGCCATGATGGTCATACTCGTGGCAGCACTTTCTTTGGCCGATACGTGGCTGGTATGCCTACGTTCTATTCCCGCGAGCAAATATGAATCTAAAAAAGCAGCCACTTCCCCACCCGCGCCAGAAGATTTTGACCTGCAAATCAAAGCCGACAAAGACCCGCATTACCGGGTGCTCGATCTTTCACGTGGCGGTATCGCCGGCAATGCCACTACCTCCTATTTCCACAAAAGCCTGAGCGGCTACCATGCAGCCAAACTCCAACGTTTCCAGGAAGTAGTAGATAAATACCTCGGCAGAGACCTGAACAGAAACCTGCATATTATAAGCATGATGAACGGCAAATACATTGTCGGAGACAAGGGGCAGGTGTTCCCCAATCCGGAGGCGTGCGGAAATGCCTGGTTCGTCAGTGATTTCCAGACAGTTAAGAACGGTGATGATGAACTCAATGCGCTCGGATCGCTCAATCCAAAAGACACCGCAGTGGTGCAAGAATCCTTTGCTGCAAGCCTTCAGGGATTAAACATCCAACGTGACAGCAACGATTATATTAAACTCACGAATTATCACCCCGACCGTATGGAGTATGAATACTCCGCCAAATCCGAGCAACTGGCGATTTTCTCCGAAATGTGGTACCCGCCTGCTAAAGGCTGGAAATGCTACCTGAACGGACAACCAGCACCGGATTTCATCAAAGCCAACTACTTGCTGCGCGCTATGCGTTTGCCAGCAGGAGAAAAACAAAAACTTGAAATGCGCTTTGAGCCACGCTCTTACTATTTGGGGGAGAAAGTTGCTTACGCGGCTTCAGGATTAACGCTGTTGCTTTGCCTTGTGGCACTGTTTTTCTGGTATCGGAAGGGTGGCGCGATTGGGGAGGCCGCTAATTTGAGCGATGTGGAAGGGAAGGTGGAGAAGCCGGTGAAGGCGGCGGCTAAGGTTGCTGGCAAGAAAAAGTAGGCTATCAAGTTTCCTAGCATGAGTCACGCCGAGCTTTGTAACAATATAAATCGGATCAGAAAAACATCACATTAGAACTACATCTCCACATGTAGTGTAATTTGAACCACAAAAGCCACAAAAGGACACAAAAGCAGCCACTACTGTCTTTGTGTCCTTTTGTGGCTTTTGTGGTTCAAATTACGTATGATTGCTGTCTTTTCTCTCAACAGGCCCCGGAAAACCTATCTATTTAATCAACTTCACATTCCGCGCAATAGGCTCCCCACGATCGTTTTTACTGAGCGTGAATTCCACCATATCGCCTTCACGCAAGTCGTTAAAATCGGTGTCAATCAGAAAAGAAAAATGGAAAAAGAGATTGTTGGTTTGCGGGAAATTGACAAAACCATAGCCGTCTTTTAGGCTGAAAATAGTACTGCGCATGGTTTCTCCATCTTCCACTTGTGCTATCTCAGTTTCTTCGCTATCAGCAGAAGCGTTTGGCAGGTTGCGCTTACGTTCCACAAATAGTCGGTTTACAGGAAACTGTGCGTCGTTATCCTCTGTGATAACCTCCTGCATTGCTAGGGGATAGGTAACTTCCTCCCATAGGGCCTGCGAGGTAACCGTGCTGCGTCGGCGGCCTTCTTCATCATAAAAATCGTAGTCCCAGGCAAAGAGCATAACCCGAACTCCCAAGGTGTGAAGTTTACGCACAAGCGGCACAAAATCACTGTCAGACGCGATGAGCACCAAGACGTCGAACTGCTTGTGCAGCGCCAACTCAAAGGCTTCAAGCGCCATCCATACGTCTATGCCGCGTTCCTGGCGTTGACCAAAATAAGTAGTTCGGACGGGAAGATAATGGGTCGTAACCCCTTCCATCATCAGTATATCATCAAAAAGGCGGTCGTAAAAAAGCCGATTCCCTTCTGTGCTGGCCTCTTGGGCAGAAAGCCTCCCCCGAAAATAATGGGCATCCACAATCTGGCAGAGGTGCATGTCTTTTTGTTCTTCCTCGGCTATTTTGTGACGGATGAATTCATGCAAGCCTGCGATACTAAGTCGACCTCGGCGTTCGTGATGGTAAGCGTAATAATTGGAGACATGAAGAAAATAATTACCGTCGTAAAAGACCCCAATACGGGTCAATTTCTTTTGATTATCAGACATTTGTGTTTTAAAATAATGAACTAAAAATTAACTAAAACAATAAGATTGTCAACACTCGACCCATGGTTCACGGTTTTCTTTTTCGTTCTCGGCGCAATCTTCAGGTGGTAATGGATAAATATAATTTTACGAACGGTCTTGATGTGGGTGCAAAGGACAGGCTTTTTACGCAAAAACCGTACATAGAATAGAAAAAAAGAGCCGTTGGTTTCTTTAGAAAACAACGGCTCTATACAAGGCTAAATCTTATCGAAGTCTTTAAAGACTGAAAACTTCACCCCTTCTACTTTTTCTCTATACTCCTTCCATTGGGTGTCTAAGAGCATGTTTACCTTTTCTATCAGGCTTTCCGCTTCGCGCTTTGCAGTTGAGATGGCAGTTTGTGTTGCAGCGTTAGGCGCACCTTGCCCTCCGTCAATATATCCAATGGCATTCCAGAATTTTGCATTCAATACATCGGGATTACGCTGAATTCCCTTGGCTTCCTTGTGTTGGAAGAATTTATCCTTCAAAACACTGACAGAATCCTTAATTGTTGACCCAAGTTTGTTCACGTCCTTTTTAAGACTGTCCGGCACGTTCACAAATTGGCTTTCTACAAGCCCTATTGTTTTTTCTGCCTCTTTTAAGCGATTGTAAGCTTTTGTGGCACGCTCAACGATATTATACAGATCGTGCTTTGCAGCATTTTTAGCCTCCCGTTCGGCAACTGAGATATTGAGTCTCGGATCATCTATCACCTTCACCAGAATCGAATCGCGGTAGCCCATGTATTCTGCCTTTACCCAGTATTCACCAGGTAGCACCTGCGGGCCATTGCCAGGCTCCATCTGGTCTGGCCCGGGTTCGTTTTTAGAGGGAAAACGCACGCCTTTTGTGTCCTTGCCCCACCAGATTCTACTTGAGAAAGTGGAATCTAGTTCGGTCTTGAACCTGCGCAAAGTGTCGCCATTCATGGAAAAGACCATGATGGTGGCTTTCTCTTTTTTACCCGCCGTAGCCTTGGCGGAGGCGGGTTTATCCGTAGCCTTGGCGGAGGCGGGTTTATCACCCTCCTTTTTATCTTCTTTCTTCTCTTCCAATTTACCCGCCGCAGCCTTATCAGAAGCAGGTTTGTCTTTATCATCTCCTTTATCAGAAGCGGATTTACCCTTCGCCTTTTCCATCTTTTTAATCCCTGGTTTTACCCACACAGGAATACTCACAGCTGTGCCTTTGTTCTCCCCTTCGTACGTTGCGTCTACTGCAAAACGAGGGCCGTCAAAGGAGCGGAATTCAGCAAGCACACCTGGCTGCGCGGGAAAAAGTTTAAAGGGTTGGTCTAACAGGTTCGCGCCAGAACGAGCCAGTTCACGCAAGACAGAAAGGTTGTCGAGAATCCAAATGCCCCGCCCAAAGGTGCCGAGCACAAGGTCAGCATCACGCTGCTGGATTTTCAGATCAAAAATAGGCACCCTTGGGAAAGACTCGCCGGGAAACAAAACCCAATTTTCACCATAATTGATGGAAACGTACAAACCATGTTCGGTGCCGAGGAAAATCAAATTGGACACTTCCGGGTCTTGTACCACTGAAAGGCAATAGTTGCCTCCTTGCGCACCATTGCCAACCGGGAGGTTTTTAGCCGAAGCCAGGCGTTTCCATTTTTTTCCAAAATCGGTGGTGTGGTAGAGGTAAGGCTGCCAGTCGTTTTGGCGATAATTATTCAACACCACGAAAGCCTCGCCCGCATTAATTGGAGAAGCCTCAATGGCCGGAATCCAGGCGTTTTTAGGGGCATCTGGCAGGTCTTTGGCAAAATTTGCCCAGGTTTTGCCATGGTCGGTGGTCAATTGCACATTGCCATCGTCGGTGCCAACCCAGGCTACCCCTTTTTGCACCGGAGAGGGCGCAATCGCTATTATTGTACAATGATTTTCTGCATTGGTTGCATCAAATGTAAGGCCGCCTGAGATATCCTGATGGAGCTTGGATGTATCATTTGTAGTCAAATCCGGGGAAATTATCCGCCAGGTTTGCCCTAAATCGTAACTATGATGTAAAAACTGGCTTCCGAAAAAGATGCCTTTGTCTTGCCAGGGGTCTTGTGCGAGCGCAGCGTTCCAGTTGAAGCGCAATTTTGTTTCGCCGTCAGGGTGAAGTGGTTTAATATATTTGTTTTCGCCCGTTTTACGGTCCACGAGACCGAGTTCTCCGCCCTGAGATTGTGCAAAAACATACCGCGAGTCGTCCTTTTGCGGCATGGTCTCAAAGCCATCACCAAAGGCAACCTCCTGCCAATCGGAATTGCGGATGCCCCCCGATTTCCAGACAGCTGAAGGGCCAACCCAGGAGCCATTGTCCTGCAAACCACCATACACATTATAAGGCCACTCATTGTCCGTTTCAACGTGATAAAACTGTCCAACGGGGATGTTCTCAGCATATCTCCAGGTCTTGCCACCATCGTAGGTGATATTTAGGCCCCCGTCATTTCCGTTGATGATGTAATTTGGATTGTCCGGACTTATCCAAAAAGCGTGGTGGTCAGGGTGAATATGCCAGCCAGCCCAGGTGGAAAAGGTCTTGCCTCCATCTTCGCTTTTTGATATTAAAGTGTATATCGAATAGACCCGGTTTTCGTTCTTCGGGTCTACATAGATTTCAGAGTAATAAAATGGTCGGTCACCCTGGCCTTTGTCGGCCATTTTTTGCCATTTTTTGCCGCCATCTGTGCTCTTATAAAGGGCGTTTTCTTTGGCTTCTACGAGCGCATACACGATATCGGGATTGCTCTTAGCAACCGCGAGACCAATACGCCCCAAATCGCCTTCAGGCAAGCCGTCTTTATCTGTTCTTTTTTCCCAGGTCTCTCCAGCGTCATAACTGACATAAAGTCCAGAGCCTTTTCCGCCACTCTTAAAAAACCAGGGCCAGCGGCGGTATTCCCACATCGCAGCGTACAATTTATTTGGGTTTTGAGGATCGGCAACCAAATCTGCACAACCCGTTATGTCATTGACATACAGCGTCTTTTTCCAGGTTTTACCGCCATCCGTACTCTTAAAAACGCCACGCTCTTCCGTTGGGCCATACGTTGAACCGAGGGATGCAGCAAAGACAATATCTGGATTATCCCGATGCAACACCACCCGGTGAATAGTACGGGTGTTTTGCAAACCCATACACACCCAATCTTTGCCGCCATTGATGGTTTTAAAAATCCCAATGCCAAAATTTTGTGAGTTCCGGGGGTTTCCCTCACCTGTGCCTACCCAGATTTCGTCAGGATTGCGGGGATTGATGGCGATGCTTCCGACACCTTGTGTAGGCGCATTGTCAAAAATCGGCTCCCATGCCGTGCCGCCGCTTTTACTTCGCCAAACGCCCCCTGATGCTGCACCTGCGTAAATGACTTCAGGGTGGTTAGGATCCACGGCTATGGATGTGATACGGCCGGACATAGCACCCGGGCCGATATTGCGGACTTTGATGGTTTTTAGCACCTCCGGCGTGAAGGATGGCCGGTTTTGCCCATTGATTTTTAAAGTAAAGGCACTAAAAAAGAGAAGGATGAACAGTGCGCCTTCGCCTAGGCTTGGGCGGAGGAAGAGGTAGTTATGTCTTAACATCGAAAATAGTTTTGTTGCGCAAAACTGCGAAAAGCGGCGATGGCAATTGCTATTTTACAGGATTTTCGATGAAATAAAGGCTTTTCAAATCCTTTTGTCCATAAAAAAACGCTGAACAACATGAGTTGCCCAGCGTTCCTTTGTTCACAGTATTCGAAAGTACTAACGAATCACATTGAGTTTTGCCACGTGAGCACGGCCATTCAGCTTGTTTTCCAAACGCACAAAATACATAGCCGGAGGCAAAGGAGACACGTCGAGGTAAAAGACATTAGAGTCTTGTTCAACCCGAACATTGGTGGCCGATACGAGCGAACCACCCAGGCTGTGCAATGTGAGCCGCGCCTCAAATGACGATCCTGTATTGCTGAACCCGATTTCTGCCTGTATGTTGGCAGGGTTTGGGAAGATGGTCAAAGGCTTTTCTGCAAAGTGCTGGTCGTCTGTACCCACTGTTATCGGCAGATAACAATCGGGGCTGACGATAGCAGCAGAATCAACCAGTGCCATTTTGGAGTAACCCTCGAACATGGTCTCCGTAAGTACGCCCTCGCTTGCGCCGAGCCAGTCTTGCAAGAGCGTAGTAAATACCTGGCGATAGTCAAACTGGGCGCCTTGCAATTGGTTGTCGTTTGTAAGGTTGGAGAGGTTCACGTTGGTGCCGCGTACACCCGCTGCGATATTTTTGCCAAAAATAAGCATGGGCGCTAGGGTGCCGTGGTCGGAGCCGTCGGAGCCATTTTCTTTTGCACAGCGGCCAAATTCAGAAAAGGTGCAAGCGGTCACCTGATCAGCCAATCCCAAGCCTTCGAGGTCGTCCATGAAATTCTTAACTGCTTCGGCGAGGTCGAGCAGCAGGTTGGCGTGATCACCTACGGTGGGATTTCCGCCATTCACCTGGGCATTGTGGGTATCAAAACCACCCAATTGGCAGAGATAAATTTTGGTCTTGCAACCACCCTTTATAAGCCGTGCAATGGTTTGTAGTTGAGGGGCAAAACGGCTGGCATTCGTTGAAGGGTAGGTAGTCAGGAAATTTGAACCTGCATTGAACACTTGCGAAATGCGTTGTGCATACAGACTGGTGCTTTGTTCCACGCCCATGATAAATTCTAATTCCGTTCCATGGTCCGAATCAGGCACATTTGCGATAGGCGCTCCACCAATTGTCTGGATTAGGGAATAAAAGCCGGCCGCATCCTGTCCACTTAAATTAATGACGTTCTGATGCTCCGTTTCAGTATGGAACCCGAGCGAGGTGGCCGGGTCTCCAATTTGGATTCCGAGCGGATCAGGCATAGAGCTTGTTGGCACGCCTGCTACATCGGGATAAAACGCCTGGAGCGCACGCCCTATCCAGCCAGATTTTATGTTATTGTTGGCAAGGGTACCGTCTCCGCCAGTAAGCCAAAGGTCGGTGCCTTTGAAGTGACTCTGATTCATGCTTTCATACCCAACGCCCTGCACCACGGTTGCCCAACCTTTTTCATACAACTCTTTGATTTTCAAGAATGAAGGATGGATGCCGACTTGATCATCGGTGGACAATGTGCTGTCCAAATTGATGGCAGAATCCTCTGGAATACCTATTGAAGGGCGCAAATTGGCATAGGTGTCGTATTGATTAATGGGAATAATGGTATTGAGACCGTCGTTACCGCCTTTGAGTTGGATCAAAACGAGCACACGGTCTTCCACGCCCTCGCAGCTGCTAAGCAACCGAGCCATTTTGCTGTTGGCAAAAGGTCGTAAAGCGTGGCCGTTCACCACAAATGGTGTTACCGTTGCGGCTGGGAATATTTTGAGAAAATTTCGTCTTTTCATTTTTTTAAAATTTTGAACAGTTCAAACAGTATGGCGGAATGGCATTCCGCCTGTTGCATACCTCGGCCCGGGAAGTCTTGCCGGGCATCAACGCTTAAAAAGTTTGATATTCCGGCGAATAAAGGATTGCCTTCACCAGTCGCCGGAGCCACAACCTGACCTCAGTATCGTCGTTGGTGTTGAGGTAATTCTGCCACTCATATGTCCAGTCGTTTGGCGGAAGCGTATCGAGGAAAATCGAGATGTGGAAGTAATTGAACCGGTCGGTGTCCACCTCTTCAGGAAGCAAATATTTGAGCATATCTTCCACCAGCACCTGCGAGTCGAGTGCGTTGGAAATCACGCCGCTGTTTTTCACCCAAGTGACAATGTCAAGTTGCGTGCCTAAGGGCTGCCCTGTTTGGTTTCCGATCGTCAAGGTTCCGCTTAGGAACATATCGGGCATTTTGTAGCGGGTGATAATCGTGCTTGAGTTAAACCATTGGCGACTGAAATCCGGGTCTGAGTAATAAGCCGGGTAACCTGCCACATCCGAAGCGAAAAAGAGCGGGAGGTTGGCGGTCGCAAAGGCGCGTTGCAGCATCCCGCGCTCAAAAATTTGAAAATAGGCATTCGTATTGACAACTGGATCTGGCAATGGCATCCCGAAGAACGACATGGTTTGGTAGTTTAGCTCGAGGGGCGATTTGAGCATGCCACCAATTATTTCATCCGAGTTGTCTGAGTCGTCAGCATCGAAGAAATGCTGGCTTTGAAGCAGTTGCTGCAGGACTGGCTTTATCTCAAAGTTGTTGGCAATGAGTGTGTTAGCAAGCGGCACAATAATATCTGTCTCAATTTCAGTAGTAATGTTCCGGCTCACAAAATAGCGATACAATCGCCGGCAAAGGTTTTTGGCTGTTTCCGGTTGGGCAAAAATCATGTTCACAAAAGCCTGCAATTCCACCCACATCCCGGCGGCATTGGAAGCCCCTGTGATGACTGTGTTATTGAATTTTGAGGAGAACGTTTTGTTTCCCTGTGAGTGTTGACCAAAAACAGCGTCCCCACGTGGAATACCAGTTTCAGCGTCTACGACATCGCGGTTGAAACGAGTACGGAAACCAGTGAGCACTTTGGAAGCTTCAACGATATCGTCTTCCGTGTAGTTTGTGTAATCGCCCGGGCCAATTTGTGGGCCTTTTCCGATGGTAAAAAGTTCAAAAAATTCGCGGGCGAAATTCTCATTTGGGTTGGAAGCCGTATTCTGCGTATTATTCAGATACAACAGCATATTGTTGTCCACTACAATTTTGTAGGCCAACTTTTTGAAATTGCCCAGGGCACCCCAACGCAGGAGTTGCAGGTAGTCAAAAAAACTTGAATTCCTTGCGGCATTGGCAGTTGTTTGCATGAACTGGTGAAAGAAGAACTGCATTTTGTGCCCAATGCCCGTATCGCGCAAGGCCTCGTTGCACCACCAAACCATATTCCAGCGGCGGAGTACGAAATCTTCTGCGGGCAAGGAAGTCTGCGGCGTGCCGGGCAAGGGTAGCAGCCAGGTTACTACTGGCGAACCTTGAACAGCAAGATCTTTGTAAATCGGCTGGCTTTGCTGAAGTGGGTTCAATTGGAGGATTGAGTTGAGCGCTTGGGCAGCTGTTTGCCCCGCCATTTGATCCACTTTGGGCTTTGAGTAGTTGAAACTCGTGCGCCGGAGCAGGTGTGCGGCCCGTCGGTGGCCCAGCGAACCTGTCAAAGGAGAGAGTGATGCCATAGTTCGGAAAGGATGATTGAGTAAATGAAATAGGTTTTTTCGTAGAGGTAGGGCTTTTGACCCAGGGGTTGCATGTAGGTTTAACGAAGTGTTTAATTATTTTTGAGGTTGTTGTGTTTTTGCTCAAAATGACAATTGCGGCCTGCAGAGTTTCCTCCACAGGCCGCAATTGTTGCAAATAATCAATACAAATCCCAAGATAAAATAAACCGCAGAGTCACAGAGACGCAGAGTATTGAATTTCAAAAACTCTGCGTCTCTGTGACTCTGCGGTTTATTTTATCTGATCACTGTCAAATCCCCCACTTTTTTCAACACCGAACCGTCCACCAATTCCAATTCGATTTGCCAGAGGTAAACGCCAGGGTTTACTAATTTTCCACGATAGCGACCATCCCAAGCGAGTGAAGCATCCCCCGGCAGGGCATTTTTGGTTTCATGCAGCAGTTCGCCCCATCGGTCGAACACGCGGAAAAGGTTCACCTTAAGCACGGCGGGGTTGAAACCCAATACAAGGTTTGCATTTTCACCAGAACCGCCCATGGCATTTGGAATATATACGCCTATGATTTGTTCGATCATCAAAAGCATTTCATCCGTAGCGGTGCAGCCATTTATGTCCTTGATAGTGAGTACGTAACGGGTGGTTTCCAAAGGTGTCTGCACGATTGGGTCTGGGCACGTAAGACAACTGAGATAGGAGGTGTCGCTCCATTCCCATTCCACAGGAGTTAATCCTGCTAAATCAATTTCAAGCGGAAGCGAAATGCCGAGCTGAATGGTGGTATCTGCAGGCAGGTTAACTGAAATTTGTGGCGGTTCCAATACTGTGGAGGCAAGGGTATCCTGGCATTCAAACACGTCCTGGCTGACAATGGTGTAGTTGCCTGCATGGAGATTGGGATAATCGAGGATTTGTGTGAAAGGCCCGCCTTCGAATTGAAATAAGAGAGAAGGGTCGTTAGTGGTAATTCTAATGGCCCCAGTGGATTCATCATAACATCTGGCCGAATCTATTTCCGTCGCGAAGAAAGTTTGAGGATGCTGATCAATGGTAATTGCTTCCGTTTCAGTGCAATCATTGCCATCCGTCACAGTCAGGGAGTAGTTGCCCGCAGTCACATTGTCAATGTCTGGGGCTTGGTTGCTAGTAAAATCCCAGGCATACATCAACGGTTCTACCCCATTTGTGATGTTGGCCGTAAGCGAGGCATTTGATTCTCCAAAACAGGCAATCGTCCCGTCAATTTCCAATTGTATTTGAGGGTAAACCAAAAGCCCTACTACATGGGTAGAATCACAACCATTGGTTGCCGTAAACTTCCCGATGTATTCCCCACTGGTGGTTTGTGGCGTTCCAAAGATATTCGATGATTCCCCAAAACAAATTACACGAGATTCGATCAAGTAAAATGTGTCTAGGGGGGCCACTCGAACCAACACAGTGGAATCGCAACCCGTAATTGCACTCAAATTGAAGGTCATTTCCTCTTCAGGCGCGAGGGCTACATTATTGATATTCAGCGTCGAACCAAGACATACTGCGGTATCCACCGTAATATTGAAGGTTCCTACTCCCGTTCCCTGTACCCGCACCAGCACCGTTGAATCGCAGCCGTGAATGGTTTGAAGCGAAAAAAGACGAGCACTATCAGGTTCAATGGACTGCCCATTCCACACTACCGCGCTGCCATAACAAATGATGGTATCCACGGCATAATCGTAAGTCTGATGCAGGAAAACCAATGCCGTATCGCGGGCTGAACAGCCGTAGGAATAGCCAGCATGAATGGCAACCAAAGTCGGCGTGAGTGGGCTAAGGGTAACTGCTGAACAAGTATCACAACTCAAAGGAGCGCTTGCAATCCAGGTGTAAAAATCAAAACCAGAGACGGCAAGTGTTGCAGAATCGCCCGGACAAACGCCGATGTCTTGCCCAAGGTCAACGCTAGTGCTTGTGTCCAGGCCGACGATTATGCTGTCGGTCTGGGTAATGGAGCAAACATCCGTGGCAGTAACAGTATAGAATCCAGGGCCTTGCGCTGTAAAAGTGGAGTCGGTAGAATTGTCTGACCAAACCCAGGCAACAAGGTCTTGTCCGCCAACATCAAATTGCATGATGCTTAGGTCGCATATTGCGGTATCCTGCCCAAGGGACACTGTTGCAGGTTGGTAGGGAAAGTAAAATCCTGCAATGTTGTTGTCAAAAACACATTCAACGATGCTTGTTACCGGAAAGTCCGTGCTTAAATTAAAAGGAGGAAGCGTAGAATGGTCGTCGTTCAGAACTATGAAAACAGAATCATTGGTTGTGCGCGGTATGCGAAAACTGAGCGTGTCGCAGACGCCGATTGCAATGTCCGACGAGGTAGCAACAATGCCGATCCACTGCGCGGCCGTGGTTTGCGGGTTTCCAATATAGGCCGAAATTGGGGTATTTTGCGGAAAAAGGTTGTCGCCCTCGTTGCAAATCTCGATGGTCAGCAACATAGAATCTGGTTGGCAAAGCGGCTGGCTCACTATACTGATACTTGCATCAGGGGTTGGAAAGGTTTGATAGGAATACTGATTCATAAATGTATTCAATTGCCGCCCGTCACCTACTATATGCTGCATTTGCTGGAATTGTGGCACACTTAGGTCGTCGTTTATATTGGTATTGAAATAGCCGTGCTGGTTCCATACCGGCCGCGAACTGATATTTGGCGTACCCACGATTTCGTAGGCGAACACCGTTCCGTCGAAGGAGCTGCCATTGGTGCCACATTCTATCAAGATTTCGGTTTTCCCATCGGCATCCACATCAAGCACAAGCGGGCTTTCGATGTGGGTAAAACTGCGGCAGTCATCTTCCCAAATGACATTGCCTGTTGCGCCATCCAAAATCTGCAATTTTTCCTCACTGCGGTAAATAACATCGTATGATCTGTCACCACAAAAATCGAAAACACTTGTGCAGGTAATGGAAGACGGGTCGTTGACGGGGTTTGCCCAAAGGACTGAAAAGTCGTTACGAAGTGCGTACAACCATGGGTGGCCCACAAAACTGATGTCGGGCAAACTGTCGCCATCAAGGTCGGCCACGTTCACACGAGATGCGCCCTCGCTCCAATTGTTGAGCAATTGAAATTCGCGCATGATGCTGTTCGTCTGAATATCCCAAACATAGACGGTGTTCTGACCGTTTTTTTGCCCTTGAACGATAGCATCCAAATCACCATCGCTGTCAATATCGGCCACGCTCGTGAACCCGTCAGAATAGGTAAAAGGCGCAAAAGCTACTGGCAATACGATCCCGGTGTTGAGGTTCACAGAAAGCACTTGATTGCCTGCCACAATTTCAAGCCCCTGGCAGCCAAAGCAGGCGTTGGTAGGCATTACATCAGCCGGAACAGTAGAAGCAAAAGAATAACCCGCGGCCACGCGTGCCGGGTGTTCCCCATCAGAAAGAAATGTGCTGCCCGAAGCCAAAAGTGCCCCAGTTTGCCCATTAAACACTTGATTACCAACGTTTACTTCTGCCCAGCCATTCTGGTCAAAATCTGCAATATTTGGCACTGAAAACTGATAACGGTTGTCATAGCCTACCAAGACGGCACTGCTGTATTTGAGCGCACCCGTATGTTCGTAGCAGTACAACTTTCGGTCAAAACCTACGATTACAATTTCACCAAAACCATCATTGTCAAGGTCGCCAATGGCTGGGGCTGTGCCACCCGGCCATAAGGTGGCGGGTTCAACCACGTGTACTTTTATCTGTCCTGTAGCGCCATCTAAAATGAAAAGATCCGATGATTCCACCCGGGTCGTCACCACTTCCGGGATACCGTCAGCGTCCAAGTCGCCGGCCACGACTGGCGAGAAAGTGCCTGTTTGGGCATTTGAAATCCATTTTGTGGCCAGGGAAACGGGCCCACATGGAGGCAGGAAAGCACAATCTGGAATACAGGCGTCGTAGTAAAAACTGTCGCAACCGCCTGTGCAAGTACAGTCTGTATCAAAACAATCAATCAGACCGTCCCCATCGTCGTCGAGGCCGTTATTGCAATCCTCCAATGTTTGGCTTAAAAGGATTGCAGGGAGCAAAAAGAAAAGACTTAGGAAACAGGTTTTGAGATTTGTCGGAAAGTGCAAAGTGTACGTTTTCAATGTCATTAGAAACTTGGTTTTGTCGGACGCAAAACGGTGGTTTCCCAACTTTCTTCCGCCCGATAAAGCGTTTAACAGTGCGTTATATAAACCTCAGAAATCTGGACGGGCTGGTTTTCCTGGACTTGGGATTAAAATCAGAAGACAAAGATGGGGAAAGGGTTTGAATTGTTTGAGGAGTTTGAAGGGTTTGAGTTGCCAAACAATTCAACAATGTAACGAGTAAGCATGATCTCAAAATCCCGAAGGGATTGAATATGAATAACCCCGGATGAAATCCGGGGAAATAAGGATGATGGCGTGCAACCCTGAAAGGGTTGAATATGTACCTTTTACGCGCTGATTCAACCCTTTCAGGGTTGCTAAACCCCCTCGCGTACTACCCGGATTTCATCCGGGGTTATTCATATTCAATCCCATCAGGATTTTTTTTAATGGCGCTAAACAGTTATCAAACAACATCAAATAGCCTGAATCAAGTCATATTGCGACACTACATGCAGCCCACCAGAACGGTCGGTGGCAATGACAGCAGGAATTTCCTTCGAGATGTACCGATTTAGTTGACTAATGGGCAGATCGTCTTTTACCATGGGGAAAGCTTCGCCCATCACCTGGCGAACTGGTTTTTCCGAGTTGTTCAAGGGGTTTTCCAAAAGGAAATGTAGCACCTGGGTTTCCGTGATCGAGCCAACAATTTTTTCGCCGTCTAAAACTGGCAACTGGCTCAAATCGTGCGTTTTCATTAAATTGAAGGCACTTCGCACCGATTCACCAACCTGTGTTCCAAAAAAGCGACGGTCCTTTTTGCGGGCGATCAAGTCGCTGATTTTCAACTCATCCTCCAGAAAACCACGTTCGCGCATCCAATCGTCGTTGTAGATTTTCCCGACGTAGCGGCTGCCGTGGTCGTGGAAAATCAAAACGACCACATCATCTTTTTTTAGTTTACCGCGCAATTGCCATAATGCGCCCATCGCGCTTCCAGCAGAGTATCCAAGCAGAATGCCTTCCTCCTTCGCAAGGCGCCTGGCCCATAAGGCTGCGTCTTTGTCGGTTACTTTTTCGAACAAATTGATGAGGCTAAAATCTACATTGGCGGGCAAAATATCTTCCCCGATGCCTTCTGTAATGTAGGGATAGATTTCTTTTGGGTCAAACTCGCCAGTTTCATGATATTTTTTGAAAACCGATCCGTACACATCTGCGCCCCAAACCTGGATGTCAGGGTTTTGTTCTTTCAAATATTTAGCCACACCGCTCACTGTGCCTCCCGTACCTACGCCTACTACCAGATGCGTGATTTTGCCATCCGTTTGTTTCCAGATTTCCGGTCCCGTGCTTTCGTAATGTGCCTGGCGATTTGAAAGGTTGTCATATTGGTTGCACCAAAAAGAGTTAGGAATCTCGGTGCTCAATCTTCTGGCTATGGAATAATAAGAGCGCGGGTCTTCAGGCTCGACATTGGTAGGGCATACAATTACCTCGGCGCCCAATGCCCTAAGCATGTCCGCTTTTTCTTTGCTCTGCTTGTCGGTAGTTGTAAAAATGCAGCGATACCCACGGACACAGCCCACGAGGGCAAGGCCCATACCAGTATTGCCGGATGTGCATTCGATGATCGTGCCCCCGGGTTTCAAATCTCCACGCGCCTCTGCATCGTTAATCATTTTTACGGCCATACGGTCCTTTATGCTGTGACCAGGGTTGAAGGTTTCCACCTTTGCCAGTATCAAACCTGGGATGTCAGCAGCTACGCTGTTGAGTTTCACAAGCGGTGTATTGCCGATGGTTTCGAGGATGTCTTTGCTGTAATTCATTGAAAATGGCTTGTATACCGGAACGCTGTTCCGGTTCTGTTTTTTATTAACCGGAACAGCGTTCCGGAGTACACTAACGCACAATATCTCCATATTTTCCCCCGTACACCAACTCCCGAACATTATCTGAAGCAAGAAACTCATGTGGAAAACCCATCTGAATTTCACTTGCAGCATCCAATTCTCGGAGTATTTTTTCGGGCAAAACAAAATCGAGGCAGCCGAGTGAATTTTCAAGCTGCGCTGCCGTCCTCGCGCCCACAAGTGGTATACAATTGAGATCAGCATCGCGCTGCCGTGCCCAGTTAAGCGCAACTTGAGCGGGTGCAACGCCGAGTTTTTCAGCCACTTTAACCACCTTGGCAGCAATCTTGTTGGCACGATCACTCCGCCGAATGCTGTGCGCTACTACCCTGCCCTCCTCACCCCGCAAGTATTTTCCGGTCAAGGCACCCCCCCCCATAGCTCCCCAGGGTGTGACAGCCATCCCAAAAGCTTTTGCCATGGGCAACAATTCGCGCTCCGGCGTACGCTGTAAAAGGGAATACTCCACTTGGAGCCCTGCAAATGCAGTCCATCCACGCAATTCAGCCATGGTGTTGGCTTGGCTGACTACCCATGCAGGTGTGTCAGAGACACCTATATAATGCACCTTTCCGCTTCTGATAAGATCGTCCAGACCACGCAGCACCTCATCCGTAGGCGTGAGCTGATCCCAGGCATGCACCCAAAACAGATCTATAAATTCCGTGTCGAGGCGGCGGAGACTATCCTCAACAGAGCGCATCATGTTTTTTCGGTGACTGCCAGCAAAGTTTGGGTCGCCCGTTTGGTCGCGCAAGGTGTATTTTGTAGCAACGACAAAATGGTGGCGCTCACTTTTTACAAATTCGCCGAGCCATCGCTCGCTCGTACCTTCCGTGTAGCGGTTGGCGGTGTCAACAAAATTGCCTCCACGCCCGGCGTAGGTGTCGAATATTTTTTGGCTTTCGGCCTTGTCTGCACCCCAGCCCCATTCGGTGCCAAAGGTCATAGTGCCGAGGCATAGTTCAGAAACGCGGAGGCCGGAGCGGCCTAATAGTTTGAATTTCATGGACTGGTGATTGGTTTATTGGTGACCCTCCTTCGCTAAAGCTACAGCGGGTAAATTGGTGATTGGTATTCCAAAAACTAGTAACGTCGTTGGCGAACATAGGTTTGGAACCGCTCCGCATTTACTTTATGTGCAGCGAAGGTTTCGGCAAAAGCATGAGTACCAGATTCGTCGGGCTTGGCGCAGAAATACAGGTAATTGTGTTTTTCTGGGTTCAAAACCGCATCGAGGCTGGGTATGGAAGCCATACTGATAGGGCCAGGCGGCAAGCCTTTGTACATATAAGTATTGTAAGGAGAATCGTAAGAGGTATGAAACTCCGTCACTCTGCGTGTTCCAAAATCCCGGGTGGCAAACACGCTGGTCGGGTCGGCCTGAAGTTTCATATCAATGCGTAGTCGGTTAAGATAAACGCCTGCAATGGTGGCTTTTTCAATGTTTGCGTTGGTTTCACGCTCCACGATAGAGGCCAGGGTATACACTTCTTTTTCTGTCAGGCCCAATGCCCGGGCTTTTGCGCGACGATCGTTTTTGTCCCAAAAAGCCGCGTGTTCCTTGATCATTTTGTTTACAAAAGCCTTTGGGTCGGTATTCCAATACATTTCATAAGTATTTGGAATAAAAGCGGTTAGAAGGGTTTCATCGGAATAACCCAGTTCCCTGAGGAAGTTTTTGTCCCGAAATACAGCAAGGAGGGAGAGTGAATCCGCCTCAATGAATCTGGAAGCCTTTCCTGCAACTTCTTCAGTCAAACGCTCATTATTGAGCACAACTTTCACGGGAGCTTGTTCACCCGTCCGCAGGTGTTGGATAAGTTCCCGATTGGTCCAACCTGGCTCAACTTTAAAGCGGCCCGAGCGCATTTTGTCTTTTCGGTATTTCATTTGTTCGGCAAGCCACCTGAAGTTTACTTCATCTCTGACAAAGCCGTTCTTTTTTAGAATCCGGACTACATCGTCAAAAGAGGCACCCGTTGGGATGCAAACATAGGGATCGGCAAGTTCCGAGGGTACAGCAGGAAACCAGAAACCTTTGATAGGTTGCCAAGCGAAATAAGCGCCACCAAGTAGCGCTACCAGCAAAAAAATCAGGATGCCTCTACGGGAAGCAGCGTTTTTTGAGTTCATGTTTTTGTGCCTAAATGTTTGGGTTTGAATGGGTTGGAAGGAGGATGATGTTGCCATAGAAGGGTGCAGATGTTTCAGGGGGCAAATGTAGCGACGAACTCTATTCCCTCATTTCGCCTAGGCCAGAAAACTTTGCTTCTTTTGATCATTTGAATGCAACACAGCGTCTATCCAGTCCTGAGATTTAGTGCGTAAAATATCCGGGTCTTCGCTTCTGATTCCGGTGCCATAGCAAAGTTTTACATCAATTCTTTGCTCACCAAAACGCCGTCTGGCGTGACTAAAAAAAGTTGCTTTGCCAACCCAAAAATCGCGCTCATCCGAAAAGACAATTGCCACAGGTACGATAGGGATGCTCTCTTGCGCCGCTAATTTGAAGACCCCCTTTTTAAATGGCAAGGTGCCCATCAAGCCAGATGTGGTACCTTCAGGGAAAATAATAACAGAAAATCCTGCTTCTATTTTTCCGAGTATTTGGCGTAATGTTCCAGAGCGGCTCCCGGCACTTTCACGGCGGAGGTACAGAATGCCTGCCATTTTCGCCCCTTTCCCAATGAGGGGCCAATTTGCCAGTTCTGCTTTTGCAACCGGGTATCCAAATACATCGCGCAGCATCAAAATTGGGTCTATGTAAGAACGGTGGTTGCTGACTATCAGACAAGGAAAATCCGGCGCTGTACCCTCGGTTTCAATATGTAATCCTATGCCATCAAGTAGATTCCTTGCCCAACGCCGACGAACGCGCATAGAACGGCGGATATCTTCCCCCCACAAGCGGTTTCGCAACCAGATCTCTGCTACGATGAGGGCTGTGTAGACAACAAAAAAGAAGAAGCGGGTAAACAGTCGGAGGGTTTTCACGCAGCAAAGGTCGGAATTTGAGGCAATTGAAAGTGGCCACGAATTACACGAATTTTCACTAATCAAACATCTTCTCACCAGAGAATTAGTGTGAATTCGTGCAATTCGTGGCAAACAAAAAAGGTGTCCACACAGAGCAGACACCTTTTAAAATCGGTTATAGAGACTTGATTATCAGATTCTTGTTGCGATCAGGCCCTCCTGGAGTTCTTCAAAAGTGATGTCCAATTGCGAAGCATCATAAATGCATTCACCATCCACTATAAGTAAAACCTGAGGTGACTCATGATGCACTTGAAATGTCTCAGCTACTTGAAGCGACACAGGACGATTAATAAGCACGTCCAAAAAGTACGCCTCCATTTCTCCTGGCTTAAAATCCCAGTCATCTTCGAGACGAAACTTAGCAATCGAGCAAATATGGCAACGAGTGCTATGCTTGAAAATGAGACAAGGAACCTCGTGCGAGCGTTTTATGATACGCTCTATGTCTTCCAAAGACTCGAACGGCAGCCAATTAAGTGCCATATTTATAAGTCAGCGCCCGGACAGCCGTAGCCCCTGTGACAAGATTCAAGAAGGAAAAGTGCAGCCACGAAGGCAAGTGCGAGAAATTTTTGCCAATTTTTCATAGAAGAAAATGCTTGATTGCGAGGTGATTGACGATGGTTTAAAAAACTTTGCGCGTAGAACGGCAGAGCATTTGGGCTTATTGTTGCAAAGGCTGTGCCAGCCTGAAATTCGTGACAAAATTAGACAAAAAACGGTATGGCGCAGAATGATTGCCCACCAGATCGTTAAATTTAACATTCAAACAGGATAAAATTCTTCTGATGCCCTAAATAAATCGCTCACATTCTGTTTTTCAAGCCACTACCCCATCGCGGCTTTCACAAACGATACGAATAGCGGATGCGGATTTTCAACTGTACTTTTCAACTCTGGGTGGAATTGAACCCCCACGAACCACTTTAGTTCAGGTATCTCGATGATTTCCACCAGATTCGTCTCTGGATTTATTCCAGTGGCGACCATACCCGCTTTTTCAAAATCAATCAAATATTTGTTGTTGAATTCCCATCGGTGACGATGACGTTCGCTGATTTGGGCATTTTTATAGGCCTCCAGCGCCATTGATTTTTTCTTCAAACTACAGTCATAAGCGCCAAGTCGCATCGTTCCGCCTTTTTGGGTAATGTTTTTTTGTTCGGCCATCATGTCAATAACGGGATGTGGGGTATCTGCGGTTACCTCTGTGCTGGCCGCTCCGTTGAGATGGAGCACATTGCGAGCAAACTCCACACAAGCGCATTGCATCCCCAGGCAAATGCCGAAAAAGGGGATGTTGTTTTCACGCGCAAAACGGATGGCCGATAACTTGCCATCAATGCCGCGCTCGCCAAAACCCGGTGCGACCAAAATGCCGTTCAGTCCTGCCAAAGCCTTACTAACGTCCTTGTAACTCCCTTCCAAAGCCTCTGCGTGAATGGGTTGTACCCGCACCTTGCACTCGTTCACTGCACCTGCATGGACAAAAGATTCGTAGATAGATTTGTAGGCATCTGGCAGTTCGTTGTATTTGCCAATAAGTCCAATTTTGACCTCGTGAAGCGGGTTTTTGAGTTTGCCCAAAAAGTTTTTCCAGGTTGTGAGGTTTGGCTCTTTGGTGTCTTTCAAGTGAAGTTTTGAAATGACGACCGAGTCAAGACGCTCTTTGTGCAGCAAAAGCGGCACGTCGTAAATCGTCTCGGCATCAATCATTTCAATTACAGAGGAGGTCTCCACGTTGCAGAATTGCGCCAATTTCCGACGGATATCAAGGTTTAGCGGATGTTCTGTGCGGCAGGCCAAGATGTCAGGTTGAACCCCGAGGCTAAGTAGTTCTTTTACAGAGTGTTGTGTGGGTTTTGTCTTGAGTTCTTTGGCAGCGTTGAGGTACGGAACAAGGGTCAGGTGAATGGCTAAAGAGTGCTCCTTGCCCAATTCCCAGCGCAATTGGCGAACTGATTCGACATACGGCAATGATTCAATATCGCCCACCGTACCGCCCAATTCGGTCAAAACGATGTCGAACTGACCTGTTTGGCCGAGCAGCAGCATCCGCCGCTTTATCTCGTCGGTGATATGGGGGATTACTTGTACCGTTTTGCCCAAAAAAGCCCCCGCGCGTTCCTGCTCGATGACGGTCTGATAAATCCGCCCGGTAGTCACGTTGTTGGCCTGCGAGGTTGGGGTGTTGAGGTACCGTTCGTAATGACCGAGATCAAGATCGGTCTCGGCGCCATCGTCTGTGACATAGCATTCGCCATGCTCATAAGGGTTGAGCGTGCCGGGATCCACGTTGAGGTATGGGTCGAATTTTTGAATGGTAACTGAAAAGCCGCGCGCCTGAAGCAATTTAGCGAGGCTGGCACAAAGGATTCCTTTTCCAAGCGAGGAGGTGACGCCGCCCGTAACAAAGATGTATTTCGTCATAGAATGTTTTACTCGTTACGGGATGCAAAGGTAGGAAAGGGATTGAGAATGAATGCGAGACACAGGAAAAACTAAACCTCAAAATGCAAATCAGAAGAACTGCAAAATTTAAAATCAGTAATAAGGGTCTAACCTATAATTTTGACAAACAAATCTTTACTCAAATTCGGTTACCATGAAAAAATTTTGGCTACTGTCCCCTCCTACATTAAAGTTTTGGCGGGTAAAACTACTCCTGCTACTGCCGCTGCTTTCAAATCTCTCCGCCCAAACCCTTAACTTCCAGCCCCGCGGTGTTGGCGGTGGTGGCGCCCTGTTCTTCCCCCGCGTAAATCCAGCCAACGATAACGAGTTCTATGTCTCTTGCGACATGAGCCAGATGTTCCACACCACAGATTTTGGTGAGCACTACGATCAAATCCATTTCCAGCAATTACAAGCATTTGGCGCCTTTTCCACCTATGAATGGACCAATGACCCTGATGTGGCCTACTGCAACCATAATGACGGGAACAACGGATATCCGGTCCGCACAATGAACGGCGGAACCTCCTGGCAAATCTTGCCCGGTCACAACAGTAACAATGGCCCTGTAACCCGAATGGTCGCCAACTATCAGAAACCCAATCAGTTGCTTATAAATTATTATGGCAACATTTTCATTTCCAACGATTTTGGCAACTCGCTTCAATTGGTAAAACAGGCAGCCAACAATGGCGTGGGCCTGATCATGGGCGGTACATTTTTTGATGGGGAAAATATCTACATCGGAACCAATGAAGGAATTTTTCGCAGCATAAACGGCGGAACTTCATTCAGCCTCCTGCCAACAAGCGGATTGGGGGCAGGACAGGTTATTTGGAGTTTTGCAGCTGGGAAAAGTAACGGAACCACTCGCTTCACTTGCATTACTGCTGATGTAGCAGATGTGTACAACGGTGTGATGCCCTGGGAATATTGGGGCTTTGCAAATGGGGTATATACTATGGAAAATGCCTCGGGCGTGTGGCAATCTAAGGTGGCAGGCATTGATTTTCTCAACGATTTCGTGATGTACGTAGGCATGGCCTGGAACGATGCAAACACAATATATCTCGGCGGAAATGATGGCGCCCTAAATTCCCCCCTGATAATGAAGACTGAAAACGGGGGGAATTCCTGGGAAAAAGTCTTCAAAAGCACCAACAACGTGCATATCAACACGGGCTGGAGTGGCTTTGGTGGCGACAAAGGATGGAGCTGGGGCGAGTCCTGTTTTGGCATTAGCGTTGCACCCTTAAATTCGGACAAGGTACTGTTCAGTGATTTCGGTTTCGTCCATGTGAGCGCCAATGGCGGAGACAACTGGAAACAAGCATACCTAAACAGCGCCTACCAAAACCCTCCTGATGCGCCCACGCCCAAGCGCAAAGCCTACGAGAGCATTGGCCTGGAAAATACCACTGCATGGCAACTTCACTGGCACGGTCAAGAGGAAATACTGGCAGCATTCAGCGATATCGGCATGATCCGAAGCACAGATGGTGGCGATCTTTGGGGCTTCACGTACAATGGCATGTCGGTCAATTCGGTTTATCGCATTGTCGAGGCGCCTGAAAACAATTGGTTATTCGCCGCTACTTCTGGAATCCACGATATGTACCAAAGTACCCGACTTCAAGACGGGATTTTGGATGCCAATGACAATGCCGGAAAAGTTTTTTACTCCACCAATGGCGGCAGCGATTGGGTGCAGCACCATAGTTTCGGACACCCTGTCTTTTGGCTAGCGAAAGACCCCAATCAGCCCTTGCTTTATGCCAGTGTGATCCATTTCGGTGGCGGAGGATCTGCGATGAAAGGTGGGATTTGGCGTAGCGGTTTGAGCGCAAATTGGACACAACTCCCCGCTCCGCCCCGTACGGAAGGCCACCCCGCAAGTATTGTGGTTTTGAACGACGGCAAGGTCGCTTGCACTTTTTCCGGGCGAAGGAATTCCAGTGGGCAATTCACCGCCAGCTCGGGGGTTTTCCTATACGACCCTGCTACCAATGCCTGGGCCGACCGCAGTCACCCGGACATGCATTATTGGACGAAAGACATTGTGATAGACCCTTCAGATCCAAGCCAAAATACCTGGTACGTCGGCGTTTTCAGCGGTTGGGGCGGTGCGCCCAATGGGAAAGGCGGATTATTCAGAACTACGAACCGCGGTCTTAATTGGACAAAACTGACAGGTTCTCAATTTGACCGGGTTACTTCATTGACTTTCAATCCACAAAACCTGCAACAAGCCTATCTGACGACCGAGACGCAGGGGCTATGGGTGACCAATAATATTAATGCTACACTCCCTACTTGGGGCTTGGTAGAAAGCTATCCTTTCCGCCAACCGGAACGTGTTTTTTTTAATCCATATAAATCTTCGGAAATGTGGGTGACGAGTTTCGGGAATGGGCTTAAAGTGGCGCAAATCACCACTCCGACACAAGAGGCGACAAAAGTCTCCTCTGCCCTGCGGATATGGCCGAACCCGATTGCAAATGGGTTTTTGCAAGTCGAATTGCCTGAAGCGACATCTGGTGACATCATCATTTCAGATATGCTAGGGAGGGTAGTTTGGCAAGGGGAGATGGAACGAGGCGAGCAGATTTTGAAACTGGAAACTTATGGTTGGTCATCCGGGATGTTCTGGATTAAATATGGGGAAGCAAGCGGGTGGTTTTTTAAACTATGATTCATGTTAATCACGCAACGGCGCAACGACGCAACGTTTTAAAACCGAGAAAAAAACGTTGCGCCGTTGCGTGAAAATCTTACGCCTTAAATTCAAACACATCCGCGTCCAACAAAAACGGCAACTGCACTCGGTAGGCTTTCAGGTCCTCCAATGAAATATTCACCGTAACAATGTCCTCCTTTCCATCAGGAATTTGCGCGAGTGGCTGCCCTGAATGGTCAATAATGGCTGAGTCCCCTGAATATTCAAAATCGTTACCATCCGCTCCGGCGATGTTAACCCCTACAACAAACGATTGATTTTCAATCGCTCTGGCCACCAATAACGAACGCCAATGATGTGCACGACGATTGGGCCAGTTGGCCACGTAGATCAATAAATCATATTGGACATTAGGACCTTGGACGTTGGATATTGAACTGCGCTGCTCCCATTGTGTGTTTCGGCTCCAGGCAGGAAAACGCAAATCATAACAAATCAGTGGACATATACGCCAACCAAGCCATTCAACGATGAGGCGTTTTTTTCCGGCACTGAAGTTTTCTTGTTCGTTGGCCAGCGAAAACAAGTGTTTCTTATCATAATGGTCAAATTGCCCATCCGGGCGTATGAAGATGAGCCGATTGAAGTATTGATCTCTTTCGACGCAGATAAAGCTGCCTGTAATTGCCGCGTTCAAATCCTGAGAAACGGCGCGTAACCAATCCATTGTAGGCCCATTCATTGGCTCAGCGAGCGCAGTGGCATTCATCGAAAACCCGGTTGTGAACATTTCAGGTAGCACCACCAAATCTGTATTCCCACGCAGTGGCAAGAGCTTTTCGGCAATCATTGTGCGGTTCGCACTAGGATTTTCCCAATGCAGAGAGGATTGTACGATGGATATGCGCATAGAGGAGCGTAAATTTGGAAGCAAGGTACGGATCGAAAAATCATACTAACTTTGGCAATTGGAAAAAACACTTCTCTATGAAATATTTTGTCTTCCTGGCCCTCTTCTTAATTTGCCAATCCGCAATTGCGCAATCCGGTATAAATTGGTCACAAAGCACCATCGTGGCTTCCAATCAATATGGCAACATGCACCCCAGGGTGGTAACCGATGGTTCCGGTGACCCTTTGATTATCTGGGGGAACAACAACTCCAAGCAAGTTTTTTTCAGCCGATGGATTGGGAACGGCTTCTCCATTCCGGTAAACTTAAACCCGGATTCCATCCCAATTTTTGCAGCATCCTGGGCTGGCCCGGATTTGGCTTCACATGGCGACACGGTGTACGTCGTTTTTAAAGAAACCCCGGAAGATGCAAGCGGGATTTATATTGTGCGTTCCTTCGATGGCGGGGCAAATTTCTCGGCTCCGTTTCGCGTGGACTCCATTGTAAACGGCAAATCCAGATTTCCGGCTGTAAGTACCGATGCAAATGGTCATCCATTGGTAGCGTTTATGAAATTCAACCAGAGTTGGGGCGACGCGCATTATGTGTTGGCAAAATCAGCGGATAACGGCAGCACTTTTGGCCCGGATGAATTGGGGAGCGGCTTTTCAGGAGGGGCTGTTTGCGATTGCTGCCCTGCCTCGGTAACCTCCTCAGGTAATACTGTAGCATTGCTCTATCGCGATAATTTGAATAATCTACGCAACAGCTGGGCTGGAATTTCTTTTGACAACGCCAGTAGTTTCGGTGCCGGAATAGAAATTGACAATACAGATTGGATGATTAACGCTTGCCCATCAAGTGGACCAGACGGTATAATTATCGGCGACGGACTCTACTCCGTTTTCATGAGTGCTGCAAGCGGTAAAACGCTCTGTTACAGAAGCCATTCAAGCCTCAGTACATTTCAATTGGAATCCATTGAACCACTCACTGGCGAATTTGCAGGCTTAGGACAACAGAATTTTCCAAGAATTGCCACAGCCGGGATTGCCGCAGCAGTAGTTTGGAGACAAACAGTAAATGGCAGCGCTCAGCTAGCAGTTCAGTTTACAGATAATATCTTTAACGGATTCCCCTCTGGGCACACTGTGCTGGCTGGCAGTAATGTAATGAATGCCGACATCGCGCTGTCTTCAAACGGCAAGGCGTATGTGGTTTGGGAGGACATGAGTACCGGGACAGTAAATTATAAACACGGTGTCTTCTCCCTTTCGGGTGCAAGTGATCCTGCTAGTATCCAAGAGTCCATCCTTGTCTATCCCAATCCCGCAAAACAATCAACATTGAACATCCAAATCAATGCTCCAGATGAGCAGCATCTTTCATACAGTGTTTTCAACCCACAAGGGCAACAAATGCTAACCGGACAAGGACAATTGATCGAAGGAGGCATGAAAGTGGACATTTCTAGTTTACCCCGCGGGTTTTATTTTATCAAAGTAAACTACCGGAACCAGCATGTCCTTCGATCCGTGGTTATTGAATGAACTTGAACTTCCATCATCTTAAAAGTGTCACATTGCCTTTCAAAAGATCTATGTGGCCATCCTTATATTCCGCTTCCAGTAGCCAAACAAACACCGCCGGATCACAGGGTTGACCCCTGAATGAACCATCCCAACCCCTCGTAGTATCGTTTACTGAAAAGTTTTGATCCTCGTAGACCAACTCGCCCCAGCGATCAAAAATCTTGAATACCCGCACTTTGCGTACCTGTTGGCTTTTACCATGCACCACCAGCAAGTCGTTTTCAAAATCGCCGTTGGGGGTAAAAGCCGTAGGGACGTACACCCCGCGTGGTTTTTCAACGGTCACTCTTATTTCATCATTACCAGTACAACCGTTAGCGTCTGTGACCGTAAGTTGGTAGGTGTTTGTAGTCACGGGCTTCACCCAAATTGCTTCGCAATCAGGCAAATCTGCGCAAGTAATACTGTCTACCAAGGCACTTCCCCAAACAAAAGTGGTAATGCCAACCGCGTTGTTCACCGCAGACGAAATCAATAAGCTGTCCCCCAAAATCAGTGTCGCGTCAAGACCAACTGTTACCTGAATCTGCGGTGGTTGGCCGAGTATAGCCGTGGTTCTGGTAAGGCAACCTTTTGCATCGCGCACTTGTAAATGGTAAGTGCCTGCCATCAATGCAAGGAACACACTGTTGCCACCAAATGGACCATCGTTAATGCTATATCTATAGGGCGTTGTGCCACCAGAAACAAGCAAACGAATACGTCCATCCTGGCCTCCAAAACATTCAGGCTCAGTCAATTCAAGCGAAACGAGCAGCGCGTCCGGCTGTGTTACATCCACCGAATCAGAAATAATGCAACCATTCACATCTGTCACCAGCAAGGCGTAATTACCAGCTACAAGACCCTGGATTTCAGCCGTTGTTGCACCGTTGTCCCATTGATAAATATATCCAGGAGTGCCCCCGGTCACCATAGTACCCACCATTGCGTTACTATCCGAGGCGCATACCAGCGGTTGGACACCAAACGAAAGCACAAGGGGTTCTGGCTGCTGCACGGTGGCTAATGCAAGAGCAGTACAACCTTTCGAATCCGTGACTGTCACGCTGTAATTGCCCATTGCGAGGCTATTGATTAATGGTGTTGTTTCGTTGTTATTCCATTGGAAATTGACCGCACCTACGGCGTTTTGAAACCCAATTACCGACGCGGAACCATCAGAAAAGCCAAAACATGAAACGTCCTCAACGGCCAATTGAACAGTGATGGTGGGAGGTCCTTCCACATTGAATTGATGGATTTCCATACAACCTTGAAAATCTGTCACGGTTAGGGTGTAATTCCCAGCCAAAAAACCACTTGCTACGGTTGAGTTGGGGGCACCTGGCAGGCTCCATTGGTAGTTGTATTGGGTTGAATCTCCCATGCCTAATCCGCCTTCAATAAGTACGACTGCTACCACACCGTCAGGGTCGTTTGGACAGGTCGGGGGTGCGTACGCAGTTAAGACTTCAATGCTGTCTAATTCCTGAATTGCAACAATCTGAGTGCCGGTACAGCCCTTAGGATCAGTGGCGGTCACGGTATAAAGTCCGATGGCCAGATTTGATGCCCCACCGCCTACTTGGCCATTACTCCAATTAAAAGTGAATGGTGCGCCATTGCTTCCACTTGCAGAAACAGCCGCATCACCATCGCTTTCGCCCCAGCAGGCGAAGCGGGTTTGGGTGGCAGTCACCATCACCATCGTCGTGGGTTGGGTGATAAGCGCAAATGCAGTAGCAGTACATTGATTTGAATCCGTGACAGTTACAAAAAAAGTGCCTGCAGCCAGGTTTGTGATGATCTGGTTGGTACCCGCCCCACTCCAATTGTAGGTGTAAGGTCCAACTCCTCCTATAGGATTGGCTGTGGCAGTCCCATCGCCAAGGCTCAGACAGGATACATTTGTAACGCTTGTTGTGACCGTGAGTTGGGTGGATTGCAAGACGCTGGTAGAAGTCGAAATACTACAGCCATTTGCATCCGTGACAGTTACCGTGTAAGTCCCGGCAGGCAAATTTTGGGCCGTTGGGGTAATTTGGGCATTTGCGTCGTTCCACAAATAATTAAGGGGTAAGGTGCCGCCTTGTACCTGTACCGTGATGGAACCATTAGACCCTCCAAAGCACAGAACAGGTTGAGGCACAATGTCCACTATGGTAATTGTTTGCGGACAAGCAAGCGTATCGCTGTAGTTTCTGACACAACCTGCCCCATCCGTTAGGGTAAGTTGATATTGACCACAGGGCAAGTTTTGAAGATCAGCAGAAGTGCTTCCATTGCTCCAAAGATATTGATAGGGCGAGCTGCCGCCCGATACCTGGGAATCAATGGAACCATTTTGTAGTCCAGAACAGGAGGGGGCAGTTCCGTTTAATTGAACAATAATGGGAGTTGCTCCATCAATGATTACCGAATCCACTTCAATGCAGCCATTGATATCCGACACAGTCAATCTATAATTTCCAGGACAAAGATTCATAGCCGTTTGCGTGCCGGCTGGGATCGAATTGTCTTCCCAATCAAATTGGTAGCCCCCTACCCCACCTGTAGCGCTTACGCTTGCTTGACCCATGCAATCACCAGCGCATATTTCCCCGGACACATTTGAAAAATTTAGGAATATTTCGGGTGGTGAAGTAACCGTAACCGCCGCTTGGGCAGTACACCCGTTCCAGTCCGTTACAGTAACATTGTAGTTTCCAGCAGTGAGGTTGACGGCTTTTTGCAGGGTTTGGCTCGCAGGGTCATTCCATTGATATTGGTAAGAAAGCGTACCTCCGGAGGCAAAAACTGAGGCCATCCCGTTGTTGCCTCCAAAGCAGGTTGCGAACTGCGATAACGTGCTGTCTACCAAGAACAAAGGCGGTTCAAGCACCGACACAAATGTGGTGGCCGAACACAGATTTGCATCAGTTACGGTCACAAAATGAAAGTCAGCGTCAAGATTGGTCGCATTGGCCATCGTAGAACCATTGTCCCAAAGATATTGATAAGGCATGGTGCCCCCTGAAACCATAATACTCGCTCCGCCATCTGAAAGACCCGAACACGAAACAGAATCTTGCGCGGCGTCAAACACATACGCCAAAGGCTCCGTCAAGGTAAATGAGCCGGTAGAAGTACAGCCGTTTGCATCCGTTGCTGTTACCGCATAGCAGCCTGCAAAAAGATCGGTTTGAATTGCACCGCCGAGTGTTGGGCCTCCAAGGCAGTCACGCCAGGCAAATGCGATACCTCCAGTGCCGCCCATGGCCAAAGCGTTAAGCGTTCCGGAGTTGTCTCCATTGCACAAAACGTGTGTACCAGAAGTAGTTAATACTATGGGAGGGGGTGCGTTTATGGTAAAATAAACCGTATCGCGGCAGCCGAGTGCGTCAAGCACAATAATGGAATGATTACCCGCAGAAAGGATATTGATAAAATCGCCATTTAGAAACGGCGTGGAAAAGGTGTCCAAATAATATAGCACAGGGAAAGTCGCATTGGAAACAGAAAGGATGGCTGTTCCTGTAGTATCGTCTGCGCAAGGCACATCGGTGGTTAAAAATACATCAGCGAACATGGTGCAACCCGGAAACACGCTGTTCGCGTTTTGTACCGCTGGCAAACAGGTTGTAGGACTGATACATCGTACAGAAATATTCACGGACTGTCCCAAAGCAAGCCCTGAAACAAGGTGCGAAAGCAGGCCATTGTTAGGGTTTTGCCAAGGCCCGCCGTCCACACTTACCTCGTACCCAAGGGCGCCTGGCACAGCATCCCATACCCAAGTCATGGTGCCAGTCCCTAGCTGAAAAACGATCAGACCGGTTGGCGCTGGGAAAAAATTGGCAACGTTTACGATTGCAGTATCTGAATGTATACAGTTGTAGCTATCGGTCGCGGTCAACACATAAACGGTTGTATCTGTAGGCGTTGCAATCGGCGTTGGGCAGTTTTGACAGGTAAGCGAGGCTGCATTATTCCAATTGTAGGTCACATTATTTTGTGTGTTAAAGCCGATGCTCCACCATTTGACATTACCGAACTGAGCGGGTGCAAATCCATCTGAAACCACCAGGCTCCAGTTACCATTAACTTGCGCACCCGCCAGCACGTTCCAGTTTCCTTCCGGGATGTACGTGCCATTGAAAGGTGCAGCCTGACCCACAATAGGTACTGAAGCCGAAGGTGCAAAACAAGTGACTTTGTAGTTATCTCCCGCTCCTCCATTGCCTGTGGAGAGCATAATTTGTTGCCCCCCTGGCGCGCGAAGGAAGATGTTGAGGTCTGCCGTAAAATCTGTTTCGATGTCCATGCAGACGGAGGTGATTTGCTGCATTGGATTTGTCAAAAAGTTGAAACCCAGACTGTTGACTGCTATCGGGGAAGCATAAGGGTTGGCATGTGGGTGATTCGCATTGCCAAAAGGATAGTCTGGATATGCCTCAAAGCGAACTTCCTGAGTGGCCTGCGCGAGCGAAGTGGCATTAAAAGGCACAGGCTCCCCCGTGCAAATACTGGTGTCTTTTAATGCAGGGAAATTGGTGGCACATACATAGCAGTCGGGGTGCGTAGGCGGTAGCACAGAAACGCTAACCAGCGTATCCCAGGAGCAACCAAATTCGTCGTTGACTGTGAAGGTGTAACCTGCTGTTCCAGCGTTTTGAGGTGAAGCCGCAATGCTGTCAATAGTTGAATAGAAAATCGAAGGATGATTGCTCCAATTCCAGCTCAAAAACGCGGGGGTAAAAGTTTCAATGTTTGGATACAACGCGTCTTGAAATTTCAAGGACCAATTGAATATATACCCATTGTCTGCAGGCCAAAGGTCCGTCACGCCAATCGTCCACTCTCCATTAAGCGGGCAACCAAGCAAATTGTCAATCGGGTCGAATGTGCTGTAATCTCCTGGCGGAAGGGTTCCAGAGCCGCCCAGCGTAGTATTTGCATACTCAATCCACGTAGGATTGGGCGCATTGGGTGTCCAACAATAATCGTAGCCGAGACCGGGAATAGGGTTGAAATTGTCGTTGTCATTGGGTTCGCCAAGGAAAACCTCACTACCAAAATTGCCGGGGTGATCGTGCAGGATGATGCTTTGTCCGCTTGGACAGCTGAGTGTAATTTCGATGTCACGCATCCACGAATGTTCTATCGTGACGCAGATGTTTTCCAGGTCATTGGCATTCAGCAGTATCTGTCCGGGTGAAAATTCACTAAGCAAAATGCTGGTTTCATAAAGTTCACCTGTGCCATCAGGCAATGGAAGGGAGTCAGAGCGGCTGGCCTCTACATCAAAAGAAGCGGAAACGGGCGTAACCGAAAGCGTCGTTCCATTTATGGAAGAATCTACCGTCGCGCTCAAATTCAATGTATCGCCTGCACAAATTTGACCTACAGTTGTTAAATCAAAATAAGGCCTTTGCGCCACACGTACTCGTTGACTGATTAGGTTACTGTTACGGCACCCTAATGTGTCAGTCAGCAGAAGTTGGACAAAATACCCGCCCGGAACGTCGAAGCGGTGGGAAGTATTGGGGCCGTATGCAATGCCGCCATCGCCAAAATTCCATTCGAATGTGGTAGTAAAATCCGACTGTGGGTAGGCAAAATTGTTTTGCGGGTAAATACCCGCTCCATTAAAAAACACCCGCTCGCCGGGACAAATATCAATCCAGCCTGTATCAGCAGGTACAATCATTGGGTTGGAAGAAACAAGGTCAGCCAATATCTTTTGACAAGATGCCACGCAAGAAATCGCCGCTGTCCAGCCTACACCAGTTCCACTCCCATTGGATTGAAAAGTCACTGTAATACAGCCGCTTGGGTTGGTTGCAGTGGCCTGCACCACGAAGGGTTGTCCTGCTGGATAATCAGAAGCACAAGCAAGCAAAGGTGCCGCAGCAGTCGGGCCATCATAGAAACAGAGCACATCGCCCGCAGCCAAATCAGCCCCGGAAAAACTGAGCCGCACATGCGTTCCACCCGAGCCATTAGAGCAAATGGTCGTATTGAAATTTTGGTTGTTGCCATAATTGCCCAGTGCCCCCCCTGAATCATAAAACGTACCGCTACAGGTAGTAATGGGCGAGCCGTTCATCAGGTAGTTTTGAGCAGGGAGTAGCCCAGGGAGGAGTAAAATGAAGGCGAGTAGTCTTTTCATGTTATCGGTTTGAGATGGCAAAAATGGGGAAATTGCTGCTCAACCTTTCTGTACTTTCACAAAAATTGCGCTGAATGGGCTCACTTTCTTTTTTGAGGCACGCATAAGTATGAATAATGTAACTTCTTTATGGAATTATGTAACAGTCCAGAAAACAGCTCATCGGATCTTTGCAGCTACACAATTAGACAATTTTTAACTAAATTTACAGCAAATTGAAAAACATACTGCTTACCTCAGCCTTTGTGCTATGCGGCATATCCTTTGCAAGCGCCCAAGAGTTTTCTCTGGGACCTACTATCGGCCTCAACAATTCTTGGATAGAAGATGCACCTGGAGATACGAAGGGATTACTTGGCCTAAATGCTGGACTTACCCTTGTATATAGTACCGAAGAACATTGGGGCGTGGGGCTTGACCTCAAGTTTTCCGGCGAAGGCGGAAAAACCGAGATGCGCGGCGAAAGTGTAAATGCCCGCCTTAATTACGTCCGTATCCCGGTCAAGATAATATATTTCTTCAATGAATTCGGCAATGACTTCCGACCCAAAATATACCTTGGGCCATCTTTAGGAATTTTGGCTGGAGGAGAAACAGAGGTTTTTTTACCAATAGGAACAGCCAAATTTGATTCCAAGGACCTGTTTGAAGAGACTGACCTTGGATTGGCATTTGGGACCGGTTTCAACTATCGTGTCGCTCCAGGTACCTGGCTCAATGTTGATTTGGCCTATGGTCACGGCTTTACCGATATAGCTAAAAATGGCGAGGCCCACAACAGAGGTATCAGCCTGAACGTAGGGGTTGCTTGGGGGCTGTAAAACAACATTCGACCAGCTTCACAAAAAAATTTAGGAGCGCTACATAGTTTATGCTGTGTGGCGCTTTTTCTTTTGTTGCAAATTAAATCTCCTAGGTTTAATGCAGCCGCGGTATTTCAGCAAAAAATCTACTTTTGCGCTGCCTTTCCAGATACTGCCACCTCTTTTGCATTTTCCATTTACAGTTTCAAACACAACCTAATAATGACTAAAAAACGCATCGCCATCAACGGCTTTGGCCGTATCGGTCGTCTGACTTTTCGCAACCTGGTTAAAGACCCTAATGTTGAAGTGGTGGCAATCAACGACCTCACAGACAACCACACCCTCGCTCATTTGCTGAAATACGATACCATGCAAGGCCGCTTCGACGGCACAGTTAGTGCTGATGAGCATAGCATCACAGTTAATGGCACCAAAATCGCGGCCTTAGCCGTGAAAAACCCTGCCGAACTTCCATGGGCCACAATGAAAGTAGACGTAGTGCTCGAATGTACGGGCATATTTCTAGACAAAGAAAAAGCGGGATTGCACCTCCAGGCTGGCGCCAAACGCGTCATACTATCCGCCCCACCCAAGACAGATGACGTTCCTACCTTCGTGATCGGAGCCAATGCCGACCAAATCAAGGACACTGACACTATTATTTCCAATGCTAGCTGTACCACAAACTGCCTCGTTCCGATGATTATGGTTTTGGACAAAGCCTTTGGCGTAGAGCAGTTCTTCATGAATACCATCCACGCTTACACAGCCGACCAGAACCTGCAAGACGGTCCGCACCGGGATCTTCGCCGTGCCCGGGCTGCTGCTCAAAATATTGTGCCCACCACCACTGGCGCTGCCAAGGCCGTCATTACGGTACTCCCACACCTGGAGGGTAAAATCGCTGCGCACTCTCTCCGGGTACCCGTCGCAACAGGTTCCCTCACTGACTGTGTTTGTGTTATCAAAAAAACCGCCACCGTAGAGGAAATTAACGCCGCCTTCAAAGCCGCCGCAGATGGTCATTTGAAAGGCATTGTAGAGTATAATACCGATGAAATCGTGTCCAGCGACATCGTCCGCAACACACACTCCGTTATTTTTGACGCACCATTAACGCAGGTAAATGGCAACACCTGCCGTATTGTGGGCTGGTATGACAACGAGGCTGGTTATTCGGCACGTTTGGCACAATTGTGCGCAATGGTGTGATTTTCTGTTGATTTGGTTATTTGTTGATTTGGTTATTCGAGCGCCCAAGCTTGGCAACTCAAATCCCCAAATAACCAAATCAACAAATAACCAAATCAATAGAAATTATGAGACCCAATTTTAAAGACAAAAAGGCCCTCATCCGTGTAGACTTCAATGTGCCGCTCGACAAGGAATACAAGATTACAGACGACACCCGCATCCGAGAGGCGGTGCCCACCATCAGGCACATTCTGGATCAAGGCGGTTCGGCCATTTTGATGTCACACCTGGGTCGCCCATTGGAAAAACTGAATGCCGATGGCAGCATCAACACGCAGAAATTTACGCTGATGCATTTGGTAAAGCATTTGCGCAAAAAATTAAAGGCCAAAGTCCATTTCGCCGATGATTGCGTGGGCAAACAAGCCGCAAAAAAAGCAGCAGCGCTCAAACCGGGCGAAGTTTTGCTGTTGGAAAACACCCGCTTCCATCCTGAGGAGGAGGCGGGGAATGAGGCTTTTGCAAAAAAACTTGCCGCACTGGGCGAAATCTACGTCAATGATGCTTTTGGCACAGCGCACCGTGCCCATGCCAGCACGACCGTGGCAGCGCACTTTTTTGATAAAAGCCACAAGACTTTCGGTTTTCTCATGGAGCGCGAAATTGAGAATGCTACCCGTGCGATGAAAAACCCGGCCAGACCCGTTACTTGCGTGACCGGAGGCTCGAAAGTCAGCGACAAGATCATGTTGTTGGAAACTTTCCTGGACTACGCCGACAACATCCTGATCGGTGGCGCGATGGCCTACACCTTCTTTTTGGCAAAAAAAGGCGCCGTTGGCAATTCTCTGGTAGAAGCCGACAAATTGAAAACTGCGCTTGAGTTCTTGAAAAAAGCCCGGGCTGCTGGGGTGAAAGTGCTGCTGCCCAAGGATTCCGTTTGCGGCGACAAGTTTGCTGCTGATGCGGCTGTGCAGGTTTGTCCAAGCAATCAAATTCCATCTGGATGGATGGGATTGGACATTGGCCCATCAGCAGCCAAATCATTCGCATCCGTAATCCGTAAGAGCAAAACCGTGATCTGGAACGGCCCAATGGGCGTTTTTGAAATGCCGGCTTTTGCCCAAGGAACGAAAGCAGTAGCGAAAGCTTGTGCTTCGGCTACCAAAAAAGGGGCGTTCACAATGGTGGGCGGCGGCGACTCTGTAGCAGCTGTCAATCAGCTCAAACTTGCTAAAAAAGTAAGTTTCGTCAGCACAGGCGGCGGTGCGATGCTGGAGTTTTTGGAAGGGAAGGAATTGCCGGGGATCAAGGCGATTCAAGGTTAACAAACCACATAGTTCACATAGCACACATAGTTTTAAAAACTAACGGATTAGAAACTATGTGTGCTATGTGAACTATATGGTTTATCATTCCACCTTAAAAAACTCAAAAGATGCCCTTTCCGGCAGCGTTGCCGCTCCTTCCTCACCTTCTGCGGCGATATACCACTGTTTTACGAGGCCAGCATTCAATAAAGTGGTGAAAACACCATCGGCGGCGGCGGCGTCCCCATTTGTGCCATCGTCAAAAAGTGCAGTCCGAGTAAAGGCAAACTGCCGATCCACTCTGTAATAAAGCCAGCCGCCACGGGTAGCGTTGGTGAGTTTAGCCGTAAATTTAATTTTTGCCTCCTCTTTAACCGCCTTCGCCTCTGTAATAGTAGGTTGCAACTTGTTGAGCAAGGGGTGTTTTGCAAGCCATTCTGTGCGTTTTCCCATGAGTTGGCGCAGTCCAATCACATTGTCTGGCCCGCTATTCATTGTTTTATCAAAAGCGTTTTGAAAGTCCGTTAAGGAATAAAGTTTGAGCGAATCAGCCTTTACCCAAGGCTCAATTTCTTTTGTCATGGCTTGCGCACGTGTGAGCAATAGACCGTTTGCAAGAAAGTCATTGGTGATCGTGCGGAGGTGCGCGACATACGTTTTTCGATAAAGTGAGTTTTTCAAAAGTTTGGAAATCAAAGGGCGGCGCAGATTTTCAAACTCAGCGAAAGGCGAGTACTGTATGAGTTGCTCATCTGTCATCTCCTGAAATGAAAAATCGCGACGCCAGCCACCAAATGACATGTTTAAATCCCAAATGATGGGGTGGGCTACATGCAGCGAGTCAAACCAGAGGTAGTAGTTGTGCGAAAGCGAACCGTTGTAGCTATCCAAATTGACGAGTGCGTTATTTATCGCCAGCATCCAAAGTGTTTGATCTACATCAAGCACAGACTCGATTTTATCCGGTGTTTTATTCAACACTTTGATGAGGTTTAAAAGGAACTTCCATGCCGCCGGATCGTCAACCTCATAAAATGCATCGTAGCAACCAGCATTGTCATTCAGATAAATCAGCGAAGCGTTTTCCCCTTTTGGACATCCAGTCTGGCTTCTGACTCGTTTCCAATTATCGGGGTCGCATTTGATAATATGTCCGCCTGTTGCACCGAAGTGTTTTTTGATAAAACGCTCATCCACAGACTCTGAATTGGTATAAAGCCCCCAGTATTTGTTGTTCAAATAAACCCTTGTAAAATTGCATTGCGGAGCAGGCATATATTTTCTGATCACCTCATACGTCAATGGATCGCGTAAAAAACTTGGATCGAGAAAAGAATTTGAAAGTTTGACAGTGTTCTGACCGCCTTTCAAAAGTTGATCTTTCTTTTTGAAATCCAACTTGATGTTGAGCGGAAGTTTCTTAAGAGTTTCATTCCGTGTTCGAAAGTAGGAGCTATTGCCCTTATATCTAACCCCCACGCTGTCGAATCGCTGCCCGTTCACCCAAGCAGTGGCCACAAGCCGTGCTTCGGGGTTGGCCTTTTTGAGGGAGTCCAATTTTACGTCCCAACTTTTTTGGGGAAAATCTATGCGCACTTCTTGCACCCCGCCGCCATAAAAATCTTGTGCGGAGACGCTTAGGCAGAAAGCCATTAGGAAAGAGAATAGGAGGGTATTTCTCATAGCCCGGTTTAGTGGATTTATTTGTTTAGTTCACTCAATTTTATCTTGAAAGGCTGGCTGGTATAGTTGGCAGGCAAAAAGCTGGCGGCGCCCACATTTTCTGCAAGAATATAATAATCAAGCACCGCCTCCGGACTTTTGGCCTCAATTTGTGCAGCAAAAGATTTAACGCCGGCTGACAGATCAGGCACATTTTCTTCTGACATTGAAAGCATAGTGTAGGCATCCTGATCTTCAAAACGGTAGAAAACATACATCCTAAGCGGATATTTGTCAGCCCGAGCAGTTACATAGAATGCGTTAAGTTTTTGATTCTCAAATTTGCCACGGCCTTTCACCACCACTTCAGACACCACAGGTGGCAGTTTGGTCAATTCCGGATGCGATTTCAAAAAGCGAGAACGTTTGCCCATGAGCTCTGTGAGTCCCGGGATTTTACTCTTTTTACCTACTGTATTATTCAGGCTGCGCTGGAAATCGTCGTAGCTGTAGGTTTTGTACTTATCGTCGTTGAAAGGCACTACAATCATACCGCGCAGTTCCTGAGCACGTTTTTCATAAGACCCGTTCAAGAAATTTTCCTCATTTATCTGACGGATATGCGCCAGGTACACCTTCTTGTTCAAGGGATCTTTCAATAATTGACTTATAAGTGGCTTATAAAGGTTGTCTGCATGCAGTAGTGGATCCAGATTTTGCAAGGAGCGAAGGTCTAAATCACTTCCGCTACCAGTATTTTTGTAACTGCCAAACGAAAGATTCAAATCCCAGTGAACAGGTTGAAAACGGTTGTTCCCGTCCCGATAGAGATAGTAATTGAGGCTGTGTTTGCCGGAATAACTGTTTAAGTTCACCATTACATTGTTGAGGGCGAGCATCCAAAGGGCACGATCCACATCCAATACTTGAGAGACCTTTGCGGGTTCTTGTGCCAACTTTCGAGTCAATTCCTGAAGTTCTGTCCAGCCTCCTCTCGAGTCAAGTTCAAAATTGCCTTTGTAGCAGTCCAGGTTGTCTTCGTATTCCAAAGAACCGAAAATGTTTTGTTTGCAGTTGGTGGGCAAATTTTCGGGTTTGTTGTCCACACCTGCTTTAAATGCTGCGCCGCGGGCATTGCTGTAATTGTTCTCAAAGAATTGTTTGTCAATGCTTTCCACATTTACGAACACGCCGACATATTCCTCGTTGACGTACAGTTTGGTGTATGCTGCCTGGGAAGCAGGCATGTACTTGGAGGCGATTTCATGGAACAGCATTTCCCGGGCCATGCTTGGGTCGCGTACTGCCGCAGAAAGTTTGATGGAAGCGTATCCCTGATGGTTTTGACCTGGGCTTGTGCTGTTCAATTTGATGCTGAATGGGTTGCGTTTCAGGCCTTTAGCGTACGATTTGTCACCCCGGAAACGAACAGTAGCTCCCTCGTATCGCAGGCCGTCAATGACGACCGAGGCAGGAAGCGCGTCCGTGCCGTATATTCGGAGGGAGTCCAACACGTTTACCCAGTCAGCATTAGGTAGCGTGAGGCGGATTTCTCCGACGGTTTTTTTGTCAAAAAGCGGGCGAGCGACCGGATTGCTCACCGAAAGTTGGGCGAAAGTCGCCACAGGAAAAAGACCCGCCGACACCATAACTAAGGCGGGTAATAGTAGTTGGAAAAGTAATTTTTTCATGCTCGGGTTTTGAAACAATGAATGCTTGTCAGAAAAACGGGGCAATGATACGGACAATGCTTGAAAGTGGCCAAAAGTAGATTAGGACTCTTCATAGGATTCTGAAAAGAAAATCACCCGTTCTTGCTATGTGATAAATTTTTTTGAGACTTTTGGGCTTGGACATTTAGCACCAAATATGAAACAAACACAAAGAATTCTTTCTCAACAAGATATGCAGGCACTGTTTGAACCGATTTTCAAAACAGAGGGCAAAAAATATCGCAAAACGAAGGCCGTGCTTGTCCGAAAGGCCCTTCCCGGCGAAACCATAAAAACGGTTACCTCTGAAGGCCTGGAAACTACAAACACCGCAGATAAAGACAATTTTATCATAAAAAACCTCACGGAAGCGGAAGAGGAGTACATTATCTCCAGCAAGAAACTGGCTGAACGGTATGCATTGGTAGAAAAAAGGGATG
>JBJXGZ010000144.1:0-27428 GCA_046160625.1 Saprospiraceae bacterium
CAAGCACTCGGCCAAAGCGCACTTGATGCGGACAGGTCCCGACAGGAAGACAATTCAAGTTTGGTAGTGGCTGAATACACAAAAAAAAGCATGTGCCATCCCAGATTTAGGATAGCACATGCTTAAAATCAAGTATAAAGAACCACGCCAAAGCGCAGATAAAATCACTTAACGCTCCAACACAAACTTCGTCGCTACCTTATCTCCACCTTCTGGGTGTACTACAAGGTAATAAAGTCCGTTGGCCAGCCTGCCATCAAGATTTATTTCAAGCCATTCATTTCCAGCCTCATACCGGCGATTCAGGACCAGCTGGCCTTGCGCGTTTAGCACCTGAATTTGGGCGGAGTGTCCCAACCATTCGCTAAGATCCACATACAATACCCCATCGGTTGGGTTAGGGCGAATTGAGATTGTTGAACGCTCAGCATTCATATCATCACGTTCAAATCCTTCTTCTAACTTCGATCCAGCCCAAGGCTGCACAGGGCAGTAGAACGTATTGAGATACGCTTCGAATGACTGGCCGTTTTTGAGCTTGGCGTTCATGTGGATGTAGTTGTTTTGGAAGGACTGTTGTGGCAGTCGCTGCTCCAAAACATCAGCCTCGCCGTTTTTTATCCCTGAGCCGACCGAACGATAACGGGTAGAATAGAACGGAGAGGCATTCGGATTGCGCACCAGATATTGATTTCCGGTGTTGGGTGCGGTGTAAATGCTGCCATTTACAGGTGTCACCCCAACAACGCCGGGAGGCAATTCGATCATCGCATAATCCATTTCTGAAGCACAGAAGTTGGTTACACGAATGCGAAACCTTGGTTGATCTATGGAATCCAGGCGGATATCAAGCAATTCGTACTTCATGCAACCAATGTTCTTGATATCGCAAGGGGGAGCCGACTGCAATACAGTTACGTTGAAGCAGCAAGAAACCTGGTTTCCACAGGTGTTGTTGGCTTGATAACATACCTGGTTGACTCCCAATGCAAAGGAACCTCCGCTAGGTTGTCCCTGCAATAGGCTGACAGCAGGAGCGGCACCCGGACAATTTGTGGCCGTAGTGGGTGCTGTGTAATTCACGGGAACGGTAGTTGCAGCAACTGGAAGTTGCACCGTTACATTGGCTGGGCATTGGATGCTAAGCGTTGTGACCGTTGCGGTGAAGCAACAGGACTTGCTGTTCCCGCAAGTATTGGTGGCTTGGTAGCAGATAGTGTTGACGCCTGCTGCAAAATTCCCGCCAGATGCAAGTCCTTGTGTCAACTGAATAGCAGGAGTTCCATCCGGGCAGTTTGTAGTAACCGTTGGTTGAGCATAGTTTATTGGCACCGTGGTGGCATTGTTTGGCAGTGCGACCGTCAGGTTGGGCGGACATACTATATCAAGTGTGCTCACCAAGACTGTGAAACAACAATTGTCCGCGTTGTTACAGGTATTTCCAGCTCCGTAGCAGACGGTGGTAAGCCCTGGAGGAAAGTTCCCGCCCGATGCAGGCCCCTGCGTCAAAGTAATCGTTGGAGGTGTTCCAGGGCAGTCAGTAGTGGCTGTAGGCTGGGCATAGGTCACAGGCACGTTACTGGCATTGTTGGGCAACGCAACGGTCAGATTAGCAGGACATTGGAGGTCAAGCGTGGTTGGTATAAGCTCCAGTATATAGGTATTCAAAGAATCGCAGCCTCCAGTAGTGGATGGCACCGTAAGCACGACAGTACCGGACTGTGTGTACGTTTGACCGCCGAGTGTTACGGATTGATTTGGGTAAAACTGAATCACGCGGGTGATCATCGGGGTAGGCAGTACTGTAACAATAAAACTGCCCTGGGTAGCGCATCCTTCCTGATTTACCGCCGCAACGGAGTAAGTCGTGCTTGCTGTAGGCTGGATCGTAACAGTTCCACAATCGGTGCAACTCAGCCCGGCTGCGGGTGTCCAGGTATACTGTACAAATCCGGGAACACTTACAGTAGTGGATTCGCCGGGGCATAAGCTGAGATTCGGCAATTGAAGATCAGGAATTTGGCTGAGTGTAATCTGCAACTCATCTTGAAGCACATTGCCACAGGCATCTGTCGCTGCAAGTCCGTAAAGCCCCGTAGTGGTGGCACTGAATGTCTGGCCGGTTGAACCGTCTTGCCATTGATAAGATACAAAACCCGCTCCGGCGTCGAGTACGATGGTGCTGTCATCACAAACCAGAATGTCTGGACCAAGATCAAGCGATGCAGGCTCATATAACTCCACCTGAATAAACGCTGTATCGCCGCAATCCAGCCCTTCATTAAGCACCAGGATACCATTATAGATCCCAAAGTCAGGAAAATTGACTGTTAAATCAAAATCAGTGTTGTTTTGAAAGATGGTGCCATTCAAGTCAAAAGTCCACTCAAAAGTTTGAATATTGGCCAATGGCAAGCTCTCATTGACAATCGTGACTGACGTTGAGCCATCGCATTGTCTGATAATATACTGCGAGGGACCAGCCAGTTCGTCGTACTCAACCAATGCTGTGACCTGAGGTGCACAAGGTGTAACGTTGAACTGAAAATCACGCCGCGTAACCGACAACAATTGCCCGTTACGATATTCTTGTACACAAACGCCCACAACAAACTGACCGTTCATCTCCGGTGTACCGCTAATTACCCCGGTTACTGGATTGATTTGCACCACCGGATTGCCAGCCATGGGCTCATTTGCCGTATAGAGTGGAATGGTAAAAGCAGCCAGGTCGAAAGGTGGTGGGCATGGCGGATTGGGCAAAGGCGAATTACATCCGCCGCCAATATTGCCGCCGCCCAAGTATGGTGCGCAAAAACTGTACACCAACAGATCGCCATCCGAATCTGTAACCGAGTAGTCCACCTCCAGCGGATAATTGTTACAGATGAGCACCGGAGGGAAGTTGGTGAATACCGGGCTATTGTTGCACAATTGTTGGGCCAAAGGAGTAATTTCTACAGAATAGGTTGCTCCCGAGCCAGCCGGGTCTATAATGTTCGCTATTGCATTGGTACGGCAACAGCGTTGATAGACTATAAAATAACTCAGGTTGCTCGTCGGCAAAACTCTCTCAAATGTGTAGATTCCTTCCTGCACACAAATCTCGGGTAGGTTGTCAATACAATCAGGTTCATTTACAGTAATATCTTCGACTGACCCCAGTGCAATCTGGAAGTCGTCAAAAAGCGTATTCGACAGTTCAGTGCCACGATAAATGGCGATGTTGGCCGGATCGTCAAACGACACTTGGCCATTAATACAATCCACATAAACCTTCATGGTGAAGCGATAAAGTTTTCCGTTGCCGGAGTTGCCAAGGCATTCATAGGTCATGCCTCCGCCTACAATATGGGTGGCAAATAATTCGCCAGCAGCCAAAAAAAGCAAGGCGAAAATCAGGGTCTTTTTGATTGAAAACATGCTGAAAAGTAGTTGAGTGAATAGATTTGATTTTAACTCTTGAAGGAGGGGAGCGAAATATATCGAGCCTGACTTCTGCCTGAAGTCAGGCTCGAAAGTAAAAGTTGTGTTTTTTCACAGCGGAGCAAATACAGTATTTGATAAATAGAAGACAATTAAAGCCGAATCAAACCCGCTTCCATAGCACCCATTTTACGTCAGAACCTGTTCCCAAGGACAAGAAGTAAATTCCAGAAGGAAAATCGTGCGTATCTATTTCCAACTGATGCTGGTCTTCCAAACTTGAAATATAACGGGTGAAAAGGCATTGTCCAGTAGCTGCTACAATTCGCAATGTAGCTTGAGCGACTGTGCTACCCGAATAAGTCAACAATAAATGATCCGTACCAGGGTTGGGGGCTACTGTAAATCCGAAAGGCTCCGAGGTGTTAACCGAATTGGCGTCACTACGCGCTCCAGATTCCGGGTCGGTCTTGTTGAAACCTTCTACACAAGACTTGCCTTGACCGGAGCATAAGGAGGTTGCTATGCTCAAATCCACAGGATCAGGATAGCTATTAGGCCAACAGTAGGACAATCGGAGTGTTTGGTTAATGCCGTTGCTGGCTTTGATCAGCCATTGCAGTTGATTTAAGCCAATTATTTGAATATTCGCCTGAAAAGTAGGCGGCGTGAAGGCAATCCCGTTGAGACTCGACATGGAAAGCAACAATCCGCTTGTGGGCAAATTTTCTAAGTTGATTTTGTCATCCACGGTTATATTGGTAACCGCTATTTCATAATAGTATTCTCCGGCTTCATTACATTCTACATAAGTATATGGGTGCCGCTGGAATGAGAGCACGTTTGGACAGCCAAGAACTACAACGGGGGTTATTTTTACGGCGGTTGTGTACAAATAATCCGTACAGGAGCTTCGCCTGGCTGCCCGGCGAAAGTACACAACTTCTGTCAGGCTTGGCGGATCATAACCGGCATCAATTGCACCAGGAATGTCAACAAAATTGCTGTTGTCTAAAGATTGCTGCCATTGATATACAACATCGCCGCCATTGCCGCCACTTGCTTCAATGCCGCCACTAATAAGCTCAGGATCAAATGGACTGTTCCCACTACTGTTCGCTGGTCCGACAATACTCCCGGGGTCGGAAATATTAACACAGGCAGAACATAGGCTTAAGCGAATAAAGGCGGGGTTCCGTTTGATCGCAGTAATAATCGTGATGCCACATTCCATTTGGGTAGCTGCTTGGAAGGATTCGCCGGGGAATGTACTTTCAGCAAAAGTTTGTGCCAGCGTGGTATCAACTTTATAGTTTTCAGGTAATGAGGCTTGCCAGTTTACCACCACATCTAGGGAAAGATCTTCGTTGATATTTGCATCGTTGGTATGTTGCGGCGACCAAAACACAAGATAGGGTTCGGTGCTATCCGGCTTTGCGATCAGGAACACAAATGCATCTGCCTCTTCTACCAAGGCTTTGTGAAAAACGTGATCTCCGAAACGGTTCTTCAAATCCAGCATTCCGTACCAAGCGGGCTTGGCAGTCGCACCATGCGCTTCGATAGGGGAAGCCCAGGCACTGTTGGCAGGGTGTGTACCCAATCTCCAAAAACCCGAGCTGTTGTACAGCCCATTGTAATATTGATCGCTGGGTCTAGCCACATCAAATGCGTTGTAAAAAAATACCTTTTCGAAGTGATGTCGGCTGAGTAGCAACAACCCCCGCAAGAGGTAAGCCGCCTGGGTCTTCTCCCCCACCCCATTTTCGTGATGGCTGTCATATCCGTACTCGGTTGTCCATAATTGGGTATTTTTCAAGACGCCATTCGCATTGTTTTTATTTGCATCCAGCCAAGCAGCCAGGTTCCGAATTTGCCAGCCTTCAGAGTTGGGATCTTCGGGATAGGTCCATTGTGTCGTTCCAGGCTTGAAACTGTACGGATGACAATCCACAGCATCCAAATCTTTCAATAAACCACAATCAGCAACTTCCAAGTAATCTCCAATAAAATCATGGCGTTCTAGCGCTCCATCGCAATTTGAAAAATCGCGCAGGATTGAATTGCAATTGTTGTCACGATAAGCCTGAAAAGCACCGGCCACCAATTTCATTTTCCAGCCTCCGCCAGATTTTTCGCCATACTTTTTGATAAATGCACTTCTGGCACCGATTAGAAGGCTGTGATAATCCTCTTTCATAGGGTAATCCCAAATTTCGTTTCCTACCTGAAAATTTGAGACCAGAATTTGTGTACTCACACCATTGGCGGGAGCGAATTCGTCAATGAACTTTTTAGTATAGTTCTCAAAAGAACTCATGATCCCTGCAGGCCCGGAGGCCGACCAATCGCTCTCCTTGTAAATTTTCTCTTTCCACGACTGCGGCGCATATTGCAAGAGTTCCGTTGCGCCCGTTATGTTGGAAAACCCATGTGTTTGGCGGTAAAGAGTATACAGGCCTTTATTATAGGCTGTATGGGCAGGCGAACCTTCCGGATTGGTATCTTTTGGTTTAATGTTCTGATCATAACCCTGCAAGGAATTGTCAAAATCCTCATCCATGGTATGAAAATTTCTAAATTGGGTGGTCAGCTGAGTTATTTGGTTGCTGCCTTCATTTTGGTAAGAGCGGAACACCAGTCCGCCGTCATTTAAACCAATCATGGAACCAAATGAAAAGGGGCTTGGGTTGTTGAGCTTCTGGTTGAGCAACAAAATCTCATTGGCAGTCATGTTTTTACCAGCATTTTTATTGGCAAGGCAAGGCCCCGTTTCTGGTAAAGTGGTAAAAGAAACTGGCGGAGAAAAAGCGCTGCTTCCAAAGATGCAAACAGCCTGTATTTGAACCTGATAGTGGTTCGCTGGCACCAATGGTGGGTTTAATAAATAATTGGATGGTGGAATATTGTTTCCCGCGCTGATCCAGCTTCCGGACATACCTGTTCTGTATTCCAGATTGTACCCAATTACCCCCACCGCATCAAGTAATTCCACCAGGGCGCTCGTGTTATCGGCGATAACCATAGGAGCGGCTGGAGTGGCACAAGGGTCTCCGATCGTAACGGTGGATCTGTGATAATCCCCAGTAGTAGCGCTGCAATTGCGCTTTATTTCCACCTGATACATGCCGGGCGACAATCCGGTAATGGAAAATGGCGGGTTTTGTATATTTAAAGCCCCCGCGGGAATCAGCCAGTCGCCTGTGTCGCCCAGACGGTATCGGATGGTGTGGCTTCCAGTACTAGCCCACTGCATGTTGATCTCAGAGATTCCGGAAGTGACGACAAGCCCCGACGGAGGGTTGTTGCACAACCCCGAACTGTTGATGGTTGTGCTGCTAACGGAAGGGCTCCAGCCGGAAGTGGAATTACCGCATTTCGATCGGATTTCCAGATAATACACGGTGTTCTTGCGAAGCCCCCTTAGCGTGAATGGGGCTGGCCCACAATCATCTACGATGGTTTTGTCATCAGAAGCAGAGTTGTCCCAATATCTAATTTGATATTGGGTTGCTCCAGCAACTGGCGGCCATTTGAGCACCAGGGCTGTGGAAGTTTGTGGTGGAACCAACCAGAGGGCGGTTGGAGGATCGCATTGGGCAATAGCATGATGGGATCCGAGCAGCAGCATAGATATACCTATCCATGGCTGGAAAAGTTGCTTAAGATTCAAAACGGAGGAAGATTAAATGATTAAAAAGAGACACAAAAGCAGCGACAATCGCTTCTCTGCCAGGACAAATGTAGAAAATATTTTTTTTATGCTAAATTGTAGTAAGAATGGGGGGGGGCGTCTTAATCTTTCAACTGCCGCATGATCCCCATTAAATCCAATTCTTGCCAGCTACGCTTTATTTTGCCCTTTTCCATATCATACAGGACAATTCCGGTAGATGTAAAACGCTTTCCTGTTCCGGAAACGCCAAATGCATCTCCTACATGGTTGGCAGAAACCTCGTAGCGGATGGCTACATGATTATCCGAAGCAAATAAATGGGTGATGGTAAAACGCGCGTTGGCAAAGGCCTGTTGATAAAACTTCACGGATTGCCGGATGCCTTCGATGCCCTCTGTCTGATTGGCCCGGAGTGGATTTCCATCCTGCCAATCAGGGCAAAAAACCTTTTCGATCAATACTTCATTCTGGTTTTTGTTCCATCCTTCCTCAAACCACATTCGGACGGTTGCGGCATTTTTATCCGCCAACTTTAATCGTCGGGAAGCTGTGCATTGCAAAAGAAAGGGGGCCATCAAAATGAAGCAACAAAGGATTCCTGTGTTTTTCATACGCCAATTATGGTTTAGAATCGCTCAAATATACTCCTTATCTTTTTTAATTCATTATAATGCTCTTTAATTCTTTGGCCTATGATCGACCCTGACCTTTGTATCATCAAAGAACACAGGCACAGCCGAAAACCTGAAACAGAGTAGGCAAATTGTTCCACTCTTTAAAAGTACAAGCAATGAAAAAATTGACTAAAAATCAGACCTCTACCATCCTTGCGGGTGGGTCTTTGCTCCAATAACTACCCCGCCTCAAAAACCATTTCCTCCTGCCCTAATTTCCTGAAATCTACTGGCGTGACTGCTGAAACACCTTGTTCGGGCATATACACCCCATAAATAGTGTCCACAGCCGTCATGGTCGCCTTGTTGTGGGTCACCACGATAAACTGCGAGTCCGTGGAAAACTGGCGAATGATCCGGTTGAACTTGTCAATGTTCGCATCGTCCAGTGGTGCATCCACTTCGTCGAATATACAAAAGGGTGCTGGTTTGAGCAGGTAAAGTGCAAAGAGCAGTGCAATGGCTGTGAGGGTTTTTTCCCCCCCGGAAAGTTGCGCGATAGTCTGCGGACGCTTGCCTTTGGGCTTGGCAATGATAACGATATCCGAATCCAGGGGATTGTCCGGGTTGCTCAATAACAGGTCAGCAGAATCGTCTTCCGTAAAGAGCGTTCTGAATACCTTTATGAAGTTCTCCCTTACCTGAGCGAATGATTCGAGGAAGCGTGCAGTAGCCGTTTCCTCGATTTCTTTCATAGTCTGCACCAGATTTTCCTTGGCCCTCAGGATATCATCTCGCTGCCCGGCAATGGTGTCGTGGCGCTCTTTTATTTCGTTGTACGCCTCGATGGCCATGGGGTTGATTTCTCCATAATTGTCCAGTCTGCGTTTTAGATTGTTCACGTCGCGCTCAAGCGTATCGCGTTGATACTCAGGGTTTGGTTCCTGATTGATTACATCGTTCACGCCAATGCCAAATTCCGCCCGCAGCCGCTCACCAATGGCAGTAATCTCAAATTTTGCATCGTTGAACTTTTCCTTCAGGCGGTTCACCAATACTTGCAAGTCTTGTTGCTTGCGGAAATTGTCGCGCTGTTTGTTCTCTAGTTCGTGGATTTCATTACGGGCTTTGAAATAGGCTTGCTCTACCCCACTGAGTGCCGCTTCCTTTTCTTTCTTCTCTGTGTAGGCGGTGGTCAACTCCAGCACAATACGTTGGATATCAGCCTCTACTATGCCAACTTCGTCGTTATTCCGCGCAAGATTGGTCTGTGCCGTAGCCAAGGTTTGGCGCAGGTCGTTTCGGCGATTTTCACGGAAAGTGAGTTCTTGCCGCAGTGTGGTAACCTTGTTTTGCTGCCGAATGAACTCGATGTTTTTTTGGTTGTAATCAGTGCTGGCGTGGCTGAGTTGTTCTGCTACATCACGGAAGGTGCCATCTGCACTGGTAAGGCGTTCGCGCAAGACATCGGCTGCGGAGGTTTTGTCGGCCAACACTGTTTCGATCAGTGCGTTACTTTCCGTCAGATTTTTAATACGCTGATTGGCATCACCTGCCTGGGCATCAAAATTGGCTACAAAGGCCGCAATGTTGTCCAGTTTTGCTTGCATCCCGGCCTTATCCTGACTAAGGCGGTTTAGTATTTCACGCTCCCGTTGCAGCATGGCCGATTGGTCGGCATTACGCAAAGCGGAGATATGGGTGCGTAGTGTACTGAGTTGTGTATTTAGTTGATTTTCAGTTCCTTCTAGTTTTTTAATTTCCGTTTCAAGGATTTCAAGGTTCTTCTTGCGGCCAATTTTCTTGCCTTCAAAAAGGCCTATCGAACCGCCCGACATAGAGAATTTGCGCTTTACAAAAGTGCCCGATTTTGAGAGAATCGTCAATTCGGAATTGGAATTGGAAGATGGAGATGTCTCTTCTGTGATCACCACATTTTCCAACAAATACTCCATTAATGGCCTGTATTGAGATTCAACTTCTACTACATCTACGGCACGGATGCCACCAGGCAGGAGGGACAGGGGAGCCTGATAGTCGCGGAAAGCATCCAACATGAAAAAATTTGCCCGGCCTTTTTGGCTTTGACCGAGCAACCCAATGGCTTTCATCGCCTCGGCAGCATTGGGCACTACGTAATAGTTGAGATAGTTTTCGAGGTAATTTTCGATAACAATCCGGTACTCCTCGCGGACATAAAGCATATCCGAAAGCAAGGGACAGCGCCTGGCCCATTCCTTGTCCTGGCTCAAAAACTTGATGCTTTCCGGGAATCCTTCGAGCGACTCGACCATGCTCTTGGTCAGCTTGTGTTCGTTTCGGCGGGCATCGAGGGAGCGGTTGTGGTCGGCAAGTTTTTTTGCGAGTGCATCCTGTTGCTGCTCCCCAGTAGTTAAATCTGCTTTGCGTTTGGCCTCGGCCGAATCAAGTTCTTCAATTTTTTTGGCCTGTGTGGATTCGATTTGAGTTTGAGCTGCCAGATTTTTCTCCAGCATATTCATCTCTTCACGTCGCGTGGCAATGTCGCCGAGGGTGCGCTCCACATCGCGACGGAGGTTTTCGATCTGGTTTGCCTGAATCGCTTTCGTCTTTTCCAACTCAACAATTTCCCGCTCAAATGCCTGTTGTTCCTTTATAAACTCGTCCAGGTTACCTTTCATCAGGTTGTGATCGGAGCGGACTTTTTCCAGACTTTTTTGGGCTTCTACAAGCGCTAGTTCAAAATCGCCTTCGAGCTTTTTCTCGTAATTGAGGTCGGTTTGGTAACCTTCAATTTCCGTATCAAGGGCCAAAAGTGTTTGAGTATTGTTGGCAATTTGGTCGCCAAGGCGAATAAGGTCGTTGTTGACAAAAGAACGTTTTTGCTCCAACATAGCCTTCTCGTTCTCCTTGCCTCGGATCCGCCCGGTTAGTTGGTTTACTTCCTGTTGTTGTTCACTGAGACTGGTTTCTTTGTCTGTGTGGCTCTTTCTTTTGGATTCGGTGTCAGCCTCCAGGAGCCGGGTCATCGCCTCTACACTTAGATAGTTGTCTTCCTCGCGGTTGATTTGGCCTTCGAGTTCCTTGTAGGTTTTTTTGTGCTTTGCGAGATTATTGACCGCCAACTCTACACTGATGGTTTTGTATTCGGCCTTCAGTTCGTAGTATTTTTGTGCGCGTTCAGCTTGTTTTTCGAGTTTTTTGAGTTGGTCAGTAATTTCATAAAGGAGGTCTTCTACCCTATCCAGGTCGGCGGCGGTGGCTTCAAGTTTTTGCTGTGTTTCGTGTTTGCGCGCCTTGTATTTGCTCACTCCAGCAGCTTGCTCGAACATTTTGCGGCGAGCCTGTTCCCGATCGGAAAGCATATCCTCCACCATATTGAGCGCGATAATGGCGTAACTGTCCGGCCCAATTCCCGTATCCAGGAAAAGCGAGGTAATGTCTTTAAGACGGCAGGAAACACCGTTGAGGCGATATTCGCTCTCGCCGCTTCGGTACAGAATGCGGCTTATGGCGACACTTGTGTAGTCGGTCGGCAACACGTTTTTTGTATTGTCAAACGTGAGCGTCACTTGCGCCATTTGGCCTTCTTTGCGCTTTTTGGTACCATTAAAGATGATAGAAGCCATCTTGTCCAAACGCAACTGGCTGCTTTTCTGCTCGCCCAGTACCCAGCGGATGGCGTCCACCACATTGCTTTTGCCCGAGCCATTTGGGCCCACCACGCCCGTCACATCGTCGTTGAAGTGGAGCACGGTTTCGTTGGCGAAGGATTTGAATCCTTTGATTTCTAATGATTTGAGCCGCATATCAGTACCCCGGAACTCCGTTCCGGGTGCAGGTTAGGAAACCGGAACAGCGTTCCGGAGTACAAAAAAGTGGGCGAAATTAGTGGTTGGGAAAGAAATTCAGGAGCGAAGTTTTCCACAAAGGGTGAGGATTCATTGTAGGCACAATCTCAGGACAAATACTTCCCTACAATGGGCATCCGCCTCCCCATTCCAAATGCCTTTGTGCTAACCCGGATGACAGGTGCCGCCTGCTCCCGTTTGAATTCATTTATATTCACCATCCGAAGCACTCGTTTCACGAGGGCTTCTTCAAAACCCATGGCTATCAATTCGTTTGGGCCTTTTCGACATTCGATGTACTGGAAAAGCAAAGGGTCGAGCACTTCGTAGGGCGGCAGACTGTCCGTGTCTTTTTGGCCGGGGCGCAGTTCGGCAGAGGGTGGTTTAGTGATTGTGTTTTTAGGGACGATCTCGGCGTCTTTATTGAGGTATTTTACAAGTTCATAAATCTCTGTTTTGTACACATCGCCCAGCACAGCAAGGCCACCGCACATGTCTCCATAAAGGGTACCATAGCCGACTGACATTTCGCTTTTGTTGGTGGTATTCAATAAGATATGACCGAATTTGTTGCTCAGCGCCATCAATAATGTGCCACGCACACGGGCTTGAATGTTCTCCTCCGTGACGTTGAAAGGCTGTCCTGCAAACTGCTGGGCAAGCGCCGCTTCAAAGGCATCGTACATTGGTTTGATAGCCACAATGTCGTATTGAATGCCAAGGGTCTCGGCCAATTGCCGGGCGTCATCTACGGAATGTCCACTGCTGAATTGACTTGGCATAAGCAGTACACGCACGTTTTCCGGGCCAAGTGCCTTCGCCGCCAGCACGGCCGTAACTGCCGAGTCGATACCCCCCGACAGCCCAAGGATTGCCTTTTTGAAACCTAGTTTTTGAAAATAATCGCGAATGCCCAGCACGAGCGCATCATGGATGAGTTGAATTTTGTCTTTTGGCTGTTCCTGATTTCGATTGTTGCGTACAACCTCCTCTAAATCATAGGTTTTCAGGCATTCCTCGAAATACGGCATCTCGTCAAAAACCGAACCATCGGGTGACAACACGAGGCTTCCTCCATCAAATATCACATCGGTTTGTCCCCCTACTTGATTGGCATAAAACATAGGGATTTTGTATCGTTTTACATTGACTTTGGCAATTTGTATGCGGGTTTCGGCATGAGCATAATCGAAAGGAGAGGCTGAAATGTTAAGGATAAAATCAGGCTTTTCATGCATCATTTCATCCAGGGGGCAAATGGTGTAAAGCGGGTTTTCATTACCCACATTCCAGATGTCTTCGCAAATAGAAAGGGCGATGCGTTTGCCCTTAAATTCAATGGTTTTGAACTCGGTTGCTGGTTCAAAATAACGATATTCGTCAAAAATATCGTAGGTAGGCAACAACGCTTTGTGTTGAATACCAATGGTTTCGCCATTAAAAAGGAAGTAGGCGGAATTGTAAAGGTCTTTCCCGGCCGCCACAGGATTGCGTGTTGGCGAACCTATCACAATACCAATTCCATGGCTTACTTTTCGGAGTTCGTCCACCGAATGTTGACATCGCCGTATAAAGTCGTCGAACTCAAAAAAGTCGCGGGCCGGATAACCACACACGGCCAATTCGGGAAAACAGATGAGGTCAGATTGTTGGCTTTTGGCTGTTTCCACCGCGGCAAGCATTTTGGCGAGGTTTCCCTCGAAGTTGCCAATGTGCAGATTAAGTTGGGAGATGGTTATGCGCATTAATCCGGTCTTAGAAAAACTGTTTGAATTATTTTCTTTGACCTTGGCAGGTAGGCCACGGATGACACGGATTAGACACGGATTTTAATTGTTCAGCCTAAAATCCGTGTCATCCGTGTCTAATCCGTGTCATCCGTGGCCTACCTGCCAAGCTTGTCAATTTGAATCAAAAGCACCTCAGCCCTCCACAAAATACATATCAATCTCCCCCTTGTTCTTCGCCGAAATCTTTCCCCGATAATGACAAGGGAAAGCATCTTTTACCACCTTAAAAGCCTCGCCGGAAATATTGATACGTCCGCCTTCTCCTGCTTGTTCCACCCGCGCTGCGATATTCACTGTATCGCCCCAAATGTCAAAGGCAAATTTTTTGGAGCCAACCACCCCGGCTACCACTGGCCCGCGGTGAATGCCAATGCGGGCATCAAAACGTGGCAGTCCTTCCTTGTCCCGGCCAGCATTCCATTCTAAAAGCCAGGCCTGCATATCCTTGGCAGCAGAAACCATGTTGTGTAGTTGTGCCCCTCCCCCATTCGGAAGTCCACCGGCGCACATATAAGCATCGCCGATGGTTTTGATTTTCTCCAGGTCGTATTGAGCGATGATGTCGTCAAATTTCTGGAAACAGGTGTCGAGCTCCGACACGAGTTGTTGCGGAGTAAGTTGCTCCGCAATTTGGCTAAATCCCACAAAATCAGCAAATAAAACGCTCACATCCTCAAAATATCGCGCAGTGGTACGGCCTTTCTTTTTGAGTTCTTCGGCTACTAATGAGGGGAGAATGTTGAGCAAAAGGTTTTCTGAACGCACCTGTTCTTCCCGTATGGTTTTGTTTTTTTCTTGCAAAATCCGTGTGTTCATACGCGCTCTTACAAAACTAAGGGTAGCTCCCGCAGCCAGTAAGAACAACACGCCCATGATGGCATAGTTGAACTTTCGATTACTCTCTGCCTCGCGAAGGGCCAGGTTGGCATTGGAAATTGCTAAGGAATCCATGCCTCTGCTAAAAAACACCGAATCGAGCAGAACCCGCTGCTGCATCACGACCATTGCGGTTTTCACCTGTTCCTCGGTCATTTTATCGAGATCAGCTTTTTGGGCGGCAAGTTGGGCTTGAAGTGCCTGGCTTTCTTCGAGAAGTTTTGATTCGTTACTGCGGAATTTGTTCTGATTTTCAGCGAGTTGTTTTTGGGTTGTAGACAGTTCTGCTTGAATCTCCTGGCGGCTACCGTTGGTGGATATCCCACCGCCTGCCCGGATTCGCGCTATTTGTTCGTCCAATTCCTTCAAATCACGATCCCGGCCTGCGCGCTGGGCGAGGGTTCGGAGATGGTCGAGATTGTCTAAAAACAGGGTATTGTTGCCACTTCGTGCGTCACGGAGGATTTTGTTGCTTTTTTCAAACTGCTCCGAAGCTTTGCGTTTGCCACTGAACATCATGGCTTTACCTTCCCGGTTGAGCGCATTGGCACGGAGTTCCGGCAACTTGAGCTTAGAAGCTAGGTCGCCAGCATCGTCTGCACTTTCGATCGCTTTGGCGTATTCGCCGGCATAGAGGTTGGCATCGGCAAGAGCAATGAGTAAATCAACGCGCTTGGCGCCCTCTGCCCCGCGCAATTGTTCTTCCAATTGGCGCACTTTTTCGGCTTGAGCAAAAATATTGGAACTGCTTCCCCAGAGGAACAGCCCCAAGCACAAAACTTTTAAAAATTGAACTGACACGGCTTGTATGTTTTAAAATATCTTCGCGAAGGTACAATCCCAAATTGTAAAACAAGACATTTGGCAGCCTGCTGTCATTCCGCGGGATATGGCATGATTTTTTGCTTCTTACTTCAACACAAACCTACATTATGAAACATATCTTCCTTACCGGTTTTACTTTTTTTATGTTTTTGGGAACTGTTATGTCCCAAGGGCTTATTTTTCAAGACACCGTTTTTACCGACCCGGTCTCGCTTAGTGATGAATCGGAGTTCGTTACATTTCAAAATTGTCGCTTCGTTGGTATTGTTGGCGATGCACTCACCCTTAACAAATGTGGTGCCGTTATTTCAGATTGTACCTTTGAAAACATCTCCGGCACAGGCATCGTGCTTGACAGCAGCGAGATTTATCTGATAAACGACACCTTGCGAAATATCATTGGAGATGGTGTGTATGCCGGCTTTAGCACGGTGGTTGTCCAGGGATGCCAGGTATCGAATATTGTCGAAACCGGGCTGTATTTTCTCTTCTGTGATTTGGCTGAGGTAACCAATTGTGAAGTTACAGATGTTGGAGAAGGCATTTCTGCCAGTGGATTTATGGATGACCTGGTTATAATAGTTTCAAGTAAAATTCAGCGCATTAATGGCGTACCGGATCAGCTCGGCAGTGGTTCTGCCATCTGGATTTCTCAAGTTGGGTTTGTAGAAATTGAAAATTCAACGATAGATAGTTGTGCAGCCTACGGGATTTCTCTAAACCCGGCCGGCTCGCCAGATGGGAGCGTAAGTATCCAAGGAAACACCATCAGCCGTACCAATTATGATGGAATTTTGGGTGTAGATGTCCCAAATGCGATTATTCGGGGCAATGAAATTAGTTACCCAGGCTTCCTGGGAGCTTTACCGCTCCTTGATGTTAATTGCATTTCCTGGACCGGGCCAGATGCTACCATCGAAAACAATCATCTACATCATGCCTTAGCCATTAATGGCGCACCAGGGTCAGGCATTGCAATTTATTCTTCTGCAACTATTGTACGGAATCGCATCCACGACTGTATTGGAAGTGGCATTCGTTATCACAATCTTGCCAGTGCCGGACAGGCCCCTCTATTGATCTTCAACAACGTCATTCACGATGTAGGAACCAATCCAATAGTTTATTATGGCAGTACACTACCAGGCACACTGACAGAGCCAATTCAAACGAGTATACGGAACAACACCCTTCATACAACACCGCATGGAGATCCAAGTCTGGATGCCCCTTTAGCCATTATAAGTAATGAAAACCCGGTTTTTTTGGAAGGAAACATCCTTATTTACGAGGCCGAAGCAGATACTTCCCTTTATGTTCAAGTTTTACTCGGCGCTACAGTCACCGAAAGTCTAAATTTGAAAGTTCCGGGCGATATTGATTTTGTAGATTACGCAGGGCGTGACTTCCATTTGGCTTCATTCAATTCTCCTGCCCATAACTTCCTGCCGCTGGGTTTCGGTTTGCCCAACGACGACTTTGATGGCAACCCTCGAATTGGCCAGCATGACGCCGGGGCCTTTGAGCTAATCAGCACGGACACGATCTGCGGGTGCGCCAATTGTCCTTTAACAATCCCAGATCTTGCTTTTGGCGATTACATATACAGTGTTGGGGACATTGCCAATGCCAATCTCGCCAGCCCGACACAAGGCGTGTGTGCAGTAAGGATTCAATTTGAACATGATTACATGGGCGACCTTAATATGGAACTTATTTCGCCAGCAGGTCAATCGGTTCAATTGGTTGGGCCGACAGGTTTCTTTGGTTCGACCGAGTTAACCACCTGGGATGTGGGTTTTGTTGCCTGCAATGAAACTGCCACACCCGATCCAGGTTTTTCCCCAACATGGAACAGTATGCAAATTTGGGGAAACGGAGCTAACTATACAGGCATTTACTACCCGGCCAATGGGTGCCTCGAAGATTTCAATACCGGAAGCGTCATCGGCGATTGGACCCTTCGGGTTTTTGATACGCAGGTATCTGATACCGGGCGTGTGCACAAATTCGAGATGATTTTTTGCGAAATGGCCGGGATTTCCTGTCTGCCTTGCAGCAACCCTCCGCAGGCCGCATTCACAACGAATTTCGTAGGCGACTGGTCCGTGGCCGTACAAAACCAAACTGCTGGTAGTATCAATCAATATCAGATAGATTTTGGGGACGGTTTTTCTGCGTCGGGGCATACTATTCCCACATTCCATACCTACAATGATATTGGCATCTTTCAAATCCGGCTTATTGCCATCAACGAATGCGGCGCCGACACCTTTGTTCAATCAGTGTTGATACAGGGCGCTTTGCCGATTGCGTTTGTAACCGCCCAACCGGTGACAGGTTGTACGCCACTGGAGGTGCAAATGGGTGCAACATTTTCAGAGAATGTTGACCAGTGGCATTGGATTTGTCCAGGCGGCACTCCGGCTGAATCCTTTGACGCAGAACCGCTTATAAGCTATTTAAACCCTGGAGTTTATCCAATAACTGTGGTTGTCAGCAATGTTGTCGGGTCAGATACACTGGACAATCTGCTTTCTGTTGAAGTCCTGCCAAACCTCATAAATCCATCTTTCAGCACCCAAGTGATTGGCGACAGCATCGTTTGTACCAATACAACCCAAAATGCGTCGTCGTTTTTCTGGACGATCAACAATAGCGATCCTGTAGGCATTGATACCAGCCCTCAGGTGTTTGAAGTGGATTCTTCCGGCGTTTATACGGTTTCGCTTTCGGTTTCAAACAGCTGCGAAACGACCCTAGTACTGAATACTGTGACGGTGATTATTTCCGGGGAGAAAAGCTTGGAGGCAGGAGGCTGGGAATTCGCGCTTTCGCCCAATCCGAATGATGGGGCGTTCAATTTGGGTGTTGTTTCGCCGGAAAACGCGGAGGCGCGGATGTCGGTTTTGAATGCGCTGGGGCAGGAGATATATGCTGAGAATATTCAAGCGGTGGAAGGGAAGAATATTTTCCCAATTAACTTGAGTGAATTGCCGGCGGGCTTGTATCATTTACATTTTAGGTCGGATAAAGGGAGTGTGGTGTTACGGTTTGTGGTGCGGTAGTTTCAAATAAAAATGCTCCAGCAAAAATAAATTTCACACAACGGCGCAACGACGCAACGATTTAGATGCTTGATTCCAAAATCGTTGCGTCGTTGCGTCGTTGCGCCGTTGTGTGAAACTCAATGCGCCAACATCCCCTCCTCAAACTCCCGCTTTTCCTCCCCCAGTGGTGCATAGCGCACTTTAAGGCCATACCCCCCGCCAGCATTGTAATAAACGATGCGAATAGAGTGCCAGCCTTTTTGAAGATGGGCGATGCCTGTTTTTTCGGTCATACCATGCAACCCATCGTTGTTCACAACCATTTCGCCGTCAATAGAAAGCAGGGAGCCATCATCTGATTCTGTCCAGAACTGGTAGCCACCTGTTGCCGGGATATCAATGAATCCTTTCCACACCATACCGCACTTGTTTTCAGCGCAGTAAGGGTCTGGTTCAATGATGCCCACGTCGTCTGATTTTTCCAAATAACCACGGATCGCTTTATCTGCGGTGTATTCCTCGCCTTCCACGGTACGGAGTTCGGCGCGGAGGCCTGCTGCAGGCTCACGGAGCAGGTTTTGCGCAGGAAGTTGTCTGTACAATTTCACCTGAGCAGAATCGGAAATGCTCGACAGGAGACCAGTTTTGAAGGCTTTGGCACGGACGGTGCATGCGACAGGTGGCGTGAAAGGCGCTGTATAACTTAATGAAGTTTCAGAAGGTTCTTTCCCATCTGTAGTATAGCGAATGGTAGCGCCAAGGGTTTTGGTGGCAATTTTCACCAAAGGCTTTACAGTTTTCGGATCGTATTTTACTTCGACATTGGGCTTAGAAACAAAGTCGGCAAAACCAATGATCTTCACCGCAAAAGCGTGCGCCGATTTGATTTTGTTCGGGTTGTATTCGGGCAAAGTAATGACCACGTTTCCACCAATGTTTTCTGCCTTTAATTTTTCCTTTGTAGCCAAAAACGTAACTTCTGCACCAGTCAGCGGCAATTGCAAACCCTTAATTACAAGTTTTCGGTCGTTCGGATAACGTGGGAAAATTGCATAAACTGATTTGGTTTTGGGATTCGAGGTAAAAAAAATCTCCTTTACCGCAAAGCCTGCGTCTGGGTCAACCGTTTGTTTCAACAGTGGATCCACCACAGTTTTGGATGTCTCGGGGCCAGGTTTCCAATCCCGGCGGCCCGCGCTCCATTGTACTGGCTCTCGCCAACGACGGGTGTTGTAGATCGCCTCCCCATTGATGCTCAACCATTTGCCAATATCCGCTAACCTTTCTTGCATGATGGGCGGGATTTTCCCATGCGCATCCGGGCCAATGTCCAGCAAGAAATTGCCTCCTCGTGAAACCTTGTCCACCAGGTGCAGCACCAGGGATTGAGAAGAATTGTAATCCCATGCATCTTCAGCTCTGTTGTAGCCGTACGAAGCACCCATGCCCCGGCTTTCTTCCCAGGCATGATTTTCGAATTCCAAATCTGGCTGATATTCAGGAGTATAGACACCGCCATGTTTGAATCGGGTGTCGCTGCCCCAGCGGTCGTTGGTCACTACATGGTCTCGCACACTGCTTTCTGAATACAACCAACTTAGAAATTGGGGCGATTGCCAAACATCAGAAGAAGCCTCCCATTCGCCATCGGCCCAGACAACCCAAGGCTCGTATCGTTGTACCACTTCGTAAAGTTGTGGCATGGCGTGTTCCGCGGCATATTGTGCGTGGTCATATTGCCAAATCGGGTTAAACCATTCATACAGAGAGAAATACAGGCCAGGCTTGACCTTTGTTTTGTTCAGCGCGGTAAACAGTTCTCCGAGCAAATCGCGTCCAGGCCCTCGCACTTCAGAGTTCCAGGGCATATCCCAGGCGCGATTGGCCTGTTCGTTTGGCCAAAGGCAAAATCCATCGTGGTGCTTGGAAGTAAGCACTACATACTTTGCACCAGCGCGCTCAAAAAGCCTGGCCCATTCGTCAGGATTGTAAAGTTCTGCGTGGAAATCGTCGGCGAGGTCGTAATAAGTGCGTGACCCGTAGTTAACATCATGGAAGGCCCTCACTTTGCCCTTGTGAGAATTGTTTTCTAAAGAATGCAGATACCATTCAGCGTAGTTGCCTTTGGTTGTAAAGGCCGGAACCGAATATACTCCCCAGTGTATAAAAATGCCAAATTTGGCATCAAGCCACCAATCTGGCGTAGGGCGGGAATCAAGTGATTCCCAATCTGGGGTGTATGTTGTTTGAGCTGAGAGGTTTAGGCCCAGAAATGCGAAGAGGAGGAGAATGAATGACCGCATAAGTTTGTTTGAATTGGTTTTGTGAACAATACTTGCGGGCGCAAAGTATTTATTTTTGAAAACCTCGGCATCATCATATTACAAAACTGCCCTTCGTACCTGTCCTCGATGCCTTTTGAAGTGTGAAGCAAAAAAATAGAGCATTTGTAACCAACTGAGCCGCCCTGCGCGGGGGTGTTTGTAAGCAGCTTTTTCGTTTAGTTCATCTGGCATATTTTCAAAAAACGCCTGCCATTCATTCCGGATTTTTTGCCAGCGTATGTTGACGGCTTTCAATGTATCAGTTTCCGGGATCAATTCGATTCCAGCTGATTTTGGCGCCTTGAATTTGATAGGGATCCGAAGCGTTACATTAAGCAACAAACTCCGCCACCAGGAGCCCAGCCCCGCTTTTTCAAGTTGGGGATTGAAACTCAATTTTTTACGAATATAAGCCATTGAATTTTCTTCCACTAAAATCAAATGGTGCATGGTTTGAATTGCCGACCAGCCCCCATTGGCAGGTTTTCGGTTGAGGCGCTCATGGTCGAGCGTAGAGAGCTCGTTCAAGAGCGCTTCCACTTGATCAGAAAAGCGGGCATTCGCCGCAAGGATTTTGTCTTTCATGTGGGAAATATTTTGACAGCATAAAGGTAGCTTGTTCGCGAATTCCAAGCACCCAAAACTCTTTTGCTACCTTTGCCTCCATGCAGACGTTTAATACAAAAAAATACATCAACGTTTTTCTTTGCCTTGGCAGCAACGTAGGAAACCGAGGCTCCAACCTTCACGATGCTGTCGGCTTGATTGAAAAAAACATCGGGAAAATTGCCAAAAAGAGTCACGTTTACGAGACTCAACCTTGGGGAGAACCTAATCAAGAGCCATTTTACAATCAAGTGTTGATGGTTAACACGACCCTTGACCCTCGCGATATTCTGGACAAAATAAGCCGAATTGAGCGCGAACTTGGTCGCGAGAAAAAAGAAAAATGGGGACCTCGGGTCATTGATATCGACATCCTTTTTTACGGTAAGCGGTTGATCCGTGACAAGGGCCTTGAAATCCCGCACGCTGATCTTCATAAACGCGCCTTTGTACTGGTGCCCATGATGGAGATAGCGCCCGAATTTGAGCATCCGGTGCTAAATAAGCAGATTGATGAACTTTACATGGAATGCGGAGACGACCTCGAAGTCGTCATGTTAAACTACTAATTAACCGCAAAAGCAACCGTGAAAAACGATTCTGTGCGTAGCGCCAACTACAATTTTATTGCCATCGAAGGCAATATCGGGGCAGGAAAAACCACGCTTTGTCATCAATTGGCTGAACGTTTTGGCTGTTCGCTTGTGTTGGAACAGTTTACTGACAACCCTTTTTTGCCGCCGTTTTACGAACAGCCCGAGCGCTATGCCTTCCCGGTTGAATTGTTTTTTATGACCGAGCGGCACAAGCAGTTGTTGGAGCATTTTTCCCAGCCAGATCTTTTTAGGTTGTTTACCGTTGCGGATTATTTTTTTGTAAAGACGCTGCTTTTTGCAAAAAACAACCTCAGCGAAGCAGAGTTTCGGCTTTTCCAGCGACTATTTTCTGTACTTAACGCCACTTTCCCAAAACCAGATCTGCTGCTTTACCTGCACCGCCCCGTAGAGGTGTTGATAAATCAAATCAAAAGACGTGGAAGGAGTATAGAACAGAATATCTCTCCTGCATATCTGGAGGAAATTCAGGAGGCTTATTTCGATTATTTGAAAACTGAAACCGAGACGCCTGTGCTTATCCTGGAACTTGGAGATGTTGATTTTCAGCACAATGCGAACGCTTTTGAGGCAATTGCACAAATGATGTTGGAGCAACACGGCCCTGGGATGAAATTCCTGAAAATGTAGGCATGGATTTTTTTTATCCCCAACATGCTCTAAGCATTGCTCGCAATACTTGCCCCAGCCCCTTTTTCTTCGGCCCCCAACATGAAGCACCAAAACGCTCCGCACATGAAGAGGTGCGCTATGTCGAAATAACAAAACCAAACCCCCAACGAAACTTTCAAAATGTGTACACTGACAGCTAGTAAAAGGAGCAAAATGCCAAATAGAATGTAGCGCCCTCTTGACTGCTTTGTTTTTAAAAACAACCAGGTTTCCAAGGGAGCAATGATGCACAAAAAACCAAAGGCTGAGTGGATTTCTACACCCGGAAACCACAGCGTTGCGGTCACAAACCAGAGTGCCAGCGTGAGTTCAATTATGTTCAGCCAAGTGAGCGCCCTACTCCACCCTAATCCAATAAACGGCTTCGCCCTAACAATAGCAGCCTGTTCAAGTGCGGACACCGCCACCATACCAAGCACCCAGCCAGGTATTTTGAAAACAAAAGGAAGCCTGTACAAGAAAAAGTGTCCCGCTAAACCCCCAATCAAGGTAGAAAGCCCCATCAACAGGAAAAAAATACGAGAAAGTCGTAACACATCGCTTCGTTCATTTGCTTTGCCCAACCGATTCCATGCAATAAAACATACCAACGCGACCAAAATAGAGGTAAGCGCAATCATGGGTTCTCCAAGGCGTAATCCGCCCACAATTATGTCTGGTTGAAAATTTCCAGTAGGTAATACTTCCATGGGGCAAAGGTAATGAGGTGGACTGGTTAACTGGTGACCCTCCTTCGCTATGGCTACGGCGGGTAAATTGGTGATTGGTTAACTGGTCACGGCATCATTTTGGTGCCTGACTTTGTTTTGTGCAGTTTTATTTTTATTTCAAAACAAAATATTTGAATTTTGCAATCTCAAATAACCAATTAACCAATTAACCAATTAACCAAATAACCAGTCCACCATTCACCAATTTACCCGCCGTAGCCATAGCGAAGGAGGGTCACCAGATAACCAGTCCACTTTGTCAAAATCACTCGCAAACGAACCCACGGCCAACGAAGAAAAAGTCGTTGAGAAAGCCCTTAGACCAAAACTCCTCGAGGAGTTTAGTGGCCAACGCAAGATCGTGGATAACCTTCAGGTCTTCATCCAGGCCGCCAAACAACGAGGCGATGCACTCGATCACGTGCTGCTCCACGGTCCGCCGGGGCTTGGAAAAACTACCTTGTCGCATATCATTACGAATGAAATCGGGGCAAGCCTCAAATTGACTTCCGGTCCTGTACTCGAAAAACCCGGCGACCTCGCAGGCCTGCTTACCAACCTTGAGCCAGGCGATGTGCTGTTTATTGATGAGATACACCGCCTAAATACGGTGGTCGAAGAGTACCTCTATTCGGCCATGGAGGACTATCGAATAGACCTTATGATTGACTCCGGCCCTAACGCCCGGAGTATCCAAATCACGCTCAACCCCTTCACGCTCATTGGCGCCACCACGCGAATGGGCTTGCTTACTTCGCCGCTCCGTGCCCGATTTGGCATTACTTGCCACCTTGATTATTACGATGTTCCGACGCTCGAGCGTATCCTCCACCGCTCAGCAGCCATTCTTGAAATTCCAATTGCGGACGAGGGTGCACACGAAATTGCCCGCCGCAGCCGTGGCACACCCCGTATTGCAAACGCCCTGCTGCGCCGCATTCGTGATTTTGCCCAAATAAAGGGCGATGGCTCTGTAAATGTGGAAATTGCGCGCTACGGTCTTGCTGCGCTTGATGTAGATGAATCCGGCCTTGACGACATGGATATTCGCATATTGAATACCATTATCCACAAATTCAAAGGTGGCCCGGTTGGACTAACCACCATTGCTACTGCCGTGGGCGAGGAAGCTGGTACTATAGAAGAGGTGCATGAGCCGTTTCTTATCATGGAAGGTTTCATACAACGCACCCCAAGAGGACGAACGGCTACGGAGAAGGCTTACAAGCACATCGGGGCAGTACCGCCGAGGAAGGAAGGGACCTTGTTTTAGGCAATGAAAACAAACATACTACTCTATTACACGTTCCATTACCATGAAACTCGTCGTCGCAATCACTGGCTCTTCCGGGGCCATCTACGCCAAGATCCTGCTCGACCGATTGTTGCAGCTAGAAAATCAATGGGAAAAAGTCGGCGTTGTCCTTTCTGACAATGCCCTTGTGAACTGGGAGCTCGAAATCGGCACTCCCGACTTCTCTGCTTACCAGAAAATTGATTTTTATAAAAAAAACGATTTTTTCGCGCCCTTTGCTTCTGGCTCTGCCAAGTACGAGACCATGATCGTTTGCCCCTGTTCCATGGGTACGCTCGCCCGAATCGCTACCGGTATAAGCAACGACCTCATCACCCGCGCCGCAGACGTTGTACTAAAAGAGCGTCGTCGCCTCATCCTGATCACCCGAGACACGCCGTTGAGCCTCATTCATATCAACAACATGAAAACCGTGACTGAAGCTGGAGGCATCATTTGCCCTGCATGCCCTTCCTTTTACTCCAATCCGGTGGGGACGGAAGCCATTGCTGCAACGGTGGTGGATCGCGTGCTAGATTTGTCAGGCTTCAATGTGTCAACTTATCGTTGGGGAGAGGGCAAATAGCAGCACATTTCTACGTAGCCAATTATCCAATTTTGGTATTGTTTGCCTCTATTGCCGACCCTGCCTTGGTCAGTTCGGAGTGAAATTTCAGTTTTTCTCAGCCACCGTTTTGGGAAATTGCTCAAAAAAAATCGTGGGTCGGAAAAAAATTTTCATCAAAAAAAAATATTTTTTTAGAAAAAATAGCCAGCCTCCAGACAAGGAGGCCTGGAAAGGCCTGTATTGCTGCAAAAACGAGGTTTTAAAGTAATTATGTAATTAATATCAAGAGTTGTGTAACACAAACCGTCCTAAGACTCCGAACCTTTACATATTGAAAAAGCCATAGCACATTTTTTAATAAATACTTGATTTTCAATTGGTAAATCTAGTATTGTCCAAAGCGACTGCCCAACGACAAATAAGTCACAGCATCTGGGCTGAATTACAAAAAAAAGTTAACGGAAGGTAACAAAAAACCATTAAAATCATGTTAAACCAAAAGTTTTTTAAAGACTGGCACAGCATTCGCAAGTCTATAACCCATCTGAACATTTTGTAATCAACAGTTCAAAACTCAAAAACTGATTATACCATGCGTATCACAACCTATTTCACCACCCTCCTGCTCTGCATTCCGATCTTCTTGTCGGCGCAGATCTCCATGAAAAACGTGAAAGCCCCCGAGACCATCACTATTACAGGCAAAGTATATGACCAGGTATCTGGCGCACCACTCAATCAAGCACAAGTCACGGTCTTTGACGATATGATGATCGCCTCGCTTGCACAAACGGAAACTGATGCCGACGGTACCTACTCCATGACGGTGTCAAAAGTAACGCGCTACCAAGTTTTGGCAGAAAAGCCTACATACTTTAACCAAGAAGTTGTGGTTACCCACCTTGAAGGTGTGTTGAATGCTGATTTGGGCATGGGCAGAAAGCCTGGCTACGTGTTTGACATCACGATTTTTGACAAAGCTTTCGAGCACAGCCCCATCAATACATTGCGTGATTGTAAAATAGAAATCTACAACAACACCACGCAACAGCAAGAATTGACCATTGAGCGCTTGCCGAAATCGGCATTCAACTTTTCATTTGCCGAAGGAAATCACTACACCTTATTGGTCCGGAAGCCTGGTTACCTCAACCGCCGGGTAGAGGTTTACGTAAATGTCAATGGCTGTATCCTTTGTGTTGACGGCATGGGCATCAAAGAGCCAGATGTGGTGCAAATCATGACCCACGAAAACGAAATTGGCCATTTTCTTGGTACCGTTGACCTCGATTCGATCCAGCTTGGCAAACGTTTTCAGTTGAACAACATCTATTACGACTTCGACAAATGGGCTATCCGTCCTGAAGCGGCCAATACACTTGACAAGTTGGCTGTATTCCTGAAAGACAACCCAGGTATTACTGTAGAACTCGGTTCGCATACGGACGCTCGTGGTGGCGACGACTACAATCTTTCGCTGTCTGACAAGCGTGCAAAATCTGCCGTGGATTACCTAGTGACTTCGCAAAGCATTGACTTTGAAAAAATTACATTTAAAGGCTACGGCGAAACACAACTGGTAAATCGCTGTGATGATGGACAATCATGCTCAGAAAACGAGCACCAGATGAACCGCCGCACCGAAATCAAAATTACTGGTATTCTCGATGAAGACCCGCTCTGGCGCAAGTCACTGAAGGAAATAATTGAGGACAAAAACCTTTACAAAAAAATCATTGATCAGGAAAAGCGTCAAAAAAGGCTGACCAATCAATCTAAATAACTCTCCAAGAGGTGACACCTTTTAAAAAGTGTCACTTCTTATACTCAAATTCATTAATCCATAATCTTTTGCATCATGAACTCTCTCTCAATTTTCAGCAAATATTTTTCCATTGCGGCTGCATTTGTGCTGACTGCCAGCATAAGCGTTCAAGCACAGAACCCAGTGGAATCCACCCACATTGACGAAAAGTATGCTTACACAACGGTAGTATACAAAAACACAGCTGCCACTGATAAGGACGTACTTTCTTCCCTTGAAAAAGACTTTGGCATCGGCGATGTTGTGCGCGTTACGCTCGCTCCGCCACCTACGCCAATTGCAGCATCAGAACCAGTATATGCTGACAAAAGAAAAGGTGAAGACGTTTGGATGCCGGGCTCCACCAAGGCTGTTCAAAACCTGACTGCCTCGGCCAATTTCACTGCTGCGCCCAAAACCAGCATCAACTCCATTGCCACTGCGCCAAAACCTGCGCAAATTGCAGCTAAAGTCGCCGCACCTAAGCCCGTAATTGTGGCAAAAACCATCGCAGCAACGGTTCCCGAGGAGGGTAAAACCGTTACAGCCGTACCAGATCAGGGCCAGAAAGAAAATGCTTCTGCTTTGCCAACGACTTCAAGCACCGGAACAAAAATAAAATCTTCTGCTTCAGGGAAATCGGCCAAAGCGCACAAATCCTCCAGGAAGTCTGACAAAAAAGGTTCGCAAAAAAAGAAATTGAAAAACCGCAAGCAAGGAAAGCAGCGCTATTCTTGCCCTAAATTTTA
>JBJXGZ010000145.1:0-121757 GCA_046160625.1 Saprospiraceae bacterium
GATAAGACACGGATTTGAACGAATTAAATCCGTGTCTTATCCGTGAAATCCGTGGCCCAACCTTCAAATCCCCAACACATTCAATATGCACTTACTCGATTGGCTCTTCCCATTTGGGCGCGATAATGCTGAAGAAGGCCGATTCACCAGTCTTCGGCCAGAGGCCATTTTAAAAACGCTTGCCCGTTTAGAGCAACGCATTTCTGAGCGTTTTCCCGAATCCGGTCTGCTGGGGGTGTGCAAGGAATTCCACCAATTGTCCATCAAATCTGAGGAATTGGCGCGTCGGCTTCAGCCGCCAATATGGCCCGTCCGCTTGGTTGCCATTGCTGCGGCGACACTTCTTATTGGAGTGGTAATCTGGGCATTAGGACAACTCATCCAGCATTTTCAATTTGATGCCAGCGGCGTTTTTCACCTTTTGCAGACTACAGAATCAGCCATCAACGAACTGATTTTTCTGGGTTTGGCAATCTTTTTCCTGGGCAATTTGGAGGCCCGCATCAAGCGGCGTTCCGCCCTGCAGGCATTGCACCGCTTGCGCAGTATTGCACACGTGGTAGACATGCACCAATTGACCAAAGACCCAGCCTATCTGCTTTCAAAAAACAAAATCGCCGATACCGAGTCCTCGCCCCGGCGTACGCTCACGCGCCACCAACTTATGCGCTATCTGGATTACTGTTCCGAGCTGCTCGCGCTCAATGCCAAGGTGGCGGCACTATTTGCTCAAAATACCGACGATTCTGTTGTGCTCAATGCGGTGAATGACCTTGAAGTTCTCGTGCAGGGCCTTTCCGCCAAAATCTGGCAGAAAATCATGATACTGGATCTTTCGGCTGAGTAAACGGTAGGTTTTGAAAATGAGGCGATTGTGTGTGCGCATTTGTTAAAAATTGTGAACCATTTGGAAATGATCATTGAAGCGTTGTTTGTTTGCCCTCCGGACAATCTTCAAGATACATTTCGGGTAAAAAGTGAAGACCCATGATTATATGCTTTTGCAAGAAAAACGACAGTTTTTGTTGCACCAAAAGCAAGGGTTTCCACCCATTAACCACGAAAAGTTTAATTTTTTTGCAAAAAAGTTTTGAGAGACCGTAGGCTTGGCTACATTTGTGCGCCTCACCGCTTATTCCATGAGCCGATTGACCGACTCACCGAACCGGGAAAATCAGCGGCACACGATAGCCTTCGCCTTCAAGATTTTTAATCTCAACGCTTTCGTCCGCCGGAAAGATTCGCAAACCAGAGGCACAGAATCTAGACTGATCTCCTCGGCAAACAACAACAAAATGGGCAGGAAAGAGAAATTTGTTTACAACATTCACACCCTTACCTACGAGAAAGTAGTTGTCCCCCTAAAAACCCGCATTTGGAAAGCGTTCGGATTCTTCTCCGTCGTTCTGATTACTTCCCTTGCGATGCTCGCCGTTTTCTACACCATTTTTCCTTCCCCACGCGAAGGAGATTTGATGCGCGAAATTTCCCAGATGGAAACCAAATACAAGCAAATGAGCGTACAGGTGGACATGATGTCCAAAGTGCTTACCAACGTTCAAGAACGCGATGCTGGCATACACCGTACCGTTTTCGGGATGGATCCAATAGATTCTGATATTTGGCATTCAGGCGTAGGTGGCCACGAGGCGCACCCAGAATTAGCCGCCTTTAAATTCGGCAGAAACGCTGTTGGTGAAGCGCTCGAAAAAATTGACATCCTCAGTCGCCAACTTGCTTTGCAGAGCAAATCGCTGGATACCATCCAAAACCTGGCCCGCAATCAAGAAAAAATGCTTGCTTCCTTGCCTAGCATCAAACCTGTTCGCGAAGACAAACTACAAAAAAGCATCGGTACCCTTTCCGGTTTTGGCTACCGTATCCACCCGGTATATAAGTTTAAGAAATTTCACGCGGGCCTCGACTTCCCGGCACGAGTTGGCACCAGTATCCAGGCTGCCGGTGATGGTGTAGTGGTGGAAGTAGGCTGGCACCAGGGTTATGGCAACTGCGTAAAAATAAGCCACGGCTTTGGTTATGAGACGCTTTATGCCCACATGAACAAAACCACGGTACGCCAAGGGGAACACGTCAAAAAAGGCAACAAAATTGGTGAAGTGGGCGACACAGGTCTTTCCACGGCCCCGCACCTGCACTACGAAGTACACTACAAAGGCAATCCGATCAACCCGATCAATTTCTGTATGGACAAACTAACGCCACAGGAATATCAACAATTGGTAGCCGCTTCCAATGTTGCCAACCAATCGCTCGACTAAACCATCCTATCAGAATAGTATCCCTGTCGTTCAAATAGAAACGATAAACAGCAGTATTGAGATCGGCCCGCAATTGCGGGCCGATCTTTTTTTGTTTGATCTGAATTCACCGGGTGACTTTGAGTCACCCGGTGAATTCAGGTCCAACAAAAAAAAGCCCGCAAGCCTTGCGGCGTACGGGCATAAATCGGTAGGAATATAGTTGAATTTTTATGCTGCGGCTGTTTCGCGAACCAGGAGTTGGAATCCGTTGCCGTGAATATTCACAATTTCGATTGCCGGGTCGAGTGCCAGATATTTGCGAAGCTTGGTCACAAAAACATCCATGGACCGTGCCGTGAAGTAAGTGTCCTCATGCCAGATTTTGGTAAGGGCCTCTGATCGCGGCGTAACGTCGTTGATGTATTTGCAAAACATTTTGAGCAGATCCGCCTCTTTCGGGCTTAGCTTCCACTGGTTTTCCTGACCCGGTCTTGGATCATTGAACGTGAGGATGCGCAGCGGAAAATTGAAATGGTATTTTCCGATTACAAATTCACGTTGATCGTCGCGGGGATCCGGGTTTTTGTTCGAACGCTTCAGCACAGCCTGAATGCGGAACAGGAGTTCTTCCGAGTTGAATGGCTTCGGAATATAATCGTCGGCGCCGAGTTTAAAACCCTGGAGCACATCGTCCTTCATGGTTTTGGCCGTGAGGAAGATGATAGGCACGTCTTTGTTGCGCTCGCGCACGTCTTTGGCGAGGGTGAACCCATCTTTGCGTGGCATCATTACATCAAAGACACAAAGGTCGTAATGGCTTTTACGGAAGGCTTCGAGGCCAAGCACGCCATCTGTGGCGAGCGTCACATCGTAGTCGTGCATTTCGAGATAAGAGCGAAGCACGTCGCCGAAGTTTTGGTCGTCTTCGACCAGCAGGATTTTGTATTGTGCACTTGCCATAAGTCGGTCTGAGAATGTTCTTTAGATTAAATAATTGTCGTAGTGAGAATCATTTTGCTCAATGAGCAAGGCTTTAACGTTTGTCATTCAAAATCAAGTATGTGCGAATGTACTTGTTCCCAAAAAATGTTAAAATTTATTAGCCTCAACATCCTGAGCAAGGGCACTAATCCGCCAACGCTATCTGCTTTTAGCCGCCATACAGCCCTACGATCTTACACTCCGTCGAATCTTTTGTTTGGAAAAATAGCAAGCCGTGCAACTTCGGCAACCTAAATTTGTCAATTATCCAGTCTAGGTCTATTTCGACCAATCCCATCCCCAAATCACCCCATCCCCAAATCACCACCTATCTTATTACATTTTCTATTTTCCATATCTTTTTTGCTTTTTGTCTATGAAAACAACCCGTTTCCTCCTGCTCTCTGCCACCTTCCTTCTTTTTCCGTGGTGCGCTTCCCGCGTTTTTTCCCAACAAGAAGGGGATAAAAAAATTTTCATCACCAAACGCACAGTTGATGCTGATGGGACCGAAATTTCTGAAACCATCGTCAAAAAGGGTGCTGCCGCGGAAAATTTTGACATTGAAAAATATCTCTCAGAAAATCGCACCGATAACACCCATATAGAATTGAAGGTAACTGGCGGAGACGATGAAAGAACCATCGTAATGAAAGGTTCCAATATCATTCGAATCAGCGATGATGACGACGACGATGACGACGACGATGAAAAGGATGATTATCAGGGATACAGCGGATACGAAGGCTATCAGGGCCTCCAAAACTTAGCTGATTTCATCTCCTGCGACGACAAAGACGCGTTCCTCGGTGTGGACGAAGACTCCGACGAAAGGGCCAATCAACCAGGTCTTGTGGTAAATGTGGTGCGTGGGTCCGCAGCGGATCGTGCAGGCCTGCGCCACAATGACAAAATCATGAAACTCAATGATACGCCTACGAATAAATGGAGTGATCTCTCCAAATTCGTGAACGCCGCCAAAGCCGGCGACAAGGTGCGCATCACTTACGAACGCAACGGAAAAACGGCCACAACCGAAGCAACGCTGACTACGCGCAGCGAAGTAAAAAACGACTCAAACAATGAGGGCAAGGGTTTTTTGGGCGTATCTGACGATGAGGATCAAGATGAAAAAGACGAGCCCGGTGTGCGTGTTCGCATCACCAAAGGTTCTGGCGCGGAAAAAGCCGGGGTGCAAAATGGTGACGTTATTTTCCAACTGGGAGACGCTCCCATATCTGATTTTGAGGACATTAGCGACTTCATGGCCTACGCTAATCCTGGCGACAAAGTGAGCCTGACCTATGAACGCAATAACAAACGCAGTACAGTTGAAGCAACCCTGACCGAACAAATAAACACTTGGGGCGTGAATAGCCGCGATTGGAATTTGGGCGCTTTGGCACAAACCATATCGCCCCAAAAAAGCAATTGGAACAACGGCAGCTGCACGGTGAATGTGCACCAAAAAGACGCTTGTCTAGGTGTCTTCTCGGATGCATTTGCAGAGGGGAAGACGGAGGGTTCGCGCATCAACGACTTCACAGACGAATCCCCTGCTCGTGAGGTGAATATGGCAATAGGTGATGTTATTACCGCCATAGATGGGCAAAAGGTAAAAAACCACGATGATCTTTGGAACGAAATTGCCAAGCACAAAGTAGGCGACAAAATCAAAGTGGATTATCTGCGTGATGGCAAAACCATGACTGCTGAAGCTACACTCAAAGCTTGTCAGGACAACAGCAGCAAGGTGCAAATTCTCGATGGCGACGGAGCACAAGTGCGCAACTTTACTTCCTGGAATTGGAACAGCGACGATCAGCGCAGCCTCCGTGAGCGCAGAATCATTACCATACGCCGGGGTGAGGGCGATGCGCCAAAAGTGAACGCACTGCCTAACGGTCAGCCTGAGTCCCAAGAGCGCAGCCTGAAACTCACTGAATTTCGCGCTTCTCCAAACCCGACACAAGGACTGGTAACCGTTGAATTTACCACCTCACCTGTAGCCACCACAGTGTCATTTTTTGATCTTTCAGGTCGTCAACTTTTTCGGGAGGAGCTCAATGCTTTTAATGGCCGTTATAGCCAGCAATTCGATTTATCAGCGTATTCAAAAGGTACAATTATAGTCCATGTTCAGCAAGGTGATCAGGTATTCACGGAGCAAGTGCTTGTGAATTGAGGGTTATATTGATAGTCTCACTTGAAGTGAGACTATCAATTACTTCAAGGGAGACGATCAATATAACAACAGCCTTTTCGGTTCATCCGGGAAGGCTGTTTTTTATTTTTACCCAGCCTTTTGTCCTGCTTATGCGTCATTCGCTAGAATGATCTGCACACCGAGGCAGCGCATTCAACGCTATTCAGCGTCATTTCACAAAATTGCTTTTTTGCGTTCAGGTGCGGCTGCTTACTTTGGTCGCGCGAATTGGTACTTTCCTTTGCAACCTTTCCGAAAACTCAAATCTTTCGGTAAGTTGCGCACCCTGCTTCAACTACTTCAACGGTACTACCACCAGACCATTTAACAAATATCCACAGGATGAAAAACTTTACTCTAGCGCTCTCCCTATCTGTTTTCACTTTCAATTTATTGGCTCAGAATGTCGTCATTTCGACCCAAAATCCCGTTGGACTTTACGTTTGCGGAACCGAACAAATTACGGTAACACTGCAAAATGGGGTAGGGCCAGCGGCTGCCAACTTGAAAACCACCATTACGTTTCCCAATGGCATTACCTACGTGCCAGGCACAGTAATAGGAGCAACGGAAAGCAACATTGCCAATCTAAACGCTCCGGTATTCGCGTTAGCAGATTTGGCAGGCGGGGCTTCGGTGTCCTTTACCTTGAACGTTACAGCTGGCTGTCCTGTGGTGCAGGCTATTAACAATGGCGAGACTTTCTCTAATACCATTGTAGCCACACATTCGGGCGGAAGTCAGCAGATTGTTTCCAATTTGTACCCCGTGGAGACGGGCTTGCTCAATATTGGCACCATTACTCCGCCCACTGTGACCGCCCAAAAAGGTGATGTGATTATGCGCATGATTACCATGAAAAATACGCGCCAGGGCCCTATCCAGTCGCTGTCGTTTACTGACGCGCACTTCCCCGGTTTCAGCGTTCAATTGCAGGGCGGAATTAACCAGACGAACCTGCCAACATTTTTTAGCGCTGAAGTGCCCGGCAGTGTTTTCAGCTCTGTTGGCAATGGAGACAACTTACTGGATTTCAATGAAGAAATAACGCTGGTGGAGAAAATTACCATCGAGGATTGTGGCGTCCCAACCCTGACTATTGAATCCACTATTATTATAGGATGGGGCTGCGGCGGACCACCGTGCAGGACCGACAGCGTGTATGCTTCCATTACAATTTTGCCTACGAATCAAAATCCGAGCCTATCGTTTGAACCAATATATGCTGTGCCAGTAAGTCAATGTGGGTTGATTCCTTCCACGCAGGAAATCTTGATCATCAATAATGGTCAATTGCCTGCGATGAATGTGCTAATGAACCCCTACACCCTTGATACCACCTTCCACGCCATTGACCAAAATTCGTTTGAGTGGAACAACGGTTCGGGCTGGCAAGCAATCCCTTCAACGGCTAACACCCCGACTGTTTTGGGCAGTTGCGGTATTTCCGACTATTCACTAAATGCAATTGTTTTGGTACCAGAGGTGCTTCCCGGAGATACTGTGCGACTGCGCTTCAAGACTTACTACTGTGAACCGATTTGCGGCGGGCTGATACCAGCGATGCGCGTAGGCTTCAGTTATCCCAAAGCTTGCCCGGTCGGAACAAACGTTGGGGGCGTGTTCAATTTTTACCCCGACACCGCTTTTTTGAAAATAGAGGCGACGGTGAACTACAACCTGGAAAACTGCTTGCAAGACAATGAAACCTATGAGCTAAACTATAAGATAAGCTCAGGCCGGCTGCTCCAGGACACGGGCTATTTGCAGGTCATTTTTCAAATTCCACTGGGTTTTGATTGGGTGCAATCTTGTCCGTTCAGTCTTGATGGACAAACGCCTCTGGAATCTGTCATTACGCCCAATGCAGATGGCTCCAGCACGGTGCGTATGGTGTTCGATTTGCCGTTTGCAAACGATACAGACTCCAGCGACCTGTGTCTGCTTTACCATTGTGAGCAGGGGCTGCCCTGCGAATCGCCCATTCCGAATATACCTCCGCGGGGCCTCGACTACACCGTATTCCCACCGCCTTCCGATTGTGGGGGCTGTCAACTCAAACTCCAGGCCTACTCTCTGGTATCCACAACACCGAATGATCCCATCAACTGCGCCATTACTTTCTGCGACGAGTTTATTTTGGTGGTAGACGATCAATGCGACACAACCGGCGGAGGAGGAGGAGGAGGTGGTGGTGGCCTTGGGGGCGGAAACCTGGTAGTGGTAGATTTTGATTCATACCGCACCAATTATGGTGTGCAAGACAACAACGACGATCGCGCCGCAGACAATAACAACATAGCCAACGCTCCGGGCGTACGCCGCGACCGATTCCTCGTGGGTGATACCCTGCGTACCGAACTGCGGGCATTTATGGTACAAGGAACCTTGGAGGAACTGAATTTCAGGGTGTTTTTTGAATCTTGGTCGAGCGATTTTGACACTCTTGACGGTGATGTTTACATCCTTGATTCAGGCAAGAGATTATTCGCCAACTACGATACCACGAGTTTTGTTTCCTCCCATTTGACCATCAAAACGGCGGGTGGCGAGACATATAATTGCCCCATTGGTCTTCCAGATATCAAATCTGACCAGCACATCATAAATGTGGCGGAACCGAATATTCGCCCACCACAGACCATTGATGTTCTGACGAATATGTTCCATCAGTTTAATCTCCCGTTTGGTGATTTGCCCTGTTTGCCATCCGGTTTTGTGCTTTCCGTGGGCGATTCTTTAATTTTTACTTCGGATTTCAAATTTGAAAACAATTTCACTCCGAATGGCGGGAGCGCACCACCGCTTATTAATTTCCGAAACTCTATTTGTGATACCGACAAGACTTACTCCTGGAAACTGGAAAACTTTTGTACCGAAAAAGAGATATGCCAGTTCTCCGGCTATCTTGAATCGGTGAATCCAGCCGCCCAGATTATAGAACCCTGCGCCCAAAGCACAGAAAACTCCCCATTCAGGTATGCAATGCGCATTGCACGAGCCAATATGTTCCCATTCGAAGTGCGTCAACTTTCCACGGTGACCGATTTTTCATACAGTCTGCCGACCGCCGTGGCTTTGCTTGAAACGAAGTTGAATTACCTGCGCCTGCAAGACAGCCTCCAACTTTTTGGCGTTACCCCGCTCACACCGGGTTTTGGAGGAGATTCGCTCACGCTAAACCTGAACCCATTCTTTGCCAACCTGCTCGATGAAGGGTATGCTTTTGAAGTCAGCACCCGATTTGATACTACCTGTGGGTACAACGGCACCAGGTTTGGCCGTACCGTGCTAGGTCTGGAATATGCCAATATGTGTTTTCACGACCCTGTCATAGCTACCTACTATATCGTAAACCCCAATGGTTATCAGAACGGCAGCCCTCAACTCAAGATTTTCTCCCAAGACAGTCTTCTGTACCTGCCAAATGACGATGTTCAGTTCGATTTTTTCCTGCGCAACAATGGTGCCGTGAATGCTTCCAATGCCTGGATTACCATTGAGTCAGACGGCGATCTGGCGGATGTGCAACTACTGTTTATGCCTGGGCAAACTCCTGTGCCACAAGTAGGTGGCGTGTATCAACTGGGCGATTTGGTCAGTTTTGCGCAGCCCGCATTCAGGTTCATCGCCCGTAATCTCAGTTGTCGCCCGGTTACGGTCACATTCCGGTTTGGCTGGGACTGTTCACCCGTTTTCAATGCCAATGCAGAACCCTGCGGCAGCTTCACAAAAACCATTGAACTCCGCCCGCAGCCGCCGGAATTGGAATTGGTGATTGTGAACCAGCCTCCCTCGGTACCTATGTGCGAGCCTTCCGGATTTTTTGAATTTGAAATTTCAAATGCCAACGACGGCACGGCCTTCAACATAGTGCCGAGCATCAAACTGCCTCCGGGAATGCGTATCCAGCCTGGATCATCACAACTTTCTTACCCGGCTGGTGTGGCCTTTGTCAATATGACCAACCCGGTACAGCTCCCTGGAAACGTATGGCAGTTTGACCCCGAAGCCTCCTCCAATTTATTGACGCAAAACGGCCTTTTGTCGGCAAACCAGGACCCGCTCAACGCCCTTCGCATTCGCTTCAGGGTCATCGCGGAATGCGGGGTAGTGGCCAATGCTCAGCCGATTTACGGGGCCGAATCGGTGCAGGCCTGTGGCATCAATTCCAATATCTTGCGCAAACCTGGCATGCCCATCGGCATAGAAGGCGTGGAGCCGACTTATACGGCCGTGTCCAATTTGCAATTTTCCAACCAGCCAGGCGAGGCAGGTTGTGGTCAGGAGGTACAACTTTCGGCCACCATTGCTGTGAATGATGTCCCGATGGCGGGCGACAGCATTTACATACTGCTCCCGGTGGGCACTTCTTTTGTGACAGGTTCGTATCAGGCAGGTACGAACGCCCCCAACGGGCCGCCGCAGGCGTCGGGCCAGCAGTTGCAATTGCCTTTACCGACGAATATTGGGGCTGGCAATGTGCTCGTTTTTACATTCAAAATCCGCTATGACGATCCGGCCGGTTGCGCCGATAAATTTGTGATTTTGCAGACAAGGGAGAAGACAGAGGCTTTCTGTTCGTCGAGCAACCAATTCTGCGATATTTATGTGGCCACAGGCGAAGCCCTGCTCGATCTCAACGCACAAAACCCTGAACTTCAACTAAATAATTTTGAATTAACCACGCAGGCTGGGCAAACCAATTTTAGCGCGGTAATCGAAAATGCGGGTAATGCATCGGCTACTGACCCTGTAATTCAACTTTACCACGACCTGAACGGAAACGGCCAAATTGACCTTACTGACCCGCTTGTAGCAGAGATTACCCCAAACGGCACCATCGCTCCGGGTGGGGTGCTGCCCATTTCAGGCAGTCTCAACAATCTGCCGGCTTCGGCTTTTTGCGACCTCATAGCCCTGATTCCCGCAGATGAAAACTGCGCTTGCGCAGATCGCGTTTTCCCACTTGATGGCAATCAAATCGTGACAACGGGCATTGGCCTTTGCGATCTTCAATCGGTCAATGTCAGCACAGACAGCATCGCGGGCAACACTTATACCTGGCTAACACCCAATGGGCTGAGCTGTATTGCCTGTGCCAATGCTACCTACACCCCTGGCCCCGATGTGCAAGCGGGTGATCTGGTAACACTTGTGCTAAAGGAAACATCGGGAACTTGCACCATTGAACGAAAATTTGAAATACAATTTGGTGGCTCCTTCGGTATTGAATCTGACAGTATGCGAATTTGTGAAGGCGAACCTGCCACGCTCAATGCTACTGCGGGCGGTACAGCTTACAATTGGACAGGACCAGGTATCACCAACCCGAACCAACAAACGCAGGTGGTGCAACCTTCAAACACCGCCAATTACAGCGTAACGGTCACATTTGCAGGAGGATGTACAGGGACCGGCAGTGTATTTGTTGGGGTCAATAAAGCTTCAAGTAAGGAGTTGCCAGCCATCACGATTTGTGAAGGGGAAGTGGCTTCTATACTTGGCCAGACAACCGATGTGCCGGGAATTTACACTCTGGAGCTTCAAAATGCGATCGGCTGCGATAGTATCATTACGCAAGAACTGAAAGTAGTGCCTATCAAAACCATCGGAATGCCAGCGTTTTATTGTCCGGGAGATTCGGTGGAGGTTTTTCCAGACGAATTTTACAGCACGCCAGGGGAGGTATGCAAAACCTACCAAAGCAGCGCAGGTTGTGACAGCACCTATTGCGTAGTGGTAAATCAAGCGACCAACCCAGAACTGCCAGAACAGGATTCAGCGCTTGTAATCGCGCTCGGCGAGGGGGTCATCATCGAAACGCCAGATGGTTATGTAACGTATGAGTGGACACCTTTGGGCAGTCTGACTTTCCCCGGTTGTCCGACAGATCCTAATTGCCCTGATCCAACGGCTAGTCCGGATACTTCTACAACCTACTTGCTCATAGTAAAGGATGGCAATGGTTGTCGTGATTCGGTTGAATATCGGGTGTTTGTCTGTGATGAAATGCTGATTCATATTCCAAACGCTTTCACACCAAATGGCGACGGTGCGAATGATCTCTTCCGGGTAGTTCCACACGAAGGGGCAGAGGTCATTATTTTGCTCCGAGTGTACGACCGCTGGGGCCAAAAACTGTACGAGGGCTCCGGTGCCAATGCTCAATGGGATGGTAAAATCGGCGACAAACCTGCCCCTTCGGATGTGTATGTTTGGATATTGGACTACGAATGCGGTGGGCAACGCCACAGGAAGAGCATGGATGTGACGCTGTTACGATAAACGGGTGCCATTACTTGGCTTGTAACCCCGGAGGTTTTTTAAAACCTCCGGGGTTATCTTTTTAAGACATCACTTCTAAGGAAACTCTAAGCCGATATAAGCAGCTGCGGGAAATTGTGGCTATACTTTTGTGCCACTATTTCACTTTTAATATTTCCCGTCATGAAAAAAGAACTACCCATCCTGTTTTTATTTGGCTTCATCCTCTTGCTTTTTTCTCAAAACCTTTCCGCACAAGGCTGCGTTGCCATCCGACCCATGGGCGGATGCTCTGGCACTGCTTCCAGCTCCATTGTATTGGGGAAAGGCCAATGGCAATTAGGTGCCAACTACCGCTACTTCCGTTCTTTCCGCCATTTCAAGAGCGATTCCGAACAGAAAGAACGCCTCGAAAAAGATACAGAAGTAATCAACTGGGCAAACTCTCTGGACTTGGGAGTTTCTTACGGTTTGAGCGATCGTTTGAGCCTGTCCTTCAACCTTCCACTCATCCATTATGATCGCTCCTCGCTGTATGAGCACTATGGCAACAGTGCCACAGCAAACCCCGAACACAAGCGTTTCAATACGGGCGCTCAAGGGATTGGTGATATTCGTTTGTCTGGCTCATACTGGCTGTTCAACCCTGAAAAACACATGAAGCACAATCTGGCTGTGGGACTTGGCGTAAAATTGCCAACAGGGGACTCAAACGTACAGGACGAATTTCACAAACGCAAGGCTACTGACGGTGGAGATTCTATCATTGTTAAAGCCGTTGACCAATCCATCCAATTAGGCGACGGTGGCGTAGGCATCAGCTTGGAACTCCAGGGCTATTCCTCCCTGTTCAAAGGCGGCGTATTGTATTTCAATGGTTTCTACATGTCAAACCCTAAGGAAACCAACAGCACGATAAACCGTGTGATTACGGCTGCTTCCACCCATGTAGACAAAATCACCCAATTCCATTCAGTAGCCGACCAGTTTGTGGCCCGTGTGGGTTTGACCTACGCTGTATTGCCTGCCCAGAATATTGCGATAGGCTTGGGAATGCGTGCCGAAGGGGTTCCTGCCAAAGATTTGATTGGTGGCAGCAATGGTTTCCGTCGCCCAGGCTTCATCGTATCAGTAGAGCCAGGGGTTTCTATTCAGCGTGGAAAATTCGCATTCTCGGTCAACGTGCCGTATGCGCTTTACCGCAAGCGCACCCGCAGCGTGGCTGATATCGCAGCCGGTAACGATGCCAACGGGATTCCCCGCAATGGCGATGCAGCTTTCGCCGACTACTCAGTGAACGTAGGTGTGGCGTATCGTTTCGGCGATCAGAAAATGAGCCATACTATGGACAATATTCCAAAGTTCAACGATGTGAAAAATTGAATTCAAGTAAGAAAGACTTCGTATCAATAGATGAATACCCGGTGCCGAAAGGTAGCCGGGTTTTTTTTTACCCGCGCCTTGGCGAAGGAGGGTTGCAGTTGGCAGTGGCAGTAGCAGCAGGCAATGGCAGTTAACTTAAGACCCTAAAAGGGTCGAATATGAATAGCCCCGATTACATCGGGGGCTATTCAAATTCAACCACTTCGTGGTGGTTTTAACCCTTAAGTTAACGGCATTGGCCTACTGCTACTGCCTACTTATAAATCTTCTTCCCTTTTTTCAACCAAATGCCCCAGGAGCGACTGTAAGCATGTACCTCGTTGGTGACACCTTTATGGTTGACGAGCGGGAGGCCTTGATTGGCCCATTCAAAAATGCCGCCATAGAGGTTAGAAACATTTGTAAAACCTGCTTTTTGGAGTTTTTCTGCCACTTTTTCGCTTCGGTAACCTACAGAGCAATAGACTACGATGCGGTGGTCCTTTGGCAAATTGGTTGGTAAATTTTCCAAATCAAAATGGTCATATCCTATAGAAATCGCTCCAGCGATATGGCTTACGGCATATTCCCTAGGCTCTCGGGCATCAAGAAAAATACAGGAGGCGCTGTCCCTGGCAGCTTCTAACACCCCGGTTTCGGGCACACTATGACTCAAGAGTCCATTCAACATGACTCGATATGCCCCACTTTTTACCTGCCCAAACGAGGCAGAGGCAAGAAAGGAAAGTGCAGCAGCGAAAAAGAGTATTTTTTTGGGAAAAGGAAGCATAGGCTCAATGTAATCAATACATTGACCGAACAGCAAGTAACAAAAAAAGTTGAAAAGCGACCCGCACCCGGCGCGACGTTTGCCAGTAAACGTCGCGCCAAGTGCCAAACCGAAGATTATATAAGAGAGCGGAGGCCCTGAAGGGAAGAGGATTCAAAAAAAATCCTACTGCCAGAAGGGGAAGCAGTAGGAAAATCAAAACATACTATGAGAAAACTGGGACGAAGATATAGACGCCCATTCTGCGCTGAAAAGCACATTTAGGATGCGGTGGGAAAAATGAAAGGAGCGGCGGAAAGAGCGACCGTATAAGGCCAGATTGTTTTGAGTTTGATTGACGAGTAATGATATCAATGAAAAAGTGCTGCAATACTCTTATGTTCCACCGTGTTGCGAATAGCGCGGGCAAACAAATTGGCCGTGGAAAGCACCTTGATTTTGGGCGACTCCTGGCGCAGCGGTATGGTGTCGCAGACAATGAGCTCAGAAAGTTGGGAGGCTTCCACATTTTGGTAGGCTTTGCCAGATAGAACCGGGTGCGTACAAATAGCGCGCACAGAATTTGCCCCTTTTTCGATCAGTGCGTCTGCGGCTTTGCAAAGGGTGCCAGCGGTGTCCACCAGGTCGTCAACGAGAATTACATCAGCGCCTCTAACGTCGCCGATGACTGTCATGGCGGCCACTTCGTTGGCTTTTGTGCGGTATTTATCGCAAATGACAAGTTCGCGACCAAAGTGCATGGCATAAATGCGGGCGCGTTTCACGCCACCCACGTCCGGGCTTGCAAAAATCACTTTTGAAAGGTCTTGCTGTTCGAGGTAGGGCACATAAATCGCTTCGGAGCGAAGGTGGTCCACCGGGATGTCAAAAAAGCCCTGTACCTGATCGGCGTGAAGATCCATCGTCATGATACGGTCTACCCCTGCGGCAGTGATCATATTGGCCATGAGTTTGGCGCTGATGGGCACACGCGGCTTGTCTTTACGGTCCTGGCGGGCATATCCAAAATAGGGAACCACCGCGGTGATATAGCCCGCCGATGCGCGTCTGGCCGTATCAATCCAAAGCAAAAGTTCTATGAAGTTGTCGTGGGGTTGACATGTACTTTGTATAAAAAATGTGTAAGCACCACGTACGCTTTCATTGATGATTGTCTGCATTTCTCCGTCGCTAAAACGGGCGAGCGTAGTGTCGCCGAGGGCAGATTTATAATGGTAGGCGATTTCTTTAGAGAGGTCTTTGGAAGCGGAGCAGGCAAAAAGTTTGACTTCAGTCACGGTGGCAGCTGGTGGTTGGTTATCAGTTTTGATTTGTTTGCCAAGCTGTCGGAGTGGCAGCTTACTGGCCTTTTTGTTTTCCAACGTTTTAATAATTGGATCAAAGGTAGAAACATGGATTGTATGGTGTACAAAACTCTGCATTACCTCAAAAAATGACACGGAAATTTGCTATTTCTGACATTTTTTAAAGGTAGTTACTAGGGGAAAGTACCTTGCGCTACCTTTGGCTGCCCGCAAAGCCTGCTATCTATCTTTCACCAAATCTTTCTGTCTGGCAAATGAACCGACATCTCCTTTACACTCGCCTCTTACTTTTGACCAGCCTCTTTGCCTTTTTGGCAATAGGCCTTTCGGCTCAAGACCACAGCGCGCGCGAAACCGCGCTCCGTTTCTTACAAGACAACCCCTCCAAATTTGAACTTACCCAAAACGATGTATCCGACGTGAAAATAGTGCGCGAGTACCGCACGAAGCACAACGGCGTCACACACGTGTGGGTGCAACAACAGCAACACGGCATCCCTGTCTTCAATGGCCTTTTTGGCCTCCACGTCAAACAAAGTGGAGAGGTGATACACCTCGGACACCGTTTTGTGAGTGACCTCAGCAACCGCATCAACTCCAAGCTGCCTTCCCTAAGTGCTGCAAAAGCGGTCGAAATGGCAATGATAGATTTGGGCTTCTCTGGCTTCCCAGTCCCATCATTGCGCAACAAAACCAACGAGCAAAACTTTGTGTTCGAAGGCGGCGCAATTTCCAGAAAAGAAATCCCAGTGACGGCCGCCTTTGTACTTACCAACAACGGCACCGTACGGCTTTCATGGCAAATGGTCATTGATCAGGCTAATACGCCCGATCTTTGGACCATCACAGTGGATGCACAAACGGGTTTGATTTCCAACAAACTGAACCACACAGTTTATTGCCAAAATGGCCATGGCCACCGCGGTGGCGACGCCGGCCAATGTTCTGAAAAGGCCCTGGGTGAATCCTCCATTACCCCTGCCCGCCAAGGCTCGACAGGCGGGAAGGCTACCGAAGGTCAACAGTCTGCCTTAAATGAACTGCTCATTGACGAAAAATACAATGTGTTTGCCCTTCCATTGGAAAGTCCTATCCATGGCAACCGAAGCATCCAGACCAATCCTGCTGATATAGCTGCCTCTCCTTATGGCTGGCTGGATAACAATGGTGCTACAGGACAAGATTTCACATACACCCGTGGCAATAACGTGTGGGCATTTGACGACAGTGCCAATGACGACACACCTGATCCAAGCGAATCGGCTGACGCTGGCGCGACCTTGAATTTCGACTTTCCTTTTGATCCGAATGCAGAGCCGAATACCAATGCATTGGGAGCGATCACCAATTTGTTCTACATGAACAACATGATCCACGATGCCTTCTACCGTTATGGTTTTGATGAAGAGTCGGGGAATTTTCAAAGCAACAACTATGGCAACGGTGGCCTTGGAAACGACGAAGTGTATGCTCAAGCCATTGACGGTGGCGGTACCAACAACGCTAACTTCTCCACACCTGCAGACGGCGGTCATGGTCGGATGCAGATGTACGTATGGGATCGCGCTGGTGGCCAAATCGTGAATGTAAATGGTCCTGCAGCAGTGATAGGAAACTATGGAGGCAGTTCCTCTGACGGCAATGGCTGGGGCGGCGCAATCACTTCCACCCCCGTTACAGGCGATGTTGTGTTCGTGGCCGATGGTTCTTCTCAACCAAACCTCGGCTGCAATGCGCCTACCAATGATGTGGCTGGCAAAATCGTAATGGTGGACCGCGGCGAATGTGAGTTTGGTAGAAAGTCGCTCAATGTGGAAGAAGCGGGCGGCATTGCATGCATCATTTGCAACTTTGAAGATGCAACTGTAGGTATGGGCGCTGGTGCAGTGGGCGCACAAGTAACCATTCCAGTAGTTATGATGACCAAGGGAGACTGTGACCTTTTGCGCCAATACGCTGGCGCAGGACTAAATATTTCCATTGGATTGCCCAATATTACCGGCCCAGCACAGCGCGATGGTGATTTTGACAACGGAATTATTGCGCACGAATTTGCTCACGGTATCTCCAACCGCCTCACAGGCAGCGGCTCCGGATGCCTTGGTAATGCAGAACAAATGGGAGAAGGATGGAGCGATTGGGCCAGCCTTATTCTTACAGCAGAACCAGGTGATATGGGAACTGATAAGCGCGGCATTGGCAATTATGCCCTCTATCAAGAAACGGATGGACAAGGTATCCGCCGCTACCCTTATTCTACGGACATGACCATTGCCCCGCTTACCTATAGTGCAGTGCCTTCCAGCGCCATCCCGCACGGCGTGGGTGAAGTATGGTCCAACATGGTCTGGGACCTATACTGGGCTATGGTAGAAAAATACGGTTGGGATGCTGACATTAACAATACCACCAGCGGCAATTATCGCGCTGTACAACTGGTAGTGGATGGTATGAAATTCCAGCCCTGCAACCCTGGCTTTATTGATGGCCGCGATGCCATCATGGCAGCTGATATTGTAAATTACGATGGAGCAGACACTTGTCTGATTTCTTCTGTATTTGCTCGTCGTGGACTTGGTTACTATGCCGATCAAGGAGAATCAAGTAGTGCTGGTGATGGAATTGAAAATTTTGATCCCATCCCTACCTGTATCAAAGAGTTGAAAATCAAAAAGATAACAACTACGCCTACCATTGACCCAGGCGACGATGTGTCGTTTGAAATCACCGTCACCAACCACAAAGATGAAGTGGCTACCAACGTGATTGTCACGGACGAACTGCCTGCCGGCCTTACCCTTTTGAGTGCCTCTAATGGCGGCACTCTTGTTGCTGGAAAAGTGCAGTGGGACCTTGGTTCCATGCCCAGCGGCCATGTGATCAAACTAACTTACACAGCCTCGAGCGCAGCAGGTGTTGGCTCCAGCCGCTATTTCCACGATCTGTTGGATGAGGAAGCTGGAGAGTGGTTTAGTGACATAGTTGATCCAATAACCGGCGAAATCTTTGTCTGGCAGACTGATATCGTGCATCCAGGTAGTGGAATCGGTGCCTGGGCAGGCCGTGATGTGGCAGTGGCTTCTGACTTCTACTTGGGAACCGCCTTGCATTTAACAGTAACGGGCGCCAAGCCTGCCTTGCGCTTCTGGCACCAATACAATACAGAGGCGGGTGTAGATGCTGGTTTTGTTGAAGTTCAAGACCAGGCTGATCCTTTGCTGCAATGGCGCCGTCTCACACCAGACGATGCAATCCGTGGCGGATACGATGGCTCAGTGCAATACAGCACCTTCGCTATTCCTTTCCTTTCTGGATTCTCAGGCAATTCTAACGGTTGGAAACAATCATACTTCGATCTGAGTGAATATTCGGGTAAAGACATCACGTTCCGCTTCCGTTTCGGCTCCGATCTTGCTGATGCTCCGGTTGATGGCGCCTGGTATATTGACGAAGTAGAAATTATGGATCTGTTCAACTATGCTGGCGAAGCTTGTATCACCGCCGACGGTGGTAGCCAAGCCTGTGCTATTGCACCTGAGCATGGCATAATTGTTCAACCTGTGACAGTGGGTACTGATGAGCCTAACAAGCAATCCATTTCGATGCTTGTGCAGCCCAACCCTGCCGATGACATGTTGCACATCAGCATAGGACAAGCACTTGAAGGTCAGGTTGTTGCGACGCTGGTGGCAGCAGATGGCCGCTCAGTGATGAACCGTACACTGCAAGGTTTTGGCCTCGGCCAAGTGCTCACGCTGAATGTGCAGAACGTGCCAGCAGGTGTGTATACCGTTCGCCTCCAAAGCACCGCCGGATACGGTGTGCAGAAAGTGGTGATTCGGTAGGCCGAAATTTATTTCGGCATAAGTTGTAAAAATGAGCGAGCCTCCCACACAATTTGGGAGGCTCGCTTTTTTAATGTCTAATGTCCGAGGGAATGTCCAATGTCCAACAAGGAATGTCCAATGTCCAAATAGTTGAGGGCATGGGATTGGTTGTTGATAATGTCATGAAGTCAATGTGAGTAGCCAAGCGCGAAGCTTATTTGGACATTGGACATTCCTTGTTGGACATTGGACATTTTTTACTGCCACTGGAACGTATGCTCGTGGCCATTTACTTCCACCGTGGCCGAACCGTTGCCATTAAAAACGAGCGTACCAGTGAGGGTTTTGGTTTGGCCATTGGCAGTACTCGCAGTAACGGTGGCAAGCCCGCTTCCACCCATGATTTTGTAGGTGGTTTTGTCCAGCACCAAATTGGTAAGGTCAAGGGAGACGACGCAATCGAAACTTGGCGAAACTTTACGCAGACTTCCTGTGAGATTGCCTGTGAGGTCGTAAGTACCGTTCACGACGTAAGAAGCTTCCTGGGGGCTGAGACCGGTGAACGTCAGGTCGCCAATAGTGGCTTCACTGCCCAACCAATGAGGGCTGGTAAAATTGCCATTACCTTCGATGCCAATGTTGGCGGATTGGGGCACATTGAGGTTGGAGCAAGTCACGAGCCAGTCCATACCGAAAGTGAAATTGTAGGTGGCTGCGCCGCCCGTTTTTACCTTGTTGAATGAGGTGTCGCCGGGAACGCCACAACTGTTCAAGTATGCATCAACGATGGCCGCTGCGTCAATGGTGGGTGCTGTGAAGCCCGCGGTTCTGTTTGCTACGGCATCTTCGATGATCTCGGCAGCTTCGCTGTTGGTGATGAGTTCAATGATCTCCCCGGGATCTTTGCGGCAGGAAGTGAGTGTAGCCAATGCCGCAAAAAACAGGACGGAAAAAAAGGGAAGCAGATTTTTTTGAATGCTTTTCATAATGAGTGGTTGGTTAAAGATGATGAATTGGTGAACTGGTGATTGGTAGCACAGCAGATATTTTTAATGCTGACAATGCAATCGCCGTTTGTGATGAGACAAAGGTGAGGGCGAGCAAGAGGCATCGGAAAATGGCTTCAACCGTCGGAGTGGTTTGTTCAACCATTGGTTCGAGCGGAAGCCGTTCGTTGATAATAAATAACAGATAGTTGAGCCGGTGAACTGGACGGAATTACATGCATTTACCTTTAAACCATCTTCCACACTAAGCATCCTACCCACCGCAATATGTTTAACCCAACTGAGTTTTCCGCTTTTCAATGGCTGTTGATGCCCATGTTCATTTTTGGCCGCTATGTAGTGCTTACAGCTGTCCTGTATTTTGTTTTTTACGTCTGGAAACGACGTGCCTGGTTCTATCGAAAAATTCAGCAGCGATTCCCTACTCCTACTGATTATCAAAGAGAAATAGGTTATTCTGCATTGACGTCGTTGATTTTTGGTGGCGTTGCGTGGCTTTGTTTGGGCACCTCATTTCACTCCTTTACCCAGTTTTATACCGATATTGACCAGTATGGCGTGGGATGGTTGATCGTCAGTATTCCACTCACGTTATTGATTCACGACACGTATTTTTACTGGATTCACAGATTGATGCATTGGCCTCCGGTTTATCGCCTGATCCACCTTACACACCACCGTTCGGTGAATCCTTCGCCTTGGGCCGCTTTTGCTTTTCACCCCATGGAGGCCGTGGCTGAGGCGGGCATCATCCCGATTTTGCTCTTGGTGATGCCGCTACACCCGATATCGTTTTTTGGATTTGTTACCATGATGCTCTTATTCAATGTGTATGGGCATTTAGGTTACGAACTCTTCCCAATAAAAATGTACAAGCACCCCTTGGGCAAATGGCTCAATACCTCTATTTATCACAATCTACACCACGAAAAATTCACAGGCAATTACGGACTGTATTTCACTTTCTGGGATCGCCTTTGTGGCACCTTACGCGAGGATGGTTTGCAAAAAGTGGAGGAAGTACATGGAAGGGAACGTCCAATATCCAACCACGCCAAGTCGTGGCAGGCATAGAAATTTCCAATTAATATCTAACTATCAAACAATTATGCAACTCAAACACCTGCTTTCTGCATTTCTCCTGGTCTTGTGCTTCAGCGCTCATGCTCAAAGCGTAAACTGGGCTACTGACATCGCGCCCATACTCTATGAAAATTGCGCGAAATGCCATCGCGACGGAGGGCTTGGCCACTTTTCGCTCATTGGGTATGCCAATGCGTTCAGCAACCGATCTCAGATACAGTATCAAACTTCCGAAAGGAAAATGCCACCCTGGAAGCCCGACCCCAGTTATCGCAGCTATGCCCATGAAAACCGGCTGAGCGACGCTGAAATACAGCGTATCAGCGATTGGGTGGACTCGGGTGCTCCATCTGGCGATCTTGCACAGGCGCCGCCTGAGCCAGTGTTTAATGACGACTCGGAAGTGGGCACACCCGACCATGTGTTGATGACCCCGTATTTCACCGTCACCGCCACTGACGATGAATACCGTTGCTTCGTTATACCCAACGGCCTCAATCAGGTCTCGTACCTGCGCGGTCTGGAAGCCTTGCCTGGAAATCACGAGGTAGTGCACCATATTTTGATTTATGAAGACACAACGGGACAAGCTCAAGTGCTTGATGATCAAACACCTAATGAAGCCGGCTATGTCAATTTTGGCGGCCCGGGTGTAAGTGGCGCCAGGCTTGTCGGAGCATGGGTACCCGGATCTCGAACGATACTTGTGCCACCATTCATGGGCGTAAAACTCTCGCCTGGTGCCGACCTTATCGTACAAATGCACTACCCCAAAGGCGCAACTGGCATGAGCGACCAGACCCGGCTGAATTTCTTTTTCACTCCCAGCAACCAAGGGATTCGGGAGATAAAACTCAGCCCCATTCTCAACCACACGCCGCTGTCGCTCGAAAACGGCCCGCTCAATATCCCGCCCAATGAGCTGAAAACGTATCACGCAAAGTTTACCCTGCCCATCAATGTCTCGGTGCTCAGCGTGGCGCCGCACATGCACCTCATCGGGCGGAGCATCGTATCCTATGGTGTGACCCCTCAAAATGACACGATTCCGCTTATTCGAATCAATGACTGGGATTTCCATTGGCAAGGCGGGTATTTCTTCCAGCAGGTGCAAAAACTACCCATAGGCACTAAACTCCATGCTTACGCAACCTACGACAACACGGAAAACAACCCGCACCAGCCGAGTTTTCCGCCCCAAACCGTGACCCAGGGCGAAGCCACTACCGACGAAATGCTGCTGGTTTATTTTGCCTATATGACTTACCAGCCGGGCGACGAAAACATCCTGCTGGACAGTACGCTGCTTAATACATCTTTGCCATTTGTGACTGAAAATCAAGATGTTGGTTCAATCAGATTCTCCCCTAATCCGGCGCAGGATTTTGTGGATATACAATTTGACCTTTCGGAAAAGGCAAATTACCGGGTCAGTATAATCGCCCAAAATGGGCAAATTGTGCAGTCTTACGGCGAACAAAAAGATGTGCCGCCAGGTGTTTGTTATGAGCATTTGGACATCACTCAATTGCCGCCAGGAATATATTTTGTAGAAGTACAAACATCGGGGGAGGTGTTTCTGGGGAGCTTTGTCAAGTGACGCGTGGGTCTTGATAGTCAATGACAAGAATTTGCCGCTGTTGGAATAATTGATCTTGCCAGCCGCATCACGGCTGACTTGATCAATTATTCCTCACTCCCTTAGCGTCCTCGCCAACAACAACTCATGTTCTCCACACGCAAGCAGCCGGGCGGAAAATTTTTCCACCCGGCTGTTTTATTTATCGAATAAAAAATGTAATTTTGTTAGCCTCTCGAAAACACTTCCACCAATTGTTAACCCGCTATCCCCCAAGGATAAATCCTCCAAATGATCCCGCATGGTATTCCCTACCTCCGTTTTATCGCTCCTTTTGTTACAGGTCTAGCCCTGGGTGGCTGGCTTGATATTCCATTTCCCGGTTTGGATTTGGTGTTGATCGTCGGTGCAGCGCTTGGGGCATTACTTGCCATCCAAAAAATTCCATATCGATATCGCTGGGCGTTTGGGGCGTATATCCATTTGCTGTTGTTTGGCTTTGGCTATTTCCATATTGTTAGCCACAATGAGCTTCATCAGCCAGCACATTTCACCTCCAAAATTCAAGACTGTCACTATTTTCTCGGCACGGTGTACGAAGCGCCTTCCAAGGGCGCGAAAATGAAAATCCTTGTCCATATAGAGGCAATGGGTATGTCGCCGGATTCGCTTGAAGCATGTGTAGGCAATGTCATATTGTTCCTTGAACCGAGCGTTTTTGCTGATAGTATTCAATACGGTGATCGCCTCGGATTTAAATCTACAATCCGCCCTACTGAACCACCCAAGAATCCACACGCTTTTGATTACAAGCATTACCTGCATTTTCAAAACATTCACCATCAAGCATTTGTAAAGACCGATTCCCTGCTTCGGCTTTCACAAGGGAACGGCTGGTTGATTTGGCAAAAGGCCTACGAAAGTCGAAAAATCCTGCTCACACTCCTCCAAAAACACTTCCCGACAACTGATGAATATGCAGTGGCTTCGGCCTTGCTCGTGGGTTATACGGACGAGCTTTCCGATGATATGCGAACGGCGTATGCCGAAACAGGTTCGATGCACGCGCTGGCTGTATCAGGTACGCACATTGGAATGCTATATGTCGGGCTGATGTTCTTGATTGCCAGGCTTCAACTGCGCGGGCAAAGGGGGCGGCTTATAGAAACGGTACTGGTGCTGACAGCCATTTGGGCTTTCACTTTTCTTACTGGCGCAACGGCTTCGGTGTTGCGGGCCTCAGTAATGTTTAGTGTATATATGCTCGGGAAGGCCTTTTGGCGGGATGCTTCGGCCTGGAATATTTTGCCTGCTTCTGCCTTTATCTTGTTGATTTACAATCCTTATTTACTGTTCAATGTTGGGTTTCAACTTTCTTATGCAGCGGTAGCGGGCATGGTGTTTTTTTATCCTCGGCTCTACAAGATGTTCCCGCCTATGTCGCGCTGGCTAGACGAGCCGCTGAAGGTTTTCATTATCGGGGTGGCTGCACAGCTGGGTACTGTGCCGCTTACACTTTATTATTTCAACCAGTTTCCCGCCTATTTTTGGTTGGCTGGATGGGTGGTAGTGTTCGTGGGTGCCGTGTTTTTATGGGGCGGTGCGATGCTTGTTGTGCTGGATTCGGTATCCCAAACGCTGGCCGATTGGCTGGGAGTAGCGCTGTACCAAATGCTCTTGTGTATGAATAAAATCATCTTGTTCATTCAAAGCATTCCCGGAGGTGTAATTCGCAACGTGTGGACCGCCGATTGGGTGGTGTTTGCCATGTACGCTTGTCTTGCCTTTTTGGGCGCGACCATTATGACAAAACGGGGAAAGTGGTTGGGTGCTTTTTTGGGCGTTATGGCTTTGATGGGTGCCTATCGTACATATATGGTTTTGAGTAAGCAAATCCAACAAACAACCGTGGTTTACCACGTGAATAAGGCCCGATTGGTTGATTTTTTTGATGGCGACCAAGTCGTGTCCTTGTCCGATACACTTTCCAGAAAACAGGAGTATTTTGCTTCACTAGCCAACCGAACTGCTTCTGGGATGCGCGATAAAGCAAGTATTCACTTTTCCAGGGATTCGGTTTTTTTAGATCATAACTTGTTGATAGACTTGCCTTTTGTTCAATTTTTTAATCAAAAAATGGTTCTGGTGGACGATGCGCGATGGCTCAGACTTGGCAATCCAAAACCTCTTGAAGTAGATGTTCTGATATTGTCAAAAAGCCCAAAGGTTTCGGTGGCCGAATGCATGTCGCGGTTCCCCTGCGCGCTGGTGGTGTTTGATGCCTCCAACACCTTTCGACAAGCCGAACGCTGGCGGAAAGAATGCGAGGAAGCGGGCTGGGCCTATCACGATGTACGGACGATGGGAGCCTGGGTGGGGAGAAAATAAACTGCAAAATTTAAAACTACGCCTATTGGCGGACAAGCAGGAAAACAGCAAAATTTAAATTTAATATGAAAACACGCTTCTTCAATTATCTGCGCTTCAACCGGGCGGAGCGGAACGGCACGCTGGCCCTCTTTATCCTCGCAACGGTACTTTTTGCAATCCCGGAAATTTCGCGCCACTTCCACGCCGAAAAACGGACTGATTTTGAACCGTTTAAGCAAGAAATCCAGGCCTTCCGAAAAACGCTTGAAAACGACGAACATAACGCGGGGTCAGCAGCGGGCACATTGTTCAACTTCGACCCGAACACCGCCTCTTTTGATGATTTTGTTCGGCTCGGCCTTTCTGAAAAAGTGTCGAACATCATTTGCAACTACCGCGATAAGGGCGGCGATTTCCGCTCCCCCGACGATTTCCAAAAAATATGGAGTCTGAAAAAAGAGGATTTCGTACGGCTTTTGCCCTACATACGCATTGGATCCACGCCGGAAAAATCCCGTGTAAAAGTCAACGAAAAGCCAGCTCCTGAACTTTTTGCCTTCGATCCTAATACCGCTTCCGAAACTGATTTACAAGGACTTGGCTTGCCAGATCGAACCGTAAAAAGCATCTTGAACTACCGCGACAAAGGCGGGAAATTCCGAAAAAAAGAAGACCTGGAAAAAATCTACACGCTCGATGAAGAGGACTTTATCCGTATAGCACCCTATGCCACGTATTCAGAAACCTACGCCGATGCTTCTCCCCCAGTGGTATATGCTGGTGGATTTGCTGCGTCGAGCAAAAAAAACTCGGTTTCTGGTCCTGTTGACATCAATCGTGCAGGTATAGAGGCTTGGACCACATTGCCGGGAATCGGTGAAACAAGGGCGCGACAATTGGTCAATTACCGCGAAAAACTCGGTGGTTATTTTTCGGTAGAACAGGTGGCTGAGATGCACGGTTTGCCTGATAGCGTTTTTCAACGGATTAGACCAAATTTGCATGTTGGTTCAACTGATATTCGAAAAATCAACCTCAACACCGTTTCTATAGCGGATTTGGATGCACACCCCTATATTTCAAAACGACAGGCGGAACTTATCGTGGCATACCGAGAGCAACATGGGGCGTTTACATCGCCGGAGGATTTGAGCAAAATGCGGGCATTTTCGGATCGAGCCTGGTTGGAGAAGATCAGGCCGTATTTGGGGGTGGAGTGAAGGACAAGGCTGTTTTTTTGACAGGATTTACAGGACAAACAGGATTTAAGAGGGGTATAAATCCTGTTTGTCCTGTAAATCCTGTCAAAAAAACAACCTTGTCTACTATATCACTCGCCGTGCGGTCGCATCACCCCCCAATTTCCAGTCAGGCGAAACCCCTTGAATCAAGACGATCCCGGGCGTTTTTCCAACATCCAAACTGCCCAGCGTATCCTCAAAACCAAGGGCTTGTGCGCCATTGAGCGTAGCCCAGCGCAACAGCGTAGAGAATGGCACATAACTTTGATAGCGGGCGATGGTTTTCATCTCCTCCAGTATCGAGAGTTGCCAGTTGGAGGTGAGTGAATCCGTGCCGATGGTAACCCGGGCTTGAGTGTCGAGAAATGCGGAATAATCAGGCAGGCGGTTTTCGATGTAAAGATTGGCATTAGGGCAAGTGGCCCAAAATGTGTGCGGACTCCAGGTCTGGGCGGTTTCAATATCAGTACGAGAAGTGAGGGTGTTGTGGACAAAAATGCTTCGGTTGGCGGGGTTCATATTGGCCAGAGCGTAATAGATCGACGATTGGCCTGTGGCCTCAAATTTATCGAGTGATATGCCAAATTTGCCATAAAAATCAAGAAAGCCACCCTTTTTCTCTAAAAACAAGGCTTCTTCAGGCGGAGTTTCCTGATTGTGAATACTGACCGTAATGTCTGATTTTGGGTTGAACGCATTGATTTTTTCAAACAAAGTTTTACTCACCGAATACGGCGCATGAGGAACCATCGAACGGGTGCTTCCCGGGGCAAGTTCAATCTGTTTGTACACAGCCTGTCCATCAACAAAAGTCTTTTCTGCTCCGGCATCTTGCAGAAAATCAAAGAGTTCTAGAAAAGTATAGTAGCGCATCCGGCCTTTGGCTTTGGTGGCAAAAGTGTCGGGCGCATTAGAGATGTCTCCAAGTGCAACGATACCCCCATCGAGCATTTCCTGTTCGGCCTTTTCAATGGCATCTGCAATGAGCTCCGCGCTTGCGTTGCGTTGTGTAACTACCCCTGTAATGAATGGAATAAGTCCAGTCCCAGTATCCACCTTGCCTTTCATGTGAGAGAGCTCGAGGTGGCAATGGGTGTTTACAAAACCGGGAACGAGTATCCCCTGGTGTATTTCGACGCTAACCGGGTCATGATTTTCAGAAGGCTCTATGGCGAGGATTTTGCCAGCATTATCCGTGATAACAACTGCATTTTCAAGGGATTTGGAAGAAACGGGGCAAACCCAGTCGGCGGAGAATTTGTGCATCTTTTAATTGATTCGATTATTTGATTGATTCGATTGATTCGATTGACTCGATTGCGGAATTGGTGAAACTTCCCTGCTATTTTTGCCACGCAAATATCCAATCCAAAATCGAATCAATCGAATAATCGAGCCAATCATCCCAATCGAATCAATCGTTCCAATCAAATAATCGAATCAATCGAATAATGTCTCGTTTTTCCATTGAACCCAACATCGCCCGTGCACGTACCATCGCCACCGAGGTATACACCAGCGCAACGATTTTTGAAGAAGCCAAAGAAAAAATCTTTGCGTCATCCTGGCAGTTTGCGGGCAGCACTGACCGTGTAGCCGAGCCTGGGAGCGTGTGGCCGTTCATGTTGTTAGACAAGTATTTGAGTGAGCCTTTGCTACTCTCTCGCGACAAAACGGGAGTGGTACATTGCCTGTCGAATGTGTGTACCCACCGGGGCAATTTGCTGGCTTATGAGCCTTGCAAGTCGAGCCAACTGCGCTGCCGTTACCATGGACGGGTGTTTGGCCTCGATGGGAAGTTCCAGTTTATGCCCGAGTTTTCAGGGGTGGAAAATTTCCCAACGGTGGCGGATGACTTGAAGCAACTGCCACTTTTTCAATGGGGAAAATTGTTGTTCACTACCTTGAATCCATTATTCACAGCAGAAAAATTCCTGGGTGAAATGATGCAGCGAGTGGCTTGGCTGCCATTAGACCGGCTCGAATTTCGTCCCGATCTTTCCAAAGATTACATGGTGAACGCCAACTGGGCGCTCTACTGCGAAAACTATCTGGAAGGCTTTCACATCCCGTTTGTGCACAATAGCCTGAGTGCTGTGCTGGATTGGAACAATTACTCGACGGAGTTATTCCAATACGCCAATCTTCAACTCGGCATTGCAAAAAAAGGAGATGTCTGCTTTGATCTTCCAGCCGATTCTCCTGATGTTGGCAAGGACGTAGCGGCTTATTACTTTTGGGTATTTCCCAACATGATGTTCAACTTTTACCCTTGGGGACTTTCGCTCAATATCGTTGAACCTCAAACGGTTAGCACCTGCAAGGTTCGGTTTAAGGTCTATGTTTTTGACGAATCAAAACTCAATACAGGCGCTGGATCCGGCCTCGAACAAGTGGAGCATGAAGATGAGGTGGTGGTGGAAAATGTGCAGCGAGGCATTCGTTCGCGTTTTTATGAACATGGGCGGTACTCGCCCAATCAGGAGCAAGGGACGCACCATTTTCATGGGTTGCTCGCAGAATTTTTGGGCTGAACAAGTTGTTTTATTAGCCTAAACCCTTCCCTTCTATAATCCGTGATATTTATCACGTTGCACCAAGTACGGATTCCTGACTTTTGTCCCATAAATAGGTTTCAAAAATACATTTGGTTCCTCCAGATGCCTGTGCTACAGGAATTCTAAGTGTAAAATGCCCTTGATGTATGGGTTACAATGTCTATTTTCCTGTTCTGTGGCTTGTGATTGCTGGTTTGGTGGTCGGCATTTTTGCCGTTATTGCCGCGGTATCGTTCTACCAAACGAGCATTGGGAACGACCCCGTTCTCCGCGCTCAATTACGTCGACATTCCCTTGTTTTGCTGCAAATGCGTGGACTATTGTGGGTGCTTATTTTGGCCATGACTGGCACCGGACTGGCAGCCTGGTTCTGGGAGATTAAGGCACAAAATAATGCCTTGGCGGAGGCGCGTGCCAGTTTGATGCCAACGTATGACCGGGGTAAAATTTGGGAGACTCCAGACCCGTTTCTTGCTCAAACAGACCATGATGCGGCACTCATTGCTTACGGTCGCGACCTTATCGCCCGTACTCAGGACTATTTTGGCGAAAACGGCCTGGTGCGTCCTGCCAGCATCAACGCCATGAATTGCCAAAACTGCCATCTGGAGGCTGGCAGCAAACCCTTTGGCAACAACTATTTTGCCGTAGAAAGCACATACCCGCAAATGCGCGCCCGCTCCGGTGCGCTGGAAACCATCCCCAAGCGGGTGAATGACTGTTTCCAGCGCAGCCTCAACGGCCAAGCCCTCGACAGCACCAGCCGCGAAATGAAGGCCATTATAGCCTATATTCGCTGGTTAGGCACGGGCGTTCCAAAAGGAGAAAAACCGAAAGGTTCAGGCCTGGTGGAAGTGCCTTTTCTTGACCGTGCAGCCGATCCATTGAAAGGCCAGCAGATTTACCATGCAAAATGCGCTTCTTGTCACGGAGCTGATGGCCAGGGACTGCCTATGCCTGACAGTCCCCGGGATTACCCGCCATTGTGGGGCAACAATAGTTACAATGAAGCGGCGGGGCTGTTTCGGATGTCGCGTTTTGCCGGGTATGTCAAAGCGAACATGCCCCTCGGCGCTAATCACCAAAATCCGCAATTGACAGATGAAGAAGCTTGGGATATAGCGGCTTTTGTCAATTCACAGCCACGCCCTAAACACCCGTTTCTTAACACCGATTGGCCAAAAATTGAGAAAAAACCCTACGACCATCCCTTTGGTCCGTATGCGGATACTTTTTCAGAGGCGCAACACAAGTTTGGGCCTTTTGGGCCAATTGTGGCGTTTTATAAAAAAAAATAAACACATAGTCACAGTAGGACACATAGCCTTGATTTTCAAAACTATGTGTTCCACTGTGGCTATGTGTTTAGTATCCCCTCTTACTCAAGCGTTTAAATTCAACTAAAATATGAGCACAGATCGTCGCAAGTTCCTACGAAATTCCCTTCTGACAGGCTTAGGAGCAGGGCTTTCGCCATTGACCTTAAGCGGAGAACCAAAGAGCAATGAACTTTCCGATCCCGATTTCTTCGGGATAGAACTTTCGGAAAGTTTGGACACTCAAAACGGCACGCTCACCCTTCTGCAAACCACCGATGTTCACTGCCAGATACATCCGCACGACGAGCTGTTTTGGGAAGGCGGAAAAGCCGTATTCCGCAAAACCGCCGGATATGCCCACGTCGCTACTTTGTTCGATCAAGTCCGGAAAAGGAACCCCAACACTTTCATCATTGATACAGGCGATATGTTTCAGGGCAGCGAACTGTCTGTAAAAACTACGGGTAAAGCCATCTCGCCCATACTAAACGCTATGGGATACGACCTTTACTTGCCCGGAAATTGGGAAGTGGTGTACTACAAAAAGAACATGCAGACCCTGCTTGGCGGTCTGGATGGCCCGAAGGTTTGTGCCAATATGTTTCACGACGCAGGCGAGGGGAAAAAAGGCGAACTTGTTTTTCCACCTTATTTTACCTGGTCAAAACTGGGCGTGAAAATCGGATTTCTGGGTTACACCGACCCCTTGGTGCCGATGCGTCAATCACCCAATTATTCCAAAGGCATTATTTACACGAAGCCAGAGGAAAACCTTGCATATTACGTCAATGTGCTTCGCGAACAGGAGCAGTGCGATTTTGTGATCATTCTGGCGCATCTCGGGCTCTCGCAGCAAATTTCATTGGCCAATATGCCGGAGTGCGAGGGTGTGGACTACATTTTTGGAGGCGATACCCATGAGCGTGTGCGCGAACCGATTGTATGCAAATATTCCAAAGTAGTAGAACCCGGCGCCTTTGGCTCTTTTGTCGGGCGACTTGATATTATCGTGAAAGACGGAAAGATTAAAGACCATAGCTATGAACTCATAGAAGTGGACCCGAAAAAATACAAAGCCAAAAAGGAAATTTCAGCACTCATAAAACAAATAGAAGCTCCGTTTGCGGAAGAAATAGAACGCGTCGTGGGGTACAGTACAGTTCCGCTTTACCGCTATTTTGTGGTGGAAAACACCATTGATACGCTCATTCTCGATGCTTTGGCCTGGAAAGTAGGTACAGAGATCGTGCTGTCAAATGGTTTCCGTTTTTGTCCGCCGCGCAGTACGCCAGATGCAACGGGAAACATCCCCATCACCGAAGGCTTTATCTTTGATATGCTTCCCGTGGATGCCACCGTTCGAACAGCAAAAGTGACGGGCGCACAATTGATGACCTGGCTGGAAAAAGAATTGAACAATGTGTTTGCAAAAGATGCTTCCAAACGTTTCGGTGGCTGGCTGGTCAAGTTCAAGGGCATGGAAATGGAATTCAATGCTTTTGGAGAACAAGGCAAGCGGGTGCTAAAAGTAACGGTAGGAGGCAAACTACTCGAACCAAGCAGGACATATTCCGTCTCCGCTTGCGAACGCGATGGCGACCCGGAAACCATGCTTTGCCGAATCCCAAATGTGGCCGAGGGCAAAAATATGCCCTACTCCTTGCACCCGGTTTTAAAGGAATATTTATCTGAACATTCACCCGTATCGCCCTTGCCCCATGGCTATGCTAAAGTGATGGATGCTCCGCCCACATTGTTGACACAGGTGAGCGGAGTGGCGTACGATTTTAGATAAAAACCTGCCCATGCAACCTACACTCGGACTTCGCGAAAATATTGGCCAATTTGCCCTGTTGGTTCTAGTCAACGCCTTTGTGGGTGGAATGGTAGGTCTGGAGCGCACCCTGCTGCCGCTATTGGCTGAGGATAAATTTGGCATTACTTCCTCGTTTGCAGTCCTGTCGTTCATTGCAGCATTTGGTGCAGCCAAGGCGGGGGCTAATTACCTCACTGGACGACTATCCAATCGTCTGGGGCGCAAAAATTTGTTGGTTTTGGGCTGGCTTTTGGCTTTGCCTGTACCCTTTTTGTTGGGCTTTGCTCCTAATTGGGGTTGGGTCATCGCCGCCAACATACTACTCGGCATCCATCAGGGATTTGCCTGGTCAAGTACTGTGGTGATGAAAATTGACCTCGTGGGCGAGCGACAACGCGGCTTGGCCATGGGGTTGAACGAATTCGCGGGATACGTGGCGGTCGCATTGGCAGCCTTTGGCTCTGCTTATTTGGCGCAACATTTTGGCGCGGTGGACGTGATTTTTTATGCTGGGTTGATTGTTGCGTTGGCAGGGTTGTTACTGAGTGTAATATGGGTGCGCGACACCCGCAAACATGTGGCGATAGAGGCTGCCACTTCTTGTAGGGAAAAACTTCATAGTGTATTTGCCGACACCACCTGGCGGCACAAAAACCTTTCTTCCGTAACACAAGCAGGCCTGATCAACAATCTGAACGACGGCATGGTATGGGGCCTCCTCCCATTGCTGATGCACCAGCAAGGTTACTCCCTGTCAGCCATTGGTTTAGTGGCGGGCCTGTATCCGTTTGTGTGGGGTGTTTCGCAGATATTGACAGGCAAATGGTCAGATTTTGTCTCTAAGAAGCAATTGCTTGTCATCGGTATGCTGTTGCAAGCAGTAGGCATCGCAGGGTTTATCTGGGCAAATAACACGACACAATATGCGATATGCAGTGTGCTTTTGGGCTTAGGCACGGCGGCCGTTTATCCCGTTTTTTTGTCGGCAGTAGCAGATAATACCCACCCTGACCAACGCGCCGAAAGCATCGGAATATTCCGGCTTTGGCGCGATTTGGGCTACTTGTTTGGCGCCTTGCTCACGGGCTTGTTGAGTGATTGGGCGGGTGCCGGCGTAGCCATTGCTTCGGTAGGCGGACTGACAGCCATTTCGGCCATAATTATTCAACTGCGTATGAGTGATGTGCCTCCATGCGACGCACCTTTGCCTGTTTCAATTGGGCATTTTTTGAGGAAAACGTTTTTCCAAAAGGACGTGGCTCCTGAAGTGAAATTTCAACAGCAAGAACAGCTTCCAATTCAACTATCCTAACCATGACATATTGGGAAACCTTCACTCAAAGCTTTGTTGGCTACGCCAACTACCTGGCTCATGAAGTGCTCAACCCACACTGGGGGAACTATTTCTACTGGCTTATTGCCATTTCCTTGTTCGTGTATGCGCTGGAACTGCTGTTCCCATGGCGTAAAAACCAACCGAAAATCCGGGAAGATTTTTGGCTGGACACGTTTTACATGTTCTTTAATTTCTTCCTGTTTGGGCTGGTGGGCTACAATGCCGTTTCTGGCGTTGTTTCACAGGCGTTCAATGATTTTTTAGCCAATGTGTTTGGCATTCGAAATCTGGTCGCCATCAATATTGCCCAATGGCCGTACTGGGCACAATTGCTAATGCTGTTTATAGTACGCGACTTTGTTCAATGGAATACCCACCGATTGTTGCACAAGGTGCCGTTCCTCTGGGAGGTCCATAAAGTACACCATTCTGTGCGGGAAATGGGCTATGCCGCGCACCTGCGCTATCATTTTGGGGAAACCATTGTATACCGCACCATTGAGTATATACCATTGGCAATGATCGGTTTTGGCATTCAGGATTTTCTATTGGTCCACTTGGCCACCACTGTTATCGGACACCTGAACCACGCCAATATTTACCTCCCCCTTGGGCCTTTGAAATACATTATTAATAACCCACAGATGCATATCTGGCACCACGTTAAGGATTTGCCAAAAGGAGTTGCTGGCGTGAACTACGGCATTTCGCTTTCTGTTTGGGACTATCTGTATGGCTCAGTTTGGATACCGCGCGATGGTCGTGACATCAAGCTTGGTTTCGATGAAGTAGACGTATACCCGCACGGATTTTTTAGTCAAATGATTAAACCTTTTCAACGAAAAGGAACTGCTGAACAATAACTTGACACTTAATCTCTAAACCTTACCATGACACAAATCTTTGAAGTAGAAAACATTAAGTGTGGCGGTTGCATGAATACCATCCGAAAAGGATTGGAGCAAATGCCCGGTGTGCGTTCGGCTCAACCCGAAAACGAGCACGGAACCGTCACAGTAGACTTTGATGAAAGCAAGGTCGCCCCAGATGCTATCAGCTTAAAACTTGCGGAGATGGGTTATCCCCTTGTGGGCAAGAACAGTTTTGGGAAAAAAGCAAAATCATACGTGAGCTGCATGATTGGGCGCGTGACTGCCGAGTAGTTTTTCAGGATACAAACTTAAGTAAGCGGGCAAAATAACCCTCTGAGTCTCTGTGCCGCTGCGGTTTATTTTGCCCCCTCACTTACCTTGGGGAATTTTTAAAAAAATATGGAAAACTATCGTCACCTATTCCCTGATCTGGAAGAAGGATTACAACGCGAAATGCAGGAAAAAGGCCGCGTCTTGGCAGTAAAAGCCGGCCAGGTTCTGATTCAAAGTGGCCAGAATATCCGAAACACCATGATTGTACTCGATGGCCTGGTCAAACTCTATCGTGAGAACGATGAGGGCAACGAGTTTTTTATGTATCACCTCGATCCGGGCGATGGTTGTGCGCTTTCCTTGATTTGCGACCGCAGTTTTAAACTCAGTTCCGTGACAGCAAAGGCCGTGACGGATTCCGTATTATTGGTCGTCCCGCTTGAAAACACCGAAAACTGGATGCGGCAATACCGTACCTGGTATCATTTTGTGGTAGGGACTTACCGCCGTCGTTACGAGGAACTGCTGGAAACAATTGACCATATCGCGTTCCAAAACATGGACGAGCGATTGGAATTTTACCTTCGCCGTCACCGTAAGGCACTCAATACCAAGGTGTTGGAAATTACCAATACCCAGATTGCGCAGGAGTTGAATTCCTCCCGGGAGGTTATTTCCCGTCTGATGAAAAAATTGTCAGAAGACGGTAAAGTGCGTTTGCTTAAAACCGGGATTGAGATTCTGAAACTTTAAAATATCCAATGTCCAACAAGGAATGTCCAATGTCCAAGTATGCATAGCAGTTGGACATTGGACATTTCTTGTTGAATATTGGACATTCCCTACTGCTTTGCAGGCCGCTCATACTTGCAGCAGCCGTGCAATTTATCATACACCCTGTCTTCTGCCCGCACTTTGTCGGTGTCATGCCCGATAGCAGCTACTGCCTGGTGAATTTTGCCTGGCTTCAGCTTCGTTTCGTCAAATTGGACCGTCAAGAGTTTCGTTTCCTCATCCCAATCCGCCGAAATCACTCCGTCAATGGCGGCGGCTTTTTCTATGCGCTTTTCACACATACCACAGTTGCCATACACTTTGAATTTGGTGGTCATGCCCGTTTTCGCCTCATTTTGAGCGCTCATTGCGATAGGATTTGCAAGGCTGAAAAGGAATGTTATGCTAAAAAAAAGAGTAAGTTTCATAATTTAAAATTGTTGTTGAAGGTTCAAAGTCAAATGGTCAACGTGGGATACCAATAGCAACGCCCCACTTGGACATTGGACATTCCTTGTTGGACATTGGACATTTCAAAGCCCACTGGGCGACCACCGAATCCCCAAATACCCCACCTGACGCATCATCGGCGCCCAGACCTGCGAGCCGTTGAAAAACGGTGACTCGGGATTGTCGGCACTGATGATAGCATGGTGCTGCTGATAGCCGGTGATGTTCTCACAACCGCCGTAGAGTTCAAAATTCTTACCAAATTTGCGGGTCACTTGTGCATTAAGAAGCGCAAACGTGGGCGAAATCGCCGGAAAATCGTGTGTCAGCTTATGCGGTAAAAACGAGTTGTCGGGCAGACGCTGCGGTCCTACAATTTGAACGTAAGTATTGAAAGACCAGCGTTTGTTGGGTGTCGTATAATCTACTGAGACGAGTCCGCGCTGTCGAGCAACGAGTGGAATGGTTTTAAGTTTCCCATCTGCAAATTCCGCACGCACGTCGTTCCATTTGAACGCAAATTTCACATCAAGACCAGGCAGCGGGCTAAGTTGAAAATTGAGCAACACGCTGTTGCTGAAGGATTTGCCTGTTGAATTGTAAAAGTAAACAGAGAGTTGCGAATCTATCGGCGGCCGTTCTACATCCACCAACACCTGGCGAACAAAATCCGTACGGTACAAATCCACGCTAAAACTCGCATCACGTTCAGCAATTTTAAAATTCTGCGTGAAATTCACACCGTAGTTCCAGGCTTCTTCAGGCCCCAGCACTTCAATATTCCCGCTATTCGGTGAACTGAAAACGAAATTGCGATTGCTCGCTAAAAGGCTGATATTCTCGGCCATCACGTTGGGCGAACGGAATCCTCTTCCTGCCGACACACGCACGATACTTTTTTCAGTGAAATTATATTTGGCGCTCAATCTCGGGGTTGCCTGCCAGCCAAAACGGCTGTTCCAGTCAACCCGTCCACCCAACACCACAACTAGATCGGGTATTTCCATCCGTGCACTGGGCCGGCTGAAGGTATACTCGGCCATGAACCCAGGTACAAATTCCCGGCGGTCGAGTTTGCCTTCGTTCACACTTTCCTGAATATCATCGTATTGAATCGAAGGCGCAATCAGGATTTTGTGGTTTGTGTTGCTGATGATGTTTTGGAAAAGGGTTTGCCAGTAAAGCGATTTTTGTTCGGCCACATAAGCGTTGGGGCCAAATTGTGAACGTGTGCGATGCCAGGATCCGCCTAAGATGTTACCCAATTCAAGAAATTGTTTGCCCAAAAATTGCTCCTTACCGTATTTGGCCCAGGCTTCCACGCGATCGTTCTGCTGGTCAATTTCAAAGTTCGGTCCGCTGTACCCCTCAATCTCCCCTGACTGACCACTTTGGCGGCGGTCTGTCAGAGCCTGAATGTTGAATTGGGCGCAACCCGCAGGACCGTCGTATTTCCATCGGTATAATCCATTGAGTTGCTGGCGATTGGGCGAGTCCTTGAACTGGTCGTTGTTCATATCCCAGTCGTTTTCCACAAAAGAGCCGTGGAGCAAAAGGCCATTGGAGGCCGTTTCGCCTTTTTTGTTCAAATGGAGGTTCACTTCGCCGCGCCCTTCCGTGCTGCTGAATACATTGACAAACAAAGGTTTATCTAAGTCAGGCTTTACAATTTCAGCGTTTACCTGTCCGGTAATGCCCATGTTGCCATTTTTAACTGTACTGGCGCCTTTGGCCAAATCAATACCGCTCAGCCAGGTGCCCGGGATGTACTCGAAAGCAAAAGGCGTTGCAATTCCCGTCATAGTGGGACGGTTTTCCACCAAAAATTGGCTGTAAATACCACGAAGGCCAAGGAGTTGGATTTCCTTCACGCCGGTCAAGGCATTGGCGTATGTCACATCAATCGCGCCGTTGGTCTGGAAACTTTCGGATAGGTTGCAGCAGGGCGCTTTACGGAGTTCTTTGCTTGTAATGGTTTCCACATTGCGGACGCCAAGCGTAGAAATGTGTGTATCGAAACCCTTGCCCTGCACCGTCACTTCTTTCAATTGCGACACGCCCGTTACTTCCACCCAAATTTTGTCTTCTCCGGGCAGTACCTGCACCTCTGCGGAGGTATAGCCGACGTAATTAACCACCAATGTGGTTTCCGAATTGCGGGCGGGAAGGCTGAATCGGCCTTCTAAGTCGGTTACTGTACCTTGTTTCGTGTCTTTCCAAAAGACCGAAGCCCCGATGAGTAGTTCTTCTTTTTCGTTGGTGACAATGCCGGAGATGGTGGATAAGGGATCCGTTTGCGAAAACGCAGGACTAAATCCTGCTATAAACCCAAGTAGGGCGATGATATTTTTCATTGCTGGAAGTTGCTTGTAATGCGGAAAGGATTCCGCCTGTAAATGTATTTGTAGCCCGAAACTCTGTTTCAGGAGGAGGACAAATTTGACAACGTACTAAAAATTGTCAAATTTTCACATTGCATCTAGCAACGAAAAACACCATGGCGCACACAGATCATGCGCCCGGAAGAGGAAGGAGGCGGACGTTCAAAACCTTGTAAATTTACCTTTTGTACATCCAAAAAAACTTGTGGGAGGGCGCAAAAGTGAGGAAGGATGGCCCAGGCTTTGAGGAAATCAAATTTCTTGAATTCCTGACTGCCTACTTCAAATTCAGCCTTGAGTTGGAAAACCTGGGTGGTCTTTTTTGTACAGCCTTGTTTTTCTGTATCAGCGTTTTGACAGCAGGCTTTTTTTGCAGGAGTGTTTTTTTTGCAGCAATCTGATTCCAGAGTAAAGGGAATACTGACCGGGGGACTTTGAGTCACCCGGTCAGTATTCTCAGATTGACAAGCATCATCGGCAGCAAAAAGCGAGACGGTGGTTTTTCCCAGACAGTAGCAATAAACCTTCTGCACGCTCACGCCGACAGTAGCACTCAACAGTGCGGCCATCCAAAGCCAAACGAACGATTTATTGGTACGGGAAATCATTTTTGCAATAATCGAACACAAAGGTAAAATAAGTCTTTTAGAACAACAATTCAAAGCATTGGTTTGCCAAGTGTTGACACATTCAAATTGCCTTTATTTCCCAAAAACAGGAACAAGAATTCATGTTGTTGCATATAAAAAATACAAAACAAGAAAGGTTATTTGCTTGATTACAACAAAATAATTTGTGTTATTTCGTTTTTTTCAAAAAATTCTTTGTAAAAATTCACGCAAGAGAGATTTTTTTGCATTAAAAGACATTTATATTTGCACTGAAAAGAAACCACCCAATTTACTAACCCTATCCCCTTCTAACCTATGCCCCCCCAAAAGGTATTCTTTCGCGGCAGCAATGCCAATCTACTGCGCACCCTCCGCGCAAGCGGCGGCGGCTCGCTCCAAGTAGAACAAATTTCTGAGTCATTATCTTTCAAGGAGCTCGCCCGTATGGCGGATGTCGGGATGCTCGTATTGCAACACGAGCCCCCCGCTTCGGATAGTTTCGCCTCACTCCGCAATTGGCAGCGCGAGAACCCCGATGTGCCGGTACTCGTACTCACTTCTGACTATACCCCAGACACCACCAAGTTTCTGATGCGGTCTGGCGCAAAAGAGGTGCTCCCATTACCGGTGGACGGCGATAAAGTGCTGGCTTGCTATGAGGCATTTTTGCCGGGCTTTCGGCACGTTCCTCAAAAAACAATCAAAAGCAGGAAAAAGGGTTTGAAAACAGGCAATATGTTGCTGGTAGCAACAGCTCCAGGCATTGTGGTCGCTGGTGTGGAAATGCAGGCCTCCGTCCTCCCAGAGCACCTTAACGCTTCTCCAGCTGTCATCGAGCAAAGTGTCGAAAACTTTTACAATGGCCTGGAAGTCAACTACTTCGGCTTATTGAAGGTGCGCCTGAACGGCAAGAAAATTGATTTCAACTGGCAAGCAAAAATGCTGTTCGGCTACTTAGCCTACCACTCCAACAAATCGCTTTCACGCGATCATCTGGCCCGCGTTTTTTGGCCCGAAAAACAAGAAAGTCAACCTGAAAGCGCACGCCGCAGCCTTAATGTGGAACTCAACCATATCCGCAAGGCCATACGTCAGCAGACGGGTCTGCAACGCGAATTGATCGTATTTGAAAAGAACTGCTACCGCCTCCAACTTGATCGCCCGATGCTGTCTGACGTGGCAACATTTAAGAGCCTTTGCCAAAAAATTCAGATGCTCCAACGAGAAGGCCACCCTGTGCCCGACGAACTTTTTCAACAAGCCATTCAAACCTATTCCAGCAATTTCCTCGACGATTGCCCGGAAGATGCGCTCAATTGGGTGGAAGTGGAGCGCCAGCATCTCGGTGCACTGTTCGAGCAATTGGCCGATCTATACAGTGCCCAACTTTGCGAAAAAGGCGAATACTACCGCGCAACTTCCGTATGCCACGAAATCCTGACGCGCGACCAGCGGATGGAGGCCATCCACCGCCGCCTGATGTTTTGTTATGGCAAGCTGGGGATGTGCAACAAAGTAGGACAACAATACCGCTTGCTCTGCCAAATCATGGAACGAGAGTTCCAGTCTAAACCTTCGGCGGAGACCACGCGGCTTTACCAGCAAATTAAAACGGAATGTGAGTAAGGATGTTGGACTGTTGGACTTTAGACTGCTGGACTTTAGACTATTGGACCTTGGAATATTGATTGATGAATATTTCACGCCTTGTGTCTAAAGTCCAGTGTCCAATACTCCAATGTCCCATGAAGGGTTTGTAAGTTTGCGCCCCAAACTTAAACAAACATACCTCAACATTCCAGCACTCAATTTCATGGACACAATAGGCATTCTAGGGGCGGGCGCAATGGGCAGTGGAATAGCACAAGTGGCTGCTTCATCAGGGCACAATGTGGTGATCTGCGACAACCTAATCATCGCGCTCACAAAGGCAAGCCGCAATGTGCAGGCTACCCTCAAAACTTTGGTAGAAAAGGGGAAAATGACAGATGCAGATTCTTATGCGCTGTTCAGTCGCCTCAAATTCACCGATCATATGAGCGAGTTCCGCGACTGCTCCATTGTGATTGAAGCTATTGTAGAAGATATTGAGCAGAAGCAAATAGCCTTCCGAAGCATGGAAGCCATTGTTGACAAAAGCACTATCCTTGCCAGCAACACTTCCTCGCTTTCCATCTCTGCTATGGGGGCACCACTCAAGTACCCGGAGCGGATTCTGGGCGTGCATTTTTTCAACCCCGCCCCACTCATGCGGCTGGTAGAAATTATTCCTGGCTTGCAGACGGATCCTGATGTGGTGGCACGCGGAAAAAGCCTCATTGATGGTTGGGGCAAGACTACCGTCGTTGCAAAAGATACGCCGGGTTTTATTGTCAACAGGGTGGCACGGCCCTATTATGGAGAAGCGTTGCGCATTTTTGATGAGGGCATCGCCGATGAGGCAACGATTGACTGGGCAATGCGCGAACTCTGTGGTTTTCGGATGGGGCCTTTCGAACTGATGGATTTTATTGGCAACGACATCAACTACGCGGTTACAGAGGTGGTGTTTTCTAATTTCTTCTTTGATCCGCGATACAAACCTTCTTTTACTCAAAAAAGGCTTGTGGAAGCCCATTACTTTGGTCGAAAGAGCGGTCGGGGGTTTTACGATTACAGAAATGGCGCCACCCTTCCAGAACCCACCAAAGACGAAGCCCTTGGCCGCGAAATTGCCACCCGTATTCTCGCCATGCTCATCAACGAAGCCGCCGACGCGCTTTATCTCCGCGTCGCCAGCAGAGAAGACATTGAACTGGCCATGACCCAGGGCGTAAATTATCCCAAGGGCCTCCTATCCTGGGCCGACGAAATTGGCATTCAAAACATCGTGGAAAAGCTTGATTCGCTTTATGTGGAATACCTTGAAGACCGGTACCGTTGCAGTCCTCTTCTGCGAAAAATGAATCGCGACGAAAAGCGATTTTTTAATTGATTCGATTAAGAGATAGGGACGATTGATTCGATTGACCGATTGATTCGATTATGGAACCCCACGGACATCACTTTATCACTTTTACCCGCCGAAGCTTTAGCAGAGGCGGGCAGCACTTCGTATCATGGCATCTATCTTCACTAAAATCGTAAACGGCGAAATCCCTTGCCATAAAATCGCCGAAACAGAAGACTATCTGGCTTTTTTGGATGTTCGCCCGCAGACGTACGGCCACACCCTTTGCATCACAAAGCAGGAGATTGACTACATATTTGATGTGGAGGATGAACTGTACGCCGGGCTGTGGCTTTTTGCCAAAATCGTTGCCAAAGGCCTGAAAAAAGCAGTGCCCTGCAAGCGCGTTTGCATAGTGGTCATCGGCGACGAAGTGCGGCACACGCACGTGCATTTGCTTCCGTTCAACAGCATGGAAGATGTGAAGTTTAGCGGCAAAGCCAAGGTGCATCTTTCTCAGGAGGAGATGCGGGATTTGGCGGCGAAGATTGCGGGGGAGGTAGTGTAAAAAAGGAGACCTCGGAGGTTTTGAAAACCTCCGAGGTCTCCTTTTTTCGGAAGTATTCGGCTGTTCAGGTATCCAACAAATCCAGTAATCCGGAATTGATTTTGGCTTTTTCGCGGAGAAAATCTTTTTCTTCCAAAACGCCTCTACTGTGTTTGGTTTTCAATTCCTTGAAGTTGCTTAACAGAACAGCTGCCTCTTTGGGATTGATTTTCTTGAATTCCTCCAAGGCTTTCTTCGTTTCGTTTTCTTCAACCAGTTCCCGAATTATGGTGAAGATTTCTGGAGAAATTTTGGCCTTGTTCTCTTTCGCCCAGCCGGGCAATTGCTTCACACTCACTCCATCCAGCAATTCCAGCACATCTACTTCCTCGTAACTGCCTGGGCATTCTACTTTTAGTTTGCCATCCCGTTTGCGTTGCAGAAGCCTTTTTTGTGCAAAGAACTCTGGCTCGGCCAATGTCAGGCATTTGGCGCAGTTGCACGGGATCAGTTTTGTGATCCTTTCCGGCAATCCGTGGAAAGTCTCGTTCAAGGCATCCAAATCTGCTGCGATGACGCTGAGGAGTTCCTTGTGCTCGTACCCCCGTCCACGAAGCATAATTTCACCGCCCTTGAGTGGAATTTCTATCAATACCTGCGAGCCATCGCGCTCGAACAAGACCCCACTCGTCCAAGCCATTTCTGGGCGTGGTACGAAACGATGTTGGCGCACCATGAGCCGACTGACCAATCCTTTAGGTAAAAACTCATAACGGTAGCGCAGTACAAGGTCACCAGGCTTTGTCCAATCTGCCAGATCCTTGGGTTTGGAAGGTGGCAACATTTGCGGTACAAGCCAAGTTTTAGGTTGTGCATCCGGTAAAACATAGCAAAGTTCAAATTTCTGCATTAAGGCAAGCAGTTCGGGGTGCATATCTATCCAGGTCGAATCCGCCCACACACGATTACAATCGCCTTCCGTGAAACGGCCTAACTTTCCTTTTACAGTCTCATCATCTAGCATTTTGAACACTGCTTCGGTAGCCCAGCTATTTTGCAAGATAACTGTCCGTGCAAGTAATGAGTCATCTTGAAAATGCAGAAATACACCCAAATCATGCAAATATTGACTCAGATACAAGGCTTTCGTGCGGTCAAGTTCGAGATGACGGCGATACACTTTAAAGTATTCTTGCTGGCTGATATAAGGCTCAGTCTCAGCCATTTTTTCTAGTTTGGCGCGGATACTGACCCATTTGGCGGGCAATTCCTCGCCGATATGCGGCAGGTTTTTGGCAAAAAGTTCGATGGCCTCTCGGAGTTTATCGACCGCTCCGGGATGCTCTAGGTTACCCGCCCATACTCCTTGCACATTGTCAAATTTGCCCTTAATACCACCTATATCGATCTGTTTGCTGCGGTCACTTTTTTCGTTCTGGAAAATCAGCACAGGGCTGTGACCTCCAAACAAATCCACGGCTTCGAGCCAGTATTTAAAGCCCTCGTCATGAACTGTTTTATGGTCTTTGCGGGTGTCGTCAAGTAAGACATAGAGTGAGCGTTTAGTCAAGAAAAACTGGTGCGTAGCATGATATATTTCCTGCCCGCCAAAGTCCCAAACATTGAGCCGGAAGTCGCTTCCATCCGCCATTTTGAAGTCATGGCGATGGATGTCTATGCCTTTGGTGCTTTCGTTTTCTTCGGGGAGCGGTTCTTTAGGTTTGTAAAGCCGCCGCATCAGGCTGGTTTTGCCGGAGCCGCCTTCACCGACGAGGAGCATTTTGGCTTCGCAGCCTTTTACGGTGCCTTGTTGTTCTTTTTCGTGGAAGAAGTTGAGGATGGCTTCGTTGCCTTTCCAAATAATCTCAGGAGGCGGGGTTTCAATGCCACAATTTTGAATGAAAATTCCTTTTGTAAAAAACCTTTGGCGAGAATCAAATAACCTTAGTCCCCTTTCTAGTAAAAAAGAAACAGGTGTCAAATCAAAAACTTTTGTGTTGCTTATATCAAGGTTACGTAGTTCTCTTAATTGACTCAATGGTGTCAAATCAGAAAGGTCAGTATTAGATATATCAAGTATCTCTAAGGTCGTTAAATTTTTTAGTGGCGACAAATCGAAAACTTTCGTAAAATAAATATATAGGTCTGTTATATTTTTCAATTTGGATAGTGAAGACAAGTCAGAAAAGTGGAAATTACCACTTAGGTTTAACCTTTCTAGCCAAAAACAATCTTGAATAATACGGGGTAATTCTATAATGTTGCTATTGCTGAGATCAAGCGTTTTAGCTTTGGTCTTCTTGTTTTCTTCGATAAGGCGCAGGGCGAGTTCTGACATAGCAACAAGATTGAATTGAAGGTTTCATTCCTAGGGTTTCATAATACCAACGATGGCATCAAAAACAGCCAGATGTAGCGCGCCCGAGATGATACCCGATGATTTGACAATCAGGTTTTTATCAGCAGTGAAAATCCGGTTGGGTCGGATGTTAGAGGGTGCGGGCAGTGAACCGCTTGCAAAATCAAGGGCATCAAGCGCGATAGCAAAAGGGTCTTTGGGTGAGTTTTGAGACGTGATTTGGCAAAGGATGATGTCATTCCCCGGCAAATCGGCCAGTACCAAGGCCGGGCGACGTTTGCTGCCTGACAAATCAGAAAATGGGAACGGGATGACGACAACCTCGCCTTTTACAAATTTTGCCATGCCTCATCCTCGGTTTCTGTGAGCCAATCTTGAGCCAAAGCTGGCTCGCTGGCGAAATGGGTAAGCGTGATGTCTTCTTTTTCGGGCTTATGCCCAAGCAAGAAAAGGAGCAGATTTTTTCGCTCTGCCGCCCCTAACTGTTTTACAATTTCCATCAACTGGGTGAATTGCAAGGATTGGTATGTAGGTTGAAGTTGTGCTGTCATCTGATGCGCTCGAATTTTTGCCTCAAAAATAACGGATTTCATCAAAGATTCCTCTAATCGAATCAATCCCCCAATCGAAAAATCAAATCAATCCCGCACTCTCCCCATCCCCATCATCTTCAGCATCCATCTCGCCAATGGCTTCTCAGGGTTCTTCCGCTTGAGCAAATCCAGGTACCAACCAATTTTCTTGAGAATCGGCACTTTGTGCGTCTCCACAAACTCGATCAGCGTACCATCCGGGTCTTCGATATAGGAGAAATAACCCGCCGCCTCGCCCATGTCGAAGGAGCCGCTTGAATCCACGGTGAATGGGTGTCCTTTGGCTTCGCAGCGCTTTTTCATTTCGGCCATGCCTGTGATGTCAAAGCAAAGGTGGATATAGCCCAGGTCGCCCCATAGGCGGTTTTCAAAAATCTTGCGGGGTGTGCGGTCAAGGCTTTGCACCAGTTCAATTTCTGTGTCGCCGAGCAGCTGACTGAAGGGGCCTTTGCGCTTCTCTGGGTGGCGAAGCAGCACACGGCGGTATCGTCCAAAGCCTCCGTCCACGCCGTGCCAGTCAGCGAAATCGTCGGTTTGGTCGTACACAACGGTTTGGTAACCAAGTATTTCTGTGTAAAATTTGATGGAGCGTTCCATATCTGAAACGCCTATGAATGCGCCGTAGACACCACCGGTCCCCCCTCTCTGGAGGAGAGGGGTCGGGGGTGAGGTGAACCAGTCATCCGCTTCAACAATTTCAAACGTGTTGCCCCAGGGGTCTTTCACAAAAAAATGCTCCAGGCCATCGGGACGGGGAGTGGGGTTGGTCTGGATATTCACGCCGCGTTTGCGGAGATAGTGAAACGTGGCCTGCACATCGCTGGATTTGATTTTACAAATGCCAATACCGAGGTCGCCGAGCTGAGGCTGGAATGGTGGCGGCACAGGTGTTCGGCCCGTGTATTGCCAGATTTCCATGCCGCCGCCACCCAGCATATTAAGGGCAAGGATAGCATGGCGTGATTGCGGTTTTCCGCCTGTGTAAGGGAGCATCAAACCCGCTTCAGCGGCTTCTTCAAAAATCGGCACATCCATGCCAAAATGTTGGCGATACCATTTGAACGCTTCGTGGACATTGCTAACGCCGATGCCAACTTGTTGAATACCAGAGATGAACATGAACTATGATGTATGAACTATGATGTATGAACGTACTGCTACTTACAATCGCCGAGGATGGTGATTTGCTTTGGATCGTGAAGACTTATAGTTACGCGATCCATAGGGGCTTTATCGGATGGTTTGGCTGCTCTCTTCTTCGCTTTTCCTGTGACGCGCACCATTTTTTGATGGTACTCCGAAGCTGCGAGAAACTGAGCCTGGTCTTCCTCCCAAATAGCCACCGTCAAAATATTGTTGGGAAAAGCGTCGAACATATCGAGGAAAATGGGCCTACCCTTCACTTGCTCCTTCCAGCTGGCATTGATTACACACCCCTCCACCACCACAAGTTCGCCTTCATGCTTAAGTACCTCTTGGGGATCAGTGAGGATGAAGGACCGGTCGGATGAAGTAGTGACGCTGAGTTCCAAGGGAGCCTCTGTCTGTGCGAAACTCACATTGGCGAGCCATAAAACCATTGCGAACGCGAGAAAGCATTTTTGCATGATCTGATAAATTTTGGGCAAAGGTAAAACAGGAAAACCGTCCAGCTGCAGAGCCGACCGTTGAGACTTAACCTAAACTTCATTTTGCCTTAAAACCGGGGTTACATGGAACAGGGACTTTTGCACCCAAAATCTGTATCCTACATGAAGCAAGTATCCATTCTCTCTTCTGCCAAAGTATTTTTAACGGCGGCCCTCCTTTTCTCCACGATTCTCCTAACCGCCCAAACGGGCATCATTTCCGGAAAAATTATTGATGCAAAATCCGCCGACGCCCTTATCGGAGTGTCTGTTCGCATGGACGAAGGTGCTGGGGGAGCAATCACTGACATTGACGGTAACTTCCGCATCACAAACGTCCCAGCAGGCCAACACAAAATCAGTGTGAACTATACCGGGTACACAAGTAAAACCATCGAAGATATTTTTGTGAAATCTGGCGAAGTCAGCACTATTGACCTCGCGATTGAAGAAAGCGTCGGCCAAGCACTTGCCGAAGTAGTGGTGATCGCAAAAGCGAAGCGCGAAAGCACCAGCGCACTTACCATTTTCCAGAAAAACAGTGTCACAATGGCCGATGGAATCAGTTCAGAAACCATCAAACGCACTCCTGACCGTACCACGGGCGATGTGATTCGTCGTGTGAGCGGGGCCAGTATTCAGGATGGCAAATTTGCCATCATTCGTGGCCTCAACGACCGCTATAACGTGGCCATGCTCAATGGTTCATTACTGCCCAGCACCGAAGCCGACCGCAAGGCGTTCTCGTTCGACCTCTTCCCTTCGTCCATGATTGACAATCTCGTGGTGCTAAAAACAGCGAGTGCAGACCTGCCTGGCGACTTTGCCGGTGGAGCGATTATCGTGAACACTAAGGACATCCCTGAGCAAAACTACCTGAGCGTAAATGCCACTGCTGGTGTGAACAATATCACGACCTTCCAGCCTTATATGAACGCCACCAGCGGCAACACAGACTGGCTCGGTACAGACGATGGCTCGCGGGCACTTCCATCTGATTATCCTTCCTTAGCAGCATACAACGCGGCGACGCCTGATGAAAAAGCGCGCTATTCGCAATCACTTCCAAACGATTGGGCCATTACAGAACAGGGCAGCGCAGCTCCGAACATGGGTTTCCAGATCACTTCCGGCCTGGTTACCAAAGCAGAAAAAAAGGTACAGTTCGGTTCTACCCTCGCGCTTTCGTATTCCAATCAGAACCGCATTCAGGATGCTGAACGCAACCGTTTTGACCTGGATAAACAACTGTACGCATACAGAGACAAACAGTTCCGCAACAACGTGCTTTGGGGTGCATTGCTGAATAGTGCCTTGAAAATCAACAACAATCAGAAGTTTATCTTCCAGGCATCGTACACCACGAACACGAACAACAGCGTGAACAGCCGCGAAGGGAGCGATTTTGATGCGGAGCGATATATCCGATTCACTACCATCGAATTCACGGAGAACCACCTCCTTACCACCCGGGTAGGTGGCGAACATGCACTCAACTCAGCTGGATTGAAACTCACTTGGGGCGGTGGTATCAACCGCAGCTCACGCGATATTCCTTCGCTGCGCCGCATGACCTACTTCAAAAGATTTGACTCCGAAGAAAGCGACCCTTACCGGGTCATCATTCAGCCGGGTTCTGCAAGCCTCAATTTTGGCGGCCGTTTTTACTCTGAATTGGAAGAAAATACCTTGAATGGCAATATTGATCTGAACATTCCTTTGCGTTTTGCTGGTGAGAAACAGTTTATCAAAATCGGTGGGCTTTATCAGAAACGCGATCGTGATTTTTCGGCAAGAGTGTTGGGTTACACAGCATTAGGTAACCCTAATAATGAACTTTACTACCTGCCAAATGACCAGGTTTTCAACCCTGAAAACATAAAGGCTACTAATGGCTTCCTGATCAGTGAAATCACGAACCCCAGTGATGCCTACACGGCCAGCGCTGAGCTTGTATCAGGTTATGCAATGACAGATTTGAAACTTTGGGGGAAACTCCGCGTGTCAGCAGGGTTGCGCCTTGAGCATTTCGATATGCAAGTATCCAGCTTCAACTATGGAGGCGGGGATGCCAGTCCTAATTTGATCAATACCGATCTGCTACCCTCGGCCAATTTGACCTACGCACTCAATGACAAACACCAGTTGCGATTTTCTATTTCCAAAACTTTGAGTCGCCCGGAATTCCGTGAACTCGCATCCTTTGCTTTCTACGATTATGAAGAGGAAGCCTCGGTGCAGGGCAATCCAGACCTTGTGCGTGGCACGATTCACAATTACGACATTCGATACGAATGCTATCCTGGAGCAAACCAGCTCTTCAGCGTCAGCCTTTTTTATAAAAAGTTCAAAGACCCAATCGAGCGGAATTTTAGTAGCTCGGGCGGTGGCAGCACAAGTTTTGGCTTCCAAAACGTGATGGGGGCTGAAAACTATGGTGCTGAACTAGAGGCGCGCAAAAACCTTGATTTTCTGGGTGGCTGGGGCGAAAATCTGCTTTTATTCACCAATGTGGCGTTTATCGGCTCCACCATAAACTTGACCAATGCAGGCTCTTATGACCCAAAACGCGCCCTTCAAGGACAGTCGCCCTATATTGTAAACTCAGGTTTGACGGCTAATTTCCCTAAATGGGATTTGAGCACTACATTGGCCTATAACATCATTGGCGACCGGGTAGCGTATGTCGGCACCGACAATTTTGCTGACATCTACGAACGCCACCGCAACTTGCTCGATTTTTCAATCAGCAAGAAAATCAGCAGCCGTGGCGAAGTGAAACTTACCTGGGGCGATATCCTCCGGCCTGATTTCATCTACTACCAAGACAACAACTCCTCCCATGCCTACGAGCCAGACATGGACAACCTGATGCAGCGCCGCAGCTTCGGCAGCACGGTGACACTGGGGCTTGGATACCGCTTTTAATTTAGTGGTAAGTGCTTAGTGGTAAGTGTTTAGTAAGCGCTTACCACTAAGCACTTACCACTCATAAAGAATTTTGGATACAGATTTTAGTAGTTTAAAGGTTAGGAACTTTACTACGAATGCCCGGGCGACGCAAGTTGTTCGGGTTTTTTTGTAACGCGGATTACGCGGATAGGGCGGATTTGCGCGGATTTAGGTCTTTTTATTAAACCTAACTTCATATTGGCTTAACGGCGTTGTGGGTCATTTGCCGCCACCTTTGTGGCAGTAAAGTTTCACAGTATAAACATGATTTTCCACCCGCGCCCGTGACCTCTCTCCTTCTTTTGCTTGTCGTTCAGTCTGTTTAGTCGCCCGTTTCACCCGTTAATTTTCAGGCAAAATGCTTTCCCGGCGCGGGTTTTTTGAGCCTCAATTGTTGTTTTATAATTGGCCCTCGTCATCGGTAATCTTTTGAACATGAAACGAGAACTCGACATAGTTGTAATTTCTGACGTGCATCTTGGCACTTATGGCTGTCACGCTCGCGAACTGAACAACTACTTGAAAAGCATCGAACCTCGTACGCTGGTGCTTAATGGCGACATCTTTGATATGTGGAATTTCAAGAAAAGTTATTTTCCGAAAGAGCATATGGAGGTGGTACGCCGAATATTGAAAATGGCTGTGAACGGCACGAAAGTCTATTACCTGACTGGCAACCACGATGATGTGCTTCGGAAATTTGGAGAGATGTCGTTAGGGCTAATCCACCTGCGCAATAAGTTGGTATTTCAAGTGGATGGTAAGACACACTGGGTTTTTCATGGCGACGTGTTCGATCCTTCGGTGCAGGGTGCTCGCTGGCTGGCAAAGTTAGGAGGCCAAGGTTACGACCTGCTCATTCGTATCAATCGAGTGATCAACAAGGTGCGGAAGGTTTGTGGACTAAAACCTGCCTCTTTCTCTGCCAGGGTAAAAAAAGGAGTAAAGGGAGCAGTGCGTTTTATTGCTGATTTTGAGGACATCGCCATTCAGATGGCTGCTGAAAATGGTTACGACAGCGTCATTTGTGGTCATATACATCAACCTCAAATACGCGAAGTTGTAGCGAAAAATGGCCAAACGGTCACATACATGAACAGTGGAGATTGGGTAGAGCATCTCACCGCGCTGGAATGCCGGGCTGGTCAGTGGGAAATGTACCAATACCACAAAGCCGATTTTTCAACGCCAAATCCGCGCTTACAAGTACTTGAGCGCGAGGGACAAAATTTGCAACTTCTCCGCGAGGAGTTGATGGGAAAGTCGCACGGGATAGCGGCGTTTGAGTTGGTGTAGAAAATTTCCAATGTCCAACAAGGAATGTCCAATGTCCAAGGAAACTTCGCGCTTGGCCACTCACAATGACATCATAACCTTTAAGCGACAACCATATTTAAGAGCAGCGCTTATTTGGACATTGGACATTCCTTGTTGGACATTGGACATTTTTAAGGGCCGGGGAGGACAGGGTTTCAGACTAATTGCGCCCCGGCTGCCTTTTACGTCTTCATACACACAGTTTAGCAGGTTTGATTAGGCCGGGCGAATCAGATTCGCCCGGTTTTTTTGTAACGCGGATTACGCGGACGGGGCGGATTTTTGCAACGCGGATTACGCGGATCGAGCGGATTTGCGCGGATCAATATCCGCGTTAATCCGCCCTGTCCGCGTAATCCGCGTTCCCACTTAACATTGGCTTCATCCAAACTTGACAAACGCTTAACCCCCCGTTTCCCATTCCCCTTTCCTGTCTTCCGACCTTTGCAGCGCAAAAGCTATCCAACAAATTTTGCCTGCTCTATGAAAAAAGCACTTCTACTGATTGCATTCCTTGCTGCCGTTATGGGCAGCGCAAACGCCCAGGTCATTGTATCGGGCAACATTACAACAAACACCACCTGGACGAAAAACAACGTCTATCTTATGCAAGGCTTCGTTTACGTAAAAAATGGAGCTACACTCACCATTGAGGCCGGCACGGTCATCAAAGGCGACAAAACGACCAAAGGCACACTTATTGTGACCCGCGGCTCGAAAGTCATTGCTGATGGCACACCTTCTGAGCCAATCGTGTTTACCAGCAATGAAGCCAATCCTACTTATGGCGACTGGGGCGGGATTATCCTGCTTGGCAATGCCGCTACCAACGCTGCCTACCTGGGCCAGACTGGTGTGGGTCAAATTGAAGGCGGCGTGGACAACGCTGAAGGAGATGGCCTTTATGGCGGGGGCGCCACTCCAAACAATGCTGACAATTCTGGCATCCTGCGCTATGTACGTATTGAAAACTGCGGTATCGCTTTTCAGCCCAACAGCGAAATCAACGGCCTTACCATGGGCGGCGTGGGAAGTGGAACCACCATTGAATATGTGCAAGTTGCATACTCTGGCGACGATGCTTTCGAGTGGTTTGGCGGAACCGTGAATTGCAAATACCTCATCGCTTACCGCGCGCTGGATGATGATTTTGATGCTGACTTTGGCTACTCTGGTAAAGTTCAATTTGGGCTTTCTGTCCGCGACCCACAAATTGCGGATCAGAGCAGTTCCAACGGTTTTGAGGTGGACAACGATGGCCAGGGCTCTGGCAATACGCCCAAAACCAAACCCACGTTTTCAAACATGACAGTAATTGGGCCAACCGGCGGCTCCATCAACAGCCTGTACAACCGCGCCAGCCACTTGCGCCGCAACAACGAGATTGGCCTGTACAATTCTTTGTTCGTAGGCCAATACCCTGTCGGACTTTTCATTGACGGTGATTCTTGTGCAGTTAATGCACAAACAGGCAAACTGGTAGTGAAAAATTCCTACTACTACGGCATGACGGAACTGCTCCGTAAAAACACGGCTGCTTTTGACATCGTTGCCTGGGCAGCTGCCAACCAAATTACAACGGGGGCAAACACTGCCGACGCGCAATTGGTAGATCCATTCAACCTCGCGCTTCCTAATCCTCGCCCGGGCGCTAATTCACCCGTGTTGGGTGGTGCGCAATTTAGCGATGCACGCGTGGCCGATTTCTTCTTCTCCCGCGTTTCGTACGCTGGCGCTTTTGGCCCTTCTGGAGACTGGACTTGCCCTTGGGCAAAATGGGGTCAGCCCGGTTGTTTGCCTTCCAATCAGGAGCAAGTGGTAAGCGGAAACATCACCTCCAATACAACTTGGACGGCTAATAAAACCTATGTGCTTCAAGGTTTTGTGTACGTGAAAAACTGCGCTACACTCACGATCGAACCTGGTACTATCATCAAGGGCGACAAAGGCTCAAAGGGTGCACTAATCGTGACCCGTTGTTCAAAAATCATCGCTGACGGTACAGTGGGTGAGCCGATCGTATTCACCACCAACGACCCGAACCCGACTTACGGCTCATGGGGTGGTCTTATCATCCTGGGCAATGGTACAACGAATGCTACTTTCAATGGACAGGCTGGTGTAGGACAAATCGAAGGTGGCGTGGACAATGCCGCGGGAGATGGCCTCTACGGCGGCGGCGCGAATGCAAATGCAGCCGACAACTCGGGCATCCTGCGGTATGTACGGATCGAATACCCTGGTATCGCTTTCCAGCCAAACAGTGAGATAAACGGCCTTACTATGGGTGGGGTTGGCTCTGGAACTACCATTGACCACATTCAGGTTTCCTACTGCGGCGACGACTCTTACGAGTGGTTTGGCGGTTCTGTAAACTGCAAACACCTCATTGCGTATCGTGGTTTGGACGATGATTTTGATACTGATTTTGGTTACAACGGTGATATTCAATTCGCACTTGCTGTGCGCGACCCGCAAATTGCCGACCAAAGCAGCTCGAACGGTTTTGAAATTGACAACGACGCTCAAGGCTCTACGAACACACCTAAAACCAAACCGACATTCTCGAACGTAACCATCGTTGGCCCAACAAGCCCAGCCAACAGCCTGTATAACCGCGCGGCGCATATCCGTCGTAATTCGGAACCTGGTATTTTCAATTCGCTCCTTATCGGCTCGTATCCTGTCGGTATTTTCATTGACGGAAACTCTTGCGCCAGCAATGCCACGAACGGTCTTTTGGAGATCAAAAACACTATTGTAGCAGGAGAAACGGACTTGTTGCGTACAAACGCTACCAATGGCTTTAACGTCAATACTTGGTTTGATACACCAGGGTTTAACAACGACAGCCTGCTCACGAATGCCGAAGCTAAGTTGGTAGATCCCTTCAATCTCGATTTCCCGAATGCACAACCCTCGTGGAATTCGCCAGTAGTGGGTGCTGCAGCATTTGCAGCGGCGCGTATCAACAAACCATTCTTTGATAAGGTTGATTATATCGGTGCGTTTAGCGGCATAGGTACAGCCTCTGACTGGACTTGTGGCTGGTCAAAATTCCTTGACCTGAACACCAACTGCTTTGCCGGTACGGTTGGCGCAAAAGACATCGCAGCATTTGCCAGCGACATCAAATTGTACCCAACCATGACGAGCGATCGCGCTACACTAGAAATGAACCTCGTGAATGCGGCTGATTTGCAGGTGGACATTATTGGCCTGGACGGTCAATACTACGGCCAGCAAGTGAATGAAAAAGCTTCCGCAGGACAACAGTCCTTCACCCTGACTACGAGCCAATTGCCTGTTGGTTTCTACTTCGTCCGTATTCAAGTGGGCGACGCAGTGACTGCAGAAAAACTGATCGTGGTGCGTTAAAAACGGCTAATAAGAACTAACCAAACCATATTGACGGCGGCGCGTTTCCACGCGCCGCCGTTCTTTTTTGCTGCATTACATTCAAATAGAAAATTACCTTTGGGCTTCCCTGTTATTCACCTATTAAACGAAGCTCCACACCATGTTTTATTTTCGCCTCAACCGTATCCTGATCCACTCCAACCATCGGAAAACCCTGCTTAGAAAGCGCGACAAAACCGATGTCGAAATTTATTGCTTTGTCACAACGGGCACCAACCCATTGCCTGCACTGAAAGGACTTACTGCCGAATCAGACGAAGTTAAAAAAACTGCGATGTTGAAAAAAGCCGTCCAACAAGCGGTAGAGTCGCGCATTTTTACCCCGGTAGAAAACGTGAAAGACAATCACGTGCTCACTTTTGGCGACACTGGGTTTGTGATGTACGATGACGACAAAATACCAGACGAATTTCACTTTCAGATGGTGCTCATTGGCAGCCGCAGCAAACAACGAAACACCGCGAAACTCCTTCAGGAGGTAGCAAACGATGCAGAATTCCCCGGCTTTCTTAAATCGGCTGGAGAACTTGTGGGTGTTTCTGCCAACCCCGCTGTAGCCGTTGGCGCAGCCATTGGAAAGTTCCTTACCGGATACATTCTCCGAGTAGCCTCGGAGCAAGACGACGACCAACTTGGCCTGGTATATCAAAGTTGGAACCGCATGGAGCACTACCCACACGGAGAGCGCAAGCGCGACGACAACCTGGACCTGACTGGCAATATCCGCTATGATTATTCGCTTTTCGGGTTTGAAAAGCCCAAGAAGAAAAAGAAGGAAGCGCCTGTAGGGTAGAAAAAGAAAAACAGGAAAACAGGAAAACCGCAAAATTTAAAACCGATAAGCACTTGATTTCGAAAAGGCAAGGTTTTGGCCCTCTTCGGATCATAATGCATGGTTTTAAATTTTGCGGTTTTCCTGTTCTCCTGTTTTGCGGTTTTTCTTAATAGATTTTGGCCTACGCTCAGTCAATAATCAAAACCCCCGCGGCCTCAAACGCCACCTCGCGCTTTGGCTCGGTAATTTTTGCGATTTCTTCGGGCGATTTCTTTGCATCTTCGGCATAGTGACGCAGTACATCCACAGAAGTGGTTTCCACACGGGCAAATCCCTCAACCACCACATGCTTGCCTGAGAGGTCTTTTGGCATAAAGAAAGCGTAGTCTTTGAACGTCACACGCATTTCCGGGTAGCCAGGCTGGTCGGACACAAGGGTCATCCAGCAGCCTTTTTTCTGGCATACTTCCTTCACTTTTCCGGTCACTTTCATTGACATGGAATCTATAGTGGCCATTTTTGCCATTACATCATCATAGGGCACAGCATTGTCTCTGGTGACCGTTGTACCGAAATGTTTGCCATCACCGGCGTTTTTAGGATTTGGGGTTTGGGCACAGGCAGTCATAACTGCTGCTGCGCAAAAGCCGAGCAAAAGACTTTTTAACATGGTTTTAAAAATTTTACAAGTAATTGAAAATCATGATATTGGCATCTAAATTGGGTGCGCAAAAGTACATATTTGAATGGAGTGAAATGCGAATGGCACAATATTAGGTCTGCTAAATTGTTCTTGCGTCAATTTTAATCCGCCTCGGTAGTCTTTCGATCTAAAACTTTTCACCGACGTTTGAACCCGTTCTTAGGAACGTGTTTAATCAATTCTGAACTACATTCTGCTTGCACCCTTCGTTTACTCGCACTTTTGCAAAAAAAATTCAAAATCCGTTAAACATGAAGGGGCTTAATCTCTTTTTCCGTCTGTCTGCGCTGGCTATTTTGCTGGCTGCGACTTCCTACCAAACCGCCGCGCAATGTATCAGCGGCAATTGTCAAAACGGCACAGGTACTTACCGGTACTCCGCCAGCTCGAAGTACACGGGCCAATTTCAAAACGCACTCCGCCATGGGAAAGGCAAAATGTCCTACTCCGATGGAAGTGTATACGACGGGCCATTTAACTATGGCAAAAGACATGGCGATGGGGGCACCATCACCTACATCAACGGGGACAAGTACGTTGGCCAATGGGCACGCGACTATTCCAACGGGAAAGGCAAATATTATTTCAAGACCAAAGAACGATTCGAGGGCGACTTCGTAAATGGTGAGTTCGATGGCCAGGGCACGATGTACTATTCCGATGGTGCCTACTACACCGGTGGTTGGAAAAAAAGCAAAAAACACGGCACAGGTACCCTCGTCTCTACAGATGGCGAGCGGAAAAGCGGAAACTGGAATCAGGGCAAGCTCGAGAACAAACCTGCGGGTGCACCCAACCGAAATGAAAGTTCCACGGCTTCCAACACGGGCAAGCCGCCTGCAAGCAAGCCCCCTGCCGCCAAACCAAACAACACGACTAAACCCAATCCCGCCAAACCCGATGTGGCTGGCCTCCGCAACTGCGGAACGAATTACTGCAGAAGCGGACAAGGTTATTATGACTACCCCGATGGTTCACGCTGGACAGGCGAATTCAAGGACGGCTACCCCAATGGACGCGGTGTGTGTTACTATGCCAATGGGGACCGTTATGAAGGCGAATGGGCCAACAACGCCCCATACGGCGAGGGAGTCATGTATTTTTCAACGGGTCGCGTGTATGGTGCGGTATGGGTGAATGGCTCGCCAATCAAAGAACTCGACTCCGACGAAGCCATCCCCAGCGAGCCTGTGCGGACAAACCAAAGCCAAGGCGTGAAAATCTGGGCAGTAGTGGTTGGCGTGGGCAAATACACCGCTATGCCTTCGCTCAAATTCACTGACGACGATGCATTCCGTTTCTATTCGCACCTCAAAAGCCCGGAAGGGGGCGCATTGCCAGATAACCAGATTGATATCCTCGTAGACGAAGGCGCAACCCGGGAAAACATCCTTAAAACTATGCGCAAATTGTTTTTGCAAGCCGACGAAAATGATGTTGTGATGTTTTATTTCAGTGGTCACGGCCTCGAAGGTTGTTTCCTACCTGTGGATTTTGACGGCTTTAACAACAAACTTCGCCACGAGGAAATTCGCCAAATCCTGAAACAAAGCAAGGCCAAGCACAAACTTTGTATTGCAGATGCCTGTCATAGTGGTTCACTTGACTACAACGGTACCATGGCTTCCAAAGGTCCTGCGCCGGTGTCACTCCAGCGTTTCTACCTGGCTTTTGAAGAAACAGATGGTGGAATCGCCCTCCTGATGTCGTCAAAGCCAGAGGAACTCTCGCTCGAAGACCACGGCCTGCGCCAAGGGGTGTTCACCTACTATGTATTACGTGGCATGAAAGGCGCTGCGGATTCTAACGGTGACTTTATCGTCAGCATTAAAGAACTCTACACTTTTGTATACGCCAAGGTGCGCGATTATACCGCTGGAGTGCAAACGCCAGTACTCACGGGCGATTATGATAATGCTATGCCGGTATCGTTGCGGAGGCAGTAGAAAGACTTCCCAGGCACAAAATTAAACTGCAAAACCGCAAAACCGGAGAACCGCAAAATTTAAAACCGTGCATTATGATCCGAAGATGGCAATAATCTGCCCTTTTCGAGATCAATCTACTCCCAGTTTTATATTTTGCGGTTCTCCGGTTTTCCTGTTTTGCGGTTTAATTCTGTAACCGCCTTCTCCCGCCTTTTCTATTTTTGAGGCAAATTTTTCCAATTGAAAGTCACATTCAAAAACAAGGTCAATTCTTTTTGGCAAAGCATTAAGGGTGTTGCTCAGAACCGCCCCAAAACCACTGCAGCATTGGTTTTACTCCTGCTCGTTTGGCTTTTTTGCCTGCCCCGGCCCTTGTTCCAAAAACCCCTTAGCACCGTATTGGAAGACCGCAAAGGCGAGCTGCTCGGCGCTCGAATTGCCGAAGACGGCCAATGGCGTTTCCCTACAAGTGATTCACTGCCAACCAAATACGAGCGCTGTGTGGTGGAATTTGAAGACAAGCGGTTCTGGTATCACCCTGGCGTAGATCCGCTTAGTCTTGTCCGGGCTTTTTGGCTCAATTTGAAAAATGGCCGGGTAGTAAGTGGCGGAAGCACCCTCACTATGCAAGTGATCCGCCTTTCCCGCGACAACCCTTCTCGAACGGTTTTGGAAAAAATTGTGGAAGCGTTCATGTCCACTCGGCTCGAGCTGACTTATTCCAAAAAAGAGATCCTTTGTCTTTATGCTTCCAATGCGCCGTTTGGCGGCAATGTGGTAGGCATTGAAGCAGCATCCTGGCGTTATTATGGCAAACGTCCCGGGCTGCTCACATGGGCTGAATCTGCAACCCTGGCCGTTTTGCCAAACAGCCCCGCACTCATTCACCCCGGTCGTAATCGGGCTGTTTTGCTTGAAAAAAGAAACCGTTTGCTTCAAAAACTCTGGGAAGAAGGCCAGATAAGCGCATCCGAATGCGATTATGCAAAGCAGGAACCATTGCCGGAACAACCGCTCCCGCTCCCGCAACTTGCACCTCACCTGCTCGACCGATTGATGCTCGAAAGTCAAGGGCCACGCTCTAAAAGTCAACCGTCAAGCTTCCGCCACCACACCTCGCTCGATAAAAACCTGCAAGAGCGCGTAACAGAGATACTGGCTCGCCGCCAGGAATTGTACCGGGGAAACGACATCCACAATCTCGCCGCCGTTATCCTCGATGTGCCCACTGGAGAGGTGCTGGCTTACGTTGGCAATGTGGTGGGCGCAGGCAAAGACCATGGAGAATCGGTGGATGTGCTCACCGCAGCACGCAGCACGGGTAGTATACTGAAACCCTATCTTTATGCGCTTGCTTTGGAAAGTGGTGACATCTTGCCCGGCAGTCTCCTGCACGACATTCCTACCCAGCTCGGCGAGTACCGCCCCGAAAACTATTACGAGACTTATGATGGTGCCGTGCCCGCCCGACGCGCGCTGATACGTTCGCTCAACGTGCCGTTCGTGTTGCTCTTGCAACAATACGGCCTCGAAAAATTCCATTTCGGACTCCAACGCCTCGGACTCAGCACGCTGAACAAACCACCTTCGCACTATGGTCTTTCGCTTATACTTGGTGGCGCCGAGGCAAGTATGATAGACATTACAAACACCTATGCTTGCATGGCGCGTCGCTTGGGCAGTTTTTACGACCGAAATGGCCGTTACGCTCCTGATGATTTTCGCCCTCCAAGGTTTTCTATCACCCCCTCCTTCGCCAAGGCTTCGGCAGGTAAAAATCCTGAATTGTTGAGTGCTGGCAGCATCTGGTACACTTTTGAGGCAATGCGCGAAGTAGAAAGGCCCAACAGCGCGGGAGAATGGGAGCTGTTCAGGGCCAGCAGGCAGGTGGCCTGGAAAACGGGCACAAGTTTTGGATTCCGCGATGCCTGGGCGGCGGGAGTAACACCTCGATACGCGGTAGGTGTATGGGTAGGCAATGCCGATGGCGAAGGCAGGCCGGGCTTGCTGGGAGTGGAAATGGCCGCGCCCGTTTTGTTCGAGATTTTTGGGCAGTTGCCACAAGAAGGGCGCTGGTTTGACCCGCCTTACGACGATATGACTCAAGTGCCAGTATGTCGCCAAAGTGGTTTTCGGGCAAGCGATATTTGCGAAGCAGACACGATGTGGATACCAAAATCTGCACTAAAAGCCGCTGTTTGTCCGTACCACGAAATGCTTCATCTCGACCCAACGGGACAGTGGCAAGTTACGAGTGATTGCGAATCTCCGGCCTTAATGCAGCACCAGGCCTGGTTCGTGCTGCCGCCTATCGAGGAATATTATTTCAAAGGAAAAAATCCGGGATATGTATCACCGCCGCCGTTTCGAGCCGATTGCAGAGGCTCACAAGCCGCGCAATCCCAAACTCCGATGCAACTCATTTACCCGAAACATCCCACACGAATATATGTCCCCGTTGATTTAGATGGAAAATTGGGCAGCACGGTATTTCAGGTAGCCCACCGATCCCGAAGCGCCGAGATTTTCTGGCATTTGGACGGAAATTATCTTGGCAACACCACCGTGTTTCATCAGATGGCTTTGCAGCCGCCCGTGGGCCTGCACACGCTTGCCCTGGTGGACCGCGACGGTTACCGCTTAGAGCAGACTTTTGAGATAGTTGGGAAGGGGAAGTAGGGCGAAATTCATCGCCCTAAAGCTGAATCGTATAATTATAGGTCACCTCAGCAGGTTTCTCTTCTGGTGTTGGTGACGCAGCAGGGGTAACTGTATAGGCTACCTGCATTTGTTGCTGCGGTGTAGGCGCTTGTTCTGCTATCTGCTTCGGCTTTTTGAATTGAACCTTTACTTTTTGGTGGAAAAGGACGTGAACGCCGCGGTTGCGTTCCACATCAAATTTCAACAATTGCACTACGCGGCAAGCCTCCTCGTCGCAGCCGTGACTTAGGCCTTGTAACACGCGTGTTGCAACCACATTTCCGAGGTAGTCAATGTCGTATTCGATATACACCGTTCCTTCCACTCCAGCCTCAAACGCTTCCCTTGGGTAACGCAAGTTGGAATAAATGAATTTGGTCAATTCCTTCGGCCCGCCTTTAAAGTGGGGCTGATGGATGAAGAGGGTCTTTTTATCTTTAGCCATTTTCAATGCCCCGAAAGGCGCATGTTCCTAACCTGCAAATATTTGTCCAAAAGTTTCAAGCCTATAAATGCCATGGTGAGCAACACGGTATTTCGCAGCAATGCACTGCTGAAAAAGCCAGCCCAGTCGAATATTGGCACTTGAAACGCAGGTATATATTCCTCCGGGATTTGCAAGGTAAATTCAGAAGGAGTGGCAGAAGGAACGAGCAAAAATGGCATTGCTATCATTAGCCCGAATGCCACTGAGATTGCCCAGAGTATCCAGTCACGCCCTTTGGTTCTGACGGGCGCGGCGGCTATTGAAGGCGCTTGTTCAGCAGCCCAAGCGGACATGACTTCCTGAGCAAAGCCTGTGTTTGGCTTTTCCAAGGGCAAAGCTGAAAAAGCCCTTTTTTCAAGCATGATCGCATCTAAACGAGCCTGTTGCTCTGGGTGTTGGCGCAGATAAGCGTCAATGCGCAGTTTTTCATCCCGGTCAAGGAATCCGTCTGCATAGTCCCAAAGCATGTCGTCGGCGAGCAAGAATTTATTTTCCATAGTCTCAGAAAGTTCGTGGTTCAGATCAACTCCGTTGCAAATTTACTTTCCACAATCACCTTTAAACGCTGGCGGGCGCGGCAAAGTTTTGTCTTTGCATTGGTCATTGTAAGGCTGGTGATTTGGCAAATTTCGTCGAGCGTGTGTTCGTAAAGATAAAACAAAGTTATGATGACTGCATCATCGGACGAAAGCTTGCTGATGGCGCTTTGGAGCGCGATGTTGCGGTCGTTTTGTTCCATCGCGTAGGAGGCATCATAAGAACCCTCGTCTGCGAGTCGAACAGGGTGTTTTTCATCGTCAAGTGATTGGATCTCAGGGTTTTGTTTTCGCAAAAAATTGAGCGAAGTCGAATACACTATTTTGTAAAGCCAGGTCGAGAATTTCGCCTCGCCCCGAAAATCGGGCAGATAGCGAAATGCGCGCAAGAACGCGTCTTGTGCTACTTCATGTGCGTCTTCCCGGTTTTTCACCATGCGAAGCGCCAGCGTAAAGGCATAGCGTTCATAACGGTTCACCAGCGCGGCAAAAGCCGTCTGCCGACCACCAAGAGCTTGTTGGATGAGCGTTTCGTCTGAAATGGCTGCACTCATAATAATTCCCGTAAGGCAATATCAGGCATTTTGAAAGGCGTTTGGGCACGAGACACAAAAATAACAAAAGGGGTTACAGTACTGGTCATTTATCGTCATTGCGTCATTTATCGCCTTTACACAAACATGAAATCGCTTCTCAAAAACTACCGATCTTGAAAAACGAAACGCGCCAGCTGCGCCGCATCAACCTGCTCAATAAGATGCTTACAACCTGGTAAAACTTCAAAACGGCCTTCGGGAATGGCCTGCGCTACATGGCGGCTTTCGGCTTCTGTCACCACATTGTCCAATTCGCCCCAACCGATGGAAACAGGGCATTGTATTTCGCCAAAAGCTTCGGGCGGCAGACCAAGGCCATTGCCCAAATCAAGGAGGAATTTTGCGGTATTCTTGCAGAGTGTTTTCCAATATTCGGCGCCATGTGTTTTGGCAAGAGATTCAGCGAGTTGTGGTGCTTTCACTTCAATTTTTTCAGGGTCGAACATTCGGCTCATGCCCGCAGCCACTTCGGGATTCCATTCAAGTTTGGTGCCGTAAGTCGTTACGCTTCGCACCCGTTCTGGATGTTTCCAGGCGAGCCAAAGCGCGACGTAGCCGCCCATGGAGTAGCCGAAAATGTCGGCTTTGGCGACATTCTTATCATCCATAAATTTCAAAACTGAGTCAGCAAAAAGCCGCATGGAGAATGGTCCACTGTTTGAAGCCCTGCCGTGACCGGGGAAATCAAGGGCAACAGCATCCTGACCTTCAGGCAATTGTGTCTGCAAAGTCTCCAGCTGGGCTGCGCTGCCCAATGCGCTGTGTAGGAGAATGGTTGATGTCATTGTGTCATTAGAGTCATAGGGGTCATTGGGGTCATTGGGTCATTTCGTCAATGACCCCAATGACGAAATGACCCAATGACGAATTCATCCTTCGATCCAGAGTTCATTTTTCTTGAGCCATTCGCCCGCTTCGTAGCGGCTGGTCGCAGCGGTTTTCGAGCGGATATTCTTGATGTGGCTTTCTACCGTGTCCTCGCTGATAAAAAGTGTTTCTGCTATTTCACGCACAGATTTTCCTTTTGCGTATGGCAATGCAACATCAAGTTCACGGGGCGTAAGCAGGGATTTGGGTGGTTTAGGCTGCAATTGCGGCTGCGCAGATGTGATGAACTGGATCACTTCCATCATAGATGTTTGATCCAGAAAATACTCTCCTTGTGCTACGGCACGGATACCGCGCAGAAGCTCGCCTTTGCTAATATCCTTGGATGCATAGCCACGTGCACCTTTTAACAGCGCATCGCGGATAACGGTCATTTCGCAACTGACACTGAGCAACAACACGCCGAGATCGGTGAATTCCTCTAAAAGCAAGCGACAGGTTTCGCCTCCATCGAGGGTTTTTCCCTTGAAAAAATAGTCGAGTACCAACACATCTGGCCGTTGTTCGCGCACTTTTTCAAGCGTTTCTTCACCGCTCCGCGCCGTCCAAATGACTTCTATTTCGCCAGCAGTATTGGCAAACAGCGCGCAAAGGCTTTCGATGAAAAGTTCTTGGTCGTCAGAAAGAGCAATTTTTAGCATAGATTTAGGATAGTAGGATGGAACGGATGACGCGGATTGGACACGGATTTTTCTTTAATTAATATCCGTGTCCAATCCGTGTCATTGTGTTCCAGGCATCACAGACCATATTTGTCAATCAAATACACCAATGCGGCCATACTTGCCGTGCCGAGTTCGAGTTCACGTTTGTTCACCTTGTCGAAGGTGTCTGATTCGGCATGGTGGTAGTCGAAATAACGTTGTGAATCGGGCGAGTAGCCACTGAGCAACCCTTTCATACCTCTGAGCGGGCTGATATCTGCGCCAGACCCCCCTTTCCTGAATTTCAGGTCGTAGGGTGCAAAATGTGCCTCAAACGTCGTCAATTTTTCAAAAAATTTCCCAAAAACAGATTCATCTCCTTCGAAAGAAAAACCTCGCGGGGTGAAGCCACCCGCATCACTTTCGATGGAAGCAAGTGGAAATTCGCCTTTGCGTTCGGCTTCTTTAGCATAAGCCTTCCCGCCGCGCAAGCCATTTTCTTCGTTCATAAACAACACACAGCGAATGGTGTGGCGGGGGCGATAACCAAGGGTTTTGAGCAAGCGCAGCACATCCATACTTTGCACCACGCCAGCGCCATCGTCGTGCGCGCCATGGCCCACATCCCAGCTATCCAGGTGGCCACCCACCAAAATGATATCGTTGGGTTTTTCCCTGCCACGTATTTCTCCAATGACGTTGTAAGACAAAACATCGGGCAAAGTCTTGCAATTCAATTGAATAGAAACTTTGGCACTGCCTTCTTCGCGCAGTATTTGGCTGAGTGCTTCCGCGGCAATGGTGCTGATGGCTGCTGCGGGAATAAGTGAATAGGCCGAATCATAATGCATGGTGCCTGTGTGCGGAAAATCGTCGAGCCGGAGCGTCATTGAACGCACGAGCACTGCCACTGCACCGTATTTGGAGGCACGTGATGCACCGCCCACACGCTGATCCACGCAGCCACCGTAGGCTTCAAATGTGCGGATTTTCGTGGCGTCCATTGGGCGGTTGTAGAAGGCGATTTTGCCTTTCAGTTTCCCTGCTTCACCCAATTGGTCGAGTTGTTCCCAGGTATCCACTTCTACCACCTCTGCCTGAACTTTGCCACCTATCGAGCCTCCCAGAGCGAGCGCAGCCAATGAGAATGTACCGCTCTTTTTCGAACTGACCACCCGCACTTGTGCCGCCTCGCCGCGCACCCAATGGGGCACCATGCAGGGTTGGAGCCACACGGAATCCAGGCCCAGCGTGTCGAGCATGCTTTTGGTCCAGTTTACCGCTTTTTCAGCACTGGCACTTCCACTTAATCGGTGGCCAATTTTGAGGCTGAGGTATTCGAGCCAAGGGTAACAGCGACCGTCAGTAAGGCTTTGATCGTAGATTCGGTCAATGAATGTAGCATCTGTCTCGTGTTCTTTTGTTTGCGCAGAGGCACTGGGGCTTAGTGTTAAAAGGAAATAAAGGGTAAGGGGGGCAATCACCCAAAGGAGTTGTTTCGAGCAACGATTTTCCATATTGAAAAAATAAATGTTATGCTTGTTGTAAAATTGACACAAAGTAGTTTTATCTTTGGGACACGAAATTTTAAAGAATAATTTGGTTTTATTTGGTTAGGGCTGAGGTAGTGCTGTGGTGGCACTGCCTCATTTTTTTTGTACCTGGTTCATTTGCGTTTTTCGAAACCCACCCAGATTCTCCTTCCTTTCATTTTTCTTGTCAATTAATTTGAATGCAAGGTTAACAAACCTTGTTCTTTTGCGATCGGGATTTTTGAATTTCGCTCATACCTGCTCTCAACCACATCATTACATTTGACACTTAAACATGAACAAAATCCGAATAGATAAATGGCTTTGGAGCATCCGCATTTTCAAGAGCCGCACACTGGCTACCGATGCCTGCAAAGGGGGCAAAGTGAAAATAGCGGGCGTCTCGGTCAAACCCTCTTTTCAAATTGGGGAAGGTGAGGTGGTGGTGGTAAAAAAGAACGGCTTCAATTTCGAATTTCGCGCTAAAACGCTGATAGAGAAGCGGGTGGGTGCGGCCATAGCGGTCACTTGCTACGAAGACGTGACGCCCGCAGAAGAAAAAACCAAGTATGCTGAATGGTTTTTGAACGCTGCACCGACAACAGAAAAACGAGAGCGCGGCACAGGTCGCCCTACCAAAAAAGAACGCCGCGAAATAGACGGCCTCAAGGACGGAGATGTGTACGATTGGGGCGATGATGTTTGATTACTGGACTTTGGACTGTAAGACCTTGGATTTTAGGAGGGGCATTACCCAACGTCCTACAGTCCAAAGTCCAGCAGTCCAAAGTCTCACTCACATCAAACCAAAAATCTTGGCATACTTGAGCATTTCTCCCGGATTGCTGATTTTGAGTTTGCCGGTCATCATGGCCATCATGGGGTTAAGGTCGCGAGAGAGGAGTTTGGAGAGCGTTTCGCTGCTAGCGGTGACCTTGCAATTCGCTTCACCCGTCAAACCTTCCATAACCTCGAGTTTGCCATCATCAAGTTTGATAGTGTACTGTCCTTCATCGGTAACATCGAAGTGAAAAAGGGTGCTGAGACCCTCAACTGCTTCTGGGGCGACTTTTTCGGGGAGGGAAAAAAGGAATTGTTTTACGTCAATCATGAGTGGAGGTAGTGATTGGTGTAATGGTGAATGGTGTAATGGTGATTGGTGTAATGGTGATTGGTGATTGGTGATTGGTGATTGGTGATTGGTGATTGGTGATTGGTGATTGGTGATTGGTGATTGGTGATTGGTGATTGGTGATTGGTGATTGGTGATTGGTGAGCAGAAATTTAGCTTGGGGTTTCAGAGAATCTGCTCAATTTCGCCCAAAGGTATAACCATCGTTGGATTATGAAAGACTGCTTCTGTAAACTGCCACTGTTACTGATAATGCTCACTGCGCTCACATTTCTCGCCTGCAAGATCACTGAAAACCGCCCGGTAAAGACTCCGGCAGGATTTGATTGGCAGGGACACCGCGGATGTCGGGGACTGATGCCAGAAAATTCTTTACCTGCTTTTTTGAAAGCGCTTGAATTCCCGGAGGTAGTGACGCTCGAACTGGACTTAGCGGTATCAAAAGATGGTAAATTGATCGTCAGTCATGAGCCTTGGTTCAGCTCCGCCATTTGCCTTTTGCCGGGCGGCGACACCATCAAAAAAATAGATTCGGAGAAATTCTTGATTTATTACATGAGTCTTGAAGCAATTCGCAGTTTCGACTGTGGTAGCAAGGTCAACCCGCGATTCCCCGAGCAGCAGAAAATGAAAACCTACAAACCTGCTTTGTCTGAAGTGGTTGCGGCCGTGTTGCCCATACGACCCAATATCCGCTGGAACATCGAAATAAAAAGTCAACCGGAATGGGACGGTCTGCGACACCCGCCTGTAGAGGAGTTCGTGCGACTGGTAGTGGCTGAAATCCGTGCTCTGGGACTTGAAAAATCAGCCACTGTACAGTCTTTTGATGTGCGCGCCCTGAATGCTTTGCATCGTCAAGCCCCCCCCGATTTGCAATTGGCTTTTTTAATTGAAAATGTGGATAGTTTTGAGGTTAACATGGCTCGTTTGGATTTCACGCCAGCCATTTATAGCCCATATTATCTGTTGGTTAATAAGGGATTGGTGGAGGAATGTCGCGCCCGTAAAATGAAACTTGTGCCCTGGACAGTGAACGATGTGAAATCCATGCGCCGTTTGATTCGCCTGGGTGTGGATGGGATTATTACGGACTATCCAAATAAGATCAGGGAGGTTACGGGGGGCTGAGTTTCTGGAGAAGAAAACAGCGCAAGGTACTTCCGGGCCGTTTCTTCCATCGAAAATGAGGTTTCAGGCAACTTTAGGAAGGGTTGATCCAAGGCATGGAGCGTCTGCTCAACGAGTGAACCCAGCGTGTCTCCAACCACCGAAATCTGCGGCGCAATTCCAACGGGCGTACTGACCACCCTGCAGCCACACATGGCGGCTTCTACCAATACAAAGCCGAAGGATTCAAATCTAGCCGTGTGCAAGAAGACTTTTGATTCCTGCATTTTGGCCAAAACTTCTGCTCGTGGCAGGTGACCCGGCAATTGCACAATGTGTTCTAAACCGGCTTCTTGGACGAGGCTTTCAATAACAGACCTGTCTACCCCATCGCCAATAAGTTCGGCGCGGAGATTGGGCCTGTACTTGACGATTTCGGCAATCACTTGCAGCCAAAGCGCCCAATTTTTTAAGGGAATAAAGGAGCCGCAGCCCAACACATCTATGGGGCGATCATCAGGCAATTTGTCTGGAATTTCGGCGCTGCTCACGCCCCAGGGGATGGTGTAGGCAGCACGTTTGCGGGTCGTTTTTTCAAAGACATCGTTTTGATAGTCAGAGACTGCGATCAATCTTTTCACATGGTGGGTTTGAAGAAAATGGCGGTACAAATTATCAGGCAAAACATCCTGACCCATAAGCGTCCTGTAATGGGGGATCTTCCAACGGGCATGAAGGGTTCGCCCAATCAACCATGCTGGTCCCAACCAAAAACTGTGAATCAAATCGAATTTTTTCTGTTGGTGCGCGGCCTGTGCATACCGCAGCACCCGAAGCCAGTTGTACCAGCGAAACCATTGCCGATTGAACCCATACCCGGAAATTACAGGTATGCCGTGCCAACGATAAGGATTTGAGTGAAAAGGATAGCCAAGGGTAATGATCTCTAAGTCAATGCCTTGTGTACTGAGCGTACGCGCCAACTGTTGTACTGTGGGAAGACAGTTGAGGTCTTGTTCGTCGGCAGGAAAGCCCGGGCTGAGCCAAAGTACGCGCATAGAGGCTGGAGATTAGGGTAATTTCCTGTTCTTCATAACACAGAAATAGGCTTAAACATGGAATAATAAGCAAACGAGCCAAAAACAAAACCGCAAAGGCGCAGAGGCGCAAAGGATTGATTTTCATATAGTTTGCGTCTCTGCGGTGAAGTAAAATTAAGTAATTAGTACAAATCCCAATACTGCCACCGCCCATCTCCCCAATTCCGACCACCACGCCCAATTCCTGCCTTCCAAAAGCCCGCCCAAACTTCCCGTCGTCCATATAATCCAGCCGGTAAGTGCAAGGTTTTGGGTTGTCATGCCCGGTGTGTCGCCCGCAGTTTTAAGGAACAAAAACGTGACTACCAACAGGATCACAAATTGCGTCAATACATACGTCGCAATTCGAGGCGGCACTCCTGTTTCGAACTTATGGAAGGTTTGGGCCGACACCGGCTTGGCTTCCACAGAGCCGCCAAGCGAAGCTGGCAACCAGCCCGGTTTCCGAAAAAGCATTCGAAAGCGGTCGGCCCAGGAGCTTGCCTGCGCGAGCCGCTTCCCCAGCCATGCGTAGTAATCCACCTGCGCCCACACAGGGTTCCAAGTCGCCAGCGGCACCGTCACACCGTAAACAGGCTCTTCTTCCTCCGCCTGAAATGTGCCAAACCAACGATCAAAGATGATCAGCGTACCACCGTGGTTGCGATCAATATATTTTGGGTTAATGCCATGGTGTACCCGGTGGTGCGAGGGCGTGTTAAAAATGTACTCGAACACCGGGTGCATTTTCCCAATGGTGCGCGTGTGAATCCAGAATTGATACAGCGTCTGAAAGGTCGCCATCACGAGGAAAGAAGCCGGACTAAATCCCAAAAATGCCAGGGGCAGGTAGAAAAAGTTGCTCGCAAAAGCCTGAATGGCCGACTGCCTTAAGGCCACACTTAAATTGTACTCCTCACTCTGGTGATGCACAATATGCGTACCCCACAAAAAACTGATTTCGTGGGTGCTGCGGTGAAACCAATAATAAAAAAAGTCAACGCCAATGAACACTAAAACAAAGGACCACCATGCTTCGGGAATCGTCCACAATCGGTGGTCATACGCCCATACATAGCCTGCAAAAAGGATGGTTTTAAACAACACCCCCGTCACCTGCTGCTGAATACCGCAACTCAGGTTTGTCACCGCATCGGGGAGGGAATACAATTTTGTGTGTCGAAGCCGGGCCACAAGCAGTTCCAGCCCGATGAGCAGAAAAAAGACCGGGATGGCGTAGAGCATTATACGCATGGTGAGTAGGTGATTGGTGGATTGTTTACCCCCCGTAGCCTTGGCGGAGGCGGGGTGATCGGTGAATGGTGTGCCAATTCCGTGCAAATTTCGGAGAAAAAAAACCAATGGTTCCATATCCAATTTGCCAGGCTCATTTTGGCTGATGGCGGCCAAGGCTCTGCCACTCGTCTATCTTTCCCCTCATGTCTGCAAAAGGCAGTATTTATGCGCTCTTAATCATAATTTGCATGAAATACACACCAAATCTTTTTTCTGTTCTTTCCAACCTTGCCTCTAAATGTGGCGGAATTGCTTGTATTTGTCTGCTTTTTAGCATATCGCTCTCTGCACAAGAAAAACCCAAATGGGATGTCTCCAACCCACCGGGAGGTGTGCCCTATCGCGACGTGGAATTTACGACCACGGAAGGCACCTGGATGTGTCTCGACCTCAGCCCTGATGGCAAAACCATCGTGTTTGATATGCTTGGCGATATATATACACTACCCATTGCTGGCGGCACGGCTACTTGCATTCGCTCGGGCCTGGCCTGGGAGGTGCAGCCGAGATTCTCTCCCGATGGGACCAAAATTTCCTTCACCAGCGACGCTGGCGGGGGTGACAATATTTGGTACATGAATGCCGACGGCTCCAAAGCCAAACAGATCACCAAGGAAAGTTTTCAATTGCTCAATAATGCGGATTGGGTTGACAATGAATACATTGTAGCCCGAAAACACTTTACATCTGCCCGCTCGCTCGGTGCAGGCGAAATGTGGATGTACCACCTTTCGGGCGGTAGTGGCGTGCAACTCACCAAGCGCAAAAACGACCAGCAAGACGTGAACGAACCTTCTGTTTCGCCCGACGGACGGTACATTTATTTCAGCGAGGATATGTACGGCGGCGGTTTTTTCCAGTACAATAAAAACCCGAACACTCAAATTTTTGCCGTGCGCCGCTACGACCGCGTGGAAGGGAAAATCGAGGAGGTAACGGGCGGCGCTGGCGGGGCTTGTCGCCCGCAGGTTTCGCCAGATGGCGGATTATTGGCATTTGTGCGCCGAGATGACACGAAAACGGTGTTGTGCATCCGCGATTTGGCGACGGGCCTTGAGTATCCAATTTACGATGGATTGGACAAAGACCAGCAGGAAGCCTGGACGGTTTTTGGGTGCTATCCGGGATTTTCGTGGTTTCAGGACATGGACGGCTTCAACCACCGAAAATTCATTGTCATTTGGGCTGGTGGAAAAATCAAGCGCCTGGATCTGAGTATCAAATTCACCGAAGACGACTTCGCGGGTTGGGGAGTAAAAGGTGTGAGCGACATACCATTCACCTGCAATGTAAAAACCAAAGTGGCGGAGACTTTACGCTTCGAAAACAAGGTGTTTGAACCTGAATTCTCCGCGAAAGCCATTCGCAATGCCATTACCTCGATGGACGGAAAAACGCTGATTTTCAATGCAACAGGATATTTGTACCGCAAAAATTTACCCAACGGAACGCCGGAAAAAATTGCCGGCGACGAGAATAATCTGGCCGGAGAACCCGCTTTCTCTCCCGATGGGAAAACACTCGTTTACACCACATGGAACGACGAAAAACGCGGAGGGATCCAATTGTTTGGCGCTTCTAAATCTCCAGTGATCAAAGGTCTCAGCAACTATATTTACCGTACTCCCTCATTCTCCCCAGACGGCAAACAAATCGTGTTCCGAATTCAGGATGGCGACGACGAAATGGGGCCCGCCATGACCGACAAGCCAGGTATATACATTGCAGACGCAACCGGAACGGAAAACCCACGGTTCGTTAGCGACCAAGGTGAAAACCCCAAATTCTCCGCCGATGGCAAACGGATTTTTGTACAAACCGGGGGCGCTCTTTTTGGCGGGCTGGACAAAAGCCTGAAATCCTACGACCTCAACGGCAAGGATGAAAAAGTGCATGTCAAGTCAAAATACGCACACTCATTCACGGTTTCACCTGATGGCAAATGGCTGGCATTCATTGAGTTGCACAAAACCTACATCTGCGCGTTTCCACAAATTGGCAAAACCCTCGACCTCAGCGCCGACACCAAAGCGGTGCCTGCTACCGTCGTCAGCCGCGATGCTGGCTACAACCTGCATTGGAGCGGCGATTCACAAAAACTGCACTACACGCTCGGCGAGGAATACTTCACGATTGACCTGAAAGACCGCTTTATTTACCTGCCCGGTGCGCCGGACTCCTTGCCGCCATTGCCGGAGGCAGGCCTGAAAATTGGCCTGAGCCTTTCAACAGACAAACCCGAAGGCACCGTAATTTTTGAGAATGCACGCATCATCACCATGGAAGGCGATTTGATAATTGAAAACGGCGCAATTGTCGTGTACCAAAACAAAATCGAGTCCGTAGAAACCATGGAAGTGTACAGTAGCAAGCGGATAAAACGCGCCGCACCAGTGAAAATCATTGACTGCAAAGGCAAAACCATTATGCCCGGAATTATTGATGTCCATGCCCACCCTGGCAACTTCCGATTTGGCCTAAACCCGCAAAAACAATGGGAATACCACGCCCAGCTCGCTTACGGAATCACGACCCAGCACGACCCTTCCGTGAATTCCGAGATGGCGTTTTCCAATGCCGAAATGCTCAAAGCGGGTCGCATGGTTGGGCCGCGTTTGTACTCCACAGGAACGATTTTGTACGGTGCCGACGGCGATTTCAAAGCGCCCATTAATTCGCTCGACGATGCGCGTTCTACCCTGCGCCGCACAAAGGCCTGGGGAGCGTTTTCGGTAAAAAGTTACAATCAACCGCGCCGCGATCAACGCCAGCAGGTCATCGCTGCTGCCCGGGAATTGAACATGCTGGTAGTACCGGAGGGTGGTTCGTTTTTCCATCACAACCTCACACAAGTCGTTGACGGCCACACAGGTATCGAACACAATATCCCCGTGGCGCCCTTGTACAACGACGTGGTTACCATGTGGGGAAAAACCAATACACACAACACTCCTACGCTCATTGTGAATTACGGCGGCCTTAACGGTGAATACCAGTGGTACCAAAATTCAGAAGTCTGGAAAAAGAAGCCCTTGTTAAGTTTTACCCCAAAACACATTCTCGACGAGCGCAGTCGCCACCGCACCATGGTACCTGAAGAGGAATACCAAAATGGTCACATCCTGGTATCCAAGTCTTGTACAAAGCTACAGAATGCCGGCGTTAACATCAACCTTGGCGCACACGGCCAACTCAATGGTCTCGGTGCGCACTGGGAACTCTGGATGATACAGCAAGGCGGCATGTCGAATCTTCAGGCCCTGCGCTGTGCCACGCTCAACGGCGCAAAATACCTGGGCATGGACAAGGAAATCGGTTCCTTGGCGGTAGGCAAATTGGCTGATCTCATTGTGTTGGATAAAAACCCACTAGAGAATATCCAAAACACAGAGAGCATCCGCTACGTGATGGTCAACGGTCGTTTGTACGATTCAGGAACCCTGAACGAAATCGGAAATTACGACAAGAAACGCTCGAAATTCTGGTTTGAACAGCCAGGAAGTCAGACGAGTGGTGCAGGGATGCAGCATACTTGCCATGAGCAGAAGTGTGTGTGCGGGCATTAATAAACCGCAGAGGCCCTAAGGCGCAGAGTTTAAAATCAATACTCTGCGTCTCCGCGCCTCTGCGGTTTATTTTGCTTAGATCCTGATGCACTAATATTTCACTGTCACCTTCTCCATCACATCTCCCGGCAGGATATTATCCACGATGTCCATACCAGATTTCACCCGACCGAAAATCGTGTACCTGCCATCCAGATGCACCCGTGCCGAATGCGTGATGAAAAACTGGGTGCCTTCTGTATCAAATCCACTAGAGGCCATACCGAGTATTCCCGGGCGGTCGTACCAGCTCAGCCCAATCTCGGTGCGGAGAGAATAATCGAGTGATCCACTACCATCCCCTCGTGGGCAGCCACTTTGAATCACATGGTTGGCAACTACACGGTGAAACACCTTGCCGTTGTAATATCCTGTGCCGGCCAATTCGATGAAATTCGCGACCGAACCAGGCGCCCATTGCGGCCAGAGTTCCAGCACAATAGTACCCTTGGCTGTTTGAATGCTTACTTCTGTTTGATCGGTCACCACTTGCATACGCTCCCAGTCAATGGGGTGGTTTTGGGGAATTTTCGGCATGGCTGGCACTGGCCGTCCTTCGAGGTACGCGATGGATTTTTCGAGTGCTGCAATGGCCTCGTAATCACGTGGCATTTTCAGTTTTCCGAATGCTTCGCGAAAATCACGAATTCGCGTTGAGTCGCGTATGTCTTTGAAATTCAGTAGGTTTTCTGTTGAAAACGCCGGGGCGATCTTGCTAATCATGCCCGGATCGCCATTTGCCACTACCTCCCTTGTGTAATTGTAAAGCGTTCGGCGAGCACCTTTCCCAGCTTCGCCAAAATGCGCCCAAAAATCCTTGCGCATCATAATGGAAACCAGGGTTTCTGTGGCGGCCGTTTTTACTGCCAAGGCCGGGTCATTGAAGCCGAACTGGTGAATCCAGGTGAAATTCCTTCCATATTCAGCCAAACCAGCCAGACAAGCTGCGCGATCGTACGGGTTTTTTGATTGTTGAAAAATCTGTTTCAAACGCCAGTTCACATCCGACTTTGCCGTGGAATCGCCCCAAAAAGTGAGGTTTTTATTTGCGGCATGATACAGGGCGATTTGCATTGACAATGGCCAATCAGGATTGTCGCGAGCCATGCGCCAGTACCATTTCCCATCTTGTGGCTGACCTTTTTTTACAAAAAATTCTGCTGCCGCGCGGCTAACATGCGGGTTGGGGTCATATAGTTTTTCAGTCACCAGTACCCTCGCGGTGTCATAAGGAAATTCACCCAGGGTTTTAATAATTTCACAGGTTACCCGCCAATCCTGTTCCGTTTTTATCACTTTGGAGAGCATGCCGAAAGCCGGGCTTGTCTTGGATTTGCTCAATGCAATGGCAATTTGCGCGCGCACTTCAGGCGCAGAGACGGCTCGCACAAAGCCCAGGCCAATCGTTACGGCTTGTGCGCTGTCTATCTTGATTTCCTTAGCGCGGGCGAGGTAGTATGCCGCCACCAAACGCGCAGGTACAGGGATTCTTTCGTTTCCTACATAGTCCGCCATCCGTTGAGTGGCTGATGCTTCGATGATCGCTGAATCGCGCAAGGCAAAACGCAAAATGGCACGGCATTGACCTTCCAGCAAAAGGGTGTCTGTTTCCTGGTAGGTAGTCACGGCTGCGATTTGGCGAAGGCTTTTCCGCGAGCCACATTTGCCTATTGCCTCAAGCACCACGGCATTAAAACGCTGGTGTTGCGACAGCGAATCTTTGGAAAAGAAGGCCGCAATCAAGGGCTGCTCACACTTTGGCGAACCAATTTGCCCCAAAGAAAAAGCCGCCGCTACCCGCACATCTTCCACGGGGTCTTGCAGCAAAGAGGCAAGTGCTGCAATGGCGTTTGTATCGCGCACCGACGCAAAAGAAAGCGCTGCGAGGTAGCGCAGGGTCACATCACGATCGTTTAGGAAAAGGAGCAAACTGTCCGTTTGGCGTTTATCCCGAAGGTTGTAGAGGAGTTGCACCTTTTTATTGCGCAGGTCAAGGTTCACCTTGCCTTGTTCAATTTCTTTTTTTTGGTTGAATTCGGGGGGCTGGCAAGCGGCGAGAAGCAGAGGCAGTAGCAGGTTTACCAGCCATAGCCGTAGCGAAGGCTGGAGCAGTTTTACCCGCCGTAGTTTTAACGAAGTAGGGAGGCAGTTGGCTGTGGCAAGAATCCTGAATCGCATGGGAAGAAGCGGCGGCATTGGAACGGGTGAATAATAACTTGTTTCATGGCCGCCTGGCAGGGCAAAAGTAGCGTTTTTGAGGCAATGGGGTTAAGGGCAATGTTGTTGTGTTAAGAGAAAAAGACAAGCACATTTATCATCCCCGATGAAAATCGGGACAGGCTTCGCGAGGCTGTTACACAAGTCGAATGAGATTGAGGTTTTAGTTGGGGTGAAAATTAAAATTTCTTGCAACCCCGAACTTCCCGAAAGTTTGATCCCGATTTCTTCGGGATCGGGAAGTTGGATTCCTGCTAAAACAAAACATGATTTGGTAGTAAATTCCAGATTTCCCAATTTCTGACTTGTGAGACAGCCTCATAAAGAGCGGCTTTTTCCATTCAGAGCGGTACATTTGCCTCTCAATTGAGAAAACTATGCTCGCACCGCTCCGCGCCTTATTGTTTAAAAATGCCCTCCGCGATTTGTTGGTTTCGCAAAAACGCAGCCGCCAGGTGAATACGCTCGAAAGCGCCCGTACAATAGGCGTTCTATTTGACGCAACTTCCGAAACTGCACGACGAGAAAGCCTTGAATTCGTCCATTCTTTGGAAAAACAAAGTAAGAAAGTATCTGTGCTGGGGTTTTTCAACACCAAACAAGTCCCTGAAAACCAATCATTTGATTCTTTTTTTGCCAAAGAGACCTCGTGGCTGGGACAACCCAACAGCGAGAAAGCCAACGATTTTGTAAAGCAAAAATTTGACCTGCTGCTCACACTTAACCCCGATGAACTTCCCCCGCTCGAATGGCTGGCAGCAAAATCACAGTCGGCATTCAAGGTAGGTTTTGCCACCAGCCGTCCAAATGATTTTGATGTTCAATTGGAAACTCCGGAAGGGAAGGGCATTCGGTATTTCACGGAGCAACTTGCGCTTTACCTCGGAAAAATTGTCTTGAATTAAACGTACCCCGGAACGCTGTTCCGGGATCAACTCTTTTCCGGAACAGTTTTCCGGAGTACAGATTATGAGCCTACATCAAAAACTGCGCGGCACTGGTGTTGCGCTTGTCACTCCTTTTAAAAACGGTGCGATTGATTGGGAAGACCTCGAGCGCATCATTGAGCATGTTATTGCCGGAGGCGTAGAGTTCCTCGTAAGCCTGGGCACTACTGGCGAATCCAGCACCACTACCGATGCTGAGCACCGCCAGATCCTTGATTTTGCCATAAAAATCAACCGTGGACGGATTCCGTTTGTGGCGGGCGTATTTGGCGGTAACAACACCGCGGCGATGGTGGAAAAAATCCAAGGCTTCAACTTCGATGGCATTGACGCCCTCCTTTCAAGCAACCCAGCCTACAACAAGCCTGGCCAGGAAGGTATTTTCCAGCACTATCTGGCGCTGGCCGAAGCATCGCCCCGGCCTATCATTATCTACAACGTGCCCAGCCGAACCTCCTCAAACATGACGGCGGAAACGACACTCCGGCTTGCCCACAGCTCGGAAAAGTTTATTGCCGTGAAAGAAGCCTCTGACGATATTTACCAGATTATGAAAATCCTGAAAGGGCGGCCCGACAATTTTTTGGTGCTGAGCGGGGACGATTTTATCACGCTGCCGCTCATTGCCGCAGGTGGAGATGGTGTTATATCGGTGATCGCGAACACATTGCCCCGCCCGTTTACTGATATGGTACGCGCTGCGTTGCGACAGGATTTGCCCACAGCACAAAAATTGAATTTCAAACTGCTCGAGCTTTACAAGATACTTTTTGCGGAAGGAAATCCCGTGGGGGTGAAGGCTGCCATGGAACTGCAGGGGCTGTGCAGCCGGGAAGTTCGCCTGCCGCTGGTGCCGATGACGGAAAATGGGGTGCACGCTATTATGGCGGAATTGGAAAAGATCGAAGGATGATTTTTAAGAAATATTCGAGCCTCAATTTCGTAAAACCAAGGGAAGCAATATCTTTGCACCCGCTTTTGAAGCGCCTCTGCTTTTGTAAGGTCTTCAAGATAAGAAAAACCCACCTTCGTCCCGAGCACTCGGGACTACAGCGGGTAAAATGGCCACGTGGCGGAATTGGTAGACGCGCTACTTTGAGGGGGTAGTGTCCTTTCGGATGTGCTGGTTCGACTCCAGTCGTGGTCACATAAGAGGCTTCCCGATTTCGGGGAGCCTTTTTTAATGCCCAGGGTTAAGCCCACGTTAATCAGCTGAGCAATGCGGAAGGGTTTCTACTTTTGCCGTTGTTATTTTTACCTGCCGAAGCCTTTTCGACATCGTTAAAGTTAAAGCGAGAAAAAGCGAAGGCGGGTTTGCTCACTAGACTATGAATCCTCGCCGCATAAAACTCATCATAGGCTTAATGACGCTGGCACTTGGCGGCATTATTTGCTTGCAGATTTATTGGATCGGCTGGAATATCCGGCTGAACGAGGAGCAATTTGACAAAAACGTGTACGCCGCGCTCAATCGTGTGGCTGGGAAACTCCAATATTATGAGGAAGTGCGGGTGCTTGAAGCCCTCAACGCCTCTCGCGGACAGGGAGGAGAAGCCAACCGCAACATCCGCCGGGCGGCGCAACACCTGGAGAATGGCTTCTCTAAACGACGCATTACTCAACAGCCCGATACCCTGCCAAATCCCGGTGATGGCGGCCAGGGCTTCGAAAGCAATGTGACCTTGTGGGAATACATGAAAGTAAGCCAATTAGTGGATTCCAAGCCCTTGGCAGAGCGCGTCCCCCTTGATTTACTGGCTAAATCCATTCAAGAAGAAATTGAAAGCCGGGGCATCAGATCCGCTTACCAATACGGTGTTTATTCCAAGGCAAGAGGCAGTTATGTCATTGTAAACGACCATTTTGTGGTGGAAGACAGCGGCCCGCAAATCGCCCAGGGCGGCGCGCCCACCCTCTTCAACTCGCCGTATAAGGTTGCGCTTTTTACCCAGGATATTGAGTCCCCCGGCGACTTGTCATTCTATTTCCCCAATCGCACCCGCATCGTGCTGGGCTCGGCTCTCGGGATGCTTTCGTTCTCGATTGTCTTTACGGGTATTGTGCTGTTTTGTTTTTGGTACACCATTCAAGTGATCTACCGCCAAAAACAACTTTCAGAAATGAAAACGGATTTCATCAACAACATGACCCACGAGTTCAAAACCCCGATCGCTACCATCTCACTCGCCGCCGACAGCATTGGAAGTCCCATGATTTTGAGCAATCCTGACAAAATCAAACGTTTTGTGGACATCATCCGGCAAGAAAACCGTCGCATGAACAGCCAGGTGGAACGGGTGCTGCAAATGGCGTTGATTGACAAAAAAGATTTTGAACTGAGCCTCAGCGAATTGAATTTGCACGAGGTAATCGAACAGGCTGTTGCAAATTTTAGCTTGCAAGTGGAACGGCGTGAAGGTGTATTACATACTGATTTACAAGCTACTAACCCGGTCATAGAAGGCGACTCCACGCATATTGCCAGCGTAATTCACAACCTGTTGGACAATGCCAATAAGTACAGTCCGGAAAAACCCGACATTACCATCAGCACCCGCACCGTCCCCATGGGTGTGGAAGTGACCGTGACCGATAAAGGAATGGGCATCACCAAAGAAGTGCGAAAACACATCTTCGACAAATTCTATCGAGAACACACGGGCAACGTGCACGATGTGAAGGGCTTCGGGCTTGGCCTCAGCTATGTAAAAGCAATCATGACGGCACACAAAGGATTGGTAGACGTGCAAAGCGAGCTGGGCAAGGGGAGTAGTTTTATTCTTACGTTTCCGAGTTGAGGTCATTAATCGTCATTGGGGTCATTAATCGTCATTGCGTTATCGAGAATGACGTAATGACGATTAATGACCCCAATGACGACTAATGACCCAATGACGACTATTGACGAAATGACTCAAATGACCCAACTCTTCTCCCGAGAATTCGGCGCAGGCTCTCCCGTAATAATCTTACACGGGCTTTTGGGCTTCTCCGACAACTGGCAAACCATCGCCAAAGGTTTGGCCAATACGCATTTGGTTGTAACTCCAGACCTGCGCAACCATGGTCGGTCGCCGCATGTGCCCACGCATACCTATCCCGAAATGGCGGAGGATTTGCGCGTATTCATGGAAGAAAAATGGATGTTCCACGCATCCTTAATTGGCCACAGCATGGGCGGGAAAGTAGCCATGCAACTTGCCCTCACGCAGCCCGACATGGTCGAAAAACTGGTGGTCGTAGACATGGAACCTGGCCAGGCCGACGACAACCATTCCGATATTATCAAAGCCCTGCTCGGCTTGGATTTGTCAAAATTGACCCTGCGAAGTGAAGCGGAAGCTTACCTCGCCGAACGAATTCCGGACTTTGGCACCAGACAATTTTTGCTGAAAAATATCACCAGAGACAATAATGGAAAGTTTTCCTGGAAAATGAACCTTTCGATCCTTTGGGAATATTTCGGTGATATTTTGGCTCCCGTAACAGGCGAGCCATTTCAAAAACCCGCTCTTTTTATACGCGGAAGCCGCTCTGATTATGTGAAAGACGGCGATTGGGAGCAAATAAAGCTCCTTTTCCCGAATGCCGAACTTGTCACCATTGAGGGGGCAGGACATTGGGTACACGCTGACAAGCCCAAGGAATTATTGGAAGTTTTGAAGGGGTTTTTGGTCTGATAAGATACCGATTACAATGTAGTGTTTTTTTAACCGCAAAGGCGTAGAGACACGGATGTATTTCCAACCCCGCCTAATTCCTTTATCGCCAACCAGGCCATCAAACCCATACCAGTTTCGAGCGCGGCTTCATCAATGTCGAAGGTTTCGGTGTGAATGGGGGATGTGATGCCGCGTTCTGGATTCCCTGTGCCGAGCCGATAAAAACACGCCGGCATGGCTTGCGAAAAATAGGCAAAATCTTCGGCGGTCATCCGTATTGGCAAATCCACCACATTGCTTTTTCCCAGAAACTCGATGGCCCATTTTTTGGTGCGCTTGGTCAATTCCTCGTGGTTGAAAAGCACCGGGTAGCCTTTCAATATTTGAAATACACAAGCGGCGCCATAGCCTTTGGCGATGCTTTCCGCTATTTTTTTCATGCGTTTATGCGCTTCCATGCGCCATTTTTCGTGCATGGTGCGGAAGGTGCCTACAAGTTTTACCTCGTTGGGAATGATGTTGGTAGCTCCGCCTGTGGAGTTTATTTTTCCAAAAGTCAGTACGGTAGGCACGGCTGGATCTGCGTAACGGCTCACCAGCTGCTGGAGCGCCACGATGATTTGCGCGGTAATTACCACTGGATCAATGCACTCTTGCGGCATGGCGCCATGGCCACCTCGGCCTTTTACGGTGACGTAAATCTCGTCGGCGGAAGCCATGTAGATGCCGGGTTTTAATCCGATCATTCCGGCATGGAGGGGCGGGTGTACATGTTGCCCAAAAATGCTCGCTGGGCGCGGGTTTTCAAGCACTCCGGCTTTGATCATCAGGCTTGCGCCGCCAGGAAGTCTTTCTTCGCCTGGCTGGAAAATGCACTTTATGGTGCCTTCGAATTCACCGCGCAATTCGTTCAATATCCTGACTGTACCGAGCAGCGAAGACGTGTGCACATCATGGCCACAGGCGTGCATAACGCCGTCATTTTGCGATTTGTAGGGAACATTGTTGGCTTCCTGAATGGGCAGCGCATCCATGTCGGCACGGAGCGCGATGGTACGTTTTTTCGGGTTTTTGCCTTTAATGAGCGCTACTACGCCATTTTCGGCCACACCGTGTTTATGTTCGACGCCCTGGGCACTGAGTTGAGCGGCGATGAATTTGCCTGTTTCAACTTCTTCAAAAGAAAGCTCCGGGTGCGCGTGTAAGTGACGGCGACAGGCCACGGTGTCTGCGTGGTATTGATGGGCCAGCGTTTGGATTTTTTCTTTCATCAACTTACTTTTCCAATTCGTGTCTGATACGTGTTATCCGTGGCCCACCAGGATTAGTGGGACACGGATAACACGGATGGGCCACGGATTTTTTATTTTTCAAAATACTTTTTCAAAAACGGGTGGCTGAACACCGCCAAAAGGATAACAATTACGCCAACGTAAAACTGCGGATTGAGGTCTTTATGTTCCTGAAAAAACACGGCAGCAAGTAAAACGCCGTAAACAGGCTCAAGGTTGATGGTCAAATTCGTAGCAAAAGCCGAAATGTAGCGCATTGCCAGAAGTGTGAGGTAATATGGCAACAGCGTGCAGACCCAAGCCAGAATGAGGAGCCAGCCCCAATCCATACTCGTTGGAATCAATTGGGTGTCGGGCGATTGCAAAAGCAGGAAGGGCAGCACCAACGAACATACTGCCACACCGCCTGACAATTCCGTAAAACTCATGACCAAAGGCGGCGGCGGGTTGTTGTCAATCAATTTCTTATTCAGGGAAGAAAAAACTGCAGCCAGCAAGGCCCCCACAATGCCAACAGCAAAACCGAGGCGCATCCCCCAGTCAATATTCCCTGCAATCAATGCCATGCCGGGCAGGATGAGCAGCCCAAGCGCGAGTTCGTAAGCTTTCACTTTTTGGCGGGTCAGGAGCGGCTCTACAAGTGCTGAAAAGAACGAGGTGGTAGCCATTGTTGCTACTGCAACCGATGCGTTGGAAAGTTTGATAGCGCCGTAAAAACATAGCCAGTGAATGCCGACAATCACGCCAATGCCGAACATCTGGAGGTACCGTTTTCTGGAAACACCTCGGAACTGCTTGCGGGGAATAAAAATAATCAAGGTAGCGCAACACAAACTCACTCGCCACCACACCAGCGGCACGGCTTGCAATGAAATCAGTTTGCCCAAAATGGCCGTGAAACCCCAGATGAGTACGCAGAAATGAAGGTAGAAGTAGGCCCGGAGTTTGTCGGTCATGCGGCGAAGGTAAAAACGGAGCTGCGCATCTCAGTTTTTTACCACCTTTTCGCAACCGCGCTTCCCGTCTCGCGAAAACCATTGTATGAAATATATCCCTGAGGGAAGGTTTTTTAAGGAGACCATGACTTCTTGCTCCTTTACAAATTGTGGTGGATCAATGGATACTCTCTGACCTAAGGCAGTGTAAAGTATAATATTATGAATGTCAATTCCAGGTGTTTCCATCGAAACAAAATCCTGCGTTGGATTTGGGGCGATACGGATAATGCGCGCTATTTCTTTTGCAGAAACCGGAGCGAAGCAGAGGGTGTCCAAAAGATTGGGACAATCCCAGCAACCTTTGTAAACATATTGCTGCAAATCCCGCATTTCGGTCAAATGCTGAAGTTGTTGTGTTAGCCCAACTTTATCGGTGACGGTGAGTGCAAATTTGAGGGGAAATGAAATATAATGAGGATATAGTACGCTGGGGCCATAAGAAACTACACATTTTCTATTGCCAAGTACATTGTTTTCTGCTAGTTCACTCCAGCCATTTGGGTCTGTAGGGTTGTCGGGGAAAATTACTTTTTCAGGTGTAGATGATATTCCCGGATTGTATCCAATTCCACCACTTGTAATTGGAGAGCCATCACGCCAAGTGCCTGTGAGATAGTTGTAAAATTCTAAGGGAGCAGAAGGCGGTTGTGCTCCTGGCGAAAATTCATCAGAGAACATGGTAAAATTGGTCATTTGAATAAAATTGCCATCTATGCCTTGCGGACCAGCCAAAGACATCAAAGCAAGTACCGGAGGATTGGTCCCGATGATATTGTCATTAAGGGAATCTGAATTGTAGCAATAGACCATTTCCCTGTCTTGCTCAATTACACAGCCCAAATAGTCATCATTGGGATTCCCGATTTCAAAGTCAGCATAGATGCCCCAATGCAAACTGTCCAAGCGATCTACACCGCTGTTGCGATAGCGCCCAAATTCAAAAAATATGGTATTTTTGAGGAAATCCTGCTCCTGGCAGTTTAGCGTAAAAGCCGAAAGCTGTCCATCCAAATCTGTACCTGTAGCATCTGTTAGCTTATTTTCTCCGTTGTCAAAAAAGGGAGCAAAAACAAATTCGCTTGGGAAAAATGGAGAACTCCCCAGGTTTGGCCCTACTGGGTAATCTCCACTTTCAGGGTTGTATTTACCAATAATTCCACCATTATCATAGAAATATGGGCGATTAGGAGGAAATATTGAGTCCATAGAAAATCCATTGTAAAATGTTGAAAAGGGATTGCCCTGCCCTGGCCAGGCAAATATTTCAGGAATCGGATTATCAATCACGCCATTGTCTTGATAGTCATTCACATGCACTGCAATTTGTTCAGCAGTCACTTTCCACACCTTGCCCGAATTAGGTACACCTCGAAAACCTGCTTGCCAATCTGAGACGAGTGGGTCACCCATTTCACAAGCAAGTGTAAGATTGTTGCCAGGATCAATCCCACCCACCCACGGCGTAATATGGCTGAGCAGGTTTTTTGCAGGCTGACCAGGAATTCCGCTTTCCAATAAAAAACCGCCTTCTGAATCTCTATGAATACCTGTCGGAGTGATATGTGCCCTAACTTTGCCCGTACCTATCCAGGCATGATCCGTTTGCGCCAACAAGGAAGGGGTAGTAATGAGAGATAAAAGCAGGATGATGAAGATTTTGTAGCGCATGGCATTCGTTTTTTCGTAAAATAATGATGCAAGTTGAGTCCAATTTTAATACTAGAGAATACCACTTTTTCTAAAAGTCAGGTTTCTGGAGCCTGATTTCCCACCGACTATTTTCGAATAACCAAATCCACAAATACCCGAATCAACAACAAATCATCACACTCATGTCCTCCATACTCATCCGAAACGCCCGCCTCGTAAACCGAGGCCAAATTATAGAAACCGACCTGCTTGTAAAATCCGGGCGCATCGCCAAAATCGAGGCCTCCATTGTTGGTCCTGCCGATATTGAAATTGACGCCAGAGGCCTTTACCTCATCCCCGGCATCATAGACGATCAGGTGCATTTCCGCGAGCCGGGTCTCACGCACAAGGCCAACATCGCGACCGAAAGCCGGGCCGCTGTGGCAGGTGGCACTACCTCCTTCATGGAAATGCCCAACGTGAATCCGCCGAGCGTGACGCAGGAATTGTTGGAAGAAAAATACCAGATCGCTGCCCGGACTTCGCTGGCGAATTATTCTTTCTATATGGGCACCACGAATGACAACTTGGAAGAAGTTCTAAAAACCAACTCGTGCAGGGTGTGTGGAATCAAGATTTTCATGGGCAGCAGCACCGGGAATATGTTGGTGGATTCGCCCAGCACCTTGGAACGTGTTTTCGCCGAATCACCCATGCTCATTGCCACGCACTGCGAGGATGAAGCGACCGTGCGCGAAAACCTCGAGCGATACAAGGCCCTGCACGGCGACACGATGACTGCAGCATTCCATCCCCTCATCCGCGACGAACGGGCCTGTTATTTATCCTCTTCTATGGCGGTGGATTTGGCGAAGAAACATGGCACGCGACTGCATATTCTGCACATCAGTACGAAAAACGAACTTGCACTATTCCGAAACGATATTCCCCTGAAAGACAAGAAGATAACTGCCGAGGTTTGTGTGCACCACCTGCATTTTTCTGAACATGATTATGCCCTTTTAGGCAACCAAATCAAGTGCAACCCGGCCATTAAAAGTGTTGAAAATCGCGATGCACTTTTCCCCGCGCTGCTCGACGACCGGTTGGATGTAATCGCCACCGACCACGCCCCGCACACCAGGGAGGAAAAATCGCAGCCGTATTTGCAGGCGCCTGCGGGCTTGCCTTTGGTGCAACATTCGCTGAATGTGATGCTTGGTTTTTACCATGCCGGACGCATCTCGCTGGAAAGGATAGTTGAGAAAATGTGCCATGCTCCGGCCATAGCGTTCCGGGTAGAGGAGCGCGGTTTTCTGGACGAAGGGTATTGGGCTGATATGGCTTTGGTGGATATTGACCACGAATGGACGGTGGAGCCAGATAATGTTTATTACAAATGCGGCTGGTCGCCGTTTATGGGCAAAACGTTCCGAGGGAAGGTGCTGAGTACTATAGTGAGTGGGCATTTGGCCTGGCACGAGGGGGTGTTTCGGGAAGGAAATATGGGGGAGCGATTGATGTTTTTAAACACTTAGATGACTTGTTTTTTTAACCACAAAAGGCACATAAGGACACATAAGCAGGTTACAACTTTTGGTTTTTAACCACAAAAGGCACATAAGGACACATAAGCAGGTTACAAAACTTATGTGTCCTTTTGTGCCTTTTGTGGTTAAAACCAGCCAACCTCCAGCGTACTTTTGCCGCCATGTTCCAAAAATCTCCTGCCACATACATGATGATGCGTTTCTGCTTTTGCCTTTTGCTACTGCCGCTTTTCCTCGTTTTTTGCCAAAAAGAAAAATTCACTTCCGACCCGGCGGACAAACTCGAATTCAGCACCGACACGCTGCGTTTTGATACCGTATTTACCCAATTGGGTTCCGCAACACGTTTTTTCAAAATTTACAACCGCCACAAAAAAAGCATCCGAATTTCCAAAATTTACCTGGAAAATGGCGCAAACTCGCGTTTCAACCTAAACGTAGACGGCATCAGCGGCGACAAGCAGGAAAATCTGGAAATTGCACCAAACGATAGCATGTACGTTTTTGCAGAAGTGACGATAAACCCCAATGACGATGCTTCGCCTTTCGTAATCACCGAAAACGTGGTGTTTGAGACCAATGGAAATGCGCAAAAAGTGGTGCTGGAAGCCTTTGGACAAAATGCCAACTACTTCCCTTCTCGCTTCGGAGCAGGTGGGGTGGTGGGTCTGGGCTGCAATGGAGGCGAGATCATTTGGAACGACCCAAAACCCTATGTCATTTACGGGGTGCTGGTCATTGACTCTTGCACCCTGCGCATCGCCAAGGGAACACGGGTGTACATACACGGTGGTTTGGGGAAATTTGTAGATGACGAAGGCATTACACAGCGCTACAATGACGGGTTTATCGCGTTTGTCGGCCAGGGCAAACTTATTGTGGAGGGAGAATTGGAGGCGCCCGTGATTTTTGAGGGCGATCGCCTGGAGCCGGAATTTGACGAAGAACCTGGGCAGTGGACGGGACTTTGGTTGCAATCCGGCACTTCGGGACACAGCATCAACCATTGCGTTATCCGCAATTCGATCATTGGGGTGCGGGTGGATTCGGCGGCAGATCTGACCTTGCGAAACACACAAATTTACAACACAGCGAGCAGCGGCCTAATTGGCGTTCACGCAAAAATAACAGCTGAAAATTGCCTTTTTCATTCGAATACGGGTTTTGGAATTCAACTTGAATACGGAGGCGATTATGATTTCAAATACTGTACCGTAGCGAGTTACGGTGTGGATGGCGAAGCGCTCCGCATGGGCAACGCCCTTTGTCTCGACCAGTCTTGCGGGAATTTTGTGTCTAACAAACTGCAAGCCCGGTTTCAGAACAGCATTCTTTTTGGCAGCAGGGCAGATCAAATCACCCTTTTTGATCGCCTTGATGATCCATCTCAATTTGATTACAAATTGAAAAACTGCATCGTTCGAGTCAGGGATTTGATCAAGGATACGGCTTATCCAGACTTTTTTGACCATTGCCAACCATGCCTGAACGCCGATAGTCAGGACACGATTTTTGTCAATACGAACGAATACAATTTTCGACTTGACACTATGAATTCTATTGCCAATCGCTACGCCATTCCTGTACCCGGCATTGACTTGGATCTGGATGGAAAAATGCGGGATGTTTTGATTCCGGACGCAGGATGTTATGAGATAGAATTTTGAGGAAAGGATGATTTGGTTATTTGTGGATTTGGTTATTTGTGGAAGAGCAGTTTAACCGTGCCAAATTTTCCGATTTTTGCGGCCAATATGAAACGAATCATAGTGGCCATTGACGGCCTTTCTTCTTGTGGCAAAAGTACCCTGGCTAAAGCCCTCGCCAAATCGCTCCATTTTGCTTACCTCGATTCAGGGGCGATGTACCGCGCCGTGACGCTTTATTTTCTGGAGAACAACATTGATTACGAAAACCCTGAAGCAGTTGCAGCAGCATTGCAACAAATCGAAATACACTTCGAGCGGATTGATGGGCAAAACAGAACCTTCCTCAATGGTCGCGATGTAGAACACGACATTCGCGAAATGATTGTGAGCGAGCACGTTAGCCCAGTATCAGCCATTTCGGCAGTGCGTCGGGCGATGGTGGCGCAACAACAAGCCATGGGAAAACGCCGGGGCATCGTTGCCGACGGGCGTGACATTGGAACGGTGGTATTCCCGGATGCCGAACTCAAAATCTACCTTATCGCAGATGCCGACGTACGCACCAGCCGCCGCCACCTTGAACTGGCGGCCAAAGGCATTGATGCCGAATGGAATGAAATCCAGCGCAACCTCCTCCAACGCGACCGCATTGACTCAGGTCGCGCAGATAGCCCGCTACGTCAAGCCGACGATGCGGTGGTAATTGACAATACCCTGCTTTCTGAAGAGCAACAATTGGAAAAAGCGCTGTCGCTGGTGAAGGAGTTGCAGTAGGCAGTAGCAGTGGGCAGTAGCAGTGGGCAGGCCATCCAAGCTTGGCAGCCCTGCCCACTGCTACTGCCCACTGCCTACTGCTTTTTTCTCTTTAAAATCCAGCAGCAGCGAGAAAATGTGCGAGTACTGCACTGCCGAAACGTTGCCGATGTCGGTGAGTGCGTAGTCAATTTTCACGCGACCAAAACGGATGCCCACGCCAAAATTTGGCTGCATCGAAAGATTTTCTTTAGTGGGATCGAAATCATTCTTCACCCTTTGGAAATTGCCCACTCCGACGCGGAGTTGAAGAAATTTCTTGTAATCCGCCTCGATGCCAAAACGGGGATCAATGCTGATTGCTTTTGAACTAATCAACACATTGCGCTGACCATCAGTAGTCCACACAAAATCGAGTGCAGGCGTGAGCATGGTCTCTTTGCCCAGTTTGAAACGATAGGCCGCTCCCAGCACAATACTTGGATTCGTTATTTCGGTATTGCTCACTGGGAGTTCATTGCCCGTTGCCGCCCAAGTGGAGCGAATATCATCCGTAAGGTCAAAAGACCAGGAATTGAATGTAGTAGTGAGGTCGCGGCCCTGGATTCCGAGCATCAGCGGGCCTTTGCGGTATTGCGCGCCCAAATCCGCCCCGAAGCCCCAAGCCCCGCCAAAGGTGCCAATCACCCGGCGAATCACCTTGACCGTTCCGCCTACCGAAATGGCTGGGTTGCGCAGTTTGCGGGCGTAACTTCCCATGAACGCATAGTCGGCGGCACTGAATTCCGTTACGTTGTCGTAATTAATGGTGCCATCGGCATCTATCAGGTTAATGGTATAGGGGATGTTATCAATGCCGAGGCGAATGAGCGAAAACGCGAGATAGGCATTGTGCTCGCGGTTGAGCGATTTTCCAAAGCCAATCCAGTCGTATTTTCCCACGCCGCCAAACCACTCGGCGTGCATCGCGCCAGCTTGCAGGGGCGAGGTAATCTGGCTCAGCCCGGCAGGGTTCCAGTAGACCGCCGTGATATCATCCGTGAGGGCCACCTGCGCGCCCGACATGCCGTGGGCACGGCCACCCACGCCAATGGCGAGGAATTCGTTGGAATATTTTTGAGCAGAAATGGCAGAAAGGCCGACGAACAGGCAAAGCCCGATAGAGAGTAGTTGCTTTTTCATAATGTTGTGATTGACGTTGTAAAAATAGATGGGGTTGCCCGGAAGTTTTATCACAAAAAAACGGCGCGAAAGGCCTACAAGCCTTCCCCGCCGAATTGCTGAATTCAAGTGATTAATCATCTTGTTCACACCCATCTCCGATACCAGCGTTTTATTGGCTCGAAAGAACCCTCTTTTTCAAGTTCTGAAAGGCTGCCATACCGGAGATAATGCGGAGCGATGCACCACAAGTAGAATTTAACGGCCAGGGCAAGCAAAAAAGCGCTTGCAACTTCAATCACAATGGTCTTCCAGCTGAGCAGTTTGGAAACCAGGGGCCCGCCTAAATGTCCCAAGACCTTTAAAATCACCAAAACACCAAGGGTAGATACACTCAGTACGAGGAGTGTGCGCTCCCGGTAGTACCACAAACCTGCCACAAGTCCTATTACAAGTAAAATAACGAACAGAGAGACCGTAATACGCAACCAGGTAATGATCTGAACAGAGCGAAAAACCTGCTTTTTACCCAATTCAAGGCGAGGCAGCAACCAACGACTCTTTTCCGGGACCGTCATGTAGGGCTTTATTTCCATGAATTTCCAACGCTCCTTTGCTGCTTCGTCATCCACTGGTTTGGCTACAGTTGGGTCTTGTGGTTCGCTAAAAATATCTCCTAATTTTCGGGCATCGAAGTCATGGTGCATTTGCTGATAGCCACTGTACATGAGCGCATACGCTTCGGCGTCGTTGAATGCATCGAGGTCGGTGCGAATTTCGGCAAGGGCAGCCTGCACGGTCTGCAAGATTCCATAGGTCGTGCGGGAAATATTATCACCGTCGTGGGCGGCCAACCATTGCTGACGTGTAGGATCTTCGCAATATTTCCATTTGATAGGATTTGCCTGAAGATCTTTTGTAAGGTGAACGATGCTTAAGCTAGAAATTTGGCCTGAAGCGTAGCGCTCGCGCAAATCTAGAAACTGGCTCTCCCGGACCCGTGCTTGCAGAATGCTGTCGGAGCGCCAAAAGGAACCTAACATATCGTCGCTACTGATTTTTTCGGACGACAATTGGCCACTGGCATCGCTGATGATCATTATTTTACATTCTTGCTCAAGCAGGCTCGCGATGCCTTGGTTGTCATGGACACCCCCATCTACAAGATGCAAGTCCTGGTTTTCGTATAAATCAGGGAAATGAACTGGTGTGAACAAGGCAGGCACGCAAGAGGATGCCCCAACGGCTGTTCCGAGCCGCGTTTCATCATAAGGTTCTGGGGCTTCGTCATAGTACATCCGCCGCAAACGAGGTTTTGAATCTATATCGGGTCGAATATTGGCTGGTGGCTCGCCCATCCATGATGCCGTGAATTGCCAATTATGCCCTGTATTAAGTGAAGTAGCGTTGAGCACCAAAGTGGGAACCTTAAAATGACGCTGCCAATTCTGTTCTTTGGGTTTAAAATCTTGTTCTGTTCCTTTAGGTCTGATTTTCAGGTTGCTCATGAGCATAGGGTCTTCTCCACGCGACACTCCTTCATTTGCGATTTCTTGGTAGTAATCAGATTCATACAACTCTGCAGCCCGCACGGTTCTAGAATATTTTTTGTCCAAAAATATCTTGAAATTAGGCCAAAACTCCTTCAAAATGCTCATTCGAAGGTTGCCTTGTACTGCACCCAGGAATTTACGCTCCATTTCTTGCACCAGCTCTATATAATCCAAAGGCTGGAGGGTCTCAGGGTTCGTTTCACCATCTTTCGTTGGACGTGCATCAGGTTTCTTTTCCAACAGATTTTTTAACAAAAGATAATAATAGGCGCCCGCAATGGAGCCGCCCGATACGCAGGATAGCACTTCGACATGGCGCAAAACGTCGCGTTCCGCCAAGGCCGCAAGTACGCCGATATGAAACAGGGCTGCCCGATGCCCGCCACCCGATAAACCCAGGCCGACTTTTCCCTTCGTTGTGTTCTCCGGCAAATCCGATGTTTTACATTCATACAACGCAGCGTAACACGCACGACTGGCGGTTTCGCATTTATCAATCGCATCATTAATCTCTTTGCGATCTTCCTCTTTTTTAGCGTGGACCAAATCTTGCTTTTTCTGTGCAATAAAAAACTCTGCAAATGCAAGCATTTGCCGGACGGTTGTCTTTATCTCCCAAGCCCTAGGCTTATCAATTTTTGATGGATCTTTTTTGTTCGGGCTTCCTGTCGAATATGCTTTGTAATACGCTTCGGCCATCTCATATTCCCCAAGTCCAAAATGTGCTTCTCCCAAGGTTGGATTTATCCAGGATTCTAAGCGCCTGATTTTATCCGGGTCTTTTTGTTTTCTATTATAATCCTCAATAGCCTGATTCAATTTGGGAATATAATCAATGATTTCTTTGCGCACTTTCTTGGCTTTATCGCGCCATTTATTAACACTTTCACCCTCTGCATCGTGCAGATTGGACATAACATTGCTTCGTACAAAAGACATAAGGTCGAGTACAAAAGCATAGTTGATTGCATTATAGCCTGTATCAGTGTCTTCCAATAGGTGATGGCACTTTATCTCTACATCGCTAGAGGTATCATCTTGTGCGAGTTGGCTCAAGTATTTCTTATACCAATACTCATAACCTTTTTGATAAAAATAGCGAGCGTGCAATAGGCTTTCAAAACGATTATCACTATACCACCGATATTTAAATGCCGCTCCGAGTTTGCCAAAAATTTCACAATCAAAACTTTCTGAGTCATCAATCTCATAAAGGTATTGAATAGCCTTATCGAACTTGGTCGACGATGGCAAATCAGGATCCTTATAGAAGCAGAATGCCAAATGTTTAAGAATTTCCTTGCGTTCAGTTACAGACTTGCAGGTTTCTAAGATTTTCAAATATAATTCTGCTGAATAGGAGTACTTTTCCTCGTGTCGTAGTGTATCTGCTAACTTTCGAGGGGTGATGCCCTGTAATGTGCCACCTGATAGAAATAACCGTGCGAGTTCGTAATTTTTCATTTTTACTTGTTTGTTGGTTATCGAATTTGCACCTGGATGTGAACAATACACTTCCAAGCCGGCCCAAAAATCGCACAAACATCAGAATTATAATAATAAAACGGCGCGAAAGGCCCATAAGCCCATCGCGCCGAATCGAAACAATCGTATCAATCGAAAAATCGAACCCTCCTTCGCGCTACGGCCATTAATGCAATTTCAAAATATCGCGCATGTAATTTCAAAATATTTTTCCTGTAATTTCAAAATTTTATCAACTTTGGGCTTTTAATGCCATGTTCGTAGCACGTCAAATAGAAGCCCGCTTGCGGGAATTATTGCCCCAATACCCCATTTTGGCACTAACCGGGCCGCGCCAGTCAGGCAAAACCACACTCCTAAAAAAGGTATTCCCGGACTACCAGTACTTGTCGTTGGAAGACACAGATTTACGGAGTTTTGCAGAAAATGACCCTATCGGTTTTATAAAAAAATACCCGGAACGGATCATTTTTGATGAAGCGCAACGTGTGCCGTTGCTGTTTTCTTATTTGCAGACGGCGGTGGATAAAAGCGGCAAAATGGGGCAGTTTATCCTATCTGGCTCACAGAATTTCCACCTGATGAGCAGTATTACGCAGAGTCTGGCCGGGCGAGTGGCCCTGTTCAAATTGCTCCCCTTGGATTTTCAGGAATTGCGCCAAGCAGGGCTTTTGGAAAACGACTGGAAAGAACAGTTGCTTAAAGGCTGCTATCCGGCTATTTACGACCGCAAGATCAATCCAGCAGTTTTCTATTCCAATTATCTACAAACGTATATTGATCGCGATGTTCGGGAACTTTCAAGAGTGCAGGATTTGAGGCTTTTCCGAAATTTTCTCGCACTATGCGCAGCACGCACGGGTCAACTATTAAACCTGAGCAATCTGGCCAACGAGTGTGGCATATCGCAACCAACTGCCAAATCGTGGCTGTCGGTTCTGGAAAGCAGTTACATCGTGTTCCAATTGCAACCCTACTATCAAAATTTCAATAAGCGGATCAGTAAAACACCCAAGTTGTATTTCTACGATACAGGTCTTGCTTCTTTTTTACTCGATATGCGCCAGACCGCCGATCTGGACAACCCAACGCTTTTGGGTAGCCTTTTTGAAAACTTGGTAATTGCAGAATTCCACAAACAGAATCACCATCAATATCGCCTTAAAGAATATTGGTTTTGGCGCGACGCACTGGGGAACGAAGTGGATTTGCTCTCTAAAAGCGGCCAGATGTTCGAGCTTTTTGAAGTTAAATCTACCCAAACGGTCCTTCCGGCACTTTTTAAAGGTTTGGACTATTTTGCAGGCCTAGCGGGTGAAAAAGTGAAAGAAAAGACGCTTATTTATGGTGGCCAAGAGAATCAGGATCGAACGCTTTATAAGGTGCGAGCTTGGAATGGTGTGTAAAAACGGCGCGAAAGGCCCACAAGCCTCCCGCGCCGAATCGAAACAATCGTATCAATCAAAAAATCGTATCAATTACAGCATCCCCTTCACCATCTCCGCAAACGCAGCCACACTCACCGCGCCCTGATCTCCTTCCCCCTGCTTCCGCACGCTGACCGTACCAGCCTCTACTTCTTTCTCGCCCACGATGAGCAGGAACGGAATGCGCTTCATTTCATTGTCACGGATTTTCCGCCCGATGGTTTCGTTGCGATCGTCTACCACGCCACGCAAGTCTTCGGTTTCAAGAGCCTGTTTGACCTGGTAGGAATATTCCACAAACTTGTCTGACACAGGCAGAATAGCAAACTGTTCCGGCGAGAGCCATAGCGGGAATTTGCCCGCGCAGTTTTCAATCAACACGCCCATAAAACGCTCCATGGAGCCAAACGGCGCCCGGTGAATCATCACCGGACGGTGTTCTGCATTGTCGGCGCCGATATAGGTCAGGTTGAAACGCTCGGGCAGATTGTAGTCCACTTGAATGGTGCCGAGTTGCCAGGAGCGACCAAGCGCGTCTTTCACCATGAAGTCGAGTTTGGGGCCATAAAAGGCCGCTTCCCCGTATGCAGTAATGGTATCCAGACCCACTTCAGCCGCCGCGTCAATGATGGCCTGCTCCGCTTTTTCCCAGTTTTCCTCCGAGCCAATGTATTTTGAACGGTCGTGCTGATCGCGGAGGCTGATTTGGGCGGTAAAATTGTCAAAACCGAGTTTTTGCAGCACGAAGCGCGTCAGTTCAAGTACGCCGAGGAACTCCTCTTTGAGTTGGTCTTCGGTGCAGAAAATGTGCGCATCGTCTTGCGTAAAACCGCGCACCCTCGTGAGGCCGTGCAGCTCGCCCGACATTTCATAGCGGTACACCGTTCCGAATTCCGCTATACGCACGGGCAATTCCCGGTACGAGCGCGGGCGATACCCATAGATTTCGCAGTGGTGCGGGCAGTTCATCGGTTTGAGCAGAAACTCCTCGCCTTCTTGCGGAGTCATGATGGGCTGAAAAGAGTCCTTGCCATATTTCTCCCAGTGGCCGCTGGTTACGTAGAGTTTTTTTGAGCCAATATGCGGTGTGATGACGGGCTGGTAGCCGCGCTTGATCTGTTCTTTTTTCAAAAAATCTTCCAGACGCTGACGAACAGCAGTGCCTTTGGGCAACCAGAGTGGCAAGCCGGAACCTACTTTTTCGGAGAACATGAAGAGCTCCAATTCTTGGCCAAGTTTACGGTGGTCGCGTTTTTTTGCTTCTTCCAGAAGCGTCAGGTATTCCTCCAGTTCCTTCTGTTTTGGGAACGTGATAGCATATACACGCGTAAGTTGCTGGCGTTCAATATCCCCACGCCAGTAGGCTCCGGCGAGGTTGAGGATTTTTACGGCTTTGATAGTCTCTGTGTTGGGGATGTGCGGGCCTTTGCAGAGGTCGGTGAAATTGCCTTGCTGGTAAAACGTGATCTGGCCGTCTTGCAAGCCATCAATCAGTTCAAGTTTGTACTGGTCGCCTTTTTCGGTGAAGTACTTGATGGCGTCGGCTTTGGAGACTTCGCTGCGCTTGTACTCGCTTTTTTGGCGGGCCAGTTCGAGCACTTTTTGCTCAATGGCGGGCAAATCAGCAAAGGTCAGTGGCTTGTCGCCCGAGTCAATGTCGTAGTAAAAACCGTTTTCAATGGCCGGCCCGATGCCGAATTTGGTGCCTGGGTGCAGCGCTTCAATGGCTTCGGCCAAAAGGTGCGCCGAAGAGTGCCAGAAGGTCTGCTTTCCCTCTTTGTCCTCCCATTTGTGGAAAGTGATGGTAGCATCTGAGTCAATCGGGCGACTCAGATCGCGCACCTCGCCATTGACGGAGGCGGCAAGCACTACGCGGGCGAGGCCCTCGCTGATGCTTTTTGCCACGTCCAGGGCGGTTGAACCGGCGGCATACTGACGAATGTTGCCGTCGGGGAATGTGATGTTAATCATGAAAAAAAGTGTTTAGCCCGGCCATACTAGAGTCGGGTGCCCGTGCCCCATACGAACGGAGTGGGCGGTTTGTAAAAATTTGAGGGACAAAGGTAGGGAAATGAAGAACGACTTACTTTGGTGTCGCTAAGCGCGCAAGTAAAATGTCCTCTTTTAAAATAACTTTCTTCTTCTCCTTCGTACTGGTGGCAACTTCCGCGCTACTCCGGCTCCTGGCCTTCCACCAAACCCCATTCGCCACCGGCTGGGACAGCTATTTCTACCTCGTTCAGATAAAATCGCTGGAAGAAAGCGGGCACATGCACTCGCCTGAAGCCTCGCTGATCTATCCTTATCTGCGGCTTTTCTATTGGATAACAGGCGATTATGTGCTGGCGATGAAGGCTGGCGCGGCGGTCTTGTGCGGAATTTTCACGCTGTTGCTGTGCTGCCGAAGTCAGTCACTGCCGCTGCTCGGAGCCTGGTCGCTGTTCTCCCCACAACTGACTTATTTCGCGGCGCAATACCCGAAGAATTTGCTGGGCCTGGTGTTTTTTATGGCCTTTGTGCGCTCCTTGGATTGGGCGGTTTCGAAGCAGCGAGCATGGGCTATGTTGCCCATTTTTCTGTTGGTTATCAATTACTTCGGGCATCGGATGATGTTTGGATTGTCGGTGTTGTATCTATTATTATGGGTAGGGCTTCGGCTCAAATTGCGGTTCAATCGCCGTGCTTGGTGTTTTTCCCGCCGTGCTTGGTGTTTTCACCAAGCACACCTCAAGCAGGATACCCAGAGAAAGCCCCCATTTAGCCGATTGCACTTGTTGAAAACACCAAGCGTGGCGAAAACGCTGCTTGCGATAGGAGTCTTGCTTGGCGTTTTTATATTACTTGGAGAATTTTTCCCGGGCTTGACACATATTGCTGACTTGGGGCGGCTCAACGGAACGCTTAGCTGGCAACCCCAATTCTCCCCCTGGTCGTTTGTCCAATCTTTTGGCATGGAGCGCATCAGCAGCTGGTGGGTATTCGAGATTGCAATAGTCACAGGTTGCTGGCTGGCAGGACTGTTTTTTAGCAGAAAAAGCATTTCAAATCCGGCTCTCTTCTGGCTTTGCGGCCTCTTGCTTTTCCCGTTTTTGGAATGGTCGCTCACGGGTTTGGCCTGGCGGATGTTTTTGGTATTTGTGCTGCTTACCCCACTGGCTTTTGACTTTCAAAATGTTCCTAAAAAAGCCTCCATTGTATTTTTCACGGCATTTGTCGCGGCCTCGTTTTTTTCATGGAAATCCTATTCACCTGGACTTCATGATCCGGACTACGCATTGTTTAACAGGGTAACGGACAATGTAAAACGCCAACTTTCCGATCCCGATTCCTTCGGGATAAAACTTTCGGAAAGTTCAGTCAATAAACCCGAACTCTTCATCGCCCACAACGCCCTCGCTGAGTATTTTACCTTTACCACAGGCACAGACGCCATGCCCTGGCTCCCTGAATATACAGTGGATTCCAGCAAGCTGTGGCGCATTGCCGCCGGGGTGCATGCACAAACGCTGCGCTATTTTGCAAGACCAGAAAATGCGGTGAAAATCAAACACTTAGGGGCTGGGTATTTCATCCTGCCAGAATTTGTCTGGCAACTTGCATTGAGAAATGCTCGGACAGAAGGTGATGAATATTTCCTTGAAACGGCAGAATCCTGGTTGAATCCGCACCGAATTAGACCCGCATTTTTGTTGAAAAGAAAGCAGTGATTTTTGCCACTAATTGCACTAATTTTCACGAATCAATTTTTAGTGAAAATTAGTGCAATTAGTGGCTACCTCAAAATCACTTCTTCACCTTGAAATTCTCAAACAAAAACGTCTCCGCATTGGGGTCATTCACAATCGGTGAGACACCCACTGGCCAAAGCATCACTTCGTCAATTATTATGGACTTGTGGCCATAACTCTTTACCTGTAGATGACCCCCACGTGGCAGCCGCACCCGGGCCTCGCCTCGAATCCAATTGCCTTGCACATCGTTAGATTTTCTGGATTCTACCTTGAAGTTATCAATCTCCGCGCCCGATGAATCACGTACACTAAAAAGCCAGAAACCACTACTCCATTTACCGGGATCAATATAGGTCCAGCCCGAAAAAACCATCTGAGTATCGCGCTCAAAGGGCGATACAAAATCAAAAACATCATCCTCCTTTGCTTTGGCCTGACGGCTTCCTGCGCCATAAAAAGCATGGCTGGAGGGCTGAGTATCATAACTCAAATGAATACTTGGTTGTGGGAATGTGCCGCTTTGGAACGCAGCTTTTGCTTTTTGCCTGGCTACACTGTTTACCAGATCAGCCAGGCGCAAACGATAGAGGGAGAAATCTTTGGATTCCGCTACACGCGTTGAAATGTCGACGAGATACTGCTCTCCATTTTGCAGATACGGGATAGCATCCGAACCGACCAAAAGGAGAATATCTTTTTGATTGGGGAATTTTTGCAACAAGCTTCGCTCCACCAATGGGTTAGCAAGCATTTGTACCCGCTCCAGCGTATGGCTCAGCCCTATGCGTGAAAGCATTGAATTGACCATCGGCAGCCCGGTGGCCAGGGAAATTCGTGTGCTGTATATCTGGGTTCTGTAATTGATTTCAGAAAGTATTTTGTCAGACCATGCCATCATTTTCGGCAGGCAGAGTATAGCTTGGTATTGGCTGGCATCCACCTTGTTTTGGCTCAGGATGTCCAGCATTTCCTGCTCGTGTTTCTGATTGAAAAAATTGGCCTGAAAAACTTCCTTGAATTTAATGCGCGTGTATTGGTTTATTTCTGCATTCCAAAGCGCGGCCACAGATAATGAGAATAACGCCGCCATATACCAGGGGGAAGTCAGCCGAAACAAACGATCAATAAACACAACTGCCGTTACCGTCAGCGCAAAATAAAAGGCCCAACCCAATCTGCCGGAAGCCTTAAACATCATCAACCAACCCATGTTATTTTCCATCCACGCTCTGGAAACTGGGATCAAACTGGTGTTCGCGGCCAGCAGAAACATGAGCAACGCCGAGCCTATTAAAATGCGGTGTTCTGGCACAATGCGTTGCAAAACGGGCTTGTTTTTTCGGTAAAAAATGCCCGCCAATGTCATCAGCAACATAATGGCCAAAGCCAGGGTGGCCACTATTCCAACATTTAGCATCGCCTCGAACTCTATCTCTGTCACCTTAATGTTGTTGCGTATCAGCCAGTTGTACAGGAAAGAATTGGGTGGATGAAAAAGGCCCTCAAAAGTCGCATGGTAATCAAAAAAGCCCCATTGTGGGTTTATTCGGTCGTTTACCGGGTCAAATAGTTTGAATGTTAGAAAAACCAAGCCAAGCACCAAAAAGCCCATGCCTGAAATAATGGCCGGGCGCTTCCAGTTCTTCCTTTTAAACCCTTCTGTGGCAAAAAGCAGCAAGCCAGCCAGGAGAAGGAAAAAATTGACGTTGAACCCTGTGTATGGATTGTTGAACGTGAAAAATACAGACACGGCCAGCATCAATGCGTCCCGCTTTTCCAAACGCCCTATCCTGTATTTTCGCAAAAACCACAGCATTGCCATTGGTATCAGGAAAGGATAAGCAAGCCCAAAATGCCCTCCCATGCGCCATACCTGTGGGGAAAGCAGCACAATCAATGGCGCGAACAAAATGGCTGTAAAAAGGTGTGCCTTCAATGCCCTCAAAAGGAAAAAAACCAATACCACGGCAGCAAAAAGCAGGTACAAATTCAGCCCGTTGACAACCCCTACTGTTTGCCACGAAACATCTGCAACGTGGCGGTTTATCCATTGCAAGGTATTGGAAACAGCCCCCTGGGCATCCGTAAGATAGATGAACTCTCCATCGGGATAATTCATGCTACGGAGCATGGAGCCGTCATCATATCGTGTATGGTAGGTAGTATTGTAGTAGAGCATCAGCGCGTCGCCGCCAAAAGAATACATCATCGAATTGGGCCGCGTGAAGTAGTCTTTAAAAATGGGCTTCGCCAGCAGGAATAGCAGCAATACAGCTGCCAAGACGCCAAGCCCTTGTTGCCATTTTGGGGAGAAAAACTGATTTAATCGAGTAGCGGTAGCCAAGTCAAAATTTTTCTGTCATTTCTAAAGATAACCATGTGATGGTGTCTATTTTGACAAGTTGGCAAAGGTAGAAATTTGGGCAGAACCACATTAGGTTAACCACCTAAGTTGATGGTTTTATATGAAACACATAAGGCACATAAGGATACATAAGTTTTCAAAATAAGGCTTATGTGTTCTAATATGCTTTATGTGAGCAGGTAAAATAAACCGCAGAGGCACAGAGACGCAAAGAGTTGATTTTCAAAACTTTTGTGTCCTTATGTGCCTTATATGTTTCAACCATGTCCTAATGTGGTCAATTCCCCCTCTTAGCCTTAAAAAACGAGGTAACCAGCGCACCACATTCTTCCTCCATGATCCCCATTTCCAATTTTGTTTTCGGGTGCAAGAGGTCTTTGCCACCAAAAAGCATGAACCCGCGCTTTTCGTCAGAAGCAGCATAGACCACACGACCGATTTGAGCCCAAGCCAGTGCCCCTGCACACATAACGCAGGGTTCGAGGGTTACATAAAGGGTGCAGTCTGTCAAATATTTGCTGCCTAAATGGCTACTCGCAGCAGTGAGTGCGAGTATTTCAGCATGAGCCGTTACATCAGTTAGCATCTCCGTTTGATTGTGCGTACGGGCGATGATGCGCCCTTCGCACACAATGATCGCGCCTACGGGCACCTCGCCTTCTTCAAAGGCTTTTTCGGCCTCAGCGAGGGCTTGTTTCATGAAATAAGGGTCGGAGTGTACGGACAACATTGTTATTTGTTTGAGTTGTTTGAAAAGTTTGAAGGGTTTGAGTTGTAGTGCGCCTGCTCAAGGTTTGAATTCGTGCGTAAACGATTCAAACCCATCAAACTTTTCAAACAACTCAAACCATTTTATACCTTAAAAACCATTTGAAAATCGTCCATCACATAGCCTTCGCCGAAAGGCGTGTCAATGCAAAACTCAATGCGGAAACCGACTTTGAAATAAAAATTGACACTTTTAAAATTACGGCGATTCACACGCAAACGCAGTTCACACAAATCGGGATATTGGGCTAGCAATAATTCAAAGGCAATCGTCCCAAGTCCACGTTCGCGGGTTTCCAGGTAGAATTTGTGGAGGAAATAATCTCCCTCACCTTTACGGCTAACTGCAAGAAAACCAAGTGTTTGTCCATTTTTTACAGGCAACCAGAATTCCTGGCCTTCTTCCTTCATTTGTCTCCGTAGCGCTGCATCGTTGTAGATCAATTCAAGCATAAAAGCGATCTGATCCTCGCTTATAATACTTGGATAATGCTCCCACCAAATCCGTTCGGCCATCTGGCGAATGAGCGGGATGTCGGTCTCGGCGGCTTGGCGGAGCGTGATGTTAGTCATTTTTAGTAGGCAGTTATCAGTGGCAGTGGGCAGTGGCAGTAGCAGTAGGCAGTGGCAGTAGGCAGTGGCAGTTGGCAGGAATCGCCAGCTCGGAGCCTACTGCCTACTGCCACTGCTAACTGCTACTGCTTACTTTTCCTTCGCGTTCAGCAAATCCAGCACTTGTTTGGTGATGTCAAGGCTGTCGCTGGCGTACAGGATTGGGCCGCCACGGGAGTAGGAAAGGATGTAATCGTAGCCAATTTGGGCGGAAAGTGTTTTTAATTTGGTCTCTACATTGGCATATAGGTCGTTGAAGGCTTTTTTCTGGTCTTCACTGAGCGATTTGCCCAGGCGCATTTTTTCATCTTCGAGTTTTTGACCGCGCTGCATAAGGCTTGACTGCTGCTTTTCTGCTTCGGCCTGGGTCATATTCCCTTCTTGAAATTTCTGTTGTAATGCTGCCGCCTCTTTCATCAGGGCTTCTTCTTTGCCCGAAAGGGTTTTTTCGGCGTTGGCCATGCGCTGTTCGATGGCCGTTTTTTGTTCTTTCAGCCATTCGTATTGGGCATCCAGCGTGTCGGCATTCACGTATGCGATACGCACTCCATTTGATTGGGAAACAGGTGGCGCAATGGTTTGATTATCAGCAGGTTTTGAGTTCAAATAGAACAAGTAGCCGACTAGTGCAAACAAGATGATATTGAGGATGATGGGTAGATTTTTCATGGAAAAAGTTTCAAGTTTTATAGTTTCAAGTTGAAAGTTGCAAGTTTCGGGTTTCGGGTAACAAGTTTCAAGTGCAAAGGTGGCGCAACACTTGCAACTTTTAACTTGAAACTTGTTACTCGAAACTTGTCGCTTGCAACTTAGTCTTCTTTAGAAGGATGCTGCACTTGTTCCCAACGCAGTCCGATGATTTCTTCCAATTTGAATTTGGCGATTTCCGCCTCCGTTTGCGCCCGAATCCGCGCCTCGCGGGCTTGGTAGTAAGCGGCAGAAGTGGTTGTGTATTGCTCAAGGGTAGCTTCGTCGCTTTTGTACAATTGCTGGATCAGGACGAAATTGTTGTTCAAATCAAGTTCTACCGTGCTGCGCTCTTTAAATATTTCGCGAGCGAGGCGAAAATTGGCCCAGGCCGTCAATGCATCGGCGCGAATTTCACGTTTACGCAAATGAATACGTTCATCAGCGATGCTCATGCGGCGGCGACCGATGTTGTTTTTCTCTTTCTGACTCAGGATGTTGTACAAATTCAGCGTCAGCCCAAAGTTGTATCGCGGAAAGAAAACATTGCCCAGCGTGTCGGCTCCCTTCAGGTTGGATTCGTTGAAGTTGAACGAGGCGTTCACATCGCGCATCCACTCCTTGCGGGTGTTTTTGTTCTCGCTTCGGGCGTTGAGTAGTTCGGATTCGGCAATGCGGCCTTCCGGACTGTTCAGCCAGGCTAGTTGCACCATGTATTCCCCAATGTCGCGTGCTTTTGCATCTACGGGAAGGATAATGGCATCGTAGTCGGTTTGCTGTGCCCAAATTGGGAGGACTGAGCAAAGCATGAAAAGGATAGGAATCGAGTTTTTGAGCATGGTATGGTCTTTTCTAAAACATGCGTCCCTAAATTTTGAGTCCGTTTTGTTTGATTTATGATTGACGAGTAGATCATCAATCAAATAAATTCAAAGCGTGTAAATTCAAAGCGTGCAAAAAAATTCAGGATGAGTCGTATTTGAAACTAGATTAATCTTCTATTAAACAAGCAACTTTTTTATAGCCTCCGCCACACTTGCTGTCCATTGCTCCCCGGTCTTTTGATCCTTAACGGTCAAGGTTTCAGCCAATATTTCACTTTCTCCAATAATAGCGACAAATGGAATTCCCCGTTTGGCTGCGTATTCAAATTGCTTCTTCAACTTGCCCGGTTCGGGGTAAATTTCAACCGAAACTCCTGAGGCGCGAAGTTTCGTAGCGCATTGAAAAGCATATTCAAAAGACAGTTCATCAAAGGAAGCCAGCATGATTTTCACGCTTTCCGCGATGTTTTCAGGGAAAAGATTTAGCCCTTCCAACACATCGTAAATCCTATCCGCGCCAAACGAAACACCCACGCCCGAAAGCCCCGGAACACCAAACACACCAGTCAAATCCGCATATCGCCCACCGCCGCCGATGCTACCCATCTGGTAATTTTTTGCGGAAACTTCGAAAATACAGCCGGTATAATAAGAGAGGCCACGAGCCAGGGTGACATCAAACTGGAGTTCGTTCGTCAGCGGCGATTTGGACAAAAGTTGAAACACCCGTTCCAATTCTTCCAAACCTTTCAAACCCGCTTCGCTATTGGCGAATATAGGTTTAAGCGATTGAAGATCAGGTGTTTTTAATATCTTTTCAATTACAGCAATGGCGGCTTCGGGAATACCACGTTCGATCAATTCCTTGCGAACGCCTTCAATTCCTACCTTGTCAAGTTTGTCAATTGCCACCGTCATGTCCGTGAATCGGTCGGCAATGCCCGCCGCTTCTGCGATGCCAAAAAGCACTTTTCGGTTATTGATTTTTATGACTACAGGCAGGCGCATCTTGGCAAATGCCTCATCGTAAATCTGCACCAATTCAGCTTCGTACAGCAAAGATTCAGAACCGATTACATCCACATCGCATTGGAAAAATTCACGGTAGCGTCCCCGCTGCGGGCGGTCGGCGCGCCAAACGGGTTGGATCTGATAGCGCTTGAATGGGAAACTCAGGGTGCCTCTATTCATCACCACATATCGGGCAAAGGGCACCGTGAGATCGTAACGCAAACCCCGTTTCGCAATGCTGGCCGTGAGTTTTGTGGAGTTTTTGGTTGCCAGGGCGTCGGCATCTGCACTGGCGAGAAAATCGCCGTTATTCAGGATTTTGAACAGTAGTTTGTCGCCTTCCTCGCCGTATTTCCCAGTAAGTGTGCTGAGGTTTTCCATCGCTGGCGTTTCGAGGGGCTGAAAGCCAAACTTCACGAACACCGAGCGAACGGTATCAAAAATATAGCTGCGTTTTAGCACCTGTTCGGGGCCAAAATCACGAGTACCTTCTGGAATGGAGGGTTTTTGCATGTAAAACAAGGTGGGAAACACAGAAAATTGACTGAAAACTGCATAAAGCAGGGTATGCTAGGGAGCAAAAAGCAACCCAAACGTTTCAGAAAAGGGTTTTCTAATGTTCAAAATGGAAAACTGTACAGGCTGATACGTCTGTATCATGTTGAAAACACTTATGCACTCCTCATCGGAAGTAGCAAATGCATCAATCTTGGATTCTGCATCTGCTTGTGCAAAAAGTTTTGTGTCATTAGGAATGACGTTCCGGTGTGAAAGGTTAAGTTGGTTTTTATGTTGGAAAACTAACTTGGCAAGCTCCCCTGCTCGTTGGGCATGATTAATATTAAATGGAAGCACTTGCAAATCCTTCCAAGGAAGTTCATCAAAATTACCGCCTACACAATATTCGGCGACCGAGATAGTAGAACATGTCAGCACACACTTTTTATCTATAAAAAACCTGTAGAAAGCCAATGCATTTTGGTGCAAGGGGTCTTGGGCTTTCAAAAGTCGAATAAAAAAACTCGTGTCTAACAAAATGTTTTTATACTCCATATCCCCTCAAATCTTTGAGCCAAGCATCTGTCTCTGGGACACCTGCCCAGCTTTTGCTTGCTTTTTTGATTAAAGAATTTAAATAATCATCATCATTGGATGGTGAATAATTAATGATATCAATGAACCTGAGGCTTGCCTTGTCAAACTCTGCAGTCTTGATGTTTTGCTTTCCAAGCACTCGCACACCGTAGTTTTTGAAAACTGGATTTTTCTCAAACCCTGCCAAAACTTCCTTTTCGGCAGAAATTGTGAGCAAGCCATATTCTTTCGTATCTAAGTGCAGATTTGGGTTGCTTTTTCCACCAATGTTCGTTATCATACCATAGAAGTACATTTCGGCTTCTACCCACACCTCCTCTGAGCGCTCAAATTTGCTATGAATACCTATAATTACCCTGGCGGTGTCTGGTACAGAGGTTACTATATTGAACTCGACACCCTGTTTTTGCGCTGTTTCTTGAAAATACTCAAACGCCTTTGCTGTTTGATATTCAAGAAAGTCTATCGAATTATTCGACTGTATCTGAGCTAAGACAGCATTGAAACCAATCACCGCTTGCATCGAAGTCTTAAGAATGTGCTTCACAGAGCCTTTTTCGATAGCATGTGTAATAACCGGTCGGCCTTTTTTTTCAGCAAACAATAGTGCCTCTGCGTGTTGAAGCAATTCAATCAGTTCCTTTATGTCGTAGTTGTCGGGACTGATTTCAATGTTTCCTTTTTTCCCAGAAACCTTTATTTCTATATGCCCAGTCTTTTCCAAAATTAAAACTCTTTGTATGGCAAAGGTAAAATTTCAAAAACAAAATCCAAAATCTACTGCCCGGCACTAGCCAGTGTCCCAAACAGTAGCCCTTTCATTGCCAGCGCAGCCACAATCAGCAAGGTCGCCGCGCACGTCCAAATGGCAAGTTTCTTGTGCTTCAATTGATCGGTTACCGCTTTTTTGGAAGTCGTTCTGCCGATCTGGATAAACACAACCGCCAATACCATCATGAAAGCGTGTTCAACAGTAAAATAGCGGAGCCACTCACTTTTCATGGCGGCACCCATGTCGGCCATGCCCTCGCGGGTATAAGCACTGGTGACAAAATATTGGATAAGTCCCAATAGCAATTGCAAGTGGGCAAGCCCCAGCAATGCTACAGAGGCCGTATTATCAGCCTTTTCAAACGGCTTTTTGCCCATCCAGCCTGACCAGGAACGGAAAAGCACGTACACTAGAGCAGCAAGTATGAGGTAGCGGTTGTAGGAGTGGAGGGAGTTAATTATTGGATGCATATCGGAAGATTGATTTTAGTTTGAAGTGCGAAGATATAGTCGAAAGAACCGATTATTAAAGATTAAACAGATTGATTCGATTGACAACCAATGCCTTGTCTCATCCGTGCAATCCATGTGTCACACGATTTCTTATTTCCAACCAATAAACAAGCCCGAAAAACATAGCGAACAGTATCACACGACCAGTCCAAACCGCAGCTAACGGCAGCATCGGCGTCAGCCAACTGCTCAATGCCCAAAGCACGAGTGCGATGATTGGATATAAAGCCATCCGGCTCAATGGGTATGGCACCGGGTAATGTTTTTGCCCCGTGAACCACGTCGCCCAACTCATAAAAGCATAACAGATCAGGGTAACCCATGCCGCACCGTAGTATCCGAAACGAGGGATGAGAAAAAGATTTAGCAAAATGGTGATGACTGCTCCTCCAATAGAAATCCAGGCGCCTAAACCCGTACGGTCTTTTAATCGGTACCATACAGAGAAGTTGTAATAAACACCTAATAAAAGATTGGCGCACAGCAAGATAGGCACCACATGAAGTCCGCTGTGGAATTTTTCGTCTATAAAATGTTTGACCAAATCCAGGAAAAGCAAGATCCCCACCATCCCTGCTGCTCCCGCAATGGTGAACCATTTTGTAACCTCGGCCTGCGTTCGCAAGGCGTCTTTGTCCTGTGCATGTCGGAAGAAAAAAGGCTCAGCTGCATAGCGGTAAGCCTGGGTAAAAAGGGTGATGAGCGCAGCCAGTTTGTAGTTAGCTCCAAAAATGCCTACCTGCCCCAGATTTTCCTCCGGAGTGCCGGGCAGCATGTATTTAAGCATCGCCCGGCTGAACATTTCGTCTACAATTCCAGCCAGACCCACCACGATGAGCGGCGCAGCATAGACCAGCATTTTTTTCCATAAAATTTTGTCGAAACCGGCTCGAATTGCCTGAAACTGTGGCAACAACAACAACAACGTGATCGCGCTGGCAATCAAATTCGAGAGGAAAATATAGGCCACGCCCTGTCCGGGTTGCCAAACTGCATGTACCCATTCCACCCCATTTTCGGCGGCCCAGGGACAAAAGACCAGCCAAAAAAGGTTCATCGTGATATTCACTGCTATGTTGCAAAGCCGAACGAAAACGAACCTACGCGGACGTTGTTCCAGACGCAAACGCGCAAACGGCAATTCTGCCAGACAGTCGAAAGCAAGTATCAGGGCGAACCAACGCACGTATTCAGGGTGCTGTGGGTATTGCAATGCATCTGCAATCGGTTGTGCAAAAACCAGCAAGATGGCAGCAATAATGGCCGTGCTGCCAAAAAGCGAGAGCATCCCTGTGGAATAGGCTTTGTCGCGGTCTTCAATGGGCGTTCCGAAGCGAAAAAACGCCGATTCCATGCGATAGGAGAAAAAAACCATCAGGAAAGCCGAGGTGGCGTATAAGTCGGTAACCGCGCCATAATCACTGGTCGTTTCAAGCAGCCGTGTGTGCAGCGGCACGAGCAGCATCATATTCAATAGCCGTCCGGCAATACTGCTTAAACCATATAAAGCGGTTTCTCCTGCGAGCTTTTTTATCAAAGACATTGCCGCAAAGTTAGAAGGGGTCACACCCTTTTTTACAAAAAAATTTCCTCCGTCAGCCAAGTGCCGACGGAGGAAATCAATAAATAATTAGCAGTAAAATCTAGGAAAATTAGTCTTTTTTGATTGACGAATGACGATTATCCCGAGTGTTCGGGATTGAAGTGATGGGCGATTTTAGAATTTATGATGGATGATTGGGGGAACATCGGCAATCGAAAATCAAACCTCTACATCAATCCCGAACACTCGGGATAATCGTCATTCGTCAATCAAAAAAATCTGCAATTCGTGAATATTACTTCTTAAAATTCATGCATCTGCTCTGTGGGGAGATCACTCCATCTCCTGCACCACCTCTTCCACCTCCGGGATCATACGTTTCAGCATCCCTTCAATGCCTGCCTTAAGCGTAACGGAAGAAGAAGGGCATCCGCTGCAAGAACCCTGCATGGTGACGTAGACTTTGCCCGCCTCAAATGCTTTGAATTCGATGTTCCCACCGTCCATTTCGACCGCAGGTTTTACGTAGGTGTCAATTAATTCTTTCACCCTTTTGGCAATCTCCCCGCCTTCACCGCTGAACTGTACGGCATTGCTGGTGGCCAGCACTTTTTCCATATATTCAGCAAAACCATCCCGGATGATTGCGCCGTCCTTTTCGATATAATCTTTGATGAACTCTTTGATTTTCAGCATGATGTCTGCCCATTCGTAGTTCATCTCCTTCGTCACTGTCACATAATTGTTGTTGAAATAGACGGTTTTGATGTAGGGCAGCTCCATCAGACTATGCGCCATAGGGCTCCATTCTGCTGCCAATTCCTTGTCTTTGAAGTCCGCAATGCCTCGGAAAAGCATCCGGTTGGTCACATATTTCAGTGCCTCTGGGTTAGGCGTTTGTTCCGTGTAAAGCATCACGGGGCTTTTGGTGATCGTATCCATCGAGAGAGTGTTGTACCCCGGAACGCTGTTCCGGGGAAGATGCTTGTTGACAATTTCAGTTTATTTCCCCGGAACAGCGTTCCGGGGTACACAGCGGCAAAAATAACAAAACGGGGCTTGAATGGTTTCGAAAAACATAGATCATGCAATTGGAAACCCAAATATCCGTTTTGGGGCATTCATTTCAAACACATATCCGCACATGAGAAACTACACATTGCTCCTTTTGTTTGCCGCGCTTTTTCTTTTTTCCAACTGTAAAAAAGAAACTTCTGAAGACGGCACGAATCTCCAGTTCAAATTCAAATTTGATGCCAGTCAGGCGCGGCTCAACAACATCGGACAACCAGCGCCCATACCCGCCGGCAATGCTGCTCAAACACCCGAATTCAATGAAATGAGCGTCCATTACATTGAATTAGCTCCTTCCGCATTCACCTTGCTGGGTGCTGGAGCCATCGTGTACAAAGGCGAAGAAACCGCTAAGGGTGGAGAAACCGCCGTAGATTTTGACAAAGTTGCGAAAGGCGGCGATGGGCAGGTTTTTACCAAAATTAACCTGAAAAATGTGCCTCCCGGCACTTATGAATGGGTTCGTGCAAGCGTAACCTACCAAAATTATGATGTGCGTTTCAATATCAATAACCTCCCGATTATCGGAAATTTGCCCCAGCAAAAAGGCACGGTGGCCTCCTTTGTCGGATTCAACACATACATCAGCAGCATCACACCGCGCAGCAAAACGCTGACCGTGAACGACGACAAAAAACAGGGTTTTTGGGCTTTTGAGACCAATCTCGCCCCGCCTTACGATACTTACAATCAAGTCTCTTCCGGCGAAGCACCTGCTGGCGCGACGACGGTAGTGAACCCGCTTTTCCTAAGCAGTCCCATTCCTCCAGAGTCTTGTGTGGTGACCGGAAAATTTGACACGCCGCTTGTGGTAACGGGAGACGAAACCGAGGACCTAACGGTAACTCTTTCGTTCTCTGTGAATCAGAGTTTTGAATGGATCGACGACAACGCAAATGGCCAGTTGGATTTTTATGGCGATGGAGTGACCCCTTCTGAAAAGATCGTGGATATGGGCTTGAGAGGTTTGTTGCCGAAGTGGGAGTAAATCAATTAATAGCCTCCCTTGAAGTGAGAATTAATAGTCTCACTTGAAGTGAGACTATTAATATCCTGGTTGGAACAAAAAGAATTTTTGAGGGGTTTTTTGAGCATTTGCCTCCGAAAACCCCTCATCTTTGCGCCCCTTTACCCGCCGAAGCTTTAGCGAAGGCGGGCATTACTTTTACCCTCCAAAGCATTAATGCAGGCGCCTATCACTTTATCGCTCCATCACTTTATCACTTCATAAATAATGGCAAAAGAAATAACACCCCGCTCCGAAGACTACTCCCAGTGGTACCTGGATATTGTGCAAAAAGCCCGTTTGGCCGACAACTCGCCTGTGCGTGGCTGCATGGTCATCAAGCCACACGGCTATGGTATTTGGGAAAAAATGCGCGACCAATTGGATCTTATGTTCAAAGAAACAGGCCACGTCAATGCCTATTTCCCGCTGTTTGTGCCAAAAAGTCTTTTTGAAGCAGAGGAAAAAAACGCCGAGGGTTTTGCCAAAGAATGCGCCGTGGTGACCCATTATCGCCTCAAAAACGACCCCAACAGACCCGGCAAACTCATGGTGGACCCGGAAGCAAAACTGGAGGAGGAACTCATCGTGCGCCCAACCTCTGAGGCCATCATCTGGAATACCTACCGCGACTGGATTCAAAGCTATCGCGACCTGCCCATTCTAATAAACCAGTGGGCCAATGTGGTACGCTGGGAAATGCGCACCCGTCCCTTCCTCCGCACTGCAGAGTTTCTCTGGCAGGAAGGTCATACTGCCCACGTTTCGGCTGAAGAGGCTGTAAAAGAAACCCTTTTGATCCTGGATGTGTATGCCAAATTCGCCGAAGAGTGGATGGCCATGCCTGTCATTAAGGGGGTAAAATCCGCCAACGAACGCTTTGCCGGGGCCGATGATACCTATACGATTGAAGCGTTGATGCAAGATGGAAAGGCTTTGCAGGCGGGCACTTCTCATTTTCTGGGGCAAAATTTTGCCAAGGCGTTCAATGTTCAGTTTTTGAACAAAGAAAACCAGCAGGAATTTGTGTGGGCTACCTCATGGGGCGTTTCTACGCGCCTTATCGGTGGACTTATCATGACGCACTCCGACGACGATGGCCTGATCATCCCGCCAAAAATTGCGCCCACACAGGTGGTTATTATTCCCATTCCAAAACCTTCTGAGGAATTGACCGTCGTGGCCGAAAAAATCGCAGCCGAGCTCAAAGCGAAGGGTATCCGTGTCAAAATTGACAACGATGATCAGAACCGCCCTGGCTTCAAATTCGCTGAGTATGAGATGATTGGCATCCCCGTGCGTCTCGGTCTTGGTCAACGCGACCTCGCATCAGGTCAGGTTGAGGTTGCACGGCGTGACACAAAAGAGAAATCAAATGTGCCACTCGATACCATCGCAGACCATATTGCGAGCCTGCTCGACGAGATACAGTCCAACTTGTTCAACCGAGCCAAGGCTTATCGCGACGAGCACATCACGCGGGTAGATACCTGGGAAGAATTGGTGGATGTGGTGGATAATAAGGGTGGCTTCGCATACGCACACTGGGACGGAACCACCGAGACCGAGGAGGATATCAAAGCCCAAACAAAAGCGACCATTCGTTGCATCCCGCTTGGCTGGCCGGATGAGGCGGGGAAGTGTATAAGGACGGGTAAGCCTAGCGAGCGGAGGGTACTGTTTGCGAAGGCGTATTGATTTGAGATTTACGATTACATGATTTACGATTTTAGATGTACAGCGATCACAGGGAATTTCGCGCTGGCGCCAGACATCTAAAATCGTAAATCATGTAATTGTAAATCGTAAATCAACCCCTTTTCACCAACTTCCCGCTGGCCACCCCATTTCCGCTTTTTAATTTCCAGAAATACACGCCAACAGGTTGATTTTCAAAAGGAACCCGCAGGGTTTCCTGATTTTGCGCGAGCCATTTTTTAGCAAAAACCTGCTTGCCTTCAGCGTTGAAAATTTCTAAAAACGTTTCTCCCGAAAGATTTTCAAAAGTAAAAACCACTACATCTTGTATTGGGTTGGGCGATACCATTGCTGCCGGCAGCACCGGCGAATTTGTACCAACTGGCGGCTGCCACTGAAGCGCAGCTTGTACCGCACCCAGCGCATCCACCCGACCCCAGCCATAGGCATGGTTTGGTCGCGCAATACCGGAACTCGCACCACAATCCAAAGTATCGGCGAAGTAAATGGCTGTTTGTTCCACAATGTCTTCAATATCATCCACATGACCCGCCAGAGCAGGATTGGCCGAAAGCACAAGGGCCACCAGCCCGACCACATGCGGGCCAGCCATGCTGGTGCCGCTGAAATTGGCATAATTCCCCCCTAGAACGCAGGAGCGCACATCTTGGCCGGGAGCGCTAACATTTGGCTTCATGCGGTTACTCCCATCTACCAAAACTGGACCTCTGCTGCTGAAACCTGAGATAAAATCATCAGAGCGAGTAGCCCCAACACTGAAACTTTCCTCGAAATAAGGGGGCGGGGTGGAGGTGGTAGAACAGCCTGGCCCGGAATTGCCATTACTCACCACCACTACTACACCGGAAGTTTTGAGGTTGATAACCGCCGTACGCAGCAATTCGTTGACTGTCATATCTGTACAGCCCTCTTCCACCGCACAGTACCAGGAATTGTTGATGACGTGTGGCGCGCGGTCAGGGTCAGGATTTTGGCCCCCCAAATCGGTGGGCGCGAGAAACCATTGGAAGCACTCAATGTAGCTCGAAGGTTTGCCCCAGCCGCGTTCCATATTGCGGCAAGCGATCCAACGCGCTTCCGGAGCCACCCCAATTTGGTTGCCCTGGCTGTCGTCACCAGTCATGGTTCCCATGGTATGCGTTCCATGACTGTGATCGTCGCAGGGAACGGGCGAATCGAGCCCACAAGGGTTGATTCCAGGGTTTCCAAGTGTATCATAGTTCAGCGGGCTGAAATCATGGATGGCATCATGCCAATTGTAATGATGCTGACTGGAGGCTACATCACCCGTCCAACCACGATATTTACCTTGAATGGCTGGGTGCGTCCAGTCAAAACCTGTGTCGCCACCACCAACCGTAATGCCTTGTCCGGAGTAGCCCAACGCCCAGACTTCCGGGGCCTGAATTTTAGCGATGCCCCATTCGACGACCCCCCGATCAGCAGCAGGGTCTGAATTATGGTTGGCTTCCATCGGGTCTACAAATTTGACCCAAGGATCAGCAGTAATGGCTTCTATTTCAGAGAGTTCTGCCAACTTTCGAAGCAGAGGAGCATCGGCTTTTTCTATCGCCAGCGCGTTCACAAGGAAAAGCGTATTGGCTGAAAACCCGTTTTCGTTTAAAATTTTAAGCGCGTTTTGCTGGGATCGAGCGGCGGTTTCGTGCAAGCGGGCAAAGACGAACCGGGCTTTTTCGGATTTAGTTTTTAGGTTTTGGGCTGGGCGTAAATCGGCTTTTTCTTTAAAAACCAGCAGCACATCGGCAGATTCGCCACGATCTAAGCGGGCGCAGATTTCAGGGGCAATTTTGGTTGGCCAAGGCGCAGCGGGTGTTTGACTGAATAGATTGATTAAGAAGCTATTGAGCAGGAAAATCAGAAACAGTTTTTTCATGAAATGTCTAAAAAAATTGAGCCCAAAAGTAGCCTAAGGTATTGGGTTGAACGTAGCGAAAACCCAATTTCGCTATTACCAGACGAGTTCTCCGTAGACGTTGAGTATACGATACCAAACACATGAACCCTCATAGTTCGTATTAAACACATAGACACAATAGGACACAAAGGCGTGATTTCCAACACTATGTGTCCTATTGTGCCTATGTGTTTAATACGAACTATTTGTGTTTAGGCACTTATCTGCTCACTCGCATCCGAAAATCCAGCGCGGCAAATCCACCTGCGTCAAAGTGCTCGATCCGAATGCTGTGGTTTCCGCCCAGTTTAACTGTTATTTCGTCGGTTTCGGGTTCGTGAATGTCCCAATTGTCAATCAAAAGTTTGCCGTCGAGATAAAGTCGAGCACCATCATCGGAAGTCAATTCGAGGATGTATTCGGCGGGTGCAATGTTGAAATTTGTGGTGGATAGCGTGGCAAATTTGTCCTCTTTAACGGCCTCGGCAGGGCTGCCCCACCAGGCAAATGCGAGCTTGTCTTTCAGCATTTCGTCTATTGGATATTTTGCTGCAAAAGTTTCCGGGGTAGGAATACTGTCGTAGTTGAAGAATTTTATGTGCCATTCCAATTTCTTCTCAAAACGTTGAAAATCAAACTTATAAACCTTCCCGGTTGGGATGGTTTCTCCAAAAACAGTCCGGATTGCCTGCGGGCTGCTGTATTCAAATTCAATAAATACTGCATCGCTTTTTGGGTTGCGCTCTACGGTAATCGTAGCAGGGACAGTACCCTTTTTTACGCTTACGCTTTTCACACCCTCCATTTTTGAGATTTTCCAATCGCCTGATGGGCCGATAAGAACGAGCGAGTATAAATTGCCCGCCACCGTGTCAATCGTGGCGATGGGTCGGCGGAAATCGAATGGCCCCCACTCGTCCACAAGAATAAACCTTCTGCCACGGGGAAACCCATTGGGAAGCACGGCAAGCATCCCATCGGACAGGCTGTCAGGCTCCCTGAGCTCATTGACCGGAACATCGAGTGGAGCATACGGATTTTCGGGGTCTTTGCCGGGATGCGAGAAGTTGAGGTTTTTGGAAGGCGTTAGTTCGGGTTTGGCCCATACTTCCGCGATTTCTGTTTCTGTGCCATAAAGGTCGTTGCGGAGGAATTTCAGGTTTTCGTTGGGTTTGGGCGTTTCCAGGAGTTTTTCAAAATCAAAAAAGAGGTTTTCGCCGTTGATGGAAATGTTTTGGGAATTGCTGATTTTCAGGGGTTTGCGGGTATTTAGAAACACGTTTCGGTCAATGACCGCGTCGCGGCTGCGGGTGTCGCGTTTTTGGGCGTAACCCCAATCGCTGGGCTGCGTTTCTCGTGCCCAAAGGTTTATACCCGTGCTATCATCTTGAAAAAGGTTGCGCTGGATGGTGTCGTTTTGGCCGTGTTCAATGGCGATCCCCGTCTTGCAATCGGCGATATAATTGCCCATTATAATGGTTTCAAAACTGTAGCCGCCCCAGATGCCGTAGGTGCATTCTCGTATGATATTCCCCTGAATTCGGTTGCGTGAAAAAGTGACCTCTACACCATTGGTGGGAGCATGACTAAAATCGTTACCAAAAATCAGGTTGTCATTGCAACCACCCTCGCCTGTGTCCATCGTAGTCTGTCCCGCCCAGAGAAAAAGTCCGTCGCCAGAGTGCGTTACGGAGTTGTAGGCTATGGTATTTTGGCTGCTTTGTTCGTACAATAGAATGCCCGCCGAATCCTGTCCTCGTTGGTAAAATCCATGCGAGTATCCGCGCACGTTCCAATCCAAGCGGTTATGCATCAGCCGGTTGCGACTGCTACGGTACAGCCCGATGCCGAGACCGGAATTGAAAGTAAAAAAGTTGTTGTACACCAGACCATCGTTGCAGCCCGTCATCAACAGCGCGTTTTGGCAGCCTGTGATTCGGCAACCTTTAACCGTTGCGCGCAGACAGTTTTTCAAGTAAATACCCGCCCCATAGCGCAGCCATTCGTCTTGTTCATTGTGGTGGTAACTAAGCCAATCGGAGAAATCTTCGCGCTCGCGGATAGATCGCAGGCGAGGGCGGTAGTTGTAGGAGAAGTCGCAGTTTTCGAGCGTCAAGCCTTCCACAGCTTCGGCGTAGAGGGCAATTTTGTAGCCCCTGGCACGAGCGTTTTTCAGGGTAATGTTTTTGCCTTTTATCAGAATGGCCGTGCCGGAAAAGAGGTTGGGTAAAACGCCTTCAATTGCTCCGCGCATTTCTGCATTTTGGAAATCTATGACCAGGTTTTCGCCGGAAATGATAATGCAAGTCTCTTTCTCCGGCGTTGGAGCAATGACATATTTGCCTGGCGCGACCTTGCATGATTCAGTGATTATCAAGCCCTTGGAAAGGGGGATTTCAGGGATTTGGGCAAAAATAAAGGATGGCAGCGCTGCCAAAAAAATGTGCCAGAGGTTTCTCATGTTCGTGTTTTTGGGGGTGAAAATACCTTCTTTCCAAGGTTCAGGTAATCTGAAAGGAACGTGTTTTTTCACGCAACGCCGCAACGGATTTCACGCAACGCCGCAACGGATTTCACGCAACGCCGCAACGCCGCAACGTTTTGATAATCAAAAACATAAAACGTTGCGGCGTTGCGGCGTTGCGTGAAATCCGTTGTGGCATTGCGTGAAATCCGTTGCAGCGTTGCGTGAAAAAATTTAAATCTTCACCAACTTCAACGCAGCACCTGCTCCATTTTCAGCAGCCACGCGCACTACATAATTGCCAGAAGGCAAGTGCTGGAGATCAATATCAAGCAGGTTTTCGCCTTCTAAAATATTGACCGAGCGTGTCATCAATGTTTCGCCCAAGAGGTTGTGAACGCTGATGATTGCGCCAGAAGCGTCATGAGCGCGAAGGGCCAATTGTGCAAAATCAGCGGTCGGGTTTGGCGAGATTTTTACCTCGAAATTTTGGGTAGTTACATCATTCGTACCCACCTGAAGGTTGCGGATACCGTTGGCATAATTCACCCCCCAGTAGTGGAAAGATACTATTTGGCTGCTGTTGCCAAGCGCTTGAATTTTGTTGGGCTGCAGCCCCTGAAAGCGCAGATTGTAGTCAACACCGCTTGCTTTTTCGTAGAGCAATTTGTTGTCGAGGCGGTTGTAGTTTGGCCAGCCAAGTACACCATTGTTGGTTATGATCGCATCATAATCGCCTGTTTCAGAGTTGGCTCCGTAGATGTCGTTTCGTACAGTGCCAATCTCGTCAATAAGGTCGAAAGCGATGATGTAGGGAGAGTTTTTCGCAATAGCTGGGTTGTTAATGCTCAGCTTTTCGGGCAGACCCGTGAAGAGTTTTGTGATGAAAGCGTTGCCGCCATCGGTGAATTGATCGTTCTCCCAATACCGCACAAACCCGATGTCCCAATAGCCAACACCATCAAGGTCATTGTACGCATCATACATAAGGTATTCTCCAGAGTAGTCGAACTCGAGCACGTCTGCGTATTGCACATCGCCTGTGATTTGGCCTTGGGTATAAGTCGGGTTGTAAAGGTAAAATGTCTCGAATTCCCCAATTGGGCTCGCCAAATCAAAGATGTAAATTCGCGGCTCTTCAAATTCAGAAAGAAGGGCAACAAATCGCCCATCCTTAGAAATAGCCGCGTTGCGCCAGGGGCCAGAGTCTACGTCCGTAACAGTGAACTGGTTAAGTTGATAATCGAATTCAATGGCTATAAGGTGCTTAGCATTATTTATAAACACAACACTTATGCCATTGTCGGTTACACTTGGGCGGCTAAAAATACCGTTTGTATAAAGCGAAGTGATTATTTGCCCAGACCCGTTCATCAAATCAAGATCACTGCCATCATCGCTTGTGGCAAGGATAAACTCTGTGCCTGGGTTAGGATTCAATTGTCCAAGGTAGTTGCCACTTGGTGCGCTGCCGCCGATACCCACCGTAGCGAACGCATTCGCCGCCACATTTGCTACTGCAGCTCCATAGAGATCCGTGGCGGCCTGAATCACCGCAAGACGGCAGTCCACAAATTTGCTGGATTTCACCAGATAATCGCGCAGCGCCTTGTAGTAGACTTGCTCGGCTTTTGTTGTGCCGACGCTTGCGTCACTGGCAAAGAGGAAAAACGCTCGGTTCGTAATACCGGAGTTGATGTGCACCCCGCCATTATCATTGCTGCCAGTGTATTGCTCGTTGGTGTGGTTTGGCTGCCAGAACGGGCTGTTAGAAGCCTGACCATTGTGTGGATTTGAAAGGTCGCGCAGGGCAGATGGAAGCCCACCCCCGCTTTGCATCACATCTTCGCCAATTTTCCAGTCGTTCGGGTCGCCGTCAATCATCTGACCGAAAACGTCGGCAAAGGATTCGTTGAGCGCACCACTTTCGTTTTGATAAATCAGGTTGGCCGTTTTTTCGATCACACCGTGCGTCATCTCGTGGCCGCCTACGTCAAGTCCGCGTGCAAGTGCTTTGAAGGTACTGCCGCCGTTGCCGTAAAACATTGCCTGGCCATTCCAGAATGCATTTTCCATGGAGGTCCCATCGGCTTCTGAAACGTTCACTATGCCTATCACGTTTCCCCCTTCACCGTCAATGGATTCACGGTTAAACTTTGACTTGAAATAATCAAAACTCTTGATGCTGTTGTAGTGTCCGCTAATGGCCGCCTTTTTGTTAGAGAAAGTGGAAGTGTTGGACACCACAAAATTTGCAGTGAAATTCTGGTTTTCAGGCGAGGTGTTGAGCGCATCAAGCGTGACGATCACTCCGACCGGGTCGTTGGGCATATTGGATGAACTGGCGTTAAACATGGATTTGCTTGCATCTTCCAGCAAAAATTGGCTGCCGTTTTGCCATCCACCGTTGATAAAAGTACGGTTGATATCCAGCAAATCGATGCCACTGACATTCGTTGGCATCTCTTCATCTTCTGTTGGTGATTCAAAGATTTGGGGATTTGGGGATGCATGATCGCTGCATTCACCCATAGCACTGTGCAAATGCCCAGTCAAATTGCAGGTATGCTCAAATTGATCCAGAACCTCTCCTGTGATGGCATCTACGAACCATTCTGAACGGCTGAGCACATTTGGACGGGCTGCCACATGCCAGCTCAGGCGCTCGCCCGTCAGCGTTTCTTTTGGGTGAAAAACAATCAGAGTGGCTGCAAATGGTTGGCCATCAATTAGTTTCAAATCATCTGCCGACCAATCGGTTTTGATTTTTGAAACACCGATTTCGTTTTTGACTTTTAAAATCGCGACATCTGCGCTGATTGCCGGGACAATGCTGGGAAGTTTTGGCGTTGGGAAATATCGCCCATTCATGCGCTCAAATGCGCCGCTATTTGTGTGGCAAATTACTTCTCCACCCCAAACAGGCAGGCCATTGAATACCTGTTCCAAACGGACGTGGGCATTGCCTTGCTCATCGGTTTGCGTGGTTTTCAGCACGAATTCGGCCTCAGGCGCAGTGATACCTTGGGGCTGAAGGCTTGCGCAATATTCCAGCGCGCGTTCCCCAATAGGTTTGCTTTCTGAGGCATTCCCAGAAGCCTCTGTTTTGCCTTCAAAGAAGATCGGCAAACCGTTTTCGCCACGAACGATGGAGATCTCGGAGGGTTTAATACCTTCCAAGGTCTGGAGCATGGGCAGCGGTTTCGGTCGCGGTGTGGCTACTCCAAACGGGTTGGTTGCCAGTGGCACTACGCCTTTCCCAGGCCAGGAAATTTGAGGATTTTCAGGGGCCTTTCCTGTAGAGGAAGGCCTTGTTTTGTTATGCTGTGCAATCGAGGGAGCTGCCAGAGACACGAACAGCACAAGGAGGGAGATGACTTTTTTCATGAATAAAAGAAGGTGGGTGGGTGAAAAATCAGGTTTTGGAATGACAAAGATGGGGAAATAAATGTCCAATGTCCAACAAGGAATGTCCAATGTCCAAGTGGATGCAGGTCTATGCGTTTGTTGTGACCAAAGGGCAAGATGCCAACGTGAGTGTCTAATCCCAATGGCTACTTGGACATTGGACATTCCTTGTTGGACATTGGACATTCCCTATGCGTTCCGCTCATCAAGCTCTGTCAGCACTGCTCCAGCGAATTTGTCATCGAGCGAGCGCAGAAATTCCAGAGAAGTTTGATCGGTATTTTTCAATACTGAATTGGCATTGAAAACTGCCAGCACTTTGTCGGCAAAGGGCACGAGTTCCTGAGCGTCGGAATACTGGTTGAGTGCAGCGGCTTCCATCAGCACGTAGTCGTAGTGTTGGTGCATTTCGGCGAGAAAAGCACGGAACTGCTCTGGCTCCAGCAATTCGGCAGGCGATTTTGGAAGGCCAGTATTGCCAAGAATATCTACTTGTTGCATTTCGCTTTTTTCAGCCTTTTGGGTTTTTAGCTGGAACACTTCGGCCAGTCCGTGGTTTTGGAGGGCTTTGTTCAGCATCGTCTTGTTTGCACTGGGTTGATCAGTGAATGTTTCGGGCAGCGGGGCTTTGAAATTGGTGTCGAGCATGAGTACCCGTTTGTTGTTGAATGCAAGCGAGTGCGCCAGCGAAAGCATCGCGAAAGTTTTCCCCTCCTTCGTTTTTGGGCTGACAATGAGAATGTTGCCGCTGCCAAGCGCGATTATTTGCCCCCGGATTTTACGCAGGCTCTCCCGGAATGCGCCATAAACCCCCTCTTGGTTTTTGGCTGAAAAAATGCGCTCCAAATCAAAGCCTTTGACCGGTACAGCGGGGATAGCGCCGAGTAAAGTAAGCCCATTGGTGTATTTTTTGAATAGCTCGGGCGACTGGATTGTGTTGTCCATATAAGCCATTCCAAACAGCCCGATGGCCGTCAGTGTACCCACCACGATGGCCGCAAAAATGCTTATCAAGGTACGGCGATCCGGCTCAGGCCATTCGGGCAGCTGTCCGTTCTGAACAATGGAGAGTGGGTTCTCGGCATTTTCGAGGGTCAGTCTGGCTTTAATGAACTCATCATAGATTTTATCGAACTCAAGTTGGGCATTGTCTTGCTTGGACTGGAGATTGGAAAAAACCTCATCGCTGACCACCATGCTGCTGAGTTTGTTTTTGAGGGCGTAGATTTCGCTGTTCGTGCGTTTGTAACTTTCTTCTGCCTCGATGCGGTCGAGATCGTAGTCCACGCGGTCTTTGTACAGGTCTTCCTTGGTTTTTTTGCCCTCTTCGTTGCGCGGTCGGCCTTGCGAGCGGGCAGAGGAACGCATAACCTCTTCCAGCTCGGATTTGGCTGCGACGAGTTCTTCAGCCAATTCGGCGTCTTTGCCGCCAGCCTCGGCATTGCGGCGAGTAAGTTCGCGCACACGCTCCATCTGTTCGGCAGTGTTGTTTTTTTCCAAAAGACGGCTTTGTATCTCCCGTGCATCACGCGATTCGCGGTCGCCCTCGTATTTTTTGATGCGTCCGACGGATTCGGCGGCAGATATTTTTTTTGCAGCAGCGCGTTGACGCTCAAATTCCAATTTTGCAATTTGTCCTACCAGTTCCTCGCTTTGTTTACCCAAAACGGGGAGACCTTTTTGTTTCAAATATTCAAACTTCAGATCGCTGATCGAGTCCACCACAGCCTTCTTTTCATTGGCGAGTTTGGTATAAGATTCTACGTTTTGTCGCTTGTCACGAACGAGCAAATTGAAGTAGTAGGTCAAAAAACGCGTGGCATAAGCATTGGCCAAATGCTGGGATAGCGCCGGAATTTCGGTCGTAACTGAAATGTCCAGATAGTCTGTTTGGGCCTTTCTTTTTATGGAAAGGCTGCGCAAAATTGCGTCGTTGTCATAGCCGTAAGCGCGGGCAACTTTATCCAACAAAAAATCGAATTGTGGGCTGAACGAGGGATCTTCAAGGCTGTCGAGCTGAATTTTTTGAAGTTCGGCGAACAGTGTTTTTTTCTCTTCCTCAGAAATATTGGACAAGCCAAGATTGGCCTGGCGAAACGGTTTCACTGTGCCATTGCCACCCTCTGCCGTCAAATCGTGTTGTAGCATTTCGATGGTGACCAACTTGATAGCAGTACGCGATTGGGCGAATTCTAAAAGGTTGGAAAACGCATTGTCCACCTGATATTGCTGCACAAAAGCGTCGGAATTGTCGGACTTGATGCCTTTGTAATTGACAATACCCGTCGCCAACACCACATTCGATTTGTATCGCTCAGGTTTTAGGCTAATAAAGATAAATGTGCTGATCGCTGCTGCGGCCATGACACCCAAAATAAGCCATTTGCGGCGCAGGAGTATGTTAAGGAGGTAAGTGAAATCCATTTTTGAGAAGTTGATTAAATTTGATTAATGTGGTCAATGTGCGGTGGAGACCTCGGAGGTTTTCGAAAACCTCCGAG
>JBJXGZ010000146.1:0-19698 GCA_046160625.1 Saprospiraceae bacterium
CTCTGCGCCTCTGCGGTGAAAAAAATACGGTACTCACTTGGCTCACATATCGTAAGTCAATTCTACAACATCGGTCTCCAAATGCGACTGGCAGGTAAGTATGTATCCCGCCTTAACTTCCTCATCGTCAAGTGCGTAGCAAGCATCCATTTTGACTTTCCCATTGATGAGTTTGGCCATGCAAGTGGAACAGGCCCCGGCAGTGCAAGAGTAAGGCGGATCGTATTTGGCTTTCACAAGCACATCTAAAATAGTTGCACCCTCTGGTACGGCCATTTCAATACGCTCGCCTTTGAGATGAACGATGATCCGCTTTCCACCCGAAGGGCCATCGGCAATGTCGCCGGGCGTATGGGTGGCGTTGACAAAATGCTCACTGTGAATTTGTTTGGCAGGTATTGCCCTCCCTAACAAGCTTGCTTTTATCGAATCAGCCATGTCACCCGGGCCGCAAACGAAGTAAATGCAGTCGGACTCCGGGCCATGTGCCATGTTGTCGTCCAAAAAGGTGTTTGCGGTGCGACCGCTAATTCGGCCAATTTTCCCTTGCCAGTTCGTGGTGCTTTTTTTGAATACACCAAAGAGGCCACCGCCCGTGCTTTCCTTTCGGGGTTGGCTGAGCACATGTTCCACATATAGTTGTCCGACGTAGCGCTCAGAGAGTCGGTCAAGTTCGTCCCGAAAAATGATGCTTTCTTCATTTCGGCTACCGTAGAGCAAAAAGATCGCGCTCATCGGCTCCGCTTCGAGGGTAGTTTTGATGATGGACATCAACGGTGTGATACCGCTACCAGCAGCAAAAATATAGTAGGTGCGACGTTTATCTGGGTTGAGTTCAGAGAAAAAGCGGCCATCTGGTGGTGCGATTTCCAGCGTTTGGCCCACTTGGGCTTGATCGTGAAGGAAGGTAGAGGCTTGGCCGCCGGATACTTTTTTCACTGTCACAGCCAAGCGATTTTCTAAAGGGCTGGATGACATTGAGTAAGACCTGCGCAATTCGCGCCCATCCAGGTGGAAACGGAAAGTGAGGTGTTGCCCTTGTTTGTAAGTGAATAAATCGCGCAGTTCGTCAGGAATTTCCAGTTCTATGGTGACGGTGTCCGGGGTTTCGGCGGTCTTGCTTTTTATCTTTAATTCAAAAAAATCCATGTCGAGGAAAAGTAGAATCTTGTAATGGGGCCTTTGCTTTTTGTGTTTGTCGCCCCAAAATATTCGGCAAAAATAAGCCGCCTTAACACGCCGACCACGGAATAGTTGAAATGAAAAATAATGGAAAACGCAAACCTTCGTGAAAACATCGAATATCCCAAACAACAACTATTACCTTAGCCCCTGAAAATCAGCACTTTTAACCTTCTAAATGACAAGAACAGTATGAAAAGCAATAGCGTTCTCACCTACGTCCTGTATGGCCTCCTGGGTTTATTTATCCTCGCCGCTGGATACTACGCTTGCCAAAAACAAAAAGAAAAAAAAGAACTCGCAGCACGTGAGGCAGCCGAACTCGAAGAAACGCTCCGTGATATGGGTTACGCCGCAGAGGATTCCATTGCTGCTTCTGGCAGCTCTTACACCAACAAAGATTCCCTGGCGAAGACGACTACAAGCACCAAACCAACGGTTTCAAAAACCGGTATAGAGAACGAAACAGCCACCAACACAAAACCCACTTCAACCAGCACGAACAAACCTTCCCCAACCATTACCAAGCCTAAAACGTCAGGCACTACTAAAGGGACTCCTGCAGTAAAAGGGCCAGGAACAGGCCGCTGGGCTGTCCGCGCTGGTACTTTTACGTATAAGGAAGGGGCACGCCGTCGATTGGAAGAAGTGATCAAAGCAGGTTACCCAAACGCTGAAATCTCCAAAACAAAAGAAGGATTGGAGGCAGTGATCGTCTTTCGTTCCAACAATAAGGATGCTGCGATCCGGATTGTTGACCAGCTGGAGCTGAAAGGCATAGATGCGGCGGTTTTTGATCGGAATAAATAATAGACTTGTTGCGGTGGAGGTCTTTGGCGATGGAAAGGCCCTTTTCCCGACTGATTTCGTTAAATTTTTCGCCGAATATGCCCGATTTCGACTGTAAAATTTGCCTGACCAGTCGAAAAAAGGGCCTTTCCATCGCCAAAGACCTCGCAACAAGTCTAATTTGTAAGTCAAGTAAAATTCTTGAAACGGTTCTATGACTTGAAGTCGTAGAACCGTTTCTTTTACCAAACTTCAAATTCGGTTCTTCTGTTTCTTGCCCGACCTTCTGTAGTGTCGTTTGAACCCAAGATAGGCTTTGTTTCACCATAACCTTTGAACCTGAGGCGTTCGGCGGGGATGTTTTTTGTGAGCAGATAATCATGTACCGCTTTGGCACGGGCTTCGGAAAGTGTTTGGTTGAACGCATCTTCGCCCACGTTGTCTGTATGGCCATTGATTTGGATTTTCAGTGCAGGACTTTCCGTCAGCAATTGGGCAAGGCGATTTAGTTCAGAAAGCGATTCGGATCGCAGCGCAGCGGAGCCCGTTTCAAAAAAGACATTGCGCAGAACGATAGGAATTGAGTTGGCAGTAGCAGGGGCAGTAGCACTTCCAATTGGTTGAAGTTCAATGTTAAGCAAAAATGGTTTGTCGAGCGAGGCAAGGTCAGTCAGATTGAAGTTTTCTGAAAAAAACAGGTATTTGTCTTTGCCAACATTCAGTCCGTAATTCTTTCCAACAGGGAGACACACAAGAAAAGTGCCATCGGACTTGGTATTCCCACTTACGAATACCTTTCCAGTTTGCAAGTCTGTAAATTCCAATTTGGCGGTGATTGGGTATCCCGTGACGGCATCTGTTACTTGGGCTTTCACGTAGGTAGCTGGCTGCGGACGGGCGAAAACGGGCAATTCAAAAGTATAAATATCAAGCCCGCCTTTTCCGCCGGGTCGGTCACTGGCAAAATAGGCAGTCCGCCCGTCGAGGCTCACCACCAACATTCCTTCTTCCCCTTTTGTATTGATTGGATAGCCAAGGTTTTGGGGATTCCCCCAAGCCCCGCTGGTGTCGCGCCGGGCGAAAAAAATGTCACTGCCGCCCATACCAGGCAGGCTGTCGGATGAGAAGTAAAGCGTCTGTCCGTCAGGATGAAAAAAAGGTGTGTGGTCCTTGCCGGGGGTATTGATGTTAGGCCCCAGATTTTCGGGGCTACCCCATTTGCCATTTGGTTGGCGGATAGATTGCCAAAGGTCCATGCTGCCGCGTGTGCCTGCTCGACTGCTGGTGAAAATCAGGGTTTTATTGTCGGCGCCAATACTCGGCTGGGCATCCCAATCTGGCGAATTGATTACTGCGCTAAAGGGCACAGGTTTGGTCCAGCCAGTGCTTTTAAGTTGCGACCAATACAAATCACAAGCCCCATGCGAACCGTCCCCTTCGCGGTTGCAGCCGGTGAATACGAGCCACGAACCATCAGGACTAATGGCTTGTGCGCCTTCATTGTCGGAAGTGTTCACGCCTTCGAGTGGTGTGGGTTTTTGCCACACGCCGTTTTTTCGTTCGCTGCGGTAAAAATTCTCGTCGCTACCACCATCACGTCGTGTAAAAATCAAAAGTTCATCGTCGGCCGTGAGCGAAGGGAAGTACTCGCCCCATTTGGTGTTTATGGAGTCACCGACAGGCTTTGGGTCGAAGGCTACAGGATTTTTCACTGCTTCGGCAGCGAATTGCGACGATTTCAACAACCTTGCGGCAGCACGTCGATTTCGTTCGTTTTTCGGTTGACTGCGGAGGTAACTTGCTGTATGTGAGGCGCATTCGGCGTATTGGTCCAGCTCCCATTCGGTTTTTGCCAAAAACAAAAATGCCACAGGCGCGTAAGTGCTGTCCAAAGCCAAGGCTTCTTCAAAGTATTTTTTAGCTTTGAAAAAATCACGAAGTTCAGCGTAGTTATCGCCCAGGGCGAGTTTGGCGTCAATGAATTTTGGGTCGGCTTTCAAGGCCTGTTCAAAATAACCTTGCGCTATGGCGGCTTGCCCACGATCAGCCTCCTCGATGCCAGCGTTGAATGCAGTACGCGCTTTTTCAGACGTGGTTTTGGTGGTTGTATAGTTTTGAGCAATTGCCGCGAAATGACAACAGAGCAAGAAAATGACGAGGGTGAGCGATCGCATAGGGTTGTTTTTGGGCAAAACGAATTTTATTGGGAAGTTGTTTTTTGCGGACGCCAACATTTCAATTTGCTAAACAAGCAACTTATGCGGACATTTGGATTATGAAACATATCCTTTCCCGCTTAGTAATGATTTTTGTCTTTGTTCCCATCGCTTTTGTGCTTCAGGCACAAACCGAAGAGACACCCGCGCCCGCTCCTGAACAAACACAGCCAAAACCCAAAGGAATCACCGTCTCCGGGCCGGCAGGAGTGAACATTTCCGGACCAACTACCATCTGCAAAGGCGGCGAAACCATTCTCAAGGCAGAAGGCGATTACGAGCATTTTGAATGGAATACGGGCGTGCAAGATCGTTTCTTACGGGTGCGCGAAGAAGGCACTTATGAGGTGACGGTAACAACAAAAGGTGGATGCAAACTCACCACTTCAATCACCGTGCGCGTTATCCCCTGCACCTAGAAAAATGTCTACACCAAATAAAATGCAGTTCCCTGACCTGCCCGCCGAGGAGCCGGAATTCCCTGTTTCCTTTCATTTTGAAGATGTTGCATTTGATCTTCCCGAAGAACAAATGCTGACGGATTGGTTGCTGGGCGTGGCAGCTTCCGAGGGCAAGGCGTTTGTAGAAGTCAACTACATTTTTTGTTCCGACGAACGCCTACGCGAGATGAACGTCGAATTCCTTAACCACGATTATTACACGGATGTCATCACCTTCCCGTATGCTGAAAAGGCCGTTCATGGCGATGTTTTTATCAGTTCTGAGCGGGTTGCCGACAATGCTCAAACCTTAGGCGTCAGTTTCGAACATGAACTTTGTCGTGTGTTGGTGCATGGGGTCTTGCATTTGGCGGGTTACCTGGACAAAACCGAAGAATCAGAGCGGGTGATGCGCGAGCGCGAGGATTTTTATTTGAAGAGGATTTTCCCGATTGGATAGGCAAAGATTATCTCCGATTCAAGAACTTTATTTTCCATGCAACGCCTTCAAACAGGAGTGGTCTTTGCATCCAGTTCTTCACTAAAATATTTTTCTTATGTATCGTCTTTCCTTCAAGCAATTTTCCCTTTTGCTTTTGCTTTTTGTCAGCACTAATATGCTGGCACAAGTGACGGCGCCCACGGCACCAACTTTCAACTTCAAGCACACTGAATTTTCCCATCGCAACCCTTGCAAAGTCTTTATTGGTGTTGGCACCAGCACTGTGTCTGAGGGGTTGAAAGTGGATTACACAGTAGACAACACGCCCGCCACGCAGTACGGGGTATTGGCAGGAGACGTAATTCTTACGCTTGATGGCGTACCTGTTCGCACACAATCCGAACTTTTGCGCGAACGCAATAAGCACCAACAGGGCGACGCATTCACCTTGACGATCCTTCGGGAAGGTGTGCAGAAAACCATCCAAGCCCGTTTCAAGGAATGCAGTGAAGCGGAACTCGAAGAGGCGCAGGAAAAAATGGAAAGCAATTTTGCGGAGATAGAAATAAGAATGGAAGAAATGCAGACCCGCATTCAGGAGCAAATGAAAGGTTTTGAGATGGGAGAACGTACTATTCTGGGTGTTTATGAAAACAAAGATGTGAATGAATCTGGCTTGGTAATCAGCAGTGTTGTGCCAGGAAAGGGCGCCGAAGCTGCAGGCTTGCAATCAGGCGATATTGTGATTCAAGTGGATGGGAAAACGGTAACAGGTGGCGTCACTTTACGCGGAGCATTGAATAACCACAAACCTGGAGATAAAGTAAACGTGGTTTATCTGCGTAATGGCCAAACCCTCAACACGACTACAGTTTTGAGTGCCGACCGCCATTCTTTTACCCATAGGATAGAGCGCGATCCTTGTAAAGTCTTCATTGGTGTATATACCAGTGGTAATGCTTTTGAAGGCCGTGGCGCTCGGGTAGACGGAGTCATTGACGGCACGCCTGCTAAAGAAAGCGGGGTGCAGCCCGGCGATATTATTATGGCACTCAATGGCCAAGCAGTTAGTACGCACCAGGAAATTGTCAGCGAACGCGATAAAAACAAACCGGGCGATGCCTTCCGCCTGACAGTATTGCGCGATGGTGCAATGATAGAAATAAATGCAAGGTTCAAATCTTGCGAAACCCCCGGGGATGCCGCTGTGGAAGAAACAGTTGAAGTGCTTGAAGAAGACGGCAAATCTCAAGAAAGAGACATAAACAACACCTTAAAATTGGAAGTTTTGGAAGCCTATCCAAACCCAACTTTTGGGCCGCTAAACATCAACTTTGAAGCGGAAGCGGTGCCGACTACCGTGCGTATATTTGATATTACCGGTAAAGTGGTGTACAACAAGGAACTTCCTCAGTTTGGTGGGTTCTTCAACGAACAGGTCAACCTTTCCAACAACAAGGCAGGAAATTATGTGCTGAGTATTCAACAGGGGAAGAAGGTGTTTTCTAAGCAGGTTGTGTTGTTGCCGAGGGCGTAAGAGGGTGAAATTTTACCAAAAAAATGGCCGTGTTATTGACCGGGTGACTGACAGTCACCCGGTAAATAACACGGCCATTTTTTTGTGCTGAGTAAAAAGGGCCAATCTACGGTCAAATTGGGAGTATCGAAGCCACTTATGAAGTGAATAGATTCTAGTTAAATCCACTCCTTTAAATGTTAAAATTCATGTAAAAACATAAGTCGACTATCAATTTTGCACAAAATTTAACGCTTTATCACACAAACAACGCCCGCTTCAGTTCTTCCACTTTCCCAAGAGTCTGTATCCTAATCCCAAAACGCTTGGGATCAATACCTTTCATCCCATATTTGGAAACGTAGATTTCCTTGAAACCCAAGCGATCGGCTTCGGCGATGCGCTGCTCCACGCGCTGCACTGCCCGGATTTCGCCGGAAAGTCCCACCTCGCCGGCAAAACAGATGTTTGATTGAATGCTCACATCCATCAAACTCGAGATCAGAGAGACCACAATAGAGAGGTCTATAGCTGGATCCTCCACGCGAATGCCACCCGCCAGATTGAGAAACACATCGTTCATGCTGAAAAAATAGCCGCAGCGCTTTTCCAGCACGGCCAGCAGCATGGACAGCCGGCGCATATCAAAACCTGTCGCCGAACGCTGGGGCGTTCCGAATACGGCTTTCGATACAAGTGCTTGTGTTTCAATCAACATCGGGCGCATGCCTTCCATTGTAGCAGCTACAGAACAGCCTGAAAGTTCTTCGTCTTTCTGACTCAATAGCAGTTCTGATGGGTTGCTCACCTCGCGCAGTCCGGCGGCCTGCATCTCGTAAATCCCCATTTCGTCGGTACTGCCGAAACGGTTTTTCAGCGTACGGAGGATGCGATAGGTGTTGTGGCGGTCGCCCTCGAATTGCAGCACACAGTCTACGATGTGCTCCAGGAGTTTAGGTCCGGCGATGTCGCCCTCCTTGTTTATGTGGCCGACAAGAAAGATGGGCACATTGGTTTCTTTGGCAAAACGCAGGAATTCGCCAGTGCATTCGCGCACCTGTGCAATGCCGCCAGGCGCGGAGTCAAGATGCGGCGTGCTCATGGTCTGGATGGAGTCTACAATCATCATTTGCGGCATGAGTTCCTGCGCTTGCTGGAGGATCTTGTTGGTGTTCGTTTCCGTAAGGATATAACACTCACTCTTAAAATCGCCCACACGGTCGGCGCGCATTTTGATTTGTTCTTCACTTTCTTCCCCGCTGACATACAGTACTTTAGCGGGGATTTTCATAGCAATTTGGAGCAACAGGGTGCTTTTTCCGATGCCTGGTTGTCCACCGATGAGCACCAATGAGCCGGGCACGATGCCTCCTCCGAGTACGCGATTGAGCTCTTGGTCGGGTGTAGCGAGACGCGGCGTTTTGCCTGTTTGTACCTGATCGAGCAACACGGCTTTGGGCGATTCTGCCCGGCCGCCCATGGTGGGTGCCCAGGATTTTCGCTTTTCTTCTGCGACGGTTTCCTTCTGGATGAGTTCTTCCTGGAAGGTGTTCCATTCACCACATTGCGGGCATTTGCCCAGCCATTTGGGGGCGGAGGCGCCGCAGTTGGAGCAGAAGAAGATGGTGCGTGGTTTTGCCATGGGGGCTCTATCTATAAATATTTTTCAAAGGGGAGTGTTCAATAATTGGCAATTGGCCTTTCCAAAGCCCTGCTCGCGACTTGGCAGCAAATGTGTCAACCATGTGTAGATGAAAATTCTGATAAACTTCTTCTGGATGTCTAAATCCCAGCTCAATCCTTTTAATAGAAATTTGAGGCAGCTTATGATGCTGCTCTTGGGCAAGTTGGAGCCAATTGTACGTTACAAGGTTATTACGGGAGTTGAACTCATTCATGAAATTATACTCTTTAAGATTTTCCCTTGCTCGAGAATGGTTGTCGTCAAAAAACATAAGCCTAACCTCTTTCTCAATTTCATAGTAATCGCTTTTGTGAAAACAGGCAAGTACTCTAATTATCTCGCTGTAATCCACTTTGATGTTGTGCCGTTTTTCAAATTGAGCACTTTTTATCAAAAATGATTCAATATCAGGTCTTTGGTAATTTATTTTCCCTAAAAAATAGTTGCAAACCCCATTCTGAGGGACATCTATTTCGAATTCTATAGCAACCCCTAAACCTCCATCACCATATAATCTCCAAAGATTTAAGGCATTATTGCTTGTTAAGGCTTTAGAGTCACATAGTGAAAGAATGAATGTATTTGACTTGAGCCAATCAGGGGATTTGTTTTCTAGTAGAATACTTTCATTATAAAACTCGAATTCTTTTGGGTCATTCGCATTAGTCAAACTATAAAGTCGGATAGCATTTTCTTTTATAATAGATTGGAGGGAACGAAGAGAAGTGAAATGTATGAACTCAGTGCTTTTAGGATCATATTGTGTGCCATTGCTAAACAAGTTAGAAAGTTCTACACTATAACACTCACCATTAACACTAAGCCCTGAATAATTCAGAATATTACCTGAGGGATTGGAGATAATAGTGGGGACTACATTTTTCATATAGTCTTCTTCCAACCTAGCCATTTGTTCAAAGCGTTCAGACATAAAATCAGATTGAAGAAATATGTTACACGCCACCCTTTTAGCACCTCCATAGCCATGATGGATTCTGTACTCAAACATGAATTGCACCTCTACTTAGAAACTACTTCCAAGCCCTCAATCCGGCTAAAATGTTTGATGTTGAGCGTGGCGAGCGGCAAGCCATTTTGTTGGGCAGTGGCTGCAATTAACAGGTCGGGGAAATCAATTTGCTTGCTGACTTTTTTTAGTTGTAATTGGGTTTTGATTGCGGCTTCGATGCAGGCATTGTCAAGCAGAGTGACTTGTTCTCCATTGGTTCATCCAATTTCTGGTTTGCAGGAATTGTTGGTATTGTTCTTCTGACATGACGGGCCCTTTGAGCAGGAGTGTCCGAAAGGCTGTCTTTTCCTCCGTTTTCCGCGCTGGCAATGTCCTTTCGGCCAAATCTGATTTGAGTTGGAAAAATTGACTGGCGGGAAGTTGCTTTACCAATTCAAACAATTCAGCATAGCCGATTTTCAATTTGAGTTCCATATCTGATAAATTTTGAACAAAAGTACGGGTTTTCAATTCGCCCCACATTCCTATCCAGCACCTCCGCCGCTGCAACACTCCACACTCAGTGCTCCACCATCGGAAAATCCTCAAAATTGTTGATGTAGGCAGAAAAATCCCGCTTACTACATGACAACTGGTTGCCCTTCATTAAAAATGTGAGTGTGAGGTTTTTGCCTGATGGAGAACCGACATTGTTGGTGTCATATTCTTCCTGCAATTTGTCTTGCTTGATTAGCGTCAGTTTTTGCCATACTCCTTCAAATCGAATAGCAAAAATATAAACCAATTTGGGAGGTGTTGATTTTGCCAATTGTACAAGGTTGGTACTAAATTGGGCTTTGATGCCCGCAGCGGTACGCTTACCAGTGGCTGTTTTGACTTGTACCCGGATAAGGTCGCCGTTCATATCCTGAACGACAAAAATATCGTCGCCAACGTCCACCTCGGGGGTCGCTACATTCCAACCTCGGCAAAGCAATTCGGACATCACAACGAACTGACCGGCTTTACCCAAGTAAAGGTTCTGCTTCTTTGACATTGGAAAGGTTTATCGTATAAATGGGTTTATCAATACCTGGGTCAATAAATTCGACACGCCGAATGATGCGTGACAGCTGTTCTGTCTCCACGCCCGTAAGAAAAGGCAAGATGTGGTTTTGTATCTTCCCATAAATTTCCTCGAAGTCCGAATTGACATCGTAGGCAATATGGATAAGGGGAAGTTGAGAGGTGCCCGGGAACAACTTAGACAATTCTTTGCGCACTTTCGGTGAAAGGCTGAAGTTATATCCTCCCATTAGTTTGCTGACGGTCACGACCAGAGTGTTCATACTTTTTAAATTTTACAGTAAAAGTAAGCGGATTTTCAATTCACCCCGCACTCCACCCCCAACACCTCCATCGCCGCAATAAACTCATTCCCCACCGTTACTTTTTTGGCCATGGAGGTAAACGGCAACTTCTCTTTGTTTTGATAATCAATGAGTTCCATGCGCAAGGTGTGTTTGCCTTTGTGAACGGTGCATAGTTTTTCAATCTGGTCAATGAACTCGGCGGAGATTTTCTCAACCGGGATTTTAAGCGTTACGGACTGCGTTTTTTCCTCGCCAATGGTTTCGAGAAGCCGTACGTTTTGCACCCGGAATTCCATCTCATCCGAATTGTAGCGCTGCTTGTACTCGCTCTCTACATACACCGTCGTGCCTTCCTCAAAGAAGGATTTGAACTTGGCATAACTTTCCGAAAACATGGTGATTTCCAGCGAACCCGTATAATCCTGCAAAGTAAAACGCCCCCAGCCCGTGCCTTTTTGGCTGATACGGTGTTCGGCTTTGAGCACAAAACCCGCGACGTTGACCTTACGGCCTTTGAAATTTTCCACATTAGCGAGTGGTGTGGCAAAGTTTTCCCACTCATATCGGAAATCGTCGAGCGGGTGGCCGCTGAGGTAGAGGCCCACCACGTCCCGCTCTTTTTGGAGTTTGAAAATGAGGGTCCAGTCTTCGGCTTTGGGCACTTTGGGTTCGGGAATACTAACCGAATCGGAGAGGTCGCCGAAAAGTGAATTAACCGACAACACCTTGTCTTCCTGATGTGCGGAGCCGTATTTCAGGAGATTCTCAATAAAAGTATCGTGTTTGTCTGTTGGGGTAAAAAACACTCCTCTTGAGAGGCCAAAACTGTCGAAAGCCCCGGCGTACACCAGATTTTCCATTACCCTTTTGTTCACTACACGAAGGCTTACGCGGCGCATAAAATCGTAAATATCTTTGAAGGGGCCACCTTTTTTGCGCTCTGCAATCATGACTTCCACGGCGGCTTCGCCTACACCTTTCACGGCTCCCATGCCATAGCGGATGTCGCCTTTTTTGTTGACCGAAAAATTCACGCCGGATTCATTCACATCGGGGCTTTTTACAGCCAAACCCATGCGTTTGCACTCTTCGAGGAAGAAGGTGATTTTTTCAATATTGCTCTGGGAGTGGGTCAACACTGCTGCCATATATTCCGAGGGGTAATGCGCTTTCAGGTAGGCAGTCTGATAAGCGACCATAGCATAGCAGGTGGAGTGTGACTTGTTGAAAGCATACATGGCAAAGGCTTCCCAGTCGGTCCAGACTTTTTCGAGGGTTTTGGCTATGTGGCCACGTGCTGTTCCACCTTCGATGAATTGACTTTTCATCTTGTCGAGCACGGCCTTTTGCTTTTTACCCATGGCTTTCCGCAACACGTCGGCGTCGCCCTTGGAGAAGCCTGCGAGTTTTTGGGAAAGGAGCATTATCTGTTCCTGGTAGACACAAATTCCGAAGGTATCCTTCAAATATTCCTCCATATCCGCCAGATCATAGGTCACCGCCTGCCGTCCATGTTTCCGGGCAATAAAGTCGGGGATGTACTCCAGTGGTCCCGGGCGGTACAGGGCGTTCATAGCAATCAGATCGTCAAATTTGTCGGGTTTTAGGTCGCGGAGATACTTCTGCATCCCGGTGCTTTCAAACTGGAACGTGCCGTTGGTTTCGCCTTTTTGATAGAGTTCGTAGGTCTTTTTATCGTCGAGCGGGATGTCGTCAATATTGATTTTAACCCTGTGGTTTTGCTCAATGAGGATCAGCGCATCGCGAATAATGGTGAGGGTTTTTAGCCCCAAAAAGTCCATTTTGATAACCCCGGCATCCTCGATGGTGTTACCTTCATACTGCGTGATGAGCAGTTCGGTTTCTTTGGAGGTGTAGACCGGAATGATTTCCGTCAAATCTTTTGGTGCGATGATGATACCTGCCGCGTGGATGCCCGTGTTCCGAACGGAACCTTCGAGTATCATGGCTTCTTTCAAAACCATGCCTTCGGGTGTGTTGACGGCGGCCAAATGTTCGCGGAGTTTTTTGGCATTTTCGATGTCTTCCGAACCCAGGTTTTCTTTTTCTGCCAGAGAGCCTTCGCCCGTGAAAGGAGCAGTCAGCACTCGTTTTAGGGAAGTGCCGGGCTTGTCGGGGACGAGTTTGGCGAGTGCATTCGCTTGGTCGAGCGGCAAATCAAGCACACGAGAAACGTCTTTGATAGACATCTTGGCGGCCATCGTACCGTAAGTCACGATCTGTGCAACTTGCTGTTTACCATACTTTTCTACCACATAATCAATGACTTTTTGTCGGCCTTCGTCGTCAAAGTCCGTGTCAATATCAGGCATGGATTTTCGGTCAGGATTCAGGAATCGCTCGAACAGCAACTGGTATTTAATCGGATCAATGTTCGTGATGCCAATGCAATATGCCACCGCGCTGCCCGCCGCTGATCCACGGCCCGGGCCAATGAATACACCAATGTCTTTGCCGTGGTTGATAAAGTCTGCCACAATCAGGAAGTAACCGGCGAAACCCATCGTCTTGACCGTGTGCAACTCAAAATTGAGGCGGTCTTCCACTTCGGGCGTGATTTCACGATACTTTTTTCGGGCGCCTTCGAAGGTTAGGTGGCGCAGGTAATCGTCCTGAGTTTGGAATTCCTGTGGCACAACGAAATTGGGCAGGAGGATGTCCTTTTTCAGTTTCAGGACCTCGCATTTGTCCACGATCTCCATGGTATTGTCCAGGGACTGAGGTACGTCTTTAAACAAGGCACCCATCTCCGCCTGCGTTTTGAAATAAAACTGGTCGTTCCAGAACGCGAACCTACCTCCTTTCATAACCGTTCCTTCTTCCACAAATTCGCGGATGGCTGGTGTGGCTTGTTTCTCGCCGGTGTTCACGCAAAGCAGGATATCGTGTGCGTTAGAGTCCTTTTGATCTACATAGTGTGAGTCGTTGGTACAGATGACTTTCACCTTGTATTCTTCGGCCCAACGGAGCAAAACTTCATTTACCCGGTCCTGCTCCTCCATCTGATGCCGTTGAATCTCAATGTAATAGTCTTCCCCAAAGATGTCGAGCCACCATTCAAACTCTTTTTTAGCCTCCGACTCGTCTTTCTTCAAAATGGCCTGTGGCACCATTGCCCCGATGCAACAGGTGGTGGCAATAAGTCCTTCATGGTGTTGCAAAATCAATTCCTTGTCAATGCGCGGATATTTGCCATACAAACCTTGAATGTAACCCAGGGAACAGAGTTTCACCAGGTTTTTATAACCTTCCGGGTTCTTGGCGAGAAAGAGTTGGTGGTAGCGGCGGTCTTTGTCCTCCTTGGTAAATGTGCGCCGATGCCGGTCCGTCACGACATAAAACTCGCAGCCCACGATAGGTTTTATGCCCTCGTGTTTAGCGGCTTCGGCCACGAATTGGAACACGCCAAACATATTGCCGTGGTCGGTAATGGCCAGGGCTTTCATGCCATCGGCAGCTGCTTTTTTGAACAGGCCGGGGATGGAAGCTGCTCCGTCGAGGAGGGAGTATTGGGTGTGGCAGTGGAGGTGGGCGAAGTTTGGCATGGTAGTACGCCGGAACGCTGTTCCGGCACAGTTTCTACTACGGAACGCTGTTCCGTATAATGTTTGTACCACGGAACGCTGTTCCGTATAATGTTTGTACTACGGAACGCTGTTCCGTATAATTAAATAATACGCCGGAACAGCGTTCCGGCATACACCCGCGGAACAGCGTTCCGCGATACGGTCAGGGTCACAACAGCTCGGATTTTGTAAAAGTGGACGGCCAAAGTTGCCATTCTTTTACCAAACCAGCTTTCACGGGGTTTCTGAGTATGTAGTTCACTATCCGATAAAATTCTTTTTCTGACCGTACCACATGATCGTAAGATTCTTCTTCCCAGAATGGTCCTTCCCGACCAAGGCTCCGATTGCTATGCAGCCCGGTAAACTTTTTCAAATCTTGCATCACTTTGAACAACACGGGCGCATTTGGCATCAGTGTCATCATCATGTGAACATGGTTGGGCATGATGGTGTAAGCATGCAGATTATATAATTTTCCATCGCGGTGTTGAAGGGCCTCTGAAACTATCTCTGCTATGGACTTCTCTCGCAGCCAATACGGCCCGTTAGGATTTGTGTCCAAAAAAACATCCGTTGCAACAAAAAGCCGCTTTTGTTCGACATATATCCGTTCTCGTTTTTCTCGTTCTGTCAAACCTTTTTGTTCCAAAATACTCCGCTGTAACAGGTCATAATTTTCCTTCAATTGTCGGATCGTCTCCATTGGAATAGAGCCGGCCAGCCGAAATGTCACAAAAAATGTGGCTTCTTCGGGTTGGAAATGGGGTAGTTTTCGATGGTAGATATGAGAGGGCATGGGTTTTCATAGTTTCTTGGGGTTTTTATGAAGTAAAGAAATGTTCGGTTTAGTAAAAACGAGATCTGCGCAAAAATAAAACAATGTGTTGAATATTTAATTCCTTTTAGAAAACAAATTTGCTACCCAAAAATCTCCTGCAAAACCCGCAACGCCGACCCTCTATACTTTGCAACCTTCTGCCCAGAGGTTTTTTCAGACAGCAAATACGGCATTTCTTCCAAGATCTTCAACCACTGTACAGACCTACAGCTCGAAAAATTCTCGCCTAAAAACGGCTGTGGATGCGACTGAATAATGCCGACAGCGAGGAGGTATGTCGGACCGCTGTTCCGGTTCGGATCTTTTGCCGGAACAGCGGTCCGGCTTACAGCAAAAACCACGTCGCCGATTTTTATTCGTCGTGCCCAACAGCGTATATCTCGAAGTAACCTTTCCGGGAATTCAGATTTTATCCGATCCATTTCCTCCTCAAAAAGTTCCTCGTCCCACATTCGGTAAGTAGTCCAAAAAGAAGCAAGCAAATTCGCATCATCGAACGGAACCAGATGTTGGGAGAAAATAATACTACGTTCAATTTTCATTTTTTCCAAACGAATAAGCCACACATTCGCCCCACGGCTCACTTTTTTGCGCAAATCAGTGAGGGGAAACTGTGTTTTTTCAAACAAAGGAAAAGCAGCAAATACTTTTACATCGGCACGACGCACCTGAAAAATGCGTTGGGCAGCAGATTTTTGGCGATCAAATTCTTCTTTGAAGGCTGCCAACGTTATCGCTTCGTCGGTTACCAGCAGATTTTCAGCGTTGGAATTGTACGTCCAGTTGAAAGAACCGGTTAGCAGCATGCGGTCATCCAAAATTGCAAATTTGTGGTGCATGAGTCCGGCATTCCGGCAAGCCCAGAGCTGGCCACCCGCTCGGATAAATTGCTGAAAATCAAGTCCGTCATCGCGGATGTTTTGACTGTCGTATTCCAGCAGAAGATCTATGCGAACACCGGATTGGAGGCGTTCGAGTAGAATTTCAAAAACGTCTTTGTGAGAAAACCAGCAGACTGCTACAAGGATAGTGTGTTTGGCTTTGGAGAGGTGCTGGCAAATCTGTTCCGGCAGGTTTTGAAAATAGGCAGTATTCATTGGTTGTTGGCGAGTTTCAAGCAAATATAAAACAATTCGTCTTAACTTGAACAATCTTTTTAACTCGCCAAACAAGCATCAATCCAAAAACCTCACCCCATACCCCTCCCCCTTCGCTTCCAAATACTGCTTTGCCGTATCCCTTACCGTCTGCTCCATCGTCAAATACTCAAACCCAAAAACCGAGCGCGATTTTTCGTTCCCGTAAGTATAGTTCGTCACGCTGGCGCGGGCACTTTCTTTGGTAGCAAGCGGCGTGGTGCCGAGGATTTTTTCTTTCAACCATTCTACGCGCCAGGCTACTTCGGCCAAAAACGGCCCGACGGTGATGGGCGGCGGCGGAACGCCTAACTCCTTGGCAATCATTCCAAAAAACTGCCGGTGCGAAAGGTTCTCGCTGTTCAAAATGTATCGTTCGCCGGAAACATCACTTTCCAGAAGGAGCACCATGAAACGCACCACATCGCGTATATCTACAAAGCCTGAGCCGCCGCTTGGACAGAATTTCAGGCCCTCGTCAATTTTTTTGAAAAAACCCGCCATGCCCTCATCCCAGTGCTGGCTTCCAACGATTACCGATGGGTTGACAATCGCAGCAGAAAGCCCTTCTGCAATGCCGCGTTGCACCTCCATTTCTGCTCCGTACTTGCTGAGGGCATAGCGGCTGTTGGCCTTGCTTTCTACCCATTTGCAGGTTTCGTCCAAATGCGGACGGTTTGGAGCGCGCCCAAGTGCAGCGATGCTACTTACATGCACCAATTTTTTTACGCCAAAATCCAGGCAGAGATTAACGATGTTTTTCGTTCCTTCTACATTGATTTTCACCATTTTGCCACTGTCTTTTGGGTGAAAAGAAACGACTGCGGCACAATGACATACATGGGTCACGCCCTCAAAAGCATCTTCCAGTGCACCCAAATCCGTTATATCTGCTTCTGCCCATTCGACTTTGTCGGCCAGGTCTTCGATCAAGGCCAAGCTGCTCGATTTGCGTCGCAATGCACGGACTTTATAGCCTTTTTTCAAGAGCAATCGAACCAGATAGGAGCCTACAAAACCCGTAGCACCAGTGACCAAAACGAGCGCATCTTTCTGCATTTAATGGTTATTTTTTGAAAGTTTGGGTATACTCGGCCACGGCCTGAATTTCCTCCGGGCTTAGGATGGTGCCGAACGGCGTCATGAGTTTTTTGCCATTTGTAATGATGTTGATTCGTTCATCGAGGGTGAGAATGCTTTCTCTCAAGTCTTTTGCACCGTTGATGCCAAGGGTGCCATCGGAACCGTGACATAAGACACATTTTTGCCGAAAAATGGCCATGCCATCCGGGGCAGTTTTGGTGGCATCGGTTTGTTTGGCGACCGCAGCACGACGGGCGGCTTCTTCATCTGTCAGGCCGCAAGCCGTGGAAAAAAGAAGAAAGACCCATAGGAGTTTTGAAAATATATTGGACATGATCATGTTTTAGAACGTTGCTGTTCAGCCTTAAAATAGTAGGGTTTGCCTAAAAAGCAGGCAAAGATGAGGCAGCTTTCTGGCTTTGGGCTAAAATTTGCTCGGAGTATTTTTTGTGTGACATTCAATAGATTATTTTAAAATTAGTCACTTATAAGCAAAAAATAAAAATTTACTCTTGACAAGAGGATGGAATGCGGTTACATTTGCTCCCCTAGAATGTTTCAGCGCTTATCGTCCGGAGTAGATATTATCTGAGTTTTACTTAGTGTTTGTTCATAGTGTTTGTTTTTTGTTTTGTCCCTGTTAAGTAGCAATATTTGACAGGGTTTTTTATGCCTGATTGGCAACCACGAGAGGCACTAGTTTTCACGAATACACGCGAAGCAATTGCATTTTTTGAAAAAATGTGCCATTCGTGGCGACCTCAACCAGATCCTGGTTTAGTTAAATTTTTTCTCAATTTGTAAATATTTCATTTTTGGCACACGTTTGGCTAACAGTCTATTGCTTCATACAATAGAAACGGTTTAGTGAAAAAGCCCAGGGCAAACGTGCCTTGGGCTTTCTTTTTTTCACAAAGTGTTACACATCTTCAAGGTGTGCCACACTTTCTTCTGCCTGGAAGGGTTGTTCAGCGCAGCATGGTCAGACTACCCGCTCTTACTTTTTCTACACCATCGCATTTGTAGCGCAAACGATACAGGAAAACCCCCGGGTTGGTAGGTTTCCCATTGGAAGTTCCATCCCAGGTCTCGAACTGGGTGGTAGCCGCAAATACCCGCCCACCCCAGCGGTCGAAAATCTCAAAGGAGATAAATTCATCTACAGCAAATGGGTTGCTGATACCAAATTCGTCATTGATATTAGGTGTTTCGCTTGGTGTGAAGGCGTTGGGAATGAATACCTGGTTGCAATCCAACGTCGCTGGGTCAATCACCGTTACATAGACCGTATCCTGGGCAATGCAATCGTCGGCATAGGTGAATGTGAGCGTGTAGGTCGTTGTCACGGTAGGTGTGATCAAAGGTTCCGCCACAGAAGGATTGTTTATGCCAGCCAAGGGCGACCAGGTGTACTGACCTACACAGTATTGTGAAACGGATGGTTGAAAAGTATTTCCAAGGTAAACAAGGGTGTCGCGGGTCAGAATTTGGTCGGCACGAAGGTTGTATTTTTTGAGGGCGTCTTCGTCAAGTGCCTTGCTGTGAAAGCGTAATTCGTCAAAAACGGCCTTTAATTCCAGGTCAAGAGGACAAACTCGATCGCCGATGACAAGCGGAGTTGTATTGGTTAGGTCAATCCGTGCTGTGGAGGTTCGTGAATCCTGCCGGATTCCATTCACATAGATTGAAAAAGTTGTGTTGCTACGCGTAATAGCGATGAATTGCCAGCAGGCATTTGGATCTAATTGGGCTGTTACGGTGGCAAGGAGCGTGTCATTTTCGCTGATTCCAGCACTAATGCGGCCAAATTTATCATTATACCGCACCCAAAAAGCATTTTGCAAATTGCAGGAGTCTTGTTTTGCCATCACAAGTTGTGAGGCATTTTGCAGACTGCTTTGCGGGGTAGGACGAAAATAAAAGCTGACGGTGAAATCGCTGGTGCTGAACACATCTGCAAATGGTCCTACCAGGTTGATAGCGTCATTATCGTCGAAGAAATACATGGCGGAGTCCCGGAGTCCACAGGTACACCCAATATTGCCTTTGAGGGCGCCACTTGATCCATTGCCGCTATCATCAATGCCTTTACAGTTGTCAAAAGAGAAATATGCTTCCAATTTATCCGACTGGGCAGAAGAAGCAATAGAAAAGAAAAACAAAGAGAGAAGAAAAAAGAATCGCATCCGAGAATCGAGTTTTGGAAAAATTGAAATGGTTAAGGTGTTGAGATTGTTGGAGAAAACGCAGCCATGCTCAGGAAAGTGTTTTCTTCATCATTGAAATGGCTTCCAGCCAAAATGCGACGTTTTTATCGACCCAGCATTTCACCCATGTCACCCATTCCGGGGGGCATCATGCCTTGCAGGAGTTTGTTGGTTTCGAGCGCAGCTTTTTTCTTGGCTGCTTCCAACGCTTCGTTTACGGCTACCAACACCAAGTCTTCCACTTGCTCCAAAT
>JBJXGZ010000147.1:0-5431 GCA_046160625.1 Saprospiraceae bacterium
GAGCTACCACACCAATGGAACCAAGCTTTACTCAGCCCGTGTAATACCATTCAAGGGTAGTTGGATCGAGTTTGCTACCGACGTAAACAATGTGATGTATGCCTACATTGATCGTAAGAAGAAGTTCCCTGTAACCACCCTCCTCCGGGCCATTGGATACGAGGGTGATAAGGACATATTGAATATTTTTGACCTTGCCGAAGAAATCAAGGTTTCGAAAACTGGATTGAAAAAAGTATTGGGACGCAAACTTGCAGCCCGTGTGCTTCGCACATGGATTGAAGACTTTGTGGACGAAGACACTGGCGAGGTAGTGAGCATCGAGCGAAACGAAGTGATTATCGAACGCGACACCCTGCTTGAAGACGACCATATTGACCAAATCGTGGATGCCGGTGTGAAAAATATCATCCTGCATAAGGCAACTGAAAAGAGCAACGACTTCGCCATCATATTGAACACCCTGCAAAAGGATACTTCGAACAATGGTAAAGAGGCTGTAGAGCAGATTTACCGCCAACTGAGAAATGCCGAAGCACCTGATGAAGAAACAGCACGTGGTATTATCGAGCGTTTGTTTTTTTCAGACAAGCGTTATGACTTGGGCGAAGTAGGCCGCTATCGAATCAACCGCAAACTGGGTAAGACAACCAGCATGGATGTTAAGGTGCTTACCAACGATGACATTATTGCCATCATCAAATTTTTGATAGACCTGAGCAATAGCAACGCCGAAGTGGACGATATTGACCACTTGTCAAACCGCCGTGTACGCACGGTGGGCGAACAGCTTTATGCTCAATTTGGCGTAGGATTGGCACGCATGGCACGCACCATTCGCGAACGCATGAACATTCGGGACAACGAGGTATTTACCCCGATAGACCTGATCAATGCACGGACACTCAGTTCCGTAATTAACTCATTCTTTGGTACCAACCAGCTTAGCCAGTTCATGGATCAAACCAATCCACTGGCTGAGATTACGCACAAACGCCGCTTGTCGGCACTGGGACCTGGCGGTTTGAGCCGCGAGCGTGCAGGCTTCGAGGTGCGTGACGTGCACTACACCCACTATGGCCGTCTGTGCACCATTGAAACACCAGAAGGACCTAACATCGGTTTGATTTCATCGCTTTGCGTTCATGCCAAAATCAACGGCATGGGTTTTATCGAAACCCCTTACCGCGAAGTAATAGAAGGAAAAATCACCGGGAAAATTGTTTATGTGAGTGCCGAGGATGAAGAAGAAAAAACCATTGCTCAAAGCAATGCAACGGTGGATACCTCTGGAAACTTTTTGGACAACGCCGTTAAAGCCCGTAAGGAAGGAGACTTCCCGATGGTTGAACCCGGCGTGTTGAACTATATGGATGTGGCTCCGAACCAAATTGTGAGCATTGCAGCCAGCATGATTCCGTTTTTGGAACATGACGACGCCAACCGTGCCCTCATGGGTTCAAATATGCAACGTCAGGCTGTGCCACTACTGCGTCCACAGGCACCGGTTGTTGGCACCGGCCTCGAAGGACGTGTGGCCCGCGATAGTCGCTCCATGATTTACGCTGAAGGCGACGGTCAGGTAGTTTATGTAGATGCCCACCAGATTCATGTTAAATACGACACGACCGAAGAGGAAAAAATGGCTTTGTTCAGCAGCGATACCAAGTCGTACACGCTAACCAAATTCCGTCGAACCAATCAAAACACCTGCATCAACCACCGCCCAATGGTGATAAAAGGCCAACGCGTTTCCAAAGGCGACATATTAGTAGAAGGCTATGGAACCGAAAAGGGAGAACTTGCACTCGGACGAAACCTGAAAGTGGCATTTATGCCATGGCAGGGTTACAACTTCGAGGATGCCATTGTTATTTCTGAGCGTGTGGTGCGTGAAGATTGGTTCACCTCCATCCACATTACCGAATACGACTTGGAAGTGAGAGACACCAAGCGGGGCGAGGAAGAACTGACCAACGATATACCCAACGTAAGTGAAGAGGCCACACGCAACTTGGATGAGAACGGCCTGATACGCATTGGAGCAGAAGTAAAAGAAGGTGATATCCTGATCGGGAAAATTACTCCGAAAGGAGAAACAGAACCATCGCCCGAAGAGAAACTGCTGCGTGCCATCTTTGGAGACAAGGCAGGCGACGTGAAAGACGCCTCCCTCAAAGCACCTCCCTCTACCAACGGAGTGGTGATAGACAAAAAGCTATTTGCCCGTGCGAAGAAGGAGAAGAACAAAGCCGAAGAAAAGGTGCGTATGGCCAAAGTGGAAGACAGCCACAATAAGTTAATGGCCGAGTTGAAAAGCTCCTTAATCGAAAAATTGTTCAGTTTAGTGAATGGTAAAACATCGCAGGGCGTTTACAATAATTACAACGATGAACTGGTGCCAAAAGGAAATAAATTTACCCAGAAGCAGCTCGATCATATTGACTACAACACCGTAAACCCAGGCGGCTGGACTACCGACAAGGCGAAGAATGACACCATTCGATTAATCATTAACAACTACAAGCTTTGCTCTAACGAGGAAGTAGCATCTTACAAGCGTGAAATGTATGCATTGAGCGTGGGCGACGAGCTGCCTTCAGGCATTCTGAAAATGGCCAAAGTTTACATAGCCACTAAACGCAAGCTAAAAGTAGGGGATAAAATGGCTGGACGGCATGGAAACAAAGGTATTGTAGCCCGTATCGTTAGAGAGGAAGACATGCCGTTCATGGAAGATGGAACGCCAGTAGATATTGTGCTCAACCCATTGGGAGTGCCAAGCCGTATGAACCTCGGGCAGATATACGAAACAGTTTTGGGATGGGCCGGACAAGAGCTGGGAGTCAATTTTGCCACCCCCATTTTTGATGGAGCAACTAATGAGGAAATACTGCACTACGTAAACGAAGCCAAACTTCCCGAAAACGGACAAACCTATTTGTTCGATGGATTGACCGGCGATCGTTTCGACCAGAAAACCACGGTTGGCATCATTTACATGCTTAAGCTTGGCCACATGGTGGACGACAAGATGCACGCCCGTTCGATTGGTCCATACTCGCTCATCACTCAGCAACCGTTGGGTGGTAAGGCACAGTTTGGAGGTCAGCGTTTTGGCGAAATGGAAGTATGGGCACTCGAAGCTTTCGGAGCCTCTAACATTTTACAAGAAATGCTCACCGTCAAATCAGACGATATTGTGGGCAGAGCAAAAAGCTATGAGTCCATCGTAAAAGGCGACAACTCGCCTACACCTGGCATTCCTGAATCGTTCAACGTGCTCATTCATGAGCTGCGTGGCCTTGGGCTCGATATAGCCCTCGACTAATTTTCGCTTCACCAATCCTATTTACTAACACCCAAAAAAAGCACTCAACCAGCAATGGCTTATACCAAAAAAGAAGTAAAACTGAAAAGTAATTTTACCCGTGTCCGCATTTCACTTGCCTCGCCGGAGTTGATTCTTGCACGCAGCAGTGGAGAGGTAATTAAACCCGAAACGATTAACTACCGTAGTTTCAAACCCGAGATGGGAGGATTGTTTTGCGAACGCATTTTTGGACCCGTTAAAGACTATGAGTGCCATTGCGGAAAATACAAACGCATCCGTTACAAAGGAATCGTTTGCGACCGCTGCGGAGTGGAAGTAACCGAGAAAAAGGTACGTCGCGAAAGGGTAGGTCACATCGGCTTAGTAGTGCCAGTGGCACACATCTGGTATTTCCGCTCATTGCCCAATAAAATTGGCTATCTCGTAGGCATACCTACCAAGAAATTGGATATGGTGATATACTACGAACGCTATGTAGTAATCAACGCCGGGGTGAAAGCCGCCGACGGGGTGAACAAACTGGACCTGCTCACAGAGGAAGAATACCTCGACATATTGGACACTTTGCCCAAAGACAACCAGCACCTTGACGACAGAGACCCCAACAAGTTTGTTGCGAAAATGGGTGCTGAATCATTGTGGGATTTGCTATGCAATATTGACCTCGACGACCTGAGTTACACCCTTCGTAATCAGGCAGCCAATGAAACGTCGCAGCAACGCAAAAGCGAGGCCCTGAAACGACTGAAAGTAATTGAGAGTTTCCGTTCGGCTCGAGAAAATCAGGTGGACAACAAGCCCGAGTGGATGATACTGAAAACGCTGCCGGTTATTCCGCCTGAATTGCGTCCTTTGGTACCACTCGAAGGTGGTCGCTTTGCCACTTCTGACTTGAACGACCTTTACCGTCGTGTAATCATCCGTAACAATCGCCTCAAGCGACTGATGGATATCAAGGCACCCGAAGTAATTTTACGAAATGAAAAGCGGATGCTGCAAGAAGCGGTGGACTCGCTGTTGGACAATACCCGCCGTGCCAGTGCTGTAAAAAGCGAAGGTAACCGCCCCCTCAAGTCGCTAAGCGACATGCTGAAAGGTAAGCAAGGCCGATTCAGGATGAACCTCCTTGGCAAAAGGGTGGACTACAGCGGACGTTCAGTAATCGTGGTTGGCCCCAGCCTCAAGCTGCATGAGTGCGGTTTGCCCAAAAACATGGCTGCCGAACTTTTCAAACCATTTATCATTCGCAAATTGCTTGAACGAGGCATTGTGAAAACGGTGAAATCGGCCAAGAAATTGGTAGATAGGAAAGAGGCCGTTGTGTATGATATTTTAGAAAACATTTTGAAAGGTCACCCGGTGATGCTAAACCGTGCCCCAACACTGCACAGGTTAGGTATTCAGTCCTTTCAGCCCAAACTTATTGAGGGCAAAGCCATTCAACTTCATCCCTTGACCTGTACCGGCTTCAACGCCGACTTTGACGGTGACCAAATGGCTGTGCACGTGCCGTTGGGCAATGCAGCCATTCTCGAAGCACAATTGCTGATGCTAGCACCTCACAATATCTTGAATCCGGCCAACGGAGCTCCGATTACAGTACCTTCTCAGGACATGGTGCTTGGACTTTACTACCTCACCAAGGGTCGTAAATCTACCAAAGAACTTAAAGTGGCTGGCGAAGGACAGACCTTCTATTCGCCCGAAGAAGTGACCATAGCTTTTAACGAGGGCAAAGCAGCACTTCACGCTCACATAAAGGTGAAAGTAAACACATGGGACGAGGAAGGACAGCCACTGACCAAGATGATTGAAACTACCGTAGGTAGGGTTATTTTCAACAAAGTGGTGCCTGTTGGCATTCCGTTTATCAATGTGCTGCTCACCAAAAAGAGCCTTCGAGACATCATTGGTGATATCATCAAAAAAGCAGGCACAGCGGCTACCTCTAAGTTCCTAGACGAAATGAAAGATCTGGGGTACCATTTCTCATTCAAAGGCGGACTATCGTTTAGTCTCAGCAATGTGCACATACCAGACGAAAAAGTCATTTTAATAAAAGAAGCTACCGATGAGGTGAATATCATTAAAGGTAAT
>JBJXGZ010000148.1:0-34815 GCA_046160625.1 Saprospiraceae bacterium
GAGTATTGACCCATTTGAGTGCTCGGTGAGGCCAATACTCGGCCAAAGCGCACTTGATGCGGACAGATCCCGTCAGGAGGACAAAACCTGGGCGCTCGGGTTGGCAAAAAAAAGATCGTGACAAGCAATTGACAGTCAATGAATTTAAGCGGTTCTTACGCTCCACTTTGAAATGTTCTAATACCTTTGAAGATGGTCAGGCAGGTCAAATTTGATCTGCCGTTCAACTTACTTCATAATCCGAATTGGCGTTGGATCGCCTGTACCCACATTACGGAAACAACACCACATGATCTACAAAGCAATCGTATCCACTATTTATGAGTGTTCTCTTGAAAGGGCGTTCAAAACACCAATATTATGTGATGTTTCCAAAATCCATACAGGGTATGGACTCATGCCGAGGGTTACGCATACAACGGATGATGAAAACTGGGGCTTGGTTGGGTCAAGCAAAAAAGTATATGCTGCAAAGTCACTGACACAAAAGGGTGGTTTTGCATCCATGGACAGCATTCTTGAAAGAGCAGAAAATAAATACTGGAAATTTCAGGTGGACGCGTTCCAATCCTGGATGTTAGGCTTTTACAAGTTCGTTGGGGAATGGAAAACAACTGAGCTGGAGCCTAATAGAATATTGATAGAATACACTTACTGGTTACATTCTAATTCAGCAATGTTTGCTCCATTGAATTGGTTGTTCGCCAAAGTCTTTTGGAAAACATACATGAAGCGGGTTTTGGAAAATGTCAGACAGTTGGCTTACAAAAATGAGCCGTATCAGTACGAATAATAAGATAAAACCGCTGCCGCCCCGCTGCCGAAGAAGTCATTAATGCTGCTTTTCCGTGGGCTAGTTGTTTGGATGAGGCAAATGAGAACATCGTGAGTACGAGCCGATTGATAGTTATTCTGTGAAACAAGGCCATCGGTATCGGCCGAAGAATGGTTGTCTTCCCGGTAACAGTTGTCCCATTTGCCACTTTGTGGGCGACCCTGTTTTTTTTGTCGCAAAAAAACAATTGCCCAATTGGATGCTTTTCATCGACTTTATTGTGAGTATTGTTGCCAGCTGGAGCAAATGCTTCAGGTGTGGCGTGGGAGAATCGAATCTTTTTGATCCATTTTTCTGCCTCGGTGAAGCGAAGTGACCGACAATCTTATCTTTGGCCTTTAAGTCTCCCTGCCAAGGCTGCTGACGGTTCCCTATCCCTTCCCTGAAACGGTCTGGAGGGGAGATTATCACAAAAACTTTTTTCCCATGAAGATTTTTACAAAACTACTTGTTTGTTTATTACTATTTTTTAGTGTTTCGCTTTGGGCTAATCCTATGCTCCCAGCTTTTTTAGAACCTACTGGCACACTTTCGCTGCCAGAATATCTGAAATTTCCAGCTACAAACACCGAACCGGATTCTATGGCCGTTTCGGTAAAACCAGCAGATTCGGATGTAATAGTTCAAGATGATTGGTGTGGCACAGGTATCGGATCCATTGATTTGATCCCTGACCCTACCATAGTATGTCCGTGTAACTATTTTTGGTCGAACGGTCAAGGTACACAAGACATTTCTGGTCTTACCACCGGATTGTACACAGTAACCATTTTTGATGTCAACAACGATCCGTCAGTGGCGGTAGCTTTTGTAGGCGCAGGCTTTGACCTTGACGCGACCATAAACGGCGTAGTTACCGGGCATACCCTTTGCAATGGCAGCGGTAGCGGATCGATTGACTTGACAGTAACCGGGGTGTTTGGATCATATGATGTTGCATGGTCGAACGGTGAAACAATAGAGGATATTTCGAATTTGGACCCAGACACTTATACAGTTACCGTTACCGTGGGGGTTACTTGCACTAATACAGCAGAATTTACCGTGCCCAACCTCACCAATGCTCCCATTATAAATTGGCCTGCCTTTGGCGCGGATTATTGTGAGACCAGTACCGGAACGGCAAGTGTAGCGCCAGAGGGCGGGGTACCCCCTTATACATACCTGTGGTCAAACGGCGCTACGGATCTTATGTTAGCTGATCTTCCTGCAGACGATTACACCATAACTGTAACGGGCGCCAATGGTTGTACCACTTCGTATACCGGGACGGTGAGTGCTTTAACCCATAACATAGACGTCTCTAGTTATGTAGTCACCGATAATACTATCTGTAATGGCAGTAATGGGAGCATTTCCATAACCGTTACTACAGACGCACCTTGGCATCTTCCCGCCACTTACTTGTGGTCGAATGGAGCAACCACTCAAAATATAAGCGCCCTTCCAAGCGAGACTTATATGGTAACAGTTACTTTATTAGGGACTTGTACAGATACAGAAGGGTTTTTTGTGTACCACGAACCAGCATTCCCCGATCTTTCGTTTGCCGTGACCGCAGGCAGTTGCGGGCTTAGCAACGGAGCAATTAATTTAACCCCCCTTCCTGGCGGGGTACCCCCTTATACCTACCTGTGGTCAAACGGCGCTACAACCCAAGACCTCATGGATATTCCAGGAGGAACCTACGATGTGACCTTGACCTCTACCACCAATGGTTGTAGCACGACAAGTTCCACCATTGTAGACGACAATCAGGCGGTATTTGGTTATAACGCGGTAGTGACCGACCAAACTGCCTGCGACACCCTCAACGGGAGGATTGTCCTTTCACTGTTTCCTGCCAATCTGGCCTTTCAATGGTCAAACGGTGCTACTACAAAGAATTTGTACCCACTCGCCCCGGGAAGTTATACGGTTACCATTAGTGCCGGAGGAACCTGTACCGCAGTAGAAACCTACCTGGTTGTGGATGCCGCGCAATACCCCCAACTTCCGGGATTGGTGGACACCAGCACTTGCAATTTAGCCAATGGAGGCATTAATTTGATGGTGACAGGAAGCGCCGTTACACCGCTTACCTATCTCTGGTCAAATGGAGCGACGACCGAAGACCTTGCCGGAATTCTGGCCGACACCTTTTCCGTGGTCGTGACCTCAGCCGTGGGATGTACAAATCAAAACACGTTCATTGTGCCAAATTTCAATGATACCATTCGAGTTCAAGGAAATGTGGTTGACAATTTTTCCTGTTCATTTCCCACCGGCACGATCGAGTTGAATGTCACACCGTTTGATACTTTGTACACTTATTTATGGTCGAGCGGACAAACTACCGACAGCCTGTTTAACTTGCCTGGAGGCAATTATCTTGTGACAGTGACCTTGGGTGGCACTTGTACAGCTTTGGACACTTTTGCAGTGATCAACAATGCCTTACCGCCCAACCTGGCAGCATCCAGTACTGCCGCCAGTTGTAGTTTGAATAATGGCGCAGCAGACCTCAACGTGACGGGAGGCACCGCGCCATTTACTTATATTTGGTCAAACAATGCTACCACAGAAGACCTCGTCAGTTTACCTCCCGGCACATATACGGTTACAGTTACCGGGGTGAACAGTTGTACAGCGGTGAATACCGTGAATGTTTTGAACAATGGCATTGCCCTCAATATCAATGGTGTACCTCTGGGCAATACATCCTGCCTCAACGCAAATGGTTCCATAGATATCGCGGTAAACCCGCCAGGAACTTATTCCTACGATTGGTCGAATTCAGCTACAACGGAAGATTTGAACAATTTGGCGCCTGGCAGTTACACGGTAACCGTTAGTCTGGGTTCTTGCTTGTCATCCAACACATACGTTGTGGTGGATAATGCCCTGCCGCCCAATCTTGCCGCTGTAGGTACGGCTGCAAACTGTAGTTTGAGCGACGGCGCTGCGGATCTCAGCGTGAACGGAGGAACCGGACCTTTCACCTATCTCTGGTCAAATGCAGCAATAACAGAAGATTTGAACAGTGTCGCACCCGGTACTTATACCGTTACAGTTACGGGAGCAAATGGTTGTACAGCGGAGCGTTCTGTGAATGTTTTGAACAATACCATCGCCCTGAATGTGAATGCCACACCCGCTGGAAACACTTCCTGCACGACGCCTAATGGCGCCTTAGATATCGCTGTGACACCTGCTGGTACTTATACTTATCTATGGTCGAATGCATCCGCCACGGAGGACCTCAATAATCTGGCTGCGGGCAATTACACGGTAACGGTCACGCTGGGCAGCTGCCAATCCACCGGAACTTTTGCTGTGGCGGACAATACGATCACTCCCATTCTGGACGCTGGCATCACCGCCTCTGTTTGTTCTGCCAGTGACGGCGCTATTGACTTGACAGTCAGCGGTGCAGCTAGTCCTCATACCTATATCTGGTCAAATTTGGAAACCACCCAAGACCTTTCCGGCATCTTGGCTGGAAACTACTCGGTCACGGTCACCGCTGCCAACGGCTGTACGGAAGTAGCAAATATTAACGTGCCAAACAATGCCAGTACATTCAGCCTCGCGGGTGCTCCTGCGCCCTTGACCAACTGTGCCACTAACAATGGATCTGTTGATCTGAATATCACCCCATCTAATGGCACGTACACCTACGCCTGGTCAAATATGGCTACGACGCAAGACCTCAACAATCTTGCCCCCGGCACATACACGGTTTCGGTCACGGAATCTGGCAGTTGTACAGCAACAGCCTCTTTTTTTGTGGTTGACCAACGGACAAATCCCATTACCTCCCAATCCATCATGCCCGAACTTTGCGGGCTTTCCAACGGCAGCATTGACCTGACCGTAACCGGTGGGGCTAGCCCTTATATTTATCTCTGGGACAGTGGGCAAGCTGTGGAAGACCTCCCTAACATCCCCGCAGGCACTTACACTGTCATCGTGACAGATGCCAACAACTGTACTGCTACGGCCAGCGCAACGATTCCCGGCAATTCCATTTCGTTTGGGCTGGGAGGCACTTCTAGTGCCAACAGTTCTTGTATTCTGAACAATGGGGCTATTGACCTAACGGTAAATCCTGCCCCACCGGGCTATACCTATTTATGGTCAGGCGGAGGAGAAACTACCGAAGATTTATCCAATCTGCCGGCAGGCACCTACACCGTAACCGTGAGCGCCGGGGGCAACTGTACCAACACGGCGGTATTCAATGTAACCAGCAATGTTCCGACACCCCTACTCTCTCAAATTATTACACTTGCTACTTGTGGTGATTCTTCCGGGGGGATTGATCTGAGTGTTTCCGGAAGCCCTGCTCCGTACCAGTATATCTGGTCAAACGCAGTCACTAATGAAGATTTGAACGCCATAAGTGCCGCCACTTACTCCGTAACGGTTACTGCCGCGAATGGCTGTACCACCGTGGATAATTTTGTTGTACCAGAGAATGTTTTTGTCCCCGGTATCGCCAGCACACTGAGTCCTGCAACCTCTTGCGTCACCAACAACGGCGCTATTGATTTGACCATCACCCCCGCAGGGACTTACACATACCTCTGGTCTAATGGCGATATTACAGAAGACCTTGTGAATGTCGCAGCGGGCAACTACATAGTAACGGTGAGTGCTGGCGGCGCTTGCACCAACACCGCAAATCTCACCGTCAATAGCAATACGGGTACGGTAACCCTGAACGGTACGCCTTCTTCAGTTCTATGTTTTGGCGGGAATAATGGTGCTATTGATGTGACGGTCAACACCGGAACAGCACCCTTTACCTACAACTGGTCGCCGAGTATCCCAGGTAATCCGCAGGATCCAAGCGGTCTTGTTTCTGGCACCTACACCGTCACCGTCACCGACAATCTGGGGTGTACCAATACTTCAGTATTCACCGTCATCCAGCCCACCGCCATTCAGGTTCAATGCGCTGTCACAACGCCAGTGAGCGAACCTGGCTTTACAGATGGCGCCGGTTCGGTGGATATCGCCGGAGGCACTGGGCCTTATACAGTAACGTGGTCGCCAGGTGGTTCCCAATCGGCTGTTCTGGCAGGCAATTTCCCGATTACCAACCTCGGAGAGGCGAGTTACGGAGTGACTGTCACGGATGCTAACGGCTGTCCATCCACTTGTGGATTCTCGGTTGGAGTGGCTACTTGTGCCACTGCCGTGGGCACCATGAGCAACTCGCTGCTCACTTTATGCGGCGGCGGATGTTTGACGGCTACATACAACTCCAACGGTCAGGTTTTGAGCAGCGGCGATTTATTGCAATTTGCCCTGCACCAGGGCAACGGCGCAACCATCGTGAATGAGATCGCCCGCTCAAATCAGCCAACCTTTTGTTTTGATCCAGCGACCATGTCTTATGGGACCACCTACTATGTTTCTGCATTGGCCGGAGGAACCGATCCTTCAGGGAATGTTGTCCTTGGTGGTTTTTGCACGGTCAACTCGCCAGGTACGCCTATTCAGTTTAATGAAATCCCGGTGGCTTCGGCGAACCTTCCTTCCCCGCTCAATTGCCAGAATACACAAAGCACCCTTCAGGGCAATTCCAGTTTGAACGGATCGAGTTATTTGTGGAGCACCGTCAACGGCACCATTGTGGGCAACCCAGCTCAGGCAACAGTGACGGCTGCAGCGGCCGGGACGTATACACTGGTGGTAACGGCCAATGGCTGTTCAAACACCACGACCGTGACCGTGACTAATATTTCCAATCAACCTCAAGGGAATATCAGCGCCAGTACCACTGTTCTGGATTGCAGTATTCAATCCATTACGCTGAATGGCGCCGTGACGGGAACAGCCAATGCTACCACGCTCCAGTGGCTCAACAACGGTATCGTTTTGGGCAGTGGCAATACCCTCTCCGTGAACGGTCCTGGTCAATATGATTTTGTGGTGGTAGACAATGTGACGTTTTGCTCCGGAACGGCCACCATTACGGTGACCCAAAACCTCAACCTGCCCACACTTTCGGTGGCGAATCCGGGGCAATTGACTTGTACTTCGCCTTCGCAAACACTTACGGGAAGTTCCCCGACCAGTGGGATTCAGTTTGCCTGGGCGACCATCAGTGGCCCGGACACAACGATTGTAGGCAACGGTGCAACGCTTTCGGTGAATAGCCCCGGCACGTATTATTTGTTTGGCGAAAACCCGGCCAATCAGTGCGACAACGCCACTTCAGTGGTGGTCATTGCCAACCAGACGCCGCCTACTGCCGATGCAGGCACTCCCTTCACCCTGGATTGTGCAGGCGAAACTGCTGCGCTCGATGGCAGTGGTACAGGCGCACCAAATCTGGGCTATCAATGGTCGAGTGTTGATGGTCATTTTGTCTCGGGCGCGAACAGCGCAAGCCCGCTCATTGACGAAGCGGGCACTTATTCGCTCGTAGTAACCAATCCTACGAACGGTTGCACCGCCACGAGTGATGTGACCATCCAGCCGGAAGTCCCCGTTGCCTTTGCATCGGTGATTCAACCCAATTGCATGGAGCTGAAGGGCACGGTGCTCGTTGATTCGGTGACCGGTCTTTCCGACCCAATCCTGTATAGTTTGAACGGCAGCCAGCCGGGGGCTCAGAGCCAGTTTGCGAACATTACACCTGGAACGTACACCGTTTTAGTGGAAGGCGGCAACGGCTGTTCTGCCACCGCTGTAGTCACCGTAGAAGTGCCCGCAGTAGTGCAAATCAACTTGACTGCAGCTGCCGACGTGGATCTGGGATACAGTTACCAAATGGATGTTCAGGTCAATATTGACACGGCTGATATCGCCTCTATCATCTGGACGCCTGCCGAAGGATTGGATTGTCCGAGCTGCCTCAACCCGCTGGCTACGCCACTCACCAATACGGTATATGAAGTGTTGGTGATCTCCGACGTGGGCTGCGAGGCCCGTGCCATCGTCACCCTGACGGTTGACAAGACGCGCAAGATTTATGGCCCTAACATCTTCTCCCCCAACGATGACGGCAGGAACGAGCTTTTCTCGATTTACGGCAGTCCGGTGGCGGTGCAGCGGATCAAATCCTTGCGGGTGTATTCCCGCTGGGGAGAGGCTGTATATGAGCGGAACGACTTCGCCCCGGATGACCAGAACATTGGTTGGGACGGTACCTTCAAGGGTCAGAAATTGAACCCGGCGGTGTTTGTCTGGCAAGCGGTTATTCTATTTGCGGATGGGAAAGAGGAAGTGTTTACAGGGGATGTGACTTTGCAGCGATAGGGTAATTGTTGCAATACATTTAGGAAGGCCTGCTCACTGGGAATTAATGGTGAGCAGGCCTTCGTTTTTTAAGGAACATATGCTCAAAAGTACAGGGTATGATTCCTACCTTTCAGGCGCCGGAAAAATAGAACAGCAATGAAAAACGCACGACCCAAGCAAGTCGCCCAAGCGAAAAAATCGAAAGCGGATTTGTCGAAAACTACCTTCTGGACAATTAACTGGTTCGAAAACCGGTATTTCGTGTACGGCTGCCTGGCAATCGTCCTGCTGTTCGTTATGCTCGTTCGTACCCGCCTGCTTCATCTTCCGCTCGAACGCGACGAAGGCGAATACGCGCTGATGGGTCAGCTGCTCCTCAAAGGCATCCCGGCTTACGAAATGGCCTACAACATGAAATTGCCCGGAACATACTACATGTATGCCTTGGCGATGGCTATTTTTGGAGAAAGCCTCGTAGGCATTCACCTGGGGTTGTTACTCGTCAATTTGACGAGCACCCTGCTTCTGTTTTTTATCGGGAAAAAATTAGTCAACACCAGCACCGGACTATTTGCGGCGGTGTCATTTGCCCTGCTTACGTTATCGCCGGGTGTACTCGGGTTTGCGGCCCATGCCACTCATTTCATCGTGCTTTTTGGGCTGCTGGGGCTGCTGTCTTTATTGCAATATGCAGAGCAGCCTATCTGGAAGCGGCTGACTCTGAGCGGTTTTTGTTTTGGTCTTGCGTTCCTGATGAAACAACAGGCCGTTTTTTTGCTGCCTTTCGGACTATTGGCACTCTGGCTGATAGAACAGCAAAGAACTCCAGACGGGAATAAGCGAACAGGGTTCAATCTGGGGCTTTTCACGGGCGCTATGGTGCTGCCTTACATGTTGGTGGTCATGGTAGCCTTGGTGACAGGTTCTTTTGACAATTTCTGGCACTGGACGGTGGAGTATGCGGGGCAGTATGTCGGCATCAAAACCGGCGCCGACGCCTGGCGATTTCTGAAATTGTATTTCCCCCTGGTGTTCTCAGGCTACGAATTGTTTTGGCTGATTGGTACAGCGGGTTTAGTCGTCCTGTTCTTTTCTCAAAATCCACGAAAATATCGTTGGCTGATCCTTGCTTTCGCGGTTTGTTCCGTGGCTTGCGTGATTCCGGGGTATTATTTCCGCCTGCATTATTTTATCGTGTTTATGCCTGCATTGGCGTTGCTGGTAGGCGTAACGTTGAATTTTTTACTGGAAAAATGGTCGCCACGACAAGTATTCTGGGGAAATTTTTTGCCGTTTCTGCTTTTTTCTTGCATGATCTTTCTGGCCATTTTCAAGCACGGTTCGACCTTTTTCAAAGATGACATGACGAGGATAGTCACGAGAACCTATAGCTCGGCCAATCCTTTCGCGGCGTCCCTGGAAATCGCCAGATTCATCCGGGCTTACTCGAGCGAGGAGGACAAAATAGCTATTCTCGGTTCGGAACCACAGATCTATTTTTACAGCGACCGCCTGCCGGCCACCGGCTACATTTACACCTATCCGTTGATGGAAAATCAGGCCTACAGCCTCGAAATGCAACGGGATATAATCGCCGAAATCGAAAAGGCGAAGCCTAAATTCCTGATTTTTGTCAATTCTTCGCTTTCCTGGACCCGTGCCGAGAATGCCTCGAACCATATTTTTGATTGGTACGGAGCGTACAAGAATAATTACCACATGGTAGGATTGATCGACCTGAACCCTAGCGGCAAACCCACTTATGTCTGGCGGGAGGCTATAAGCGGCTACAAGGCCCTCAATAAGGAACAAGTTTGGGTATTCGAACGGAAATAACCCGCTTGATACTCCGCTTTTTTCAGCCCTCTGGCGCCTCGGCTGCCATGTATTCCCACAAATCCTCCTCGCCGGGCATCTCAATTGATTCAGTTTCCCCAGGCATTTCGAATGACTCGAGATCGCTTGGTGTATACCGTTGGATCATTTTTACCAATTGAGTCAAAAGTTTGGCATAATCGGGCGCCGTTGCATACCCCGCTTTTGCCACCTCTTGTAGAAATCGTATAGGGTCGCCTGCATGGGCCATCGCTTGGGCATATCGAGCGTTTTGGAGAAAAAACTGGGCGTGATCCTTGAAACTCCCTGCCGGACTGTCGTACTTTCGGAACCAGTCTTTGACAACATATTTCCAGCGTTTGCGCCGCTCGTTCCAAGTCACTGAAATCACTTCCGGGAACAGGTGTTTCTGGTCAGCGCTTTTGAGGTATTCGGTGGTCGTAAGCAATTGGCCTTTGCCTGTTTTGCCTTTCGCCGTGTCTTTAATGCCAAAAAACATATTGCCAACGGCGCGATCGCCCCAGCCGCTTTCGAGGGCAGCCTGGGCCAAAATGGCAGCAGCATGAATGCCCGTGGCGGCTTGGGCTTCTTGGGCAAAAGGCAGGTAGGTGCTAACAAAATCCTTGGGTAACATAGGTAAATGTTGGGTTTGAAAATTCGTACAAAGAAAACAGTCTTGCAGTTAAACCCCAGTCAATTTTTGGGAAATTCACAGATGCAGTTCATTGAAGTTTTCCAACCATTTGATGAAAACGGACATTTCAATCGGAAACAGCATTCAACCTTTGGTCTAAATTTTTGTCATAGGGCACATTCACCCACCGAAGCTTTAGCGAAGGCGGGGGTTCATCTCTCTCATTTACCCGCCGAAGCCTTAGCGAAGGCGGGTTTCATCTCTCTCATTTACCCGCCGAAGCCTTGGCGTAGGCGGGCAACTCTCTCTCATCCTATGCTCCGTCTCGTTGTTTTTGTTTTCTTCGGAATATTTTCCATGCTTGTGCTGCTCGGCAATAAAAACGGTCGTGCTTCTCAGTCCCAAAAGGGCAATACCGGCGCGCCCGGCGATGAAATGCAGGGCGGCCAAGTGATGACTTGCATGAATTGCCACAACACCGGCCCCATCGTGGCAAGCGTAGCCGTCAGTGTGCTGGATTCGTTCAGCAATCCGGTCACGCAGTACATTCCGGGCTATTTATACACGGCTCGTGTCACTATTACCGCGTCTGGCCCCAACCTTATGGGCTATGGTTTTCAAATGATCGGCCTACGCGACAGCAATAATAGCGACCTGGATGGATTTACTGATGTGAATCCCAATAACTATAAAATCGCCACCATTCCCGGTGGGCGTACGTATGCCGAACACGACAATATGTCGTTCACCAATACTTTTAATGTGAGATGGACAGCACCTGCCACAGGCACAGGAAGTGTGACCTTGTATGCCGCAGGCAACGGAGTAAACGGCAATGGTGGCACAGGTGGCGACGGGGCAGGATTTAGTTCTATCAATCTCACCGAATTCAGTTCAGCAACAGGGGACCTTGCAGGGCGTTTGCCCAAATTGGCTGTCTATCCAAACCCCATGCAGTCAGAATCAGTATTGAAACTCGAAAACCTTGAAGCAGCTGAATATAAGCTGGAAGCCTTTGATATTACGGGGAAAGCCGTGTGGTCCATCCGACAAAATCTTCCTGAGGGCTCAGCCACCCTTGCTTTGCCGGCTACTGAGTGGCCCTCTGGGATATATTTCCTCCGACTCGAAAAGGGCGGCAAGGCGACAATCGTTAAAGTTTTAAAACTTTAACGGGCAAAATCAGGGTTGGGCTTGAAGACAGGGTTAACTTCGTGTTTACAATACAAATCAATTTTGAGAGTTACTTTGTATCATCGTAACGTTTAAAACTGCAACGTTCGCAACCACGAACAAACTAACAAACCTGCTTCACAATGAAGAATCTGATTTTAATTCTCCTTTTGACCCCTAGTTTTGCTTTTGCCAACAACGCGCAGGGCAATCCTGCACTGGAAGCTATTTCCACCGCCTTGAGTGCCGGTGATGTTGCCGGGCTGTCAAAATACTTTGCCGACAACGTGGAAATCTCCATACAGGACAAAGAACAAGTGTATTCAAAAGCCAAAGCCGCTGAAGTGCTAAAAGGGTTTTTTGATACCGCTAAGCCCAAGGCTTTTGCCCAAGTTCACAAAGGCCAGAGCCGCGAAAACAGCGATCAATATTGTATTGGAAACCTGACCGCCACGGCTGGCACTTATCGCGTGTATCTTTATTTAAAGGTCAGCGGCGCCAACATCAGCATCCAGGAGATGCGTTTTGACAAAGAATAAAAAATAGTTTACCTCCTTAACTCCTCCAGACGGCTTTGGACTTTATGTCCGAAGCCGTTTTTGTTTTGCTATGTTATATTCTCCATTTACACCCTTCCGCTCAAATTAAGCGCGGAAAAACCTACCTTTGCAACCCATTTTAACCAAACCAACTAGCGTTTGAAAGTCAACCTGTTGTGTGTCTTTTAAAACCGATATCTTTCCACTAATCGCATCCCGCGCTGTGAAACGAGTCCAATTGGCCGCCGTCAAGGCTGGCTTCGTACATAATAATCTTGTCTTGCTGGCCGACAAAGACCATCTCGACGCGCTCGACGCGCTGCTTGCGCCTGGCGAAGCGGCGTTCCTGCGCCAGGCTGCTGCGCACGATGTGTCGAGTTTCTCTTTTCCAAGAGCAGAGGGTGTGTTGTTTGTCAGAATTCTAAAATCTGAAAAAGATCCTTACATCGCACTCGAAGATGCCCGTTTGGCTGGCAATGAACTCTTGGGCGAACTCCGCCGGTATAAAATCGAAACGATTGGTATACAGAATTTATGTGCTGAAGACCGCGTCCTTTCCTTTGCTGAAGGCCTTGCACTGGGCAGTTATCAGTTCCTCAAATATTTCACCAAAGCCGCGGAAAAAACCCTTCAGGAAATTCGAATTTCACCAGATTCGGCAAGTAGTGCCGACATTGCCGAAGCGAACGCCCTGCTTGAAGCGGTGTTCCTCACCCGCGATCTGGTGAACGAGCCACATTCGCATTTCAATTCAATACAACTTGGAGACGCTGTAGCATCGGCAGCCAAAGAGTATGGGTTTGACGCGGAGATTATGGGTAAAGAAAAAATAGAAGCACTTAAGATGGGCGGTCTTTTGGCCGTTAACCGCGCCAGTCAAATACCTCCCCGATTTTGTGTGCTGGAGTGGAAACCAATAGTCGCAAAAAACGCAAAACCAGTAGTTTTAGTGGGCAAAGGCGTAGTGTACGATACTGGCGGACTCAGTATCAAGCCCAGTGAAGCAATGGATTATATGAAATGTGATATGGCCGGTGCAGCCACTGTAATAGGCGCAATGGCTGTGGCTGCAAAAACAAATCTTCCCGTTCACATTATCGGGCTTATCCCGGTTACTGATAACAAGATCGGCGAGAATGCCCTTGCTCCAGGGGATGTAATCACGATGGGCTCGGGTAAGACGGTGGAAGTAGTAAATACCGACGCAGAAGGTCGAATCATCCTGGCAGATGCGCTCCATTTTGCAAAGAAATATGAACCTTCGCTTGCATTCGACCTTGCAACACTCACGGGTTCGGCGGTGCGGGCACTGGGCACACAAGCCATTTGCTACATGGGGACTGCATCAAAAGATGTAAAAAACAAGCTGGAAGAAAGCGGATTCGCCACTTACGAACGGCTGGTAGAACTTCCTCTTTGGAAAGAGTTTGGCGATGAACTCAAAAGCAACATTGCCGATTTCAGAAACCTTGGCTCTACCAATGCAGGCATGATTACTGCCGGGAAATTCCTGGAAAATTTTGTGGATTACCCCTGGTTGCATCTAGACATTGCTGGACCGGCTTTTCTACGCACTGCCAACGGCTACCGAACAAAAGATGGCACAGGGGTGGGGGTTCGACTTTTGTACAACTTTTTGAAAAAACAATATACTTGAAAGTGATATGTGTTTAGTGATAAGTGATGAACTTAAACAATTGAGCTCCACATTATCACTTACCACTTATCACTCATCACTAAATAAAATGAGCAACATAACCATCGGAATATCCTGCGGCGACATCAACGGGATCGGACTTGAGGTCATTCTCAAATCCATCGGCCTCAAAAACATCGGCAAGAAATTCAAGACAATCGTGTATGGCAGCAGCAAGGTGATTGCCTACCACAAGAACATCATCACAGAGCAAAACATACAGTTTCACTCCATTGAATCCGCCGCAGAAGCCCTAACCGAGCGTATCAATGTGGTCAACTGCTGGCCCGACAATGTGAACATCACACTCGGGAAACCCGACAAAATCGGCGGCGAATGTGCGAAAAAAGCCCTGGAACGAGCCGTAAAAGACCTGCAGGCCGGCGAAATAGACGCACTTGTGACTGCACCCATCAACAAAAAAGCCATGCAATTGGCTGGCTTTCAATTCGTGGGCCATACCGAGTTCATTACCAATGCCTTCAAAGCAAAAGAGTCGCTGATGTTGATGGTATCTGATTCTTTGCGCGTGGGGCTTGTTACAAACCACCTGCCCTTGCGTGAAGTTGCAGCCGCAGTCACCAAGGAAAAAGTGTTGCGTAAAATCCTCATCATGGCCGAAACGCTGCGCATTGACTTCAATATTGAGCGGCCTACCATCGCCGTTTTGGGACTTAACCCGCACGCCAGCGACGAGGGCGCCATTGGCGACGAAGACGAAAAGATCGTGCGCCCGGCCATCGAAGAAGCCAAAGCTAAAGGCGTGATGGCTTTTGGCCCCTACCCTGCTGACGGATTTTTCGGTTCAGGACAATACCACAAATTCGACGGAATTCTTGCCATGTATCACGACCAGGGGCTGGTACCCTTCAAAGCGCTTTCATTTGGTGCAGGCGTGAACTATACTGCAGGCTTGCCCGCCGTGCGCACTTCACCCGATCATGGCACCGCTTACGATATTGCCGGCAAAGGCGAAGCTGATGAGACTTCGATGATTAAAGCCATTTATCTCTCTGCAGAGATTGTGCACAACCGTTCCGAATACCTCGAAATGCACGCAAATTCGCTCGAACGCCGCAAACAAAAATCACTTATTACCGAAGCAGGCGAAGAAGTGGAAGAAGAAAATGTAATCCCCGAAGAGTAGATTAATCACATTGGCCACATTAATCAATTGACCACATTAAACATTATGCAGCATATTTTAGGAATAGACGTGGGCGCCTCGGGCATTAAAGGGGCAGTAGTGGATGTGGCGAATGGGAAGTTGCAAGGCGAACGATTTCGCGTACCTACACCGCAACCCTCCACTCCAAAAGCGATGGCTGGTGCTTTTTCTGAGATCGTTGAATTTTTCAATTACAAAGGTCCTGTAGGTTGTGGCTTCCCCAGCCTCGTAAAAAACGGTGTTTCAAATTCTGCCTCCAATATTGACAAAAGTTGGATCGGCACTAACATCGAAAAGGTGTTCGGAGAAGCCTGTGGATGCCCTGTTTTTGTTACCAATGATGCCGATGCGGCAGGTGTGGCCGAAATGCGCCATGGCATGGGGCGGGGCGAAAACGGACTTGTACTACTGATTACAATCGGTACCGGGTTAGGTTCTGCTCTTTTTTTCAAAGGCGAGTTGATACCAAACACAGAATTGGGCCATCTGCTTTGGAAGCACGGAAAACCTGCCGAAGTCTGGTGTTCTTCTGGTGCGCGTTCCCGACTCAAAATAAGCCGTAGTGAGTGGGCCGACAGATTCAACGAATACCTGAATCACTTAGAACTGCTTTTTTCGCCCGATCTATTTATACTTGGCGGCGGCGAGAGCAAGTTTTTCGATCAATACAAACATCAACTAATTACCCAAGCCCGCGTTGTACCCGCCAAACTCCTCAATAATGCAGGAATTATCGGCGCGGCAGCATATGCAGTTGAAAGTAACAAGTAGCAAGTTGAAAGTTTCAAATTTGTGGACTTTCAACTTGATACTTTCAACCTGATACTTGTAACTTTAAAATATGGCACTCGTAGTTCTAGAAGGAATGCGTTTTCATGCTTTTCATGGGGTGTACCCGGAGGAGCAGTTGCTTGGCGCAGAGTATGTGGTGAATGTGGAAGTGCAAACTGGTATCGCGTTAGCAGCAAAAACGGACAGCATTGAGCAAGCAACTGTCAATTATGAAACCGTGTTTCAAATCTGTATGGCAGAAATGGCACAGCCGCGCAAACTTTTAGAAACGGTGGTGACAAAAATCATCCAGCGTATGAAACGCCAGTTCCCGCAAATGAAAGGCATAAAGGTGCAGGTGCGCAAACTCAACCCAGCCATTGGTGCCAAAATGCGGGCATTGGAAAACCCTGAAAAATATCCTCCCATAAGTGGCAGAACAGAAGCGGCATGGGTGCAAGACGAGGGAAACTTTGTGTCAGTTTGTCCACGCTGTAAAACGCCGTTCCTCTGCTATGCCGACGACACCTGTTGGTGCAAAGAATTGAACAACGTTCATCCCGCAACTTTGGAGACACTAAAACGCCAATTCGGCACAACCTGTCTTTGTAAAGATTGTTTGAAATTGTACGCAGGTTGATCGTTCGCCGATAAAACCGTGCTTTTAACTTGTCATTTGTTGCCGAACGCTTTTGGGCTTGCACCAAATGGCTACTTTTGCCGCCTTTACCCGCCATAGCCCGTTTAGGGCGAAGGCGGGTCTTCAATTTACAATCACCAATCACCCGCCTTCGCCCTAAACGGGACATGGCGGGTAAACCAGTCAACCACTCACTAATAAAATGGCAAATCAAAAATCGGACGTAGCAGCTGTGGACGCGCTTGCACAGGCATACAAAGACCTTTCGGCAGAAATCGGTAAAGTTATTGTAGGCCAGGACGACGTGGTGCGAGCAGTCATCATCTCTCTTTTTTCCAACGGCCACGCGCTCCTTGTAGGCGTGCCGGGCTTGGCCAAAACCCTACTCGTCAGCACCATTGCAGAAGTGCTGGATCTCGATTTTAAGCGAATTCAGTTCACTCCCGACCTTATGCCTTCTGACATCACTGGTTCGGAAATCCTGGACGAAACCCGCCATTTTCGCTTTCTGCGCGGCCCAATTTTCTCTAACATAATACTGGCCGACGAGATAAACCGTACCCCGCCCAAAACCCAGGCAGCCCTGCTCGAAGCCATGCAGGAACGCTCCGTCACAGTGAACGGCCAACGCCACGAGCTTCCTTTGCCGTTCTTCGTACTCGCTACACAGAACCCCATCGAACAGGAAGGCACCTACCCCTTACCTGAAGCGCAGCTCGACCGCTTTATGTTCAATATTCCGCTTACCTACCCCAGCTACGAGCAAGAAGTAGAGGTGGTAAAAAACACAACTTCCTCGCGTGAAGTGAATTTAAAACACATTCTGAGCAGCGAACAGATCAAGGAATACCAACAACTTATCCGAAAAATACCCGTGAGCGACAATGTGCTGGAATATGCGGTTGCGCTCGCATCAAAAACACGACCCGGAACCCCGCGCGCTACCAAAGAGGCCAACAACTATCTCGGTTGGGGAGCCGGCCCGCGCGCAAGCCAGTACCTCGCACTCGGCGCAAAATGCCACGCAGCCATTCGGGGCAAATACTCTCCTGATATAGAAGACGTGCAGGCCATTGCCAACCTCGTGCTGCGCCACCGTATTGTGCGCAACTACAAAGCCGAAGCCGAAGGTGTGACGGAAGAGAACATCATCGAAGCAATGTTGTAGAGCAAAAGTTATTTCACCGAAATAATGCAAGAGCCACCCCGAATCATTACTGGGGTTTTATCTACACCACTCATGCCCCCTTTTCAGTAAAGCACTGGACAGGAAACAAACAGGCCTCCGGGGATCAATACGATCCCCAGAGGCCTGAATTTTTGTATCAAATAAACCTGCCCAGAAATTCCTTAACGGTTAAAATTTGTAGATAACGCAGCGAAACTCATGTGGCAGATTAATCGAAAAATCAGAACGAAAAACCGTCTGAGTTTTTACCGTTGTACTAAGACCCTGCGGATAGCAGTTTCGCCATCTACTGTCACACGGAGGAAGTACGAGCCCTGTGCCATATTGCTTAGGTCAACGTTTTGACTGAGATTGCTCAGTTTGCCAACATTGATGCTTTGCAGTGTCTGGCCGAGCGTATTGAGCACTTCGATACGTACATCAGCGGAAGTAGCCAACGCGAGGTTGAGCGTCAAGATGCCAGCAGTCGGGTTAGGGCTGATGACAAATGATTGAATAGATGCAGGGTCCTTAGTGTCGCTTACAGTGATGGTGACAGATTTCGTAGCGGATGTTGAACATTCGTCGGTAACTGTGACCGTGTAAGTGCCTACAGGAACGTTAGCGAGGTCTTGTGTGGTCGCGCCATTGCTCCAAATATAGCTATAGTAAGAATCGTCGCCGATCAGTGCGCCGATACCACCTCCAGGTGTAAGGTTTGCCGAGCCAGCGCCAGCGACAATTGTGGCCGTAATTGGAGTTGTTTCTGGGAGGAAGGCTACCCCAACAGATTCGCCCACATAGTAACAACCGCCCGTGATGTCAATATTGTGCAGGAAGTTTGGCAGACCACCATTGTTGCCATTACCAATTACGACAGGCGTAAAGTAGTAGATATTGCCGGCCATCATGAACGAGCTGTTGTTATTTGGAACACCGGGCGAATAAACATCAGGAAGCACTTGGAATGAGCCCAAATAGTTGGGGTCGTCTGCTGGGTACATGGCCGGATCTAAGGGTCCAGCAGAGATTGCCCAAGCCATACCGGCTACAATTCCTTCGTTTGGCAACACGAATCCACTTGGATCCACCGTGATAAGGTCAGACAAAACGTCGTTCCAGCAAAGCAATTCACTTGAAGTTGTGTAAGTGCCTACTGCGCCATCAGCACAAAGGACACTGGCTACCTTGGTAATTTCGATGCAATATTCACCCAGTGCAATGGTGCCCCCGAAATTGAAACCGTCAATCAACATGAAATAGTTTTGACCAGGATCAGTTACGAGGTCCACTCCTGAACGCCAGTCAGGGTCTCCAGTCGGATAAAGATCATCGTTGCAGGCTACTTCTGTCAAGTCATCGCAATCGTCACCGGCATAGATGAGCATTTGGGTGTCGCCCGGGTCTTGTTGTGCTGTACCGATGTAGTTGGTCGCATTGCATGGCACCGTTTCGATATGGTATTTCTCACCGTCGCCAACAAAGGTGTACCACATAGTACCGTCGAGGATGTCTGCTCCAGGATCTTCGTTCCAGCAATCTACTCCAGGGTCCGTTGGAGATACTGTTGCATTGGTATTGTCGTAAATGCCCGTGGTTTGCGTAATGGGCTGGCCGAAGAAAAGGGTGAGGTCAACAGCAGCATCGCACACATCCACGTTGTACACGAGGGGTGGAAGGCTGATGTATTCAATATCGTCAATGTAGTTCGTATGGTTGTTGTTGATTCCGTAGAAGTCAATACCACCCAGATTGTTTGGGTACGACATTTTGTGTACATACTGGCCATCAACCCAAAGTGTCAGGAGGTTGTTATCCAGGTCAATAATGTGGCGCACTTCAAACCACTCCCCATTTGGGTATGTGAATGTTGCGAGGCTGGCGCCTGCACCGATTTGAATATTACCCGTATTATTTATGCCAAAGAATGCATCAAGGTTCCATGCGCCAGCACCGATTGGCACCACGTTTTGGATGTTGTAGTAGGCTTGCTTGCCAACAGGCACATAATACATCCACTTCAACTCGTAGCGGCCAGTGGTTCTGTTGCCGAGTTTAAGTACTACGTCCTGTGGGCCACCAGCAGGAGCTGTGGTCAGGATTTTGAATGACTTGGTACCAGAATTAGCCTGTTCCGTGGAAATAATGCCGTCTTCAGTAGTACCCGCTGTGCCACTCCAAGTGGTCCACCAAGCATTGGCTGCACCTCCTTGTTGGGCAATGTTTTGCTGTGCCAGTTTCTGGGTCGTAGCATACGATTCCATATTGTCGCAAACGATCTTGTTCGGATTGAGTGGACAAGGCACCACGCATGGATTACATGAATTGAAACAGACGGCAGGGAGGATAATATCCTCAGTGCCTACAGTAAGGGTACGGTCAAAACCGCCAAGCGTGGGGTTGGCCGCTCCACAAGCCCCAAGCGTCAGGCCGTTTTCGAAACCAGTAGGGCCGTTGAGGAAACGATAGAGGTAATCGCCTTCTGCCAAGGGGGCAGTATACGACCAGACACCGCCACCTAGATCGGTCATAGCGACTGGCATCAGGCCAGTAAACGAGCCAGCGATGTACATACCAGCCGGGTTTACCGCAATCTGCGAAGCGTTCACCTGGAACGTAACATCGCTTATGGCTGCCACAAAATCAAACAATTCGATGTCGTCCAGCTTCCAGCCGTACTCCCAGAAACCTTCCCAACGGAATTGAAGCCAAACTTGGGCTTGGCCGTCGGCTGCCGGGATTGCCATTTCGGTTAAAATGTCGGCAGGGACTAGTGCACCTTGACCTACACCATAGGAAGGTTGATTGTCAAATACATCATAAGCTGTCCAAGTATTGCCTCCATTTGTGCTAACACGCACCTGTGCCGTAGAGCCTTGAAAGTCAGCAAACTGGCTGTGGAAGCGCAAGCCCACATCAGTGTGGCTTGCACAATCAATTGGGCCATAGGTCAGAGTCACAACGTGAGTATTACCATCACCATTGGCATCTGAGTTGTAAAAAGCGAAGCCGCCATCAGAAGTAGGGGATGCAAATGGAGTTGGAGCTGTTGGACCAAAGCCCATAGGGTCACCCGTATTAGTGGACCAGTTCCAGACTTGAGTACCCTGCCCCGTGCTGGCAGCAGTCCAAGCATTGAAAGCTGCTTGGTTGTCGAAGGTTTCTGTCCAGAACTGAGCAGACACGCTCAAAGTGCTGGTTAAAAGAAGGAACACTGCAATGAGGTTCCGAAAAGTCATCGTTTTTGCCATGAGAGAAAAAATGAGTTAGGTTAACAGTTAAACATGATTGAGTCAATTTTCTTCATTTATCTAATTAGGGGTTATAGAATTGCAAAGAGTTTTTTAAGACAACAAACGTTAAATAAAAAAAATCTAAAATATTACAAAAGTAATCTCGTAAAGTCTAAATCAAGGCCAGAATTCTTTTAACCGAAATTTTTATTTGACAATGAAAAAACTAATCTTCTTAAATTTTGTGCTTGCTCTTTCTTTAGTTTTTCAATTTTGCACTAAAGATGAAAATGTTCTTAATTCTAATGACTCTCAGGTTGATCTGACTAAAAAAGCCACAGACAGATCGAATTGTACTGGTTGTAATTTACAAGTCATTGCTAATATGGCTGGCAATTTATCAACTATTCCTTGGTTATTTGAACTTCATTACATTAATTCTAGTGGCAATCCCCAGGTATTGTCAGCTTACGCCAATGGAACTACAAATTACTCAGTTACTATTCAAGAAGGATCCACTCAAGAGTGGGAATTTACAGGTGGAGGCAATGGCGGAACGGTTGTTAACGTATCGGCTCGTCTTAGCTGTGGTGGTGACGGCGGAAAAATCGCTGGCCCTGTTATTGCATATACAGTCCCTATAAACACTCCTTGGGGAGACTTTCATGAAATCGATTATTCTACGAACGATGATTGTGATGTTGAGCCGTTGTAAGTTGAATAGTCAATTCTAATCGAACTACTTCACTGGCCTTGATTTTTTCATTTATTGAACCTCAAATTTCTGGAAAAGAATTCGGACGGCCGTGAATTGTGGTATGGAATTTTGCCAAATGACGGCTTTTTACAAAAATTAGAGGTTCTGGACTACTCTTTTGTCCATCAACTGAAACCAAAGGGGCGGCAGAAGTGCCAGCATGATGCTCGCGGGGTATCCAAATGGCAATTGCGGACTTTCGTCTATATGGCGAAGGATCTGGTATTTTCGGGTGGACTTAAAGTGGTGGTCGCTGTGGCGCGTGAGTTCATAGAGGAAAATACGCCCCAATTCGTGGTTGCTGTTCCACGAATGGCGAGGCGACACAGGTTCGGGGTGTCCGTTTGCCAAAATTTTGCGGCGCAGGCCGTAATGCTCGATGTAGTTTACGGTTTCCAAAAGCAAAAAACTTATGATTGCCAGGCCAATTGCCCCCAAAAATGCTTGCCAACCCAAAAAGAGCAAAATTGCTAGAAGCCAAGTGGTTTGGCAAATGGAGTAGCGAAACATAATATTGTCCCAATAGGTTGTCGCCTGGCCTGATTTCGCCAATCGTTGACGCTCCAAAGCCCAAGCGCTTCTCCAGCCATCGAATACGGAGCGTCGCCAAAATCGGAACACATTTTCACCCAATTTTGCTGATGCCGGGTCATCGTCGGTTGCTATATTTTTATGGTGGCCACGGTTGTGTTCCACAAAAAAATGTTGATAAAGTGAGGGCAGGAGCATGATTTGAGCCAAAACCTGCTCAAATTTTTTGGGGCGGTGGCCCAGCTCGTGCGCTACGTTTATACCGCTGGTGCTTGCCACAATGCCAGCTCCGAGCGTCAGTCCGATCAACTCAAATGCCGTTAGGGTTTGGGTTGCTACCGTCCACAAATACCAGCCAACAATGCCGAACAACAGGGCAGCGTTGGCATATAACAACCAATCGAAAAATGTCCGTCCCCCACGATCCGTTTCTTCCTCTTCTGATAAATTCTTGGTTGATTTTGGGGTAAAAAGTTCGACAAGTGGAAGCAAACCAAACGCCAGGCCCACAGTCAGCCAGGACCACAAGCCTTGCCAGGCCAATCCCAAAAAGGCACTGGTGGGCACGAGGTAAGCAAAGAGATATTTAAGGTCCCTCATTTAATTGTGGATTCGAGGATTGGGGGATTGGGGGATTGGGGGATTTGGGGATTTGTTAAGCCAGAGCCTGATATTTGTATTTACCGCTGGCACAAATACCAGGCTCTGGCTTAACAAATAACCAAATCCCCAAATAACCACCCCCCTATTCATCAAGTATTTTCCATTGCAAAGCGGCTTTAACGAGTCCAGCCGTGTTGCGCGCGCCGAGTTTTGCGAGTAAAGCGGCGCGATGGCTTTCTACAGTTTTTTCAGAAAGAAATAGTTGTGAAGCAATCTCTGGGGTGGTACGTTCGTCCATGATAAGGTGCAGCACCTCGCGCTCCCGGCGGCTGATTTTGGGTGGCTCTTTGGCTACGGCCCCACCGGCTCTGTGGTGCATAAGGCCTCTCATAACCACATCGGTCACCTCCTTGCTGAAATACGTTTTGCCGGCTGAAAGGGTTCGGATAGCATGGCAGAGTTCTGCTTTGCCTGTGTTTTTCAAAACATAGCCTTGTGCCCCCAGGCCGAGCATGGCAGATATATAGCTTTCTTCGCTCAGCATCGAAAGTACCAGAATATTCAGGTCCGGAAGATCGGTGCGGAGTTGTTTGCAGACTTCGAGGCCAGATTGGTCGGGCAGGTTGATGTCGAGCAAAAGCACGTCTGGTGGGTCGGAAATTACTTGGCGCAGGGTTTCAGCGGCAGTGGTCGCTTTGCCTATGAGCGCAAAATCAGGCTCGCCCACCAAAAGGCTCTCTACGCCTTCTGCAAACATGACGTGATCGTCGGCAATAAAAATACGGATCATGGGCGGATGAATTGGGGCGCAATTTAGGGAGGAAAACCCGTTGTGTGCTAAAACCGTCGTGCGAAATTGTATCAGAACTAAATAATGACTGTTTCTAAGCAAGCACAAGAAGCCATTTTACCTTTGCAGCATTATTACAGCCATAGTACAAGTAACGCGGTTGCGAACCCCAAATCAACAACTCACCAAATCCCCAAATCAACAACTCACCAAATCAACATTACATGGACTATCGTATAGAAAAAGACACCATGGGCAAGGTACAAGTTCCGGCCCACGTTTACTGGGGCGCACAAACCCAGCGTTCCATTGAGAACTTTAATATCACTCGCGCCACCAACCTGATGCCCATCGAGATCATCCGAGCGTTTGCATTTTTGAAAAAAGCTGCGGCGCTCACCAATTTTGAGGCCGGCATTTTACCCAAAGAAAAATGCGATCTCATCGGACAGGTTTGCGATGAGATTCTGGCAGGGAAACTGGACGACCAGTTTCCGCTCGTTGTTTGGCAGACAGGCTCTGGTACCCAAAGCAATATGAACGCCAATGAAGTCATTGCCTATCGTGCCCATGTGCTCCAGGGCGGCCAACTCACGGACGAGCAAAAGTTTGTCCACCCCAACGATGACGTAAACAAAAGCCAATCCTCGAACGACACCTTTCCGACGGCCATGCACATCGCTGCCTACAAGATACTCATGGAAGTCACGATTCCTGGCATCGAACAACTTCGCGATACGCTTCAAGCCAAGTCAGAAGCCTTCATGGATGTTGTAAAAATCGGTCGCACGCACTTTATGGATGCTACCCCGCTCACGCTCGGCCAAGAATTCAGCGGCTACGTGGCCCAACTGAATCATGGACTTCGCACGGTGCGCAATTCGCTCACCCACCTTTCCGAACTTGCGCTCGGTGGCACAGCAGTCGGCACGGGCATCAATACGCCGAAAAATTATTCGGAAAACGTGGCGCGCCATATTGCCACGCTTACGGGGCTTCCCTTCATCACTGCCCCCAACAAATTTGAATCGCTCGCTGCCCATGACGGCATTGTGGAGGCTCACGGTGCCCTGAAAACCGTGGCCGTCAGCCTGATGAAAATTGCCAACGATGTGCGGATACTCTCTTCCGGCCCGCGCTCCGGTATCGGCGAAATCCATATTCCTGACAACGAGCCCGGCTCCAGCATCATGCCCGGTAAGGTCAACCCTACGCAGTGTGAAGCACTCACCATGGTGGCTGCTCAGGTGATGGGTAACGACGTAGCCATTAATATTGGAGGCTCCAACGGGCACTTCGAGCTCAATGTGTTCAAGCCGATGATGATCTATAACTTCCTGCACTCCGCGCGGCTTATCGGCGAGGCTTGCGTAAGTTTTAACGAAAAATGTGCCATCGGAATCGAGCCGTTGCGCGACAACATTGCCAAGCACCTGAACAATTCACTGATGCTAGTAACGGCGTTGAATACGAAAATTGGATACTACAACGCTGCGGCCATCGCACAAAACGCACACAAAAAAGGCATTACATTAAAGGAATCCGCGCTCGAATATGAATTGCAAGGGCTTGATTTCAAGCACATTACTTCAGAGCAGTTTGATGAATGGGTGCGGCCGGAGGATATGGTGGGAAGGTGAATGTTTAGTGGTGAGTGGTAAGTGATGAGTGTTAAGTGGTGCCCTCTTATCACTTAACACTCATCACTCAAAAAGCCACTCCGCCGCCTTCGGAAATTCTTTCCCCCAGCGGTCTTCGGTATGTCTGCCTTGTGGGTCGGTTTCCAGCCTTATTTGCAATTGAGCAGGGTCGTAGCCACGTGTTTCCATGGATTCTTTAAAGCGGCGCAGGTTGGTGATTACACCCGCGCCCTCCTTGCCACCCGCATAGAGGTAGATCTTTGTACTGGAATAAGGCGAGAAACGCACCGGTTCGAAGTACACTTTTGGAGCGGCCCAAAGCGAGGGCGAGAAAATCATGAATTTGGAAAAAATCTCCGGATAAGCGATGCCGGCGTAAATACTGATGAGGCCGCCCATGCTGCTGCCCCCTATGCCGGTGTGTGCCCGGTCGGGTCGGGTGCGAAAGTGTGTGTCTATATGTGGTTTGAGGGTTTCTGCAAGAAATTGGGCATATTCCTGCCCCAGTCCTTCGCCCCATCGCTGCGAATCATAAGGAGAAAATTCGCGCACACGATCGCGACCGCCATGGTCAATGGATACTACAATGAACCCGCCAACCCCATGTTGTGACAGTGCGGCCAATTGGCGATCTACGGCCCAAGTGCCAAATGGAGCAGTGTCTTCAAACAAGTTTTGACCGTCCTGAAGGTACAGCACAGGGTAGCGTTTGTTGGAACTAGCATAATCCCATGGCAGCAGCACAGCAATGCGCCTTCGGCGGCGGAGCTGCGGCAAGTTGAATCGCTTCGATACAATCCGAATATCAGGATAAAACTGTGGATCGTAGCCTTTGGAATGTTGTTTCCAACGTGGGACAACGTCATTCACTTTGCCGCTTGGGGCTTCCATGCGACGGTTGGCTGTGGGGAGTCCGTCGGGAGCGAGTTCTTCCGCTTCCCAGCCACCTTTCACATATTTATACTCAAATTTTTCGACGGTGGGAGGCACTTCCTGGAACGTGTACTGGTAGTGGCCTTTTTTGACTTTCAGCATCTTATACTGCTCATCCCGTGTGACCCATCCGTTGAAATTGCCCGTGAGAAACACGGGGCGGGCATCGTCGTTGGGTGTAAAAAGTTCGAGGGTGAGCATTACGGGAGCAGAAACTGCGCTATGGTGAGGCGCGTAAGGATTGGTACGCATGAAGCGAAATTAATTTGGTCGTTGGCAGCGGCAAAACTAATGCCATAGACGGAGCTTTACTCTCTAAATTTATCCAGAAGGTGCGCCAATTCCAAAGATTCGGCCTCAGAGAGCTTGCTGCCAACCGAACCATTACCATCCATAATTCGCGCAGTCTCTATGTCAGCGAGCAATTTTTTTCCCATTTCGGAGATGGTCACGATGACCATCCGGCGGTCTTTTCCATGAGGAACACGCTCTACATGGCCACTAATACGGAGTTTTTCTACCAATCTGCTTACATTGCTGCTGCGGTCGAGCATACGGCTTTTGATGTCGAGCACCGAAAGACCTTTGGGTGCGCTCCCATTGAGAATACGCAGGATATTGTATTGGGGACTTGTGAGCCCAAAAGGCCGCAACTGACGAGTAATAGTACAATCAAGCCAACTGGCCGTGAATAGTATGTTCAGCACGGCTCTTTGGCGAGCCGGCATTGGCTTAGTACTTTTGAGTTCCATTTCTAATTTCATGACACAAACTTAAATGTTCTGACACCAAAACAAAAAAGGATTTAAAGGGTTCTGGGAAAGTTATGAAGTGATGGGGCGATGAAGTGATAAAGTGATTAGCTCCGAGCTCGACAAAAATCACCCCATCACTTCATCACTTCATAACCCCATCACTCTATCACTTCATCACTTCATAAAGAATGCAATACGACGTTACAGTCATCGGTTCCGGGCCAGGCGGTTATGTGGCCGCCATTCGTTGCGCCCAATTGGGCTTAAAAGTTGCCATTATAGAGCGCTATCCTGTGTTGGGCGGCACTTGCCTGAACGTGGGCTGCATTCCATCCAAAGCCCTGCTCGATTCTTCAGAGCATTTCTACAATGCGGCACATACTTTCAGTACACACGGCATTGATTTGAAAGATTTGAAGGTGAATTTGCCGCAAATGATTCGCCGCAAAAACGAGGTGGTGCAGGAAAACAACAAAGGCGTGGAATTCCTGATGAAGAAAAACAAGATTGACGTGCTGTATGGCCACGGGTCTTTTTTGTCAAAAAATCGTTTAAAAATCACGGGCAAAAGCGGTGAAACCAAGGAAATCGAAACCCAACGTGTCATCATTGCCACCGGCTCAAAACCGATTGTTCCAGAGAATTTTAGCTACGATAAACATCGTGTCATAACAAGTACTGAAGCACTCCACATCGAGAAAGTGCCTGGTACTATGGTGGTTGTAGGCGGCGGAGTGATTGGGCTGGAATTAGGCAGCGTATACGCCCGCCTCGGCACGAAAGTCCATGTAGTGGAATTCCTCGACCGAATCATCGCCGGTATGGACTCGGATTGCAGCCGGGAACTGATGAAATCGCTGAAAAGTTTGGGAATGGAATTCCACCTTCGTCATGCAGTAACGGATGTAAAGTCTTCAAAATCAAAAGTTAAGGTGACCGCCAAAAGCCGCGATGACGAATCAAAAACCATTTCCTGGGAGGCCGATTATTGTCTGGTGTCTATTGGCCGAAAGCCTTTTACCGATAATCTTGGACTGGAAAATACGGGCATTTCCCTCGACGAAAAAGGCCGAATCCCCGTGAACGATCACCTAGAAACCATCGTGCCCGGCATCTACGCCATCGGCGATGTGGTGCGCGGTGCTATGCTGGCACATAAGGCTGAAGAGGAGGGCGTTTTCGTGGCAGAAACCATCTTGGGGCAAAAGCCACACATTCACTACAACCTGATTCCCAATGTGGTATACACCTGGCCCGAAGTGGCAAGCGTAGGATATACAGAGGAACAACTCAAAGAGGCCGGCACACCGTTCAAATCCGGCAAATTTCCTTTCCGCGCTTTAGGTCGCGCCCGTGCGAGCATGGATTTGGACGGCATGGTGAAAGTGCTGGCAGACAAAGAAACCGACGAAATCCTTGGGGTACATATCGTGGGCGCCCGAGCGGCAGATATGATTGCAGAGGCCGTGGCACTCATGGAATTCCGCGCCAGCGCCGAGGATGCCGCCCGCATGAGCCACGCGCACCCGACTTATACCGAGGCGTTCAAAGAGGCTTGTTTAGCGGCTACGGAGAATCGGGCTTTACATGTGTAAGCCACCAATGATTCATGCCAGTTGTAGTGTCTTGTTTTCAAGTTTGATGCTGACGGTTATGTTCGCTTGCATCGCTCTAAAAACTCGGACAATCGTATCTATGGTTGCGCTGTTCGCATTATTTTCTAATTTTGAGATTTGGGCTTTCTTTACGCCAACCAAATTCCCAAGTTCTTCTTGAGTAAGTTGTCGCTCTTGACGAGCTTTCCGAATCATTTCACTGATGATTTCCATTCGTAGCTCATATTCATATTGCTCCCTTACTTCGCTTCCACGCTCTCCGACATGTTTGTTTTTCATTTCTTCAAGTGTGTACATTCTCCTTTTTTTATTTTCCATTTTATAATCAATTTATTGATTTTCAAAGTATTCTTTTCTAAGCCTATCGGCTTTGTCAATTTCTTTTGACGGAATTTTATCCGTCTTTTTGACTATTCCATGTGTACAAATGACCAACGTGTTTTGATTGTCTCGCTTGTCCCAAAAAGCAAACAAACGATAATGGAGGTTCCCGTACTTTGTCCTCATTTCCCATATATCCTTTCTCAATTTCTTGAAAAGCTTTGGGTCGTTGGTCTGTTCCGCTTTATCAATGTTGAAGATTATTTTGGACTTTGCTTTTGGATCGAGTCCTTCAAAAAAATCATCAACCTCTTCAAAAAAGATTGTTTTGAATCTTTGCACGACAAAGATGGTTTAGTGAGTAATTCGTTTCTGCAAAGATAGATAAAGTTTCTAAATATGGAAACACTGTTTTTCGCAATTATCCACTGTTGAAAAAATGCTAATTTCTTTCACCTGCGCTGGCCGCGCGTTTTTTGCCGACTTGTCAAAGCCCATTGACCTCTCCATTCCTCTACGTAATGGAACAGAAAACCCGAACTGTTTTTGGGCGCCGATGCCAGAATTTGCTCCCGTTCGGGCGGGCGATTTTGTGGGAAGCACAGAAGAGGGTGGCGTGGTCAATTTCTTCAACGTTCGCCTCAATCCGCATGGCAACGGAACCCATACCGAGTGCGTGGGCCATATTGCCCGAGAACGTTTTGTGCTGCGAGAATGCCTGCTGGAATCTCATTTTTTGGCAAAAATCGTCAGCCTCTACCCCCGCCGAACCGAGGAAGGAGATCGGGTTATTTTTAAAGACCAATTGGAGGAATTATTTTCGGAAAATGAAGCCGAAGCTTTGATTCTCAGAACCTTGCCAAACGATGAAGTAAAACTTCGCCAAAACTATTCTGGCTCAAACCCACCATATCTACACCACGAGGCGGCGGAATATTTGGCCAAATGCGGGTTGCTGCATCTGCTCCTTGATTTGCCTTCTGTGGATCGGGAAGAAGACGGCGGCCAATTGCTCGCGCACCGAGATTTTTGGCAATATCCGCAGGCCACGCGCAGGCATGCGACCATTACAGAAATGATTTTTGTGCCGAATGAAGTACGGGATGGATTTTACCTGCTAAACCTTCAGACAACTTCTTTGGATCTGGATGCTAGTCCGTCGAAGCCGGTGGTTTTTACCTTGAATCTTTAACGTTTAAATCCGTGTCTCATCGTTTGATCGTTGGCCAACTAAGAGAGGTGAGCCACGGATCAGGCGGGTGAGACACGGATTTAATCTTGATGCTGCAAACGCTACTTATCATCTCCAAAAAACGAGATAATTCTGTCGGCCAGTTCCATGCCTATATAAGCCTGCGCCTCCACTGTACTTGCGCCAATGTGGGGGCTGCAAGAAACTTTGGGGTGGCGAAGCAGTGCTTCGAGCGGTGCTGGTTCGTTTTCAAAGACATCTAGCCCCGCACCGCCAATCTTTCCAGAATCAAGTGCAGCAAGCAGTGCTTTTTCGTCAATAACCCCGCCGCGGGCCGTGTTGATGAGAATGGCGCCCGTCTTTAATTTTTCAAGCTCCTCAGCTCCGAGGAGTGGTTTGTCAATACCCGGAATATGGATACTAATAATGTCAGAATCGCGCAAAACCTTCTCCAGGGATTCGGTATAGATAGTAAGACTTAATTTCAGGTCCTGATGCTCGCCTATTTGGATATCGATTTCGGCTTCGGTAACAAATGGGTCGTGCGCGCGCACATGCATCCCGAGGCCAAGCGCGATTTTGGCAAGTTCCTGTCCAATACGCCCAAAACCTATGATACCGAGCGTCTTTCCCTTGATTTGGAAGCCAGATTCAGAGTCTTTTTTAAGTTTGTTAAAATCCCCGCCAACCGCCAATTCACGGTTGCTGCGTTGGAGCATACGGGCGAGGGTGAAAATATGGGCAGCTGCAAGTTCTGCCACGGCACGCGAAGAGGCTTGCGGAGTATTGAATACCTGAATGCCCTTGCTCTGGGCATATTCAACATCAATATTGTCGAGCCCTACTCCACCGCGCCCGATGATTTTCAGTTTTTTACCGCCGTCAATCACGGCCTTAGTAACCTTGGTGGCGCTGCGTACAAGCAGCACATCGTAGTCAGCAATGCCGGTTGGGAGATCATGTTGCGAGAGTTTGTCTTCGCTAACTTGATAGGAAGCCTCCTCAAGGAGTAGGAGGCCGTCGGGGTGGATGCCGTCGTTGGCGAGTATTTTGATCATGATTATTTTAAACCACTATGAGATATGGGATATTTAGGGGCTCAAAGGTAGGCAAGCAATTCGCGAATGAGCAACCGCATCTTTGGTTCAGACGCTTGAGCCGTAGAAATGACATCCTCCAGCGTGGTGACGCGGATGGCCGAGCGTGGGTACGAGACGTTGCTGACGAGCGAAATCATTATCACCGGCAAGCCACCATGTCTCGCTACCAGTACTTCCGGGATAGATGACATACCCGTGCAATCGCTTCCGAGGCTTCGTAGCATGGCATATTCTGCGGGCGTTTCGAGATTAGGACCGGACATGGCCGAATAAACCCCTTCAAATGCGCGGATGTTGTGGGTTTTGGCAATTTCCAAAGCTCTTCTGCGCAAATCCTCATCATACGTATGTAACATGTCGGGAAATCGTGGGCCGAGGCGTTCATCGTTTGGGCCACGCAATGGGTTTTCGGGGAGCAGGTTGATATGGTCACGCACAATTACAAGGTCGCCAGCCTTGAAATGCGGGTTCACTCCACCTGACACATTTGTAATTATAATTCGTTCAATACCAAGAGCTTTTAGCACTCGAATAGGGAATGTCACCTGCTCCATTGTCCAACCTTCGTACCAGTGAAAACGACCTGCCATGACAACGACGGGATGGACGCCAAGGTGGCCAAAAATCAGTTTCCCTTTGTGGCTTTCGACGGTACTTTGGGCAAAATGCGGGATGTCCTGATAAATGATTTCGGCTTCGACGCTAAGGTCATCGGTCAGATTTCCCAGCCCGGTACCCAGCACGATACCTGTTTTGACCTTAAAGTGAGTACGGCTGCGTATGAAGGTTGCGGCTTCTTGGATTTGTTCGTAGAGCGGCATGTCAATGCTTAAGTTCATGAGCCGCAAAGTTCGGTTAGATTAGGTTCTCAGCCAAAACCGCGTAGCGGTGTCATTCTAGTAAAAGAGCCGAGACATTGCTGCCCCGGCTCCATGAAAACACCTAAAACCCTATTAACTAACCTTATGAAAACTCTCTTTTGGGACTTTGGATTTTGGACCGTTTAAAAAGTCCAATGTCTAATATCCAGTAGTCTAAACTCTGAAGTTTAGCCAACCTGAATGCTTTTCATTACCGGCTTGGCTTCTTCTTTTTTTGGAAGTTCGATGTTCAGAATTCCACTTTCATAAACAGCAGCAATCGCATCTTGGTTCACTGTGTTTGGCAATTTAAACGAACGTTTGAACGATTCGTACCTGAACTCACGGCGCAGGAAGCGGCTTTTGTCAGATGGAACTTCCTCGGTTTTTTCTTCGCGCTTTGCCGTAACGATCAGATGGCCGTTTTCGACGTTGAGTGAAAAATGTTGTTTTTCAAAACCTGGAGCGGCTATTTCAACCTTGAATGAATCCTCGTTCTCTGTCACATTTACCGCTGGGTGGCTGAGTTGGGTATCGTTGCCGACGAACTCGCCAATGCCACGATTGAGCAGTTCATCAAAAAAACTGTTGGAGAAGAATTTGGTTGCGGGGAAGGGTTGAACTTTAACGATGCCTGTCATTTTTTTACAAAATTTTGATGGTGAAGGTTGAGATTGTTTGTCAGCGGGAAACTTGTGATGCTGTTTCGATAGCCGACTCCTCTCTCTATTCAATCCTTGTACCATTCGCCAAAAACACTCGTTTTGGCAATTTTTTGAAAAACACAAATGACAAAATGGCGCATCGTTTTGTTTTGTAGTGACAAAATGGCGCATTTTCGATTTGTAGCAATGCGTAGAGGAGTAAATTTCACGCAACGACGCAACGACGCAACGATAGATCTCCTTGCATACCAAACGTTGCGGCGTTGCGGCGTTGCGTGAAATATTCTGCCCGAGGATTACATTTGCCTTCAGAATCTTCGCTCCACCCTTTCCTTCGGTATTTTTACCCAAACCAAACAATTATGCCGCTCGCCCAACCGCTCGCCGAACTTCGCCGGAATCTCGAGGCGCAAATCAGGGACAACCAACTTCCCGAGGCACTCAACGCGCTTCTTGCTCAACTCCCCGAAGGCTCGGAAATCCAGCGCATCGTGTCTGCCTTGATTGCACGGCTCAACGCTGCCAACAAGGAGCGGTATCGCAATACTATTTCTTCAGAAGAGTACCAGCGTCGGGTGGATCAGGTTTCGGCTGATTTCTTCGATTTGCTTGCTGGGCTGACGGATGAAAGTTTTGAGGTTGAACCCTCCTCTGCCAAGGCTACGGCGGATAAACAAGGCAGCGTCCTCTACCGGGTACCGAACGTGATGCCCCTCCAAAAGCCTACCCGTTGCACCATCCGCGTGGCAGTGGACGAAGACGCGATTCTGGAAAACATTGTACTGGACGAGCACGTGGAAATGAAATCCCGCATCGAAATATCCGATGTGATGCGTGCCGAGCTCGTTGATCCAGAGGGAGGTGTCTTCCAAATCAACCCGCTCAATGCGGCCAACCAACTCGTGCGCGATGCAGGCTATACTGAGTGGAATTTCAGCGTCACGCCGCTGCGCGAGGGCGTACACCAGTTGTTGGTAAAGGTTTCCATCATGGAAATAGTGCCAGGTTACCCTGAACCGATTCCCCGGGATGTGTCGGTGATGGAAACTGTGACGATTGTGACGGAGGGATTGCCAACTGAATCCTTAGCGAAGCCGGGCAGTGCCCCAGCTTCCGAATTCAAACCCAGCGGCCAATCATTTGCCTTCCAAAGCACTTCCACGGTACAGGGCCTCTACGAAATCAATTATTCGAAAAGTGCTGATGCCCCCACCAATCCACCAATCACCAGTCCACCAATCACCAGTCCACCAGCCCCCCAGGCTACATCGGGTAAAAAATCCACGAACCGAGGCCTCCGTGCTCTCGCCCTGTTCCTCGCATTCCTCGTGCTGGCGCCGGCAGCGACCTGGGCTCTTGCACCCAAACTCGACCGAGAACTCTTCCTCGCTACACTACAAACCAACTTAAGTGGCGACCCAGCACCCCTGGACGAGTTTATCCAGGACCATCAGGCAAACCCGGATGCCCGCCCCTATTTGGACAAAGCCTATTTCCGCAAGGCTGAAAAAACGGATTCCCTCACCGACCTTCGGGTGTATCAACGTGAGTTTGGCGCGGATGGGAAATACCGGCTTGCCGTCCTGCAAAAAATCGAAACCCACGAAGTCAAGGCAGTGCAACGCATTCAAGCCCAACCCAATGCGCTGAATATCCGCCAGTTCGTGGTCAATTTCCCTGAAAGCGAGCGGCTGCCGGAAATCAAACAAGCCGTGGAGGCTCGCTCCGAACTCCGCATGGGATTGCTCCCGGTACTGGAAGAAGCTTATGTCGCTTCTGTGCAGGCAAAACCAAGCGAAACCAAAGTGGCTGCTTACCTCCGCGACTTTCCAAAACAGGAGCGGCTGAACGAGGTGGCCGAGGCAGCGGCCTCCAGGCCTGAAGTGCTTGCAAAAGTCCGCCCGGCCCTCGATGAAGCCATCACCCGGAAGGTGGAGGCCGCCATAACTGCCGATCAGGTGCGCCAGGTGTTGCCCGCCCTCGAAAGTGCCGGCAGCAGCGCCACCGCAACCAAAGTCGAAAAATTGGTGGAACAAAAACCGCTGATTCGGCAGCAGCTGCGGCAGCAGGTGCGGCAATCTGGCGATAGGGTGCGGGAAAAGTCAGGCGGTGACTTGAAGTCA
>JBJXGZ010000149.1:0-39770 GCA_046160625.1 Saprospiraceae bacterium
AAAACCACCCTGCCATGTCCACGATTGACAAACTCATTTGCAACAACCCGTACTACCCGCCAACGGTACATTGGAAAAACACCGGGGCGCAACAATACGAACGCCGCGAAGGTCGGCGGGAAGCGGGTTACACCGTCGCCACCCGCGAACAGGCGAAACAAGGGGCGGGTACATTCCGTGAACTGGTATTGGTAAACCAATTGCGCGAACGGGTGCGCCGTTGGAGCGGGGAAGGCTACCCGTTCACGTCCGGCACTACCCGGCGGCTGCTTCAGCATTGGACGGAACGCGACAAGCGGGAAGGGCTGACCCAATTTTTCTTTTGCCAGATCGAAGCAATAGAAACGCTGATTTACCTAACCGAAACGCCGGAAGGTGCGCAGTTTGCCCAAAAGATGCCCGGCGATGGTGGCACATGGCAACGGCTTTGCTGCAAAATGGCGACAGGCACGGGAAAGACCATCGTTATGGCAATGACCATTGCCTGGCAGGTATTGAACAAGGTGAACGACCCACGCAACACGAAGTTTTCCAAAAACGTCTTTGTGGTCGCGCCCAACCTGACCGTCAAAAGCCGTTTGCAAGTGCTGCACCCGGCAGCCAAAAAAGGCGCGGGCGATTGGATGGAGGACAATTACTACGAAGCCCACAACATCGTACCGTCCGAACTGATGCCCAACCTTCGGCAAGGCAGTATCATCATTGAAAACTGGCACACGCTGGCATGGGATACGGAAGAACAAATTGCCAAGCGAAAATCAGTGGACAAACGTGGCGCAAAAAGTGACCGTGCTTATGTCCGCGAAGTGTTGGGCAGCAAAATGGCTTCGGAGAAAAACATATTGGTCATCAATGACGAAGCCCACCACGCATGGCGTGTACCAGCCGAAGCCAAAGCCAAAGGGCTGAAAAAAGAGGACATCAAAGACGCTACGATTTGGGTGGGCGGATTAGATAGGATTCAAAGGACTTGCGGGATTTTGCGCTGCTTTGATTTTACCGCTACCCCATTCAGCCCGTCCGGGAAACAGAGTGATGAGGAAGCCGTGTTTTCGTGGATAGTGTCAGATTTTGGGTTGACCGATGCCATTGAATCGGGTTTGGTCAAAACGCCCCGCGTGGTCATTAGGTCAGATGGGCAACTGGCAAAAATCCGCCATGAAATCCACTCCAAACTTTACCATTTGTACGATGATGAGGAAGTAAAAGCCTCCCTGAATTACAAAGGGGCAGACCCGGCGATGGGCTTGCCTTCGCTTGTCCGCAACGCTTTTATTTTGCTTAACGCTGATTGGTTGGCAAACTCAAAAAAGTGGATTGAGGGAGGGCAAAAGGTGTTGCCCGCGATGATTACGATTTGTAATAGCACCGAGACGGCGGCACGGGTAAAATATGAATTTGATAAAAAATCATTGCACGGCACAATTTCCGAAATGGAGAAATTGCCCCTATACGAGTCTAACCGGATTCTGCAAATTGATTCCAAGATGTTGGATGATGCCGAAAGCCAGCGCGAAGCCATCCAGCTTTCGAACGATGATAACCTGACCAAAGACCAATTGGCCGAACGTTTGCGGCTGATGGTGGACACCGTTGGGCGGGTTGGTCAACCTGGAGAACAGGTTTGCAATGTCATCGGGGTTAGTATGCTTTCGGAAGGTTGGGATGCCAAGACAGTAACCCACATTATGGGCTTGCGGGCATTCACTTCGCAATTGCTTTGTGAACAGGTTATCGGGCGAGGTTTGCGCCGGGTATCCTACGATTTTGAAAATGGGGAAAACACGCTTTCGCCTGACAATTTTCTAAAAGCCGAGTATGTCAATATTTTCGGCGTACCGTTTAGCATCATTCCGCAAGAGGGGGACGAAACCACCCCTCCCCCACCGCCGCCGCCCAAAAACGAAATCAGGGTTGACCCGGAAAAAGTCGCGCATCAAATTGACCTACCCAACATTTTGAGGATTGAAAATGTGATGCGTCCTATATTGACCATTGACACGGCAAGCGTAACAGATTTGGAAATTGACCCTTACCGATTCATCACAGAGGCCGAATTGGGGGCAGTGGTAGAAGGCAAGGGCGCGGCAAGGGACATTGCCAACATTAGCCTGAAAGCCAGTACCGACACCCGCTTGCAGAGCGTGGTTTTCGCAGTCGCCCAACGGCTTTTCGAGCAAGAATACCAAAAGCAGACATGGAAGGGGCGAGAGCCTTTTCTATTTGTGCAGTTCCTCAAAATAGTACAAGACTTTTTGGATTCCGGGAAAGTGCGATTGGTGCAAGACCTTTTCAGCGATGACGAACAGCGCAAAAACATTGTGCTAATGCTCGCTATGAATGAGGTTGTGGGGCATATCCTCGCCAACGTCCGGGAACAAAATGCCGAGAAAATCGAAATCATCCTCGACAAGGAACGCCCCATTATTTCGACGGCTGATATGCCTTTGTGGTTGACAAGCAAGCCCGTTTGGTCAGTTGAAAAATGCCACCTCAATGCCTTTGCAATGGATAGCGGATGGGAAGCAAGCGAGGCGTTTTCTTTGGACAAAAACCCGCTTGTCGAATCGTGGATAAAAAACGACCACCTTGGATTTGTGGTTTGGTATTTCGAGGATGGTGCGCCCAAACGATACTACCCGGACTTTGTGGCACGGCTCACCAACGGTGCGCACGTCGTTATCGAAACCAAAGGGCAAAAGGACAAGTCCGCCCAAATCAAGCGGAAAGCCTTGCAGGGTTGGGTGAAGGCGGTTAATTCGATGGGGACTTGGGGGAAGTGGTTTGAGGTGTTGTCTACGCACCCGGCGGATTTGGAGGGGTTGTTGGGGCGTTTGGAGTAGGAATATGAGGCTTTGCTGCCGCCGCAAGCGTTCGCTAATGGGTTGAACCGGATCGAATTTTTGTTCGGGCTTTATGAGCAGTTTGCCGCGCCGATGTTTGTTAGGGTAAATGAAAAGTTAAGTCTTCACTTTAAACTAAACTGAAAATGGCAAATAAAGAACATTTGAAAATTTTGAAATTGGGAGGGGAGAAATGGCGTAAGTGGAAAGCGGAAAACTTTATTATTGAGTTCGACCTGTCCGGAGCCGACCTGTCCGAAGGCGACCTGTCCGAAGTCGACCTGTCCGAAGTCGACCTGTCCGGAGCCGACCTGTCCGGAGCCGACCTGTCCGGAGCCAATCTCTCCGAAGCCAACCTGTCCAGGGCAAACCTGTCCAAAACTAGCCTATTCCGAGCCAACCTGTTCCGAGCCAACCTGTCCGAAGCCAATCTATTCAGAGCCGATCTATCTGAAGCCGATCTATCTGAAGCCGATCTATCCGAAGCCAAACTATCCAAAGCCAATCTGTCCGAAACCACCCTGTTCAGAGCCATACTATACGGAGCCAACCTGTCCGAAGCCAACCTGCCCGACTCCAACCTGTCCGAAGTCAACTTATTCAGATCTACCGTGTCCGCAGCCAACCTGTCCGGCTCCGACTTGTCCCAAGCCAACCTGTCCCAAGCCACCCTGTCCGGAGCCAACTTGTCCGAAGCTAACTTGTCCGGAGCCGACCTGTCCGGAGCCGACCTGTCCGGAGCCAACTTGTCCGGAGCCAACCTGTCCGGAGCCAACCTGTCCGGAGCCGACCTGTCCGGAGCCAACCTGTCCGGAGCCACCCTGTCCCAAGCCAACCTGCCCGGCTCCAACCTGTCCCAAGCCACCCTGTTCAGGGCCAACTTATTCAGAGCCAATCTGTCCGAAGCCGACCTGTTCAGAGCCAATCTGTCTGAAGCCAATCTGTTCAGAGCCATACTATACGGTGCCGACCTGTCCGGAGCCCAACTGTCCGGAGCCAAACTGTCTGGAGCCAACCTCTCCGAAGCCAACCTGTCCGAAGCCAACCTTTCCGAAGCCAACCTTTCCGAAGCCAACCTCTCCGGAGCCAACCTCTCCGGAGCCAAACTCTCCGAAGCCAACCTCTCCGGAGCCAAACTATTTGGAGCCAATCTGAGCCAAGTGTCTTTTGTAAAGACGATTTTATCAAATGCAAACATTGAGGGCTCGAAAATTTTCGGTATATCTGCATGGGGCATTAAGAAAGATGGTTTAGTCCAGAAAGATTTGATTATAACGGAGGAAGGCGAAGCAGAAATAACTGTTGATCGTCTGGAAGTAGCACAGTTTATTTACTTGATGCTAAATAATCAAAATATTAGGGATATAATAGACACGCTTACTTCCAAGTCTGTCTTGATACTTGGGCGGTTCACCAATGAACGAAAGCCTCTTTTGGACGCGATTAAGGACGAACTACGCAAACGCAACTATCTCCCTATTCTCTTTGATTTTGAAAAACCACTCAGCCGGGACTTGACTGAAACTATTTCCATTTTGGCCAGAATGTCTCGTTTTGTCATTGCTGACTTGACAGATGCTAAAAGTATTCCCCAAGAGTTAAGCCACTTTGTTTCAGATACCTTTCTACCCATTGTTCCAATCATTTTACAGGAGCAGCGGGAGTATGGGATGTTTGAACATTTTAAAAGATACCATTGGGTACTTCCAATTTATCAATATGAGACGCCAGAGGCTATGTTATTCAGCATTTTGGAAAATGTGATCGAACCTGCGGAAAGGAAGGTTGAGGAATTGCGAAGAGCAGAAAAATGAAACCGTGGATTTGCGTCAATCATATGATAGAGATAGGATTTCAGTCCGATTTGGTTATACCAAGAAAACGGCTGAAATGTCTGCGGACGACGGAATAAGCGCACCAAGTAATTCAAAATAGCTAATGCGCACTTCATCGGCGAGACGGCAACCGCTATACTGCCCAACGGCGAGCAAAGCCCGTAAAGTCGAATCCAAACCCTCGAAAGTGGCTACCTGCAATCTAAGTACCAAACCGTCCGGCGTAAAATAATACCCCTCGTTTTCGTGCGCATCAGGTGGGGTGTCGAGTGCCGTAACACCCGCTTTCATTTGAACGGGCAAGGGATGAAGCGAGCAACGCAACCCTACCGCATAACTTTGTAAGTAGGAGACATCGGGGGGAAGCGGCTCGTGGAAACATTCGAGCAGGGAAATAAAAGAATGGCGCACGTTTGTAATCCAATCAAGTGGGGCGGGTGTATTGATAAGGATTTCAGCAAATGAAGGTTTGCCGGGATGGAAAGAAATTCGAGGCGCGGGCATAAGAAAGCAGTTTGACGGTTGGAAAAACAAAAGCGGCCTATGGTTCAGGCCGCTACTTTCAAAATGCGTTCAGCGCGGAAAGAACGCCAAGCGTTTTTATCGATGTCGAAATACTTAATGGCGGTTGGGCTTTCGGCGCGGTCGCTGCCTTTGTGTTCGTACTGGAAAAGGGTTGGGTTGAGTGTGCCGTAGGCTTCCCGCACTTCGCCCTCTTGCTTTTGGAAAACATCACAATTCAAGAAATTTGCAACAAACTTAAAAATAAATCGTTTTAAATTTAAAATATCTTCTATTTTTGCACAAAAGATTCAATTTAAAAGAAAATATTGTCATGATAATTGATTTTGAAGTAACCAATTTCCGTTCGATAAAAGATACGGCCTCCTTTTCCTTCGAGGCGGGTGCCTCAAAAAGTCATAAAAACAACTACTTTGAGAAGACACTTGATGGCGATGATACTATTCGGCTGTTAAAAACGGCTGCCATTTACGGCGCCAACGGTTCTGGTAAATCAAATGTGCTAAAAGCGTTTGCAGCCCTTCATTATTTCGTCTTGCGATCTCACAGTTTCGATGCAGGAGATGATATTGTATGTCATGAGCCTTTCCTACTTAATACTGCCACCAAATCTTCTAATTCACCAATCATTTTCAAACTTACTTTTATTGGAGAAGACAACATAAAGTATATATATGAAGTACGGTTTTCTCGACAAGAAGTTTTGTTTGAACGCCTTGAGTGGTATCCCGGTGGGAATCAGAATTATTTGTTCGAACGCAGTAAAGAGGGCGGGCATTCTCTGAAAGCCGGTCCAAGCTTTAGCCCTAAAGTCACTCGAAAGTTTGCAGCAAACAAACTTGTACTTTCTGTTTTGGGCAATGATGCTCACGAACAATTGGAACCTATTTACCTATGGTTTAAAAAATCAAAAGTAGGCAATCTGGCGACCCTCAATAGGCTATCGTCATGGGAACGTCAAGTCAAACAGCGATGCAGTGAAGATACTGATTTCAGCGACAGGCTTGCCAAAATGCTACGTTTAGCTGATACTGGTATCAAGGCACTCTCTGTTCAGGAGAACCCCGACGATGCCTTTCGTTTCCCAAACACATTTCCATCTGAATTGAAAACCGCGATTATGGAAAATAATCGTTTTGGTATTTCCGCTTCTTTTGAAGAATTTGATTCAGGAAAATTCATCAAACTCTCTACAGAAATCTCTTGGGAAAACCAGTCGAGCGGAACACAGATACTATTCACGATTGGTGGTATGATGCTTCTTCACTTGGAAGAAGGTGGTCTTATAATTGTGGATGAATTGAATAGTAGCCTCCACCCTGATTTGTGCGCTTTCCTCGTGGGCTTGTTTCATAATCCAAACAGCAATCCCATTAATGCGCAATTGCTGTTTGCCACACATGACATTCAGTTACTTGCAGAAGATCGTTTTCGCAAAGATCAGTTTTGGCTAACCCAAAAGAATAAATTTGGTGAAACCGAGCTTTATTCAGCCCAAGATTTCAAGGAGGTCAGAGACACCACCCCGCTGGACAAATGGTATGTCAATGGCAAGTTTTACGGGAAGCCGCGCATCAAAGAAACCGAATTCATTTATGGCTAAGCGGAAACCACGACAGTCGCCGAGAATTCTCTATTTGGCCTGCGAAGGCACGGGAACGGAATATTGGTATTTCAAATCGCTGGATGAAACACTCGATGAAGAGGCTGGAGTAAGGTTAAGTATTTATCCTGACCAAGCCGACCAGGAAGAAATTCGCCAGACTGGACAGAAGGGAGTTAAGACTGACCCTAAAAGCCTTTGTGCTAAGGCTACTGAAAAATTGCAGAATGAAGAAGGCATCAATGAAGCTTGGATTGTCATTGATAAAGACCGACATCCAGGTTTGGAAGCGACCTTCTCCGAGGCTGCGTCAACTGGAGTCCGCATTGCTTTTTCAAGCGTTTCTTTCGAGCATTGGCTACTTCTACATTTCGAAAAGAATGACACAGCTTTTGAAAAATCAGACTGTAAAAACGACCGGGATAAGTATGTGAAATGTGGAAGCCATCAACCAATATCCCAAGCGTTGAACTGCGAGGGGCAGCGCTGTGTGGGAGGTCGGCTTCGCATTAAGAATCACCTCCCTAACTTCGATAAATCCAATGAGCTCCTTTTCCATGACACAAAATCTAATCAATCTCTCGCTTATGAGAATGCAGCATGGTTGCGTTGGCGCAAGTTCTCCGAAGTAGAGGCTATGCAAGGACAAATTTGCCAAGTTAATCCTTACACGACTATGGATTTGCTTTTGAAAAGTATTTACAATGACGACCAGATGGTGAGTTGGTGTGCTTGGGGAGTTCCTTTCATAATGTTTAACCTCGAATTGACCATTCAAAAAACCGACGACACTTACAGCATTCAGGCGCAAAATATTTCGGACAGAAGTTTCGTGATTTTGCCCGACCATTTTTACCTGACTAATGAGTGTACAGAGATACTTCCTGTTGAGCTCGCTTTTTCCAATAATCGCCCTAATATGTTACTTTTACCTGAACAGAAGGTTGAATTTAAAATTGTACTCAGCACCATACCAACCGAGGCTTTCTATTTGAACTATGCTTACAGCAATCATCGTCTGATTTTTTCAGAATAGCTTCTAAAATTACTTTAAATCTGCGTCCTCACTGAAATAGGTGGGTAGGTATTTACAAAAAGGCATCGTATGTTTTTGCACCAAGTCGCGTTGACTGCCTTTATTATCAAATATTCTTACTAGGCAACACAGTTTTTCAGCATCCAAACCGAGGGTACAATCAGCCCTACAAAAAGGGCAAAAGTGTTATTTTTTACACCACTTTTTACACCACCCTAAAAATACAAAGACACAAACAATTGACTATCAATTATTTGCAGATTTAGGTGTTAGTCCCGCCAGCTCCACAACTTACAAGCCAGTTGCCTGATTTTCAGACAGCTGGCTTTTTTATTTTATCTAAAACCCGATGAACACGGCCTCAATCCATCACCTCGAAAAGTTCCACTTTTTATCTTCTTTCCCTTCGACGACAATCGTAAAACGACTGATCGAGTCGTCCAATTCGAACTTAATATCCCCCTCCCCGTAACTCCTCGAATCCACGAGTTCGCTGAGGAAGTTGGCAGGCGCCATCGGGCCTGGCAATTCGTCGGCAAACAACCTGAAATCGTTCGACCTGATCGCGTGGTTAATAATGCCCTTGAAATTCAGCCCGATCCTCAGTGTGATCAGGCTCTTACCACCGCCGATACTTTCCACACTGGTTTTTACCACAGAATAAACCCGTTCGTACTGCTCATCTCCGGCAGCCATTGTGAGTGGTTGAGCATCCGAGACATTGAGGGGACGGGGCGTTGCCGCCGTTTTTCCGGGGGCTGTAAGGGTGGACGGAGAGGACCCGTTGCTGGCATTAGTGGCAGATTCGACTGCGGGTGTTGTTGCGAAACGGTAAATTCCATACAGAATTATTAGCCCCACAAGGGCTGCAGCCACCATTATCCAGGTTCGATTGGAGGATGTTCCTGTCGGCATTGGCGAAGCAAATGGGGGAGGCTGGCCGTCACTCAGATCAATCAGTTGAAGCAGACTGTGGCGGATTTGTCCAAGTTCCAGATTGGCTTGTTCATTGGAAATCAGGTCGTTGCGTTGCCTCGTCCGCAGGTCGTTCCACTTGCTTTCGAGCAAAATCAGGTCCTTGTAGTAACCTTGTTTGTTTTTCAGGGCGTTGAAGAGTTCGCCCAATTGATTGTCGGCCAGCAGTTCAAGAAGGGATTGTTTATCCATAGGGATTGTTTTTGGTAATTGATGGATGAGTCTGACGAAACCTTCACCAGTCTCTCATAACGGCGGCAAAGTACTCAGATATTGCATAATTTTGACCTTGCTATGCTCCCTGCTCCTACTATGAATCCACTCCGGCTGTTCGCACTGCTCTTCCTTTTTTTTATCGGCTGTACGCTTGCCCCTGACAATGTTGAATTGGGCTGTTCGGGTGATTGTGTCAATAATTCATGGGTAAGCGATGACACCACATTGGCTGCAAGCTACACAACTGGGAGAGGAGCTTTGCTCGGAACCAGATTTAAGTCATTTGAAGCACTAAAATCTGTCATCCAGATTGAATACGAACTTGGCGCCATCAGTTCAGACAGCACTACGCCCGAAAACCGTAGGGTACGGGTACGTCATTGCAGCAACGGCAGAGAAGTGGTCAGTGTATTAGAGGCCGGCACAAGCCAGGGCGATATTTTGAAAGCAAGGTATCAGGGCGCCATTTTGGATCGTATCAGCCTGCTTTTTAATTGTCCTTTCGCGGTGGCGAACAGGAAAGACATGGAGCGAATTTTATATCTTTCAAGGTGGAGCCCGGAGTGGTTCGGGGAAGGTGACCCGGCTTTTTTTGATATTGCAAAATCGTCGGTTGAAAACATCAACACGCCCGATTTAGCGATTAGAAATCCCCGGGACACAACTGAAAAAGGCTACCTCAATTCATTCAACCACATCACTGCACAGGCATTTATTACTTCATGTTTTTCGGAGGAAATGGCTGATTTTATTGCCGATGCGCATGAACGTTTTCGGCATCCGGAATTGATCACAGGGAAGTTCACAGAAACCCAAATTGCAGACTTGGAAGAGGGCCCTATTGACAATTACGTAGACATTATAAATAATGAATGGGGACAGGAGCTTGGCAAACAGTTAAAAGCCAGGTATGGTATTAACCGCGAAACAAACTGGACCCCTGAGCTGCTTGCAAATTATCTGAATGACTTACAGAGCTATTATAGCTGGGCATTTCAAATTGGTTTTGACCCCTACAGGCCGGAGGACAAAGAGGTGCAGCGATTTTCGAATAAGATGAATGCACTTATGAAAGATCGGGTGAAGTTTAATAAGTGAACTTATTTTACCGCGGAGGCGCAGAGGCGCAGAGCATTTAAAATCAATGCTTTGCGTCTCTGCGCCTCGGCGGTTAATTTTACTGCGTTAATTTTTTTTCAAGCGGTAAATCGGGCGCTTATCTTTTTCAAAAGTATCATTTACAACGGTATAATTTTCCATCAGTTCTTTCACTCCTGTAGCGCGCCATTCCTTTAATTTTTCAACCCATTTTTCTTCTACCAGGGCTTTGTTCAAAAGAACGCCACCGAGATCTGCTTCACTTAAATTAATTTTTCTCAAGTCAGCATCGTTCAGGTTTGCCTGACTCAAATTTACTTTCGTGAAATTGGCGCCTGTGAAATTAACACTTGCCAGATTCGCCTGGTTGAACAATGCGCCGCCCGATTTTGCCCACTGAAAAGTTGCGTGATCTAAATCGGCCTTTCTCAGTTGCGCATTTGTGAGGTTTGCGCCGTTCAGATTTGCATATTTGAGGTTCGCTTCATTGAGTTGCGCCCAGCTCAAATCCGCTCTTTTCAGATCCGTGTTGCTCAGGTTTGCCCGATTCAGATTTGCCCCCCAAAGATTTGCTCCCCCCAGGTCGGCGCCGCTCAGATTCGCGCCGCTTAGTTCAGCATCTTTCATATTTGCTTCCTGAAGGTTTATGCCGCTCAAATCTGCTCCTTTCAAATTTGTCCCGCGCAGATCTGCCCCGTCAAAGCGTGTACTCCTTTTTATCCTTGCGAATGAGCCCGTATCAATTTTCATGAGTACCAGGGCCTGCAAAAGTTGTCCACGCCCCGGGCTGTACGCTTTCTCCGACAGGCTATCCGCTTCGATGTATTTGTAAGGCTTGAAAGCGAAACTCAAAGCCGCTATTCTGGCGATGCTGGTATCACGCAGCTTCCTGCCGGGATTGCGCTCCAATTCTTCCCCAATATCCTCCAAAATAGTGCTCAAAAGCGGCTCCAGGTCATTTTTTTTCAATGTCTCAACCAATGCCGACATCTCTACCAACTTCCTGTCCTGATTTTGAATTTGAAGTTTTAAAGACTCGATTTGGCGGAAGATATTTAGTCCAGCTACAAGGCCTCCCAACACAAGCACTGCCAATAGCACGATTCGAATGTATCTATAGGTGACAGGGCTTTGGGAATCTCCAACGACACCGTTTTTTCCAATATGTCCGGACAGAAAAATCCTGTTCCTGGAAATCACCACAAGCAGCACGAATGAAACGAGTGCCAACGCGGCTATAAAACCCAGCAGGAATGAAAAGTTTTTTTCAATATACGGCAGGCGAAGAAATCCCAAAGCCCACCCAATCACCATTCCGAAGAAAAAGCCAATAAGAAGCTGTTTAATTTTTTTCATCTGTGAGATCATTCCAGCCCGGTTCCTCAGAGGCCTGGAAGGCGCAAAGTATGACTTTCTGGAAGGAATTTAATAACAGCAAACCCTTACTGAACTGGAAAGCGAGCGACAGTTTAAGTCTTTTTCTGGAGCCAAAAGGCTTTTGACGAATTTGGACATGATCTTGGACTGGTTATTGCACTAGGAGTAAGCGCCTTCTGATGGTGCGCTCATTGAATATCGAAATCCAACGAACAGTATTGGTGCGTCGAGAGCGCCCACTTTTTCCTTTAAGTTCATTTTTTTTATTAATCTGCAAATTATTCCCATGACTCGATTCTTCTTTTTAATCACACTCTCACTCCTTCTTTCCACCAATTGTTTTTCAAAAACCATTTTAATTTCAAATCAAGACCCACTCGAAATCAACCTCGTCTCGCTTCAAAACCCCAATTGTTTTGACCCGCTCGGTTCTATCGTTGTGATCGCCACTGGCGGAACGCCCGGTTACACGTATGTTTGGAACACCGGGGCCAGCGGGCCCACAATCACCAGCATTTCTACCGGAGATTACGAGGTGGTGGTGACCGACGGCGATGGTAGCACAGCCAATCTCGGCATTTCTGTCCTGAATGATTTTGCCACGCCTCTGGCAGATGCGGGTGCCCCGCAGACGGTACCATGCTCAAACACCCTTACTACACTTAACGGCAGCGGTTCTTCCGGGCCTGATTTCGCCTACCAATGGACAAGTTCCAACGGTGGACATATCTTTTCCGGTGCAAATACCCTTAGCCCGGAAGTGGACCACGCTGGAACTTTCCAACTAACGGTTAGCAATCTGAACAACGGTTGTACCGCTTCGGGGACGACAACTGTCACCGGGCAAAATACAGCCCCTTCCGCCACCGCTACCGGTGGTGTTATTAACTGCACGGCTAATTCGGTCACCCTTACAGTGGTTTACACTTCATTGAACACCACCTTTTTCTGGCAAGGGCCAGGAGGATTTAATTCATCGCTGTTGAATCCGGTCGTCAATGTTGCAGGGAATTATGTGTTCAACCTGACAGATACGCTGACTGGTTGTATCACCAAATCAACGGCTGTGGTAACAGCTAACTTTCAAACACCCAATGTAGATGCTGCGGGTGGAGGAGTAATCACTTGTGCTCAGGCAACGGCACAATTGACGGGTGCTTCAACAACTCCGGGTGCTACATTTAACTGGACAGGTCCAAACGGTTATTCATCCAATCAACAAAACCCCATCGTGGTTAGTGCCGGCACGTACACCTTGACAGTGCAAAACCCTGTTAACGGCTGCACAGCCTCGGATGCAGTCATCGTCACCAGCAATCTGATTGCACCCATTCCTACAGCTACTGTGAATGGCACGCTTACTTGCGCCGCACAATCGGTGCAATTAATCGGCACCTCCAATACGCCGGGCGTAGGTTTTGCCTGGACAGGGCCGCACAACTTTACGTCTGGCTTGCAAAATCCAATGGTCGCAGCACCCGGCCTTTATACCCTGACCATTACTAATCCTGTCAACGGCTGCACGGGAACGGCGACCGTAACAGTGACGCAAAACATAGTGACGCCTAATGTTTCGGCTTCGGGCGGTGTTAAAACCTGTGCTGCCCCACTGGTAACTTTGTCCGGCAGTTCAACGACGCCTGGCGTTACGTTTAGCTGGACAGGCCCAAATGGTTATACTTCCAATCAGCAAAACCCCAATGTCAGTTTCGTTGGCACTTATACGCTCAAGGTGACCAACCCAGCAAATGGGTGCACAGCCACTGCTAGTACATCTGTATCACAAAATACTACCCCACCGAGCGTATCCGCTACCAGCGGGACGATCACTTGTACCAATCCGCTGGCTCAAATCACTACTACTTCCTCTCCGCAAGGGCTGATATTTTCATGGACTGGGCCAAACAACTTTAGTTCCAATCTGAAAAACCCATTGGTGGGCGTTTCCGGTTATTACACCGTTACCGCTACCAATACTATCAACGGATGCACCAATACAAGCGCTGTTTTTGTCGCTGAAAATGTAACAGCGCCGTTCGCGTATGCAGGAGAGGATAAATCCCTGAACTGTTATTTTACCTCTATCATAATTAATGGCTCCTTCTCCTCCAGCGGATCAAATTTCAGCTATCTCTGGACCACTTGGGACGGGAACATCGTATCTGGTGCTAATACCCTCTATCCCCGGGTAGATTTGGAGGGGAATTACACTTTGAAAGTAACGAATACCCAAAACGGGTGTGTGGATATCGACAGTATGGTCGTCATACAATCCCTACCGGTAACGGCGACCATTTCTCAAACAAGTCCGGTTTTTTGCAGCGGAGGCTCCAATGGCACGGCGACTGTGATTGGGGGCGGAGGCTCCTATTCGTATTCCTATAACTGGTCTAACGGGCAGCAGACTGCTGGCATAAGCGGACTGACCGCGGGCACATACACAGTGACCGTTACCGATGGAGAAGGATGCTCTGCAATCGCTACCGCCACGGTCATCCAATTGGTTTTGACAGCTACTGTCAATGTTACCCATCAAACCATCCCTGGCGTGCCCAACGGCTCGGCAACCGTCATTGGTGGTGGCGGAACACCACTTTATACCTATAAATGGAGTACTGGAGCAACGACCTTTATGATTAACAACCTTGCACCAGGCCCCTATTCCGTGACATTGACAGATTTGAAGGGCTGTACCATTGTAAAAACTACCAATGTAAATGCTGCGAATTGTATCCTGACTGGTACAATTTCGGGAGTTAACGAGACCTGTTTTGGCGCAGCCAATGGTTCTGCCACTATAAATCTCGTTTCAGCATTGAATCCGATTGTTTATGCCTGGGCGCATGGAGCCACCACAAAAACTGTTACTGGATTATCTCCGGGAACATACTCCGTCACGGCTACTGATGCCTCCAGCTGTCAGGTAGTGCAATCCGTACAAATCACAGGCCCTCAGGCACTTACGGCTTCCGTGACCTCCCAAACTAATGTAAGTTGCCCGAGTTCATCTGATGGCTCCATTTCGGTGGGTGTGAATGGTGGCACCCAGGGGTACACCTTCCAATGGTCCAGCAATGGTACAAGCTCCACCATCTCCAATCTGGCTGCAGGTACTTATACACTGACGGTAACAGATGCCAAGAATTGCACGACTACCCTGAGTACCCAAATCAACAGCCCTGTCCCTATTACTATTTCCATTTTGAGCAAAACAGACGTTGCATGCCCAGGTGAAATCAGCGGTTCAATCTCGATTTTGGCACTGGGCGGGCTTCCGCCATATCAATATTTCTGGTCCAATGGAAGTACACTTGCCTCCATTTCAGGGCTGACTCCGAGCAATTATACACTTACAGTCACAGATGCCAACGGCTGCCCTAAAAGTCTAAGCACCAATATCGTAGTGCTGGATCAGACGCCTCCGATGCTTCAGTTAAAAAATGCCACGGTTGATCTGGACAACAACGGTCTTGTTTCCATTTCGCCTTCCATGTTCGACAATGGCAGTACCGATGCTTGCGGCATTGCCAACTGGACGGTAACGCCAAACTCGTTCAACTGCAACCAAATCGGCCAGAACACGGTAACGATAACAGCCACCGACCCAGGTGGACATATCAGTACGGGTACTGCCATTGTGACCGTGGTGGACAATATTGTACCTAATGTAGTTTGTCCGGTCAACATTACCCGAGGAGCCTGCAATGCGGTCGTTCAATTCAACCTGCCTCTGGTACTTGATAATTGTCAGATCAATCCTGCTCAGTTGGTCCAATTGAGTGGTTTGCCTGCTGGCAGCGCTTTTCCTTCAGGCAATACCCACCAAACCTTTCAATATACAGATTTTGGCGGGAATGTCGGGCTATGCAGCTTTGAGGTATTTGTAGACGCATCGGTAAGCGTTACTTTGAGTGAGACGCCCGCCAATTGTTCCGGCGCCTGTGATGGAGCGGCTACCCTAACGCAGATAAGTGGTGGAAACTTCAACGTAGCCTGGAGCAACGGACTGACCAACCTTAGCCTCTCTGGGCTATGCCCCGGCACCTATACAGCAACCATTACGGATTCATACAACTGTGTACAAACTAAAACGGCAGAGATATCTGTTTTGGATGCACAAGCGCCTAATCTAACCTGTCCGGCCAATATTTTCAGTAGTTATTGCGCTGGGCCGGTCAATTACAGCCAGCCGGTTGCAACAGACAACTGTGCAGTAATGCCAGGCAATATTCAATTGATCTCTGGCTTACCATCGGGATCAATGTTTCCCATTGGAAATACTGTGCAAACTTTTTCCTACACCGATGGCGGAGGCAATAGCGGAGTGTGCAGTTTTTCTGTAAATATTACGGGACCTTCCACACAAAGCACTGTCATACAGCCTGTTACCTGCACCAATATGTGTAACGGCACTGCATTACTCACGGTTAGCGGGGGCAATGGTCCATTTAATATTCAGTGGAGCAATGGACAAAGTGGCCCTTTAGCCAGCAACCTTTGCGCCGGCAATTACACGTATATGGTGAGTGATTTAGCGGGTTGTGTGCAATCAGGTTCTGTGTCGGTTTCTCAACCTTCGGCACTGCTAATATTTGTAGAGCAGGTCGAGCATGACCACGGCAATACAGGAACCGGAACTATTCAAATTGGCGTATCAGGTGGGGTGCCATCCTACACCTACCAATGGACCCGCAACGGTGCGTTTTTTACCAACACGCAAGATCTGGCCAACCTGTTCCAGGGACAATACGTTGCTATCGTTACGGATGCCAATGGTTGTACAAACAGTAGTGGGGTTATTACAGTATCCAATCTTGTTGGCACCAAAGCCCCCGAATGGACACAGACCCTTTTGTTGTCTCCCAATCCGGCAAATGAAATGGTCAAAATAGATTTCGGAGCACCCTTAGGCCAGGCAGCGGTACTTCGACTGAGCGATCTGAACGGCCGAATGGTCACAACGCAACAAATTGAAGTGACCGCTCAACAGGTCGTTTTTGACGTTTCCTCGTTGCCTTCAGGACTTTGGTTGATTCAGATCAGCCTGGAAGACGGGCAGCGTACGATGCGAAAATTGGTGGTGGAAAGGTAGTTTAGGGCATCCTTAACCTGCTAACAAATATAGATCATCCCGAATATTGAGTCTGTTTGTTTGATTGATGATTGACGAGTCAATCATCAATCAAACAAACAGACTCAAAATTCGGGATGACCCTAATGGCTCCTATCCATACCTTCGTCCCATGCCGCTCACCCCTCTCCAAGAATTTATCTGGCAACACCGCGAGGACGACCCGCGGCAACTGGCACTCTCCGCCAAAAAATATCCCCCCTCCTTCACCCCTTCCAAGCAAGACTTGACAGACGAGAAGGCTTCGGCGGGTAAAGAAATCCTAATATCTGAAGCCGTAGTTCAGGTGCAGGCCCTGCAAAAAATCCGTTCCAAAATTCCCTCCTGGTACCTCCCCGGTATGGAATTTCCAATAGCAATTTCCTTGGAACAGGCGTCTTCCGAACGCACAGCCCAATTTAAAGCATCCTTGTTTGCAGGCAAAAAAATGGTCGATCTCACCGGCGGCCTGGGCGTGGATGCTTTTTTCTTTTCGCAAAAGTTTGAATCAGTGGCTTATGTAGAGCAAAATGCGGAACTGCTGGCTGCGGTAAGGAACAATTTTGCGCATTTGGGTCTGAGTAATGTGCTTTTTGAGCACCGATCCGCAGAGGATTTTTTAGAAAAAACAACGCAGGAATTCGACCTCATCTACCTTGACCCGGACCGGCGCAATGAGCGCAAAGGCAAGGTTTTTCTATTAGGCGACTGCTCCCCGGATGTCTTAAAAATCAAGGATTTGATGTTGAAAAAATCGCCAATGGTACTGCTTAAAACGGCCCCGCTACTCGACCTGAAACTTGCTGCCGGGCAATTGGGGCAGGTCAGTAAAATTTGGGTAGTAGCCTCTGAGGGCGATTGCCGCGAGATACTGTACCTGATCGAACGCGAAGCACGGCCAATGGATGAAATTCATATTGAAGCAGTATCGCTGGAGTCGAGACCTATAAGGTTATCAGAACCATATAGGTCTGAATCACAAACTTTTATCTTCTCTTGGGCGGAGGAACAACGATCTGTCGCCACTTTTTCAACACCTCAAAACTTCCTCTACGAACCCAATCCAGCCATTTTGAAAGCCGGGGCGTTTCGCTCCTTTGCCCAGCGTTTTGGGTTGTCAAAACTCCATGCCAATACGCATTTGTACACTTCGATAGCATTTCGCCCGGACTTGCCAGCCAGAAGTTTTGCTATCGAACACGTTTGCAAGTACGACCGAAAAACAGTCCAGGCCTTTGTTCCAAATGGGAAAGCCAACATTACCTGCCGCAATTTTCCCGACAACCCTGATCAAGTGCGCCGCAAACTAGGCCTTGCAGATGGGGGCGAAGCTTATTTGTTTGCTGCCACAGATGCTGAAAACAGGAAGCTGGTGCTGGTGTGCCGGAAAGTTTGAACAATCTCCTGCCCTGACCAAGCGTTTTCCTAAAAACGCCAAGCGCTTATGCAACACTTCCTTCTGATTTTTATATTCTTTTGTGTGTTTGTCATCCCGCAGGTATCCGCCCAAAACCTCGTCGTAAACGGCGGTTTTGAACGCCAATCTCCCCGTGTAGCGGGCGTGTGGCAGGCGTCTCCAAAGCCTTGTCAGTTCGCCCCAGCGTCAGATATTGTGAACACGAGTGCAGAAGCTTGGAAAACTTTTGATCTGCAGACGCCCGACCTGCTTGTTTGGGATTCCGTGGCCGGATGCCCTTCTTTTCCAAAACCCCGAAAAGGCAAACGCATGATGGGCCTCATCATGTATCACCCTTTTCAAGACGGGCAATTTGCTTTTGATTATCATGAACTTATTCAAGGTACGCTCGCAAAACCGCTTGAAAAAGGCAAGACCTACCGCCTCAGTTTTTGGGTTTATACCAACGACTCTTTGGGCAATCAGCACCTTAATAAAGTGTATGGCCGCACCACAGGAATCCGTCCTACGGTGTGTGGCAATTTTGGCTTTTATTTCTCCGATTCGCGGATCAATACCAAAGAAAATTTCATGATAAGCCAACTTGATTTTGCCATTAGGCCACAAGTTAACCTGGCGCAAATCGTGGAAACAAAAGGGCAATGGCGCAAAATTTCATTGGCCTTCAAGGCCGACCGGGGAGGCTACAAATATTTCTTGTTTGGCAACTTTTTTTCAGACGCCGTGACGTCTATAAATATGGGCGACGAGGAGCGTATGCAACTGGATGAAAAAAACCAGACACTCGAATTTTGGAAAAAAACCAAGCGCATCGCTTATTACCTTTTTGATGATTTTGCCATTGTGGCTGATGAGGATGCCGCTATCGAGCAGTCGCTGCTGGTAGAAAAAAAATACACTATGCAGGATGCACTGCTCTTCGATTTTGGGAAGGCTGAGCTACGCCCCGATGCAGAATCAGCCTTGGAAAAACTCGCACAGGTGCTGCAAAAGAATGCAACCCTTCATTTTGAGATCGGAGGCCACACTGACAATATCGGCGACGAATCGAGCAACCAAGCCCTTTCTGAACAACGAGCATTAACAGTGTATAAAGCCCTGATAGCCAGAAATGTAGCCCCTGAACAACTTGCCTGGAAAGGTTATGGAAAAGCCCAACCCAATGCCCCGAACGATACCGATGAAGGACGACAAAAGAACCGTCGGGTGGAGTGCAAGGTGTTGGATTGAGGATGCTTTTTGTGATTGAATAAGTTTTTAAAAATCTTCCCTTTGTTTTTTGCTGGAACGCATTACTTTTGCGTCCCTTTTGCCCGTCATAGCCCGATTAGGGCGAAGGCAGGTCGCCCGCTTCCTACTGAATTGATCGAAAGCGGGTTCTCAAAAACGACCAGGATATTGGTTGAAAGGGAAAGGGATTGAAATATTTGGGAGCGACAAGCCCGCCTTCGCCCTAAACGGGCTATGGCGGACACGCGGGCGTGGCGAAATTGGTAGACGTACCAGACTTAGGATCTGGCGCCGTGAGGCATGGGGGTTCGAGTCCCTCCGCCCGCACACTTTTTTGAGGATACGTTTATGAGGTGATTTCCGGCAGGCAGGGTTTTTTGAGTTTCGAGATTTGGCAAATTTTTAAAATTTGCCAAATCTTTTTTTTGCCTAAAATTCGCCGTATCCCCAAATCCACACATCCCCAATTTCTACAAATCAACATCACCACACCATGGTCGTCCGCAAAGACATAGATAATTGTAGCGCACTCCTCACCGTCACCATCAGCCGCGAGGCACTGAAACCCAAACTTGATGCCGAACTCAAAAAAGTTCGCCAAAAGATGCCCATAAAGGGCTTCCGCCCTGGTCAGGTACCGATGGACTACCTTAAAAAAATGTATGGCTCGTCCATTTTCACCGAGACGCTCAACGAGATGTTCAGCGAAGAATTGGTGGCTTACCTGCGTGAATCCCGCATCAACATTTTAGGACAACCGCTACCTGCTGAAGACCAGCAGCAGAAATTTACTATCAATATTAGCAATCCTGACCCGGAATACGCCATTGATTATGAGATCGGTTTTGTGCCAAAAATCGAAATCCAGGGTCTGGATAAAAACCATTCCTACGAACGGCTCACCGTGAGCAACCTCGACGAACTCGCCGAAGAAGACCTGCAATATGCCCGCAAACGGGTAGGTGCACGAACCACCCCCACCGATGGCATCGAAGAGAATGATATTGTGAAAATCGCGGCTCGAGAACTTGTTTCCGCCGATGGCGAAGCAAAAGAAGGCGGATGGGAAAACCCCATGTCTTTCTTGGTCAAAAATATTCAGGACGAAGCATTTAAGGCAAAATTGCTCAAGCTAAAAACCGGCGATTCCGTTCGGTTTAATGCCCGTTCAGTGGAAAACCACGAAAAGGAAGAAATGTACCGCAAGTACATTCTTGCCCTCCCCGTCGGCGACAACCGCGAAGTGAGTGACTGGTTTGAAGGAGCCATTGAAGAGGTGAGCCGGGTAGCCGACGCAGAATTGAACCAGGAGTTTTACGATAGTTACTTCGGTCAAGGCGTGTCGAGCAAGGAAGAAGCCAAGGAGAAGTTGAAAGTAGGCATCTTCCAATTTTACGCTGTGCGTTCCAATGCACTGCTATTCCGCTCCATTCAAGAGCGGTTGCTGGAATTGAATAAAGTAGAATTGCCCGACAAATTTCTCAAACGTTGGCTGGGCGTGACCAATCAGGGCAAACTTGATCCAGCCCAAATTGAGCGCGAATACCCGGCATTTTCCAACAACCTGCGCTGGTCCATTATCCGCGAAGACCTCATGGAAGCATATGGCGTTGAAGTCAGCGACGAGGAATTGAAAGAGGAATTTGCCCGTCGTGTGCGCAACTATTTCCAGGCTGATCTGCCTGCTCACATCATTGAGGGCAGTATTGAGCGACTTATGAAAGACGAAAAAGACGTGGAAAACACCCGCCGTGAACTTGAATCCGATAAATTGCTCGAAGCCGTTCGCGGTCTGGTGACGCTGGTTGACAAAGCCGTTTCATCCGAAGAATTCCACAAAATAGTGGAAGAAATAACGGCCAAGGCACAGGCGGAACAATCCGAAGGTGTTGGAATGCGCACAACGCTGGAAGAGGAAGTATGATGTATGATGTATGATGTATGATGTATGATGTTCTCATAAAATTTGGTCGTTCCTCGTTTATAGTTCATCGTTCATACATCATAGTTCATACATCATTTCAGTTCCATTTTTCTGGAGCATAACCTTGTAGCGCATTCGTTGTTTCCTTTGCCTCATAAAATATGAGTGCTGGTATCTACTTCTGAAAGAATGAAAGATGCTGTCGCTCTAAAAATTGGTTTTTAAAATGTTCGACAAAGACGAATTTCAGAAGTATGCCACGAAACATCTTGGCATGAGCAGTATGCACCTCGAAAAATACATGGGAACCTCTGTGCCGGGCATCCAGGCTTTCACGCCGTATGTCATTGAAGAGCGCCAAATGAACGCCGCCGCCTTGGACGTGTTCAGCCGCCTGATGATGGACCGAATCATTTTCATGGGGGTTCCAGTCACAGAATATGTATCCAACGTAATTCAGGCACAGCTGCTGTTCCTCGAAAGCACCGACCCAAAACGCGACGTGCAAATGTTCATCAATAGCCCTGGAGGTTCCGTGATTGACGGCCTCGGCATTTACGATACCATGCAATATGTGGCGCCGGATGTGGCTACCATTTGCACAGGACTGGCTGCTTCCATGGGTGCTGTGCTGCTTTCGGCTGGCGCAAAGGGCAAACGCAGCGCATTGTTCCACAGTCATGTGATGATCCACCAGCCGATGGGCGGCGCACAAGGGCAGGTTTCGGACATCGAAATTTCCTACAAGCTCATCAAAAAAATGCAAAAGTCGCTGTACGACATCCTTGCGCATCACACTGGTCAACCTTACGAGAAAATCGAGGAAGATTGCGACCGCGACAACTGGATGAGCAGCCTGGAAGCCAAAGAATATGGCCTTGTAGATGAAGTGCTCGACCGCAACAACCCAAAGAAGGCGCAAGAGTGATCTGTGCTATTTTTCACGCAACGACGCAACGACGCAACGTTTATAATTTCACGCAACGACGCAACGACGCAACGTTTTTATATTTATCACGCAACGACGCAACGGCGCAACGTTTTTATATTTATCACGCAACGACGCAACGGCGCAACGAAGAATTATTAAAGCGTTGCGCCGTTGCGGCGTTGCGTGAAATTCTTATTCCGCTTTTATCTTAAACGCTAAACCACCCACATTGCGCGGCACTTGATCGCCAGGGCATTTGACCAGAATATCGTCAAAGAAGTAAGTATCGCCTGGTTTGGCTTTTTTGATCCACTCAAGCACTCCGCTATTCCATTCCCCGCCTTGATTCTGTCGTGAAATTGGCTCTTCTTTCGCGGGCAAATAGGTGGCCTCAAAGCCCACTATTTCGCAGATTACGTCGAAGTCAAAATTCTCCATCATTGGGCGAATCCCTTTTGTTTGCTGCATCAAGTCCGCAACCACCGCGGAGCTGGAGTGTTGTCCGTTCAATCTCGGCGAAGGGTTAGGGATTCGCTTGACACGGTATTTATTGACTGCTACGAAGTCAATTTTATCACCAATTTGATGTTCGAGCACTATCTCGACCTCTCCAGGCTGTGTTACTCGAACGATGTAGTTGCCATCGGCGCCTGTGATACTGCCATTCCCTTTGAGGCTGACCTTCATCTCACTGGCGGGGAATTCCGTTACGGCTATCCTAAAAGGATTGTCTACTCCAATATAAAACACGTTCATTTTTACCGCTTCCATGGCGACATTGGGTTTAGACGGAAGGCCTGATTTCCTTTGCGTATCGGTCGAACTGGTGGCTGTCTTGTCTCCAGGTTTGACCGGTTGCGAATTTTTACCAGGATTTGCGACTTTCAGGATTGGCTTGCTTGTCATCTTCGGTGGTAGTGAGTCCGTAACGTGAATTCCTGTTGATTCGGAAATATCCTCGTTGGGCAAATTTTGGGCCGAGGGCCACCACGATGAAAGGCCAATAGCCAAAGGCAACAACATGGCAATGAAGAAATTAGGACGGGCAGAACGTTTGGGTGTAATGCCCACAATATTCAGAATGCGTTCCGTAAAACGACTTTTTCCAGTAGCGTTCATAACGAAAGGTGTTGAAGGTTGAAGAATTGAGAGTTGAAGGTCAGTCAGGGTTTTGGCGTACAAAAGCGGGTCGGACGTATGCCGTAATACCAGCTCATCGCAGCAAAACTCGCGGCGGGATCGCGCTTCCCGGGAGAGCAGCCAAAACAAGGGATGGTAGAAGAAGCAGACTTCCAGCGCCAGTTGAAAGAGGTTAATAAGATAGTCGTGGCGACGAATATGCGCCAGTTCATGCAAGAGCAAGGCTTCCAGCTGTGCAGGTGAAAGCTGCAAAAGCATGCCGAGCGGGAACATTACCACCGGTTTCCAAAAACCAAGCGTGAGCGGTTCCGAAATGTGAGGGGATTCCAGCAGTTGAATTTTTGGGTTGATATTCAGGCGTTTTGCCCAGTTGGTACAAAGATTTTGGAATGCTTCCGTGGCAGGCGACACATCACGTTGTCGCAAGCGCTGCGCCAGCCACCAACCACCTATGAGTCGAAGCCACATTAGCGCGGTGCATATCAACCAGGCCCAGCCGATTTGGGCCGCATTGGCTTCGAGCCAAATTTGTGCGGATTCCCAAAGATTCAGGTTGGCCGTTGTGCCCTCCGACAAAAAAGCAGATTGAATGATGGCTGACTCATTTTCACTTTGCCAGAACACCGTTTCCACAGGTTTGAGCCTTGTCCATTCATGGACGAATGTTGCGGTCGCCCATATTGCCGATACCAGCATGGCAGCAAGCGAGAGCAGGTAAACGGCCTGGTGCCGAGGGTTTAGCCACCACTCCAGTAGTTTGAAAACCAACCAGATAAAGGCAATCTGCCAAAGCGAGTGGGTTACTGTCAGGCCAAAAGCCTGGGCTATTGGGACAAAATTTGCGAGTGGGTTCATTTTCCGGAAAGTTGTTGGTCGAGCCAGTTTTTGAGTTCTTGCAATTCTTTGGGGCTTGCTTTTTCATTGCCAAGGGCGTGCATCACCATTTGGAGCGCCGAGCCACCGAATGCCGTGCGCATTACTTTGCCTGCTAGTTGTTGTTTTACATCCGTTTCTTTGACAACTGCGCGGTAGAGGTGAGAGCCTTCTATGATCTCCTTTTCGAGCGCGCCTTTTTCGGTGAGCCGCTGAATCTGTTTCAAAACGGTGGTGTAACCTACGTCTTTCCCAGCAGCGGCAATGCGCTCGTGGATGCTTCGGACAGTAGCCGGTTCGATTTCCCAGAGGACCTGGAGGATTTCGAGTTCTGCTTCGGAGGGTTGATTAGGCATTGTAGATTGGTTTGATTAATCGATTGATTCGATTGCGTTCGACTTTATAACGGCAAAGGTGTACGACAATTGTCGTAAGTGCAAATTTTTTTTACGACAATTGTCGTAGGCGAGAATATTTTAACATTTGGAGTGTCATAAGGCTTGATATTTGAATTGAATATCAAGTAGTTGTGTCATGCAGAACGCAGCGAAGTATTTTTATCGTTTTTTGCAGGCGGATGCTTCGTTATGCTCAGCATGACACAATTGCAACGTGTCGCTAAATAGCAGAAAACAAATCTGGCATCTAGCTTTCCCTAAAACCCAACGTAGTTTTGCACATACTTGCAACAACATTTCCAATCATGCGACCTGCCATTTTCCTACTGCTCCCCTTTTTACTCGCTTGCCAAAAGCCCGCGCAGAACAAACAATCCGACACCAAGCTATCCCAATCTGCTGCGTACAACCCGGAAGCCAAACTCAGCGAAATGGGCATAGTATTGCCAGTGCCGAGCACTCCCATCGCCAACTATGTCAAAGCCGTCAGAACGGGCAACCTGATTTTTTTGGCGGGTGCTGGCCCACAAATCAATGGCCAATACGTCACAGGAAAAGTTGGCGCTGATCTGACTGTTGATGAGGGTTATCAGGCCGCCCGCCTTACTGGCATCCAACAACTCGGGGTATTAAAAGCCGAATTGGGCGACTTGAGCAAAGTAAAACGCATCGTAAAGGTCTTGGGCATGGTGAACTGCCTGCCCGACTTTGTCAACCATCCCGAAGTCCTCAACGGCTATTCCGACCTCATGGTAGAAGTGTTCGGGGAAAAAGGCAAACACGCCCGCTCTGCTGTTGGCATGGTGTCACTTCCGCGCAATATGGTTGTGGAAGTGGAAATGATTGTTGAGTTTGAGGAATGATGTGGAACTGGTTTGAGTATGCGGACGTTTCAGATGGAGTGATATTAATTTACATTTGGCTTGTTTTGAATTGGTCAAACACCCTACCTTTGTAAAGCATAAAATTCAATTCTCATGGGAGTAGCAACTAAAGTCAAAAGCAGTAGGAAACCGGTGTTAAAAGGCTTTTCACAGGTATTCAACCCGGCAACGGGCAATTATCTCAAGCGGGATACCGAAACAGGCAAGTTTATAGAGGTCAAAAAAGATGGGAAGCCATTTGAAGGTATTCCTAAAGAAAAAGCAATTGTATTATTCAATCCAAGCATAAGCAAAGAACCCGCCTCCAAAGCAGAAGAAGCCATTATTCAGTATAACTTAAAAAAATATGCACGTCTAAAAGCTGCGTAAAATGGCCACTGTAAAAAACTATGAAAACAACGTATTCATCAACTGCCCATTTGACGAAAAGTACAACCCAATCTTTAACGCTTTAAAAGATTCATCTCTGATTTATCTGGCCAGGACATTGAATCGCACAAAGACAGTCCTGAAGTTGCGGTTAAATGTGTGCGAAATTGGCTCAGCAACAAAACTAATGTGGTTATCCCCAGTCACAGCCGTGTTTGGGAAGAATTTCAAGAATTTAACAAAGGATTGCCCGGAATCTGCGAACTGAGCAACTGGGTGCCAGAAGAACTTACTTTTGGTGAATTGGCTTCGCTGGTAACGACTTGGGTGGAGCAACAATCAGGGTTGACCTTGGATGAATAATGCCGCTAATAGCATTCACGCATCATTCGCCTTCTCGTTTTTTTTCAAAACCCTCAAAATACCCCGCCACCTTACCCGCCGCCGCCTTTCCAATCAAATTCTCCACCTCCTCATTATCCGCCGCTTTCACCCTTGCCAGCGAGCCAAAATGCGCCAGTAATTTCTCGGATGTCTTTTTGCCAATGCCCGGGATTTCCGTCAGTTCCGTTTTTAAAAAATTCTTGCTGCGCTGGTTGCGGTGGAAGGTGATGCCGAAACGGTGTGCCTCATCGCGGGCTTGCTGGATGAGTTTAAGGGATTCTGATTTCTTGTTGATATGCGCCGGCACCGGATCGTCTGGAAAGTAAATTTCTTCGAGGCGTTTGGCGATGCCTACTACTGTTATCTGCCCTTCCAGTCCAAGCGCGCGAATACTTTTCATCGCGGCACTGAGCTGGCCTTTACCACCGTCAATAATGACCAGTTGCGGCAGTCCCGCGCCCTCGCCGATAAGACGCTGATAGCGGCGCAGCACCACTTCTTCCATGCTTGCAAAGTCGTTTGGCCCTTCCACAGATTTCACGTTGAAATGGCGGTAATCCCGTTTGGATGGCTTGGCATTTTTGAACACCACACAACTTGATACGGGGTTGGTTCCGTGTAGATTGGAGTTGTCGAAACACTCGATCCAGAGCGGCGCAGCTTCCATGTGTAGGTCGGCCTGAAGAGTGCGGAGGATGCGCTCGGCACTGGTCTGTTTGCCCGTGGCGTTCATGGCCTGCTTCCTTTTTTGCAATAAGTGGTACTCCACGTTTTTCTCAGAAAGCTCGAGCAGTTTTTTCTTGTCGCCAATTTTTGGGACAGTAATAATTAGGTCCTTTTCAGGCAAAACAACCTCAAACGGTACGATCAATTCTTGTGTAACGCTGTTGAATCGTTCGCGCATAGATTGGATGGCCAAAGCCAGCATCATCTCCTTGTCTTCGTCAAGATTCTTCGTAAGCGTAAGCGTGTAGGTATGGATGATCGCGCCGTTCACCACTTTGAGGTAATTGACAAACGCCTCTTTTTCATCGTCGGCGATAGCGAACACATCCACATCCTTGATGTTGGGGTTCACTACTGTGCTTTTGCCTTGATAGTCTTCAAAAAGAGCGAGTTTTTCTTTCAAAACCTGGGCCTGCTCAAACCTCATCTCCTCTGCCGCCCGTGCCATTTCTTCCTTTAAATGATTTTTCACGGCGGCAAAATTGCCTTTCAACATGTTTCTGATCTGCTCGATTTTTCGGTTGTAGGATTCTTCAGATTCAAACGCGACGCAAGGTGCTGCGCAGTTTTTGATGTGGTATTCGAGGCAGGGCTTAAACTTGTTTTTGGCAATGTTTTCTACAGAAAGATTCAGCTGGCAGGTGCGAAGCTGAAACAATTTTCGGATCAACTCCGCAATCTGCTCCACCCGAAATTTTTGTAAATAAGGCCCAAAATAGGAGGAGCCGTCCTTGAACGACTTGCGCGTTAGAAACACCCTGGGGAATCGTTCGTGCTTGATGCAGATATAGATGAGGGGCGATTTCTCATCCTTCAGCATCACGTTGTAGCGTGGCTGGTGCTTTTTGATGAGCGTATTTTCGAGCAGGAGTGCATCGTGTTCGGTTTCCACGATCATAAACTCGATATGATGCGCGTGGCGCACAAGCACCTTCGTTTTGGCGAGCTGGTATTTTTTCTCCCCGAAGTAAGAGGAGAGGCGGTTGCGCAGGTTTTTTGCCTTGCCAACATAGAGAATTTTTCCCTCGGCATCCATATACTGATAGATGCCAGGGTTGGTCGGAATACTGGGAGCGAATACTTTGAAATCTTCGTTGGTCATGCGCGGCAACTAAAAGTGCGGCAAAATTAGCAGGACGATGATATTTCCGGCATTTTATTGAAGGTACATTCTGGCCGTGAAGCATCGTACATTTGTCCATCTGCATCTATTACCGTTTCGTTAAATTCACGTACGCCATGCCGAACCATCGCATAACCTTAGCTTACTGTTTCTTCTTTATTGCCCTCTTCCATATTTCTGCACAATGCCCTATTACGGTAAATGCCGGCGAGGACGTGTACCTCTGCGCACCACCGACCCCGACTCAATTGAATGGCGACATTTCTGGCGATTACTTGAATTTCATTTGGAGTCCTACTACCGGGATGACCGGCAGTAACACACTTACTCCTACCGTAACGGTGAGCCAAACGACCAATTATGTACTGAGTGCTACCGCGCCAGATTTTGCGAATAATCTGGTAGATAATGGCGATTTTGAACAGGGAAATTCTGGTTTTACGAGCGATTACACTTATAGCCCGGGCAACCTCGTTCCAGAAGGGTTGTACGACGTAATCGACAACCCGCAAGACGATCACCCCGGATTTTCCCCCTGCACCGACCATACTTCAGGCTCCGGCAATATGATGGTGGTAAACGGTGCTGGGTCACCCAATCAGAACGTGTGGTGCCAGACTGTAAATATAACACCTAATACTCAGTATGTGCTATCCGCTTGGGTGACATCGGTGGTGGCAAGCTCCCCTGCTCAATTGCAGTTTAACATCAACGGGATGCCATTAGGGGGGATTTTCAATGCCCCTGGGGGTACTTGCAATTGGCAACAATTTTTCCAAACCTGGAACAGCGGTGGAAATACCAGTGCCACCATTTGCATTGTAAATCAAAACACACAATTAGGCGGGAATGATTTCGCGCTCGACGATATTGTTTTTGCGCCCGTTTGTTCTGTAACCGATACCGTAACAGTACACGTCATAAGCATTAGCGCCGCAGTTTCACCACCTTTGTTAACCCTTCCTTGTGAGGGTGCAACAGCACAACTTTCTGGCGTCGGCTCCAGCACAGGGCCGAACATCATCTATGAATGGACAACGGCTAATGGCAATATCGTTTCTGGCGAAAACACACTCACACCCATTGTAAATGCAGCCGGAGAATATACGCTCACTGTTTCCTATGAAGTTAACGGGAATGCTGTCTGCTCAAAAACAGCTATTGTCACCGTAATTCTCAATCCCAATCCGCTCACGGCTTGGGTGAATCCGCCCCAACCACTTGGCTGTGGTGCGCCTACGACCTTGCTTCTCGGAAATTCCAGTCAGCCCGGATTTTCCGTGTACGAATGGTCAACGGTGGACGGCAATATTATTGGCCCAAACAATCAAAAAAACTGTACCGTAAATCTGCCTGGTACCTATTCGCTCCTTGTCACCAATACCAGCACGGGGTGTACCGCCACAACTGATGTGACGGTGACCGTGACGAATAACGTCCCTTTAGCCAATGCGAGCTCCAACGGCCTTATCACCTGCGCCAACGACTCTGTACCACTTTTTGGCGCAGGCAGCAGCACTGGCCTTAATTTCGCTTATTCCTGGACTACCATCACTGGTCAAATTACCGGGCATCCAGATAGCCTCAACACCACTGCTGGGGCAGGTGGACTCTACATTCTTCACGTCACCAACACGTCCAACAACTGCACTTCCAACGATACCGTTACCGTACCAGCCAATGTGACCCTGCCTACTGTGGTCGGCACTTTGCCACCCCAAATTTCCTGCGACCCAAACCAGGACACCATTTCGCTTTTCATCTTCCTGGGGCCACCTCCATTCGTCCTCATTAACTGGACTACGGCCAATGGCCATATTGTATCTGGCCAATATACCCCAGCACCCCAGGCAGACTCCGCTGGAATTTACACCGTATCCGTCTTCGACCCCGCAAATGGTTGCTACAATTACGACACCTCTCAGGTATTTGCAAATTTCACCATTCCTATAGCCGACATCCTGCCTGCCGACACCGTAACTTGTCAATCGCCCAGCATCCAATTGCAGGGCAGTGGATCAAGTACAGGGCCTAACTTTTCTATAAATTGGACGGCAAGTAACGGTGGCAACATCGTAACCGGTGGGAATACCCTAACACCGACAGTCAATGCTTCTGGAGATTACCTCCTCATTTTAAGAGACAGCGTGAGCCTTTGCGCCGACACAGCAATGGTAAGCGTACAGGCCGACACCAACATTGTCGTCGCCATAGCCAATGCCCCGGATACTTTGAGTTGCCTGGTCAATTCGGTCACACTCAATACCAACGGCTCCTCTTCCGGCAGCAACCTGAGTTATTTTTGGACGACCACCAACGGCAATATCTCCGGCGGGCAAGGGACTCCTAATCCAACCGTCAATGCACCCGGCACTTACCAACTCCTGCTCACCAATACTGCCAACGGATGTGCCGCCACTGACCTCGCTGTAGTGGAATTGAATACCTCCCCGCCCCCTATTTCTATTGACCAACCCGATACACTCACTTGCGTGGTATTGAGCCAAACCATACAGGCTCAAAACAGCAGTTCGGGCAATTTCAGCTACCTCTGGACTGCCACCAATGGCGGCAATATCACCGCAGGTAATAGCACCCTCACGCCCACCGTGAACCAACCAGGCACTTACACGCTTACGGCCACCAATCTCGGCAATGGCTGCACGGCCTCGGCCTCCGTTTCGGTCGCCTTGGAAACCGGTTTACCCATCGTCGCTATTGCAGCGCCCGGACCACTTACTTGTACCACCTTCAGCCAGGTTTTGAGTTCTGGCGGGTCATCCAGCGGGTCAAATTTCAATTACCTCTGGACGACCACGGACGGAAACATAAGCCTTGGTGCGAATACGCCCAACCCTAGTGTGAACGCGCCCGGAACGTACACCTTACAAATCACCAATTCGTCCAACGGTTGCTCCTCCTCCTCAAGTGTGGTGGTTTTACAAGACACGGTCGCGCCGGCAGCCGTGATTATGACACCATCCGACACCCTTACTTGCCTGACTTCTCAGTTGGAATTGCTGGGCAACGGAACAGGAAATGGCACCTGGACAAGCAGCAACGGTAATATCATTTTCAGTTTGGGCTTTACGGCTCAAATTGACGCGCCGGGGGATTATGTATTCACCACCACCGACCCGAACAATGGCTGCACGGCCTTGGATTCCGTTACAATTTTTGAGAATGTTCAAATTCCAACAATCAACATTTCCCCGCCGGCGATGCTCAATTGTTTCATTACCAGCGTTTCATTAAATGCAACAGCCGGTGGGCAAAGCCTCCAATTAGATTGGCAAACGAGCAATGGAAACATTCTTTCCGGGCAAAACACGCCGACAATTACGGTGGATGCACCCGGTGATTACAACCTTGTCGTTAGCGATGGATTGAATGGTTGCAGCGCTACATCCATGGTCAGTGTCGCGCAGGATACGGCACACCCGATTATTCAAATTATCCCGCCACAAACCCTCACTTGCGATTCCCCCAGCATAACTATTCAGGGGCAAAACCTCTCCCTGCCGGGAAACTTTACGTATGTATGGACGGCCTCTGGTGGGGCAAACATCGTATCAGGCATCACTGGTCTTACACCTGTTATAGATGCTGCTGGAGTCGTAACATTTGCGTGTTTTAACACTTTCAATGGCTGTGAATCCATGGTTTCGGTTACCGTCCTGGAAGACATCAATTTCCCTATTGCTGATGCTGGCGTGGACGACACGCTGAGTTGCCTCTCCAATTCATTGACCATCAATGGCTCAGGGAGTGGCGCCCCGAATCTGGCCTTCACATGGCAAGCCAGTGCAGGCGGGAACATTGTTTCTGGCAGCAACTCCCCTACCCCACTCATAGACCAGCCGGGCATATACACCCTTACTGTGGAGAACCCTGCCAATGGCTGCACCACCACGGATATTGTTGAAATTTTCAACGACGACAATGCACCTTCTGCCAACGCGGGGGCGGCTGCTACCCTCACTTGCGCCTTGTTACAAACCAACCTCAACGGCACCGCCAGCACAGGCTCCAATATTTCCTACAATTGGACCAGCTCACCCGGCGGCAATATCCTGTTGGGTCAAAACACCCTCACTCCCACAGTAGACCAACCCGGCGTGTACACGCTCGCCGTCACCAACACCACCAATGGTTGCGTAGCCACCAGCAGTGTCACTGTGCCAGAAAACATAACACCGCCCGTGGTGGATGCAGGAGCCATCGCAACACTCACTTGCGCCACCACCAGCGTTACGCTCACGGGCACTGCCTCCGGAGGTTCAGCCGGTTACGTCTGGACAACCACCGATGGGAATATCTTTTCGGGCGGAAACAGCCTCACGCCGACGGTAAACCAAACAGGGACCTACACGCTCACAGCAACCCTCTCCAGCAACGGATGTTCGGCCAGCGATGTGGTGACAGTTGGCATTGACACTTTAGCGCCATCATTTCAAATGACGCCGCCGCTTTTGCTCACTTGTGTGCAGTTGAACACATCATTAGGTGCTTTCGTACAACAACCGGGAGCGGGCAACTTTGCTGCCTCCTGGACGACTATTGGCGGCAATTTTATTGGGGCACAAAACACACTCAGCACTACTGCCGATGCAGCAGGCGTGTACATATTGACCATTCAAAACTTGATAAACGGCTGTGAGACACAAAAGCAAGTGAGTGTAAATCAAGACACCCTGAAGCCAATTGCTATTGCGGCTCAGGGCGGAGACATTACATGTACAACCCAAACCCTGACATTAAGCGGCACAGGTTCTTCGACAGGAAATCCTTTTACGTATAACTGGACAGCCAGTGCTGGCGGTACAATTTTGAACGGTAGCAATACGCTCAGCCCAACAGTAGGCAGTGCCGGCATGTATACACTTTTGGTGAACAACGGAACAAATGGTTGCACATCAAAAGCCATTACCTCGGTGGGGAACAACACCACGCCGCCTTTAGCGACAATAGCACAGCCGGGTGAACTGACCTGCTTGCAGAACACCGTTACACTAGATGGAAGCGGCTCTAGTCAAGGACCAAATTTCATTGCCTCCTGGGCTACTTCTGGAGGTAATATCATTTCGGGACAGGGCACTTTTTCCGTCGTGGTTAATGAGGTCGGCAATTATATTTTGAACGTTATGAACAACCAAAACGGTTGTATTTCAACGGTCCAAATGCTTGTACAGGAAAATATTATAACCCCGGGCGCATTGATTATCCCTACTACTCCACTGCATTGCAACCGGTCAGAAATCACGCTCCTTGGCTCCAGTCCGACCATTGGCGCCTTCACCTATGCCTGGACAAGTGCAGCTGGCGGGAACATTGTAAACGGCGCCAATTCACCGACACCCATGGTGGACGAACCCGGGATGTACACCATGCTTGTCACCAACACTGCCAACGGCTGCACTTCATCCACGACGCTGACTTTAGGGGCCATACCAGATCCGATTTTTGATCCCTCCTTAATACAACCAAATTGTATCCTCCAAACAGGTTCGGTGAATTTTGGTACAGTTACCGGCGGTCAATCTCCATTTCAATTTTCCATTAATGGCGGCCAAACGCAAAGCGCCCAGGCCTTGTACAACGGACTGAGTCCGGGCAATTACGCGCTTGTGGTGAGTGACGAAAACGGTTGCACCGCAGCGGAATCCGTGACAATAGATCAGCCATTCTTGCCCGAATTAGACATAATTGATGTGCTGAAAATTGATCAGGGCGATTCCATTTTGCTCACACCTTTAACCAACATCGCCCCATCGCAAATCGCCTCTTGGATGTGGTCGCCCGCAGGAGGACTTTCCTGTACGGATTGCCCGCAGCCATGGGCGAAGCCTTTGCTTAGCCAGTATTACAATGTGATCGTCGTGGATTCTAACGGCTGCGAGGCCGAGGATCGGATTTTGGTGCAGGTGAGCCGGAAGCGGTACATCTATCCACCCAACATATTTTCACCGAACGACGATGGGGAAAACGACCGCTTCACCCTATACACCAAAGGCGTCCGGGAAATTCGCCGACTGGTCATTTTCGACCGTTGGGGAGAGGAGGTTTTTCTGCGGAAAAACTTCCAGCCAAACGATGATTCCCTGGGCTGGGACGGCACTTTCCGCGGCTCGCCGCTAACGCCTGCCGTGTTTGTCTGGGCAGCGGAAGTGGAATACATTGACGGAGAAGTGGAGGTGATTTATGGGGATGTGACGGTGGTTAGGTAGTATGCCGGAACGCTGTTCCGGCGAAACGCATCCCCGGAACAGCGTTCCGGGCTACAAAAAAAGCCGCTCCTGGGGGGAACGGCCTCTATGCTTCGGTTGGCTGTAAATCGGTCTTTGAAATGCTTTAGATTAAATCGGTCAGTAGGCTAGTGTCTGTGTTTCCTTAATTGTAAGTTGAAACGCGGGAAGGGGGAAAAGGTCACAGGTTAGGGAAAAATAAAATTTAAAAAGTTTCCTCATAACGCCTGCAACTCCACCAATTTCCGATAATACCCACTCAAACGCATCAAGCTCTCATGCGTCCCGCGCTCCACAATCCGGCCCGCATCCAGCACAATGATCTCATTGGCGTGTTGCACCGTGCTGAGCCGGTGGGCAATGACGAGGGCGGTGCGGTTTTCCAACAATCGTTCAAGCGCGGCCTGTACCAGTTTTTCGGATTCTGAATCGAGCGCGGAAGTAGCCTCATCAAGAATAAGGATAGGTGGATTCTTTAGCAAAGCCCGTGCTATGGTCAGGCGTTGGCGTTGGCCGCCGCTGAGCTTGGAGCCACGGTCACCTATGTTGGTGTCGTAGCCTTCGGGGAGATTTATGATGAATTCGTGGGCATTGGCGGCGCGGGCGGCGGATTCGACGGCAGCATCAATGGCGGCGCCCGCCTTCGCACTACGTGCTTCGACGGGTAAAGCGGGTAAAGCGGAAAACGCAATATTATTCCGCACCGTGTCATTGAACAAAATAGCCTCCTGGCTCACGATGCCCATGAGCGCCCGCAGATCGTGCAAACGCAGTTCGCGGATGTCTTTTCCGTCCAAAAGGATTTGACCATCAGTAGGGTCGTAGAAGCGTGGCAGAAGATCGGCCATGGTGCTTTTGCCAGCCCCAGATGCGCCCACGAGGGCGACAATTTTTCCTTTTGGGATTTCTAGTTGGACTTTTTCCAAAGCTCCGCGTTCAGCGTTCGCATATTGGAAGGAGACGTTTCGGAATTCAATTTTTGCTCTAAAATCCTTGACTGCCAAGGCATTCTCTGCATCACAAATGGCCACGGGAGCATCCAGCACCGCCTCCACCCTTTCCAATGCACCCATGCCTTTCCGTATGCTGTAGGTTGCCGCCGAAAAGGCCTTGGCTGGCTCTGTAATGGAGTAAAAAGCATATAGGAACGTGATAAAAATCGGCCCGGTGATATGCCCGGCAAACACCTGCTTGGCCCCGTACCAAAGTAACACCGAAGCGATGGCAATTCCCAAAAACTCGGACAAGGGGGAGGCCAGATCGCGCCGCCGCGATAGCCGAGTGATGGCGTTGGCATAACCGTCGTTCTCACGTCCAAACCGCTCGCCCTGCCATTGCTCCGCATTGAATCCTTTGATGATGCGCAACCCGCCAAGGGTTTCTTCCACCAACGACATCACCATCCCCAAGCGCGATTGCGCTTCCCCTGATTGTTTCTTCAAACGCTTCCCGATTCCCCCGATAATGATACCACTAAAGAGCAGCAGCCCAAACACAAAAAAGGTCAGAGAAGGCGATACCCACAGCATATACGCCAGGCTCCCGGTAATGACAATCGGCTCGCGCACAATGGCCTCCATCACGCCCATGATGCTCCACTCCACCTCCTGCACGTCTGAAGAAAAGCGGCTCATGAGGTCGCCTTTGCGCTCTTCAGAGAAAAAAGAAAGTGGAAGATCGAGCATTTTCCGCAGCATTTTTTGGCGCAAATCGCGCACAACTCCGTTGCGTACAGGCGCCAAAAAATAGAGCGAGAGATACCGGAAAAGGTTTTTTCCTAAAAACGTAAGCACCAAAAAGCTACACACAATGAGCAGGGCTCCCTCGCGGCCATGGTTGAGCAGGAGTTGCTCAAAGAAGGTGTCGAGTTGGTGTTGGAGGCCGGTGCCGTTTTCAACGTTGGAAGGGCTTGAAGCCCTTCCAACGTTTGTATCCCCCCCTTCAGGGGGCTGGGGGGTGAATAGTATCTGCAAAAACGGCAACAGCGCAGGTATACTGACTACCACAAACAGTGACATCAGGATGTTGCATCCGATCGCGAGCGAGAGCAGCCGTTTGTAAGGAAGGTAATATCGTAGGAGTCGGAGCATCTTAATTCTTGAACGCCAGTTTTTCCATCATTTCACTCGCAATAGGGTCGGCATAAATACCGTAACTGTTGACCAAAATACCCTTCACACCATTGTTCAATGCAGAAATGGCATAAATGATAACAGAATCGGAAGGGTCTGTTTCGCCTTCAAGCCGGAAAAACTTGTCCACCTGAAATTCGTGGTGAAAGAGTTCAAACCCACCGGCCCGGCACTCCAGACAGTTTTCCTTAAGGTTGAAGTCTTCGGTGTAGCCTTCCTTGCGGAGCTCGTCGGTGATTTCGATGAGTGTTTTTTCCATAAAAGCTTGGATTGAATCTTGTTTTTTGACAGGATTTCCAGGATGAACAGGATTTTATAGGTCGGCTTCGCCGACAATTTAAGAACACATCCTGTTCATCCTGTAAATCCTGTCAAAAATAAAGCCCGCAAAATTACAATGCCGAACACATCGTAAGCATCAATGTTTTGAAACTCCATGTTTGAACAAGGACCGCATGGCCAGCAGCATACTTCCCAGCGACAACACTGCGCCCATTAAAAATGGCGCACCCGCGAATTGCACGGACGAAGCCGGATCCGTAAAGTACGCAAACAAATTGGTCATCAGCAATGGCCCAATGATAGAAGTAAGGCTGATAAGGCTGGTAAGTGCGCCCTGTAATTCCCCCTGTTCATTGGCTGGCACTTGCCCGGAAATAATACCCTGCAGGGATGGCCCTGCAATTCCGCCCAATGAAAATGGAATCATAAAAGCGAACATCATCCAACCTTGACTGGCAAAAGCAAAGAGTACAAATCCCAACGCATAAAGCCCAAGTCCAATAAAAACGGAGTTGCGCTGGCCTAATTTTGGAATCAAAATGCGCGTAAGACCTCCCTGTACGATGCCAGTCATGAGGCCGACAAATGCCAGCGAATAACCAACCCAACGCTCATCCCAGTTAAATTTCATCATTGTGATATAGGTCCATGTACTTTGATTGGCATGACCCGCGACATAAATAAATATGAGCGATGCCACTAAACTCAGGATAACCGGATACCGGCGCAGACTCAACAGCGAACCAATAGGGTTGGCGCGCCGCCAATCGAATGGGCGACGGTTTTGAGGCGCCAGGGATTCAGGCAGAACGAAATATCCATAGAGCCAGTTGAGCATGGCCAGCCCTGCCGCCGCAAAAAACGGCGCGCGGATGCCAAAATGGTATGACACCACGCCACCAATAAGTGGCCCTATAATAAAGCCCATGCCAAAAGCCGCACCCACAATGCCAAAGTTCTGTGCGCGCTTTTCGGGTGGACTTACGTCGGCGATATAAGCCATGCCGGAGGTAAAGGAAGCCCCGGTAATGCCCGCCAACACCCGGCCAATAAAAAACCACCAGAGATTAGGCGCAAAACCCTGAATTATAAAGTCAATACTGAAGGCAAACAAGGAGGCTAAAATAACTGGCCTGCGTCCAAAACGGTCACTCAACCCGCCAATAATAGGCGAAAAAAGGAACTGCATCCCTGCATACGTGAACATCAATATGCCTCCCCAGCGCGCGGCAGTACTGAGCCCTCCCCCCGTCAACTCCTCCAACAATTTGGGCAATACCGGAATGATAAGCCCAAACCCGATGACATCAATGAGCATCGTGATGAAGATGAATATTAGGGCTGGGGTGCGGGACTTTATCATGAGTTGGTGATTGCCTGCCGGTAGGCAGGGTTTATTGGTAATTGGTGAATGGTGAAAAAAGGGGCGCGAAGACACAGGAAATCCTGCTGCTTCGCGCCCCTGCTGTACACCGGAACGCTGTTCCGGTACTATTCGTTAAACCTGGAACAGCGTTCCGATCTACAATTCCACACTCTTGAAATCCCAGGTATTCAAAAAGTTCGTCGTGAAATTCCCCTCTTGAAAATCTTTATTGCGCATCAATCGCTGATGAAATGGGACGGTGGTTTTTACACCTTCCACCACAAACTCGTCGAGCGCGCGCTCCATCTTTTTGATGGCCTCATCACGCGTGCGGGCACGACAAATGATTTTAGCAATCATCGAATCATAATACGGTGGGATAGTGTAGCCTGAATAAACGTGCGTGTCTACGCGCACCCCATGCCCTTTGGAAGAGTGGAACGAAGTGATTTTCCCAGGGCTTGGGCGGAAGTCATTGAAGGGATCTTCGGCGTTGATGCGGCATTCGATGGCGTGCATTTCAGGAAAATAATTTTTGCCCGAAATGGGAAGCCCGGCCGCTATTTTAATCTGCTCTTTAATCAGGTCAAAATCAATCACTTCCTCCGTAACCGTGTGCTCTACCTGAATCCGCGTGTTCATTTCCATAAAATAGAAATTGCGGTATTTGTCCACCAAAAACTCGATGGTGCCCACGCCTTCATAATTGATGGCATTGCAGGCTTTGATGGCCGCCTCGCCCATTTTTTCGCGCAATTCAGGAGTCATAAACGGCGAAGGGCTTTCCTCCACCAACTTCTGGTGCCGACGCTGTATGGAACAATCGCGTTCCGAAAGGTGGCAAGCTTTGCCAAATTGGTCGCCCGCAACTTGAATCTCAATGTGACGGGGTTCCTCGATGTATTTTTCCATGTAAATGCCATCGTTCGTGAACGAGGCTTTGGCTTCGCGCCGCGCCGTATCCCATTGGTCTTCAAACTCTTCAGGCTTCCACACGATGCGCATCCCCTTTCCACCGCCACCTGCTGTGGCTTTCAAGATGATAGGGTATCCGATTTCAGCGGCAGTTTTCAAGCCTGATTTCACATCAGTCAGCAACCCCGGAGTGCCCGGAACACAAGGCACTCCTGCTTTGAGCATGGTATCTTTTGCCGTGATTTTGTCGCCCATGGCCCTGATCTGGTCGGGGGTTGGACCGATAAATTTAACCCCGTATTGTTTGCATACCTCTGCAAACGCAGCATTTTCTGAAAGAAACCCGTAGCCAGGGTGGATTGCGTCTGCATTGGTGATTTCGACCGCAGCCATGATGCGCGGAACGTTCAGGTAACTTTCGGCAGAAGACGGCGGGCCTATACATACTGCCTCGTCGGCGAAGCGGACGTGCAGACTGTCGCGGTCGGCAGTGGAATAAATTGCCACTGTTTTGATGCCCATTTCTTTACAAGTCCGAATGACCCGCAGGGCAATTTCCCCTCTATTCGCAATGAGTATTTTTTTGAACATTTTTTGGAAACCTTTTCTTTTGGCAGGGGTAGAACTCACCGGATGACTTCAAGCCACCCGGTGAGTTCTACCCCTGCCAAAAGAAAAGGTTGTTTTAAAAAAATGAAAAGGAACGTGAAAATCTTACGTGTTCAATAAGGATTAATTGGGCAGATAGCCATCGCGCCACTCCGGGTCAAGGCCGTTGTAAGTTCGTTTGTTGTGCGGGCTGCACGGGCAGTTTTT
>JBJXGZ010000150.1:0-54032 GCA_046160625.1 Saprospiraceae bacterium
CGAAGACCTCCGAGGTCTCCCGACATTTCAAAATCCGCAAAAGAAATGCGCTTTATTGACGCGCTCTCCGACGGCCTGCGCGAAGCCATGCGACGCCACCCTGAACTCGTGCTCATGGGTCAAGACATTGCCGATTACGGCGGCGTGTTCAAAATCACCGCCGGCTTCACCGAGGAGTTTGGCAAAGAGCGTGTGCGCAATACCCCGCTTTGCGAATCGGCCATCGTGGGCATTGGATTGGGGCTGAGTTTGAAAGGCATCAAGAGTATGGTGGAAATGCAGTTTGCAGACTTTGTGACCTGTGGTTTCAATCAGATCGTCAACAACTTGGCAAAACTACATTGGCGCTGGGGACAAACCGCCGACATGGTAATCCGAATGCCGACTGGCGGAGGAAGCGGAGCTGGCCCTTTTCACTCACAATCGAATGAAGCCTGGTTCACCCATGTTCCAGGCCTAAAAGTGGTCTATCCGAGCACTCCCGCCGATGCAAAAGGCTTGATGCTTGCCGCTTTTGAAGACCCTAACCCGGTGATGTTTTTTGAACACAAAGCGCTTTATCGCTCGGAAAGTGGGCTTGTGCCGGAAGGTTTTTACACCATTGAAATCGGGAAAGCGCGACAGGTTCGGGAAGGGAAAGCAGTAAGTATCCTGACCTATGGCCTTGGCGTTCGCTGGGCCGAGCATACTGCCGACGAGATGGATCTGGACGCCGACATCGTGGACTTGCGTTCGCTCGTTCCGCTTGATTATGAAGCGATTACAGCTTCGGTAAAGCGCACTAACCGGGTGCTCATTTTACACGAAGACACGCTTTTTGGCGGTATTGGCGGCGAGATTGCCGCCTGGATTTCAGAGCATTTGTTCGAACATCTCGATGCGCCGGTGATGCGGGCAGCAAGTCTTGATACGCCAGTGCCTTTTGCTATTCCCTTGGAAAATAATTTTTTCCCGGCAGGGAGATTAAGGGGGCAATTGGAGCAATTGCTGAAATATTAATCGCGTAAAACCCCAACACCTATGCTCATCAGTTGGCTTCCATTCTTGGCTTATTACATTTACTGGCTGGTAAAGAAAAAACCACATAGCCGATTCAAGGTCTATGAGTTCCCTTTTTGCGGGTTCTCAATTACGGTCAAACGATAATGCAGTAGCAGTGGGCAGCGATCGTGCCCTGCCTACTGCCACTGCCAACTGCTACTGCATTATCGTTTCTCCATAAAAGATGAGCCGCCAGGAGCCGTCTTCTTCTTTGTAAAACTGCCTTTCATAGCCGAATCCGACCATTGGATACGACATTCGTTCGATGACCATCACATCGCCCACAGTTTCAAACTCACGCTTGAGCGTACTCATAGTCAAGTCAGGCAGGTGCATCAGACGCCAGGTTTCGGGCATCCATTCTGTAAGTTGCCGCTGGGCAGTGGTGTCCTCCGACACCCCTTTTTCGCCTTTGAGCGGCCACTCGATGTGTGCCATTTGGTAGACACTATCCGTGTGGAATTTCTGGTAAAATTCGAGAAAGTCTTTGGGCAGATCGCTCTCCGCTTTTGCCTGTTGTAGGGCTTGCGGCTTGTTTTTGCAATTGGAAAGCAGGAAAACAATCAATAATAATTGGAATACTGTGCGCATGTATTTTTTAACGATGAACTATGAACGATAAACTATGAACACCCCTGCGGGGTGGGGCAAAATTACTTCACCTAGAAACGTTTTTGGGCCGGATATATTTGCGCCCGTGTTCGTTCCAAATGTTCATAGTTAATCGTTCCACTATTTAAAATGAGGCGTTGAAATGGAATCACTTTATTGGCTTTCTATTCCTCGTGCTGGCAGTTTATTTCATTCGAAAATGATCCTACGATTTGGCTTTGCCGTTTTATTCTGTTGATTTACAATAGATTGAAAGTTTTTATTCAACAAAGAGCGTTACAATGCCACAAAAATGTCTTTGCTCGCAAGGAAATTTTTCTGAACTTTTGCCTTCAATAGGAAAACATATTGCCGACTGCTTATGAAAAATTACTGTACCCGCCTGTTCGCCCTCCTTGCCCTCACGCTTTTTGTTAGCATTAAAATTGCTGCTCAAAACATGGTCATCAGCTCACAAGTGACTCCCCAATCTTGTTTTACTTGTGATGGCAGCATTGTTTTGACCGTGACCGGAGGATTTCCACCATACTCATTTGCCTGGTCTAATGGGGCTACTACACAAACGATAACCAACTTGTGCCCAGGCACTTATAGTGTCAAGGTAAGCGATGCTTCCGGCGTAACTCAAACGACGTTGCCCATGGTTATATCCAATCTCTCATTACCACTTTCCCTCACCACCTGCGCCACCAATGTTTCCTGTTTTGGAGGAAATAATGGCTCGATTGACTTATCGGTTACGGGTGGCCTCCCGGGCTTTACCTATTTATGGGGCAATGGCTCAACCACCCAAGACCTCAGCAATCTCCCCGCAGGCACCTACACTACTACTGTCTCTGATGCAAATGGCTGCAGCAAAACGGCATCTGTAACAGTAAATGAACCTTCGAATATTAGCGTTGGATACGCAATTGCTAACAGTATTCCAAATAACAATGTTGGTACGATAAACCTATCTGTCTCTGGCGGAAATTCTCCTTATTATTATCAATGGTCTAATGGCTCAAATAATGAAGATATTATTGGGCTCACAGCTGGAACTTATTTAGTTACTATTACTGATTCCAATGGGTGTACTTCATTTCATGGGTATATTGTAACAAATGGAGGCAACGGTTTTCCAACCCCAATTTTTTTGGATACCCAAGTTTTAAACGCTAATTGTGGAGGCAACTGTAGTGGAAGTATTACGCCAAATTTGAGTGGCGGTATAGGATACGGGCCATTTACTTACAATTGGAATGGCCCAGGCAGCAGTGGTTCTGGGATAAGTCCCAGTGAACCATTTACTATATCCTCATTATGCCCCGGTAATTACTGCATCACAGTTTCAGATCCTAATAATTATACCGCCTCCGCCTGCTACACCGTTGGCCTAGCCCAATCCCAAAACCTTGACATACAGTCCACCAACTCCGCCTTCTGCAATTTTGATCCTGGAAATAATTCTTCCGTTTGCGAGATGGTTTGTCCACATACCACTGTCACTTACTTCGTAGACCCACCCGTAGTGTGTGGTGTACCAATGAACCTTTCCACCGCAGCCTGGACGGTGAGCGGTGCAGAGAGTTTGAGCGTCAATGGCTCTGAAGTGGTGGTCGTTTGGGGCGAGGCCGGGCCTGGCCTGGTTGAGTTTGGTTCTAACAACCCTGACATCTGTTTCGAAAGTTCGCATTGCGTAACGGTGGTGGAAGAGCCTGTAGCACAGTTTATCACCGACCCACCCAGCGTACCAAACGCCGTAATGCAACTTTGCAAGGGCCAAACTGTACTTTTCAAAAACGAAAGCCTGAATGCCGAGCGCTACGAATGGCTGTTTAGTGACGATCTTTCTGTGCTGAATGAAGAAAATCCGCAGCACACGTTTCTCATTCCCGGCAATTTCACGGTCACGCTAATTGCTCGCAGCAATTGCCTTTGCGCTGACACCACGCTGCTGCTCATTGAAGTGCTTGACAGCGAGCCACCTTTGCTTGATTGCGTAGGCTCGGTTTGTCCTGGCGAAACAGTAACTTATTCTACTTCAGGCAATTGCAGCGCATATACCTGGTTGGTTTCTCCCAATGGCAGCGTCCTATCTGGCGGACAGGCAAGCGACAATACCATTACCGTGCAATGGGGGGATGGACCTGTTGGCAGCATCTCACTTGGCGCCACTGGTTGCGCCGGAGCGGCTTGTCCACAGGCCAGTGTGTTCAATATTTCCATTATTTCGGACAATGCAGAAATCCGCGGAAATGAGTTTGTTTGCCCAAACAGCGAGGAGGAATATTCCATTGAGTTGTTCGATGGCACTGAATATGTTTGGACTTTACCCACGGGCGGAAGCATCCTTCGCGGACAAGGAACGAACAAAGTGGCCGTGGCATGGGCGGGAACAAGCCCTGCCTCTACGCATTGGCTCATGGTGGAATATTATAACTGCTACCTCGGTTGCGGGGGACAGGATTCCATTCCTGTAAAAATTCTTGCGCCGTTTTATATTGATGGCCCTGTGGAAATGTGCGAAAATTCTACCAAAAGTTATCTCGCCAGAAACGCTTCCACCAATCTTGGCGTAAACTGCAATTGGTCAGTCTTTGGCCCCAATGGCACACAGGTTTCTACATTCACGGGCAACACCCTCAATTTTACGCCTAATGCGGGTCCTGGCAATTATCGGCTTTTTTCCGTTCCCACCAGTCCCGATCAGACTTGTTCACCCAGTGCGGAATTGAAAGTCACCGTAGTTGCTCGACCACCCAATCCTGTAGCCATTTCAGGCCCAATAATCATCTGTCCTGGTTCCCCGCTTCAATACGAGGTGCCCGGTAATCCGCCTTATGAAATAGAATGGAAAACCGGCAACGGAACACCCGCCACCCAAACGGGAAATCCTGTAAATGTGACCTGGAACAGTAATCCAACACACTGGATTAGCGCGGCGCAAATCTCCCTTGATGGCTTGGGCTGCAAGTCGGATACCATTAAACGGAATATTCAAAACGCCGCCACTATCAGCATCAGCGGGCCACCAAGTGTTTGTGAGGGAGCACTGGGTTTTTATCAGGCTGATTTTTATCAAGGTTTTGATTATCAATGGGAAATACTGCCTGTAACTGCGGGCAGCATCAAGCAAGGACAAGGGAAAAACAACGTTGAAATATTCTGGCAAACGCCCGGTTCGCACCAATTGCGTGTGACCACTTGCGGCCTAACAACGAATTTCAACGTCAGCGTTTGGACCAATCCTGAACCTATGCCTGTTTTCCCAACTGGACTTTGCCCCGGTGATTCTGGCCTGATAACAGCAGGGGTTTCATACATCACTTATGCCTGGGAAAACGCGAACGGATCGCCGCTTGGCAGTGGCCCAAATATCAGCATCCCGACCGGCGCCTACACGCTTGCGGTTACGGATTTGCACGGCTGTCGTGGTACGAGCGAGTTTTCCATTGACCCCTTGCCCGCACCCAACGTAAGCGTGACAACCGCAGATCCTGCTGGCTTTTGCAACAATTCAATTTTTGTTTCAATAACGGCGCTCGTGCCTGATGACGCAAATTTCGATTACCAATGGCTGCACGATGGCTCGCCCGTTGGGAGCAATTCCGTTGTTTACAGCACGAACCAGTATGGATTTTATACCGTTGTTGCCACCAACGAATACGGTTGTACAGCTTCTGCGCCACCGATTCAATTATATAGTTTTTGTATCGTATCCGGTGGCGCAGGCGGGTATTGCCCCAATCCTGGTCACGCAAACCCATATTGCGATCCTGGAGCTGTACAGGCCGTGCCTGACTTAACGCCGCGCTGCGATTCTTTTGCCATGGTTTTGAATGACTATTCGGGGCTTTATGTGCCGGGCAGTGCCGTGTGGTGGACAGGGATTTCGGGCCAACCGGGGCTTGAGTTCGCAACTGGCGACAGTGTCCGTTTTGTCTACCCAAATGCGGGCAAATACATCATCTCCGTGCGGGTATTATTGTCAGACGGTTCTGTTTGTGAAGCCCTTGATTCCCTTGATGTAGAGGCTGTTGCACAGTTTTCGCAAAAGCTGGCTTGTCCGGGAGATTCCACGTTTTTTACCGATGAGAGCACCCGTTTGCCAGAGGCAAGTTTTGCGAGTTGGGAATGGGATTTTGGCGAGGCCGGAAATTCGGATATAAGCAATCTTGACTCACCGGGTTTTGCCTATTCCAGCGGGGGCAATTACACCGCCACGCTCACTGTCACCACGGCCACAGGCTGCACTACCACGTATTCCGAACAGGTTTTTGTGCCAAACTTGCCCAGCCCGGCCTTTGCCCCGCCACTTGCCAATTGTGCAGGCAATGCTGCTGAATTCGTGCTTTCAAGTAATACCGGGATCATAAATACCGTGTGGGAATTTGGAGACCCAGGTTCCGGCACACTGAACCAAAGTGAGGCCAACCCAGCCTACCACAATTACTCCCCTGCGGGTAATTATCCTGTAACTGCCACAGCTACAAATAGTTATGGCTGTACGGCTTCCATTACCCAATCGGTAAACATAACGGCCAATCCGTTTTCCGGGACGATTTTCCCGCCGACTTCCACCATTTGCCAAGGCAGCAGTCTCACGCTGAGCGCACCGCTTGGTCCTGGCGCCATGTACGTCTGGAACGATGGGACCAACCTGCCCACACTTATAGCCACCGAAGAAGGTGTGTACGAAGTGACACTGACCAACGCCAACGGTTGTTCCTACTCGCCTCCAGGCAAAACCGTGGACGTGAATCCAGCGCCTATCGGGACGATCAAGTTTTTGGAAGTCAATGACTTGGGTCAGGTCGTTGGCGTTCAATACCCAGAAGCCGCCGTATGTGCGGGCGATGACGTTACCCTCCAAATACAAGACAATGGTAATTACACTTTCTCCTGGAGCGGGGGCAATGGTACCGATGGTGTGTTGATATTTTCAGAGGATCGAAACAATTTGCTAAGCGTTGGTACCCACACTTTTACAGTGACCGTGACCAACCCTTCCACGGGTTGCACGGCAGTGCTTGCACCTTTTACAGTTACGGTAAATCCCGTTCCAGGCAATTTTAGCCTTTCAGCAAACAACGTGTGCGCCGGTACACCATCTACCATCACTTACACCGGCCCACAACCTCCGAATTGGCAAATTTTTTGGAACACGGGCGATGGCGGACCAAGCCTTCAAACCGAAGAAGCCGGGCTCTATTTTGTGCGGGTGGTGAACGAATTTGGTTGTTCCGCACAGAGCAACACGGTCGTTATTTTCCCTGGTCCTAATATTTCCGCTTTGCCTTCTGGATGCCACGAGCGATGCAATCCCGATACGCTTTGTCTGCCACCGCTGCCCGAAATTGTGAGTTGGCAATGGTTTTTTGACGGTCAGGCCTTACCCGGTGCAACGAGCAACCAGTTTGTCGCCACGCAAAGTGGCACTTACTGGGCAAAATTGGTGGATTTGAATGGTTGTGAAGCTCAAAGTGCCCCGCTTACGGTAGAACTTTATGATGGCTTTGGCAATATCCTGGGCCAGGTCTGGTCAGATGTAAACGACAATGGAATTATTGATGCGGCTGACACCCTTGTGTCGGGAATCCCGGTCCAACTGCTTCAAAACGGCACTTTCATCGCCCTGAACCAATCGAATCAAAACGGTGATTTTGAATGGCAAAATGTGCTTTCTACCAACTACACCGTGCAGATTGACAGTCAATTGCTCAGTCCACTCTGGGAAATTGTGATCTTTTCTGATTCGGTGGGTCTCACTGGATGTGGTGGCAAAGTCTTCGCCCATCTCTTGGTAGATTCATACACCTGCCCGCCCATTTCCGCTTCGGTTGCACTGACGGCTTGTCCTGGTCAATCGGCTTTGTTCAACGGAACACCGGTGCTTGCGGGACAGTCGCAGGATTTTACGTTCCAGAATTTTTTGGGTTGTGATTCTATTGTAACCGTGACGGTATCTGCCTGGCCGACATCGAGTTCCAGTTTGAATGTAAGCGCTTGTCCCGGCAATTTTTACAATTATAACGGCGTGGATTTGGCCGTTGGACAATCGCAGGATTTCAACTTAAGCAACTGGCTTGGTTGCGATTCAGTGGTGACCGTGACGGTTTCGGCATTGCCTGTTTCCAGTTCCACGCTGAATGCAAGCGTTTGTCCCGGAAGTTTTTACAATTATGCTGGCGTTGATTTGGCCGTTGGACAATCACAAAACTTTAACCTGAGTAACTGGCTTGGTTGCGATTCGGTGGTGACCGTGATGGTTTCGGCATTGCCTGTTTCCAGTTCCACGCTGAATGCAAGCGTTTGTCCCGGAAGTTTTTACAATTATGCTGGCGTTGATTTGGCCGTCGGTCAATCGCAAAATTTTAATCTGAGCAATTGGCTTGGTTGCGATTCAGTGGTGACAGTAACTGTTTCGGCACTGACCATTTCCAGTTCAAGCTTGGGCGTAAGTGTTTGTCCCGGAAGTGTTTACAACTATGCTGGCGTGGATTTGGCCGTCGGGCAATCGCAGGACTTCACCTTAACCCATTCGGTCACAGGTTGCGATTCCATCGTAACCGTCACCGTATCAGCACTGCCGACTTCGGCTGGGTCGGCCTCCTTCGGGGTTTGTCCGAATGAAACCTATATCTATCAAGGGGTCGCTTTGGCGGCTGGTTCGGTGCAAGATTTTGTCCTGAAAAATTGGTTGGGCTGTGATTCAATCATGACCGTGACGATTTTTGAAAAGCATACTTCTTCGGAAATTCGGGAAGTCAAGGTTTGTCCCGGGGAAGTGTATGTTTTTCAAAATCAGGAAATTCCACCAGGCGAGATTCGGGATTTCCATTGGACCAATGGGGAGGGCTGCGACTCAAGTATCACGATTTCTGTGACGGCATGGCCAGGCCTGGATTTTGAGGTGGCAGCAGAAACTTCTTGTCCAAATTCGCCGACAGGTTCACTTGTTGTCTCTGTCACTTCAGGAGGCAGTGTGCCCACCGGTTATTCTTTGGATAATGTTGATTTCCAAAATACTGCTGTGTTTGAAAGCCTCGCGGCTGGCACGCACACCGTATTTGTGCGCGACGATAACGGCTGTGTTTTTGAAAAAACAACAATAGTTCCGGCCTCCCCCGATTTGGAGATCATACTTCCTGGCGCTTTGATTATTCCCTGCGACAGCGCCCAAATCACGCTTGCACCAACCATTTACGGAGACAGCTCCGGGCTACAATTGCTCTGGTGGAATGGGGCGCAAACGCCATCCGTAAAGGTTGGAGAGGCCGGGCCAGTTTGGCTCGAAGTGACCAATCATTGCGAAACAGTTCGTCAGGAAAGCGAGGTAGCCTGGGCCGATGCAGATGGCAACTCGGTATCAGTGTATATTCCTAACACGTTCGCGCCAGCGTCTGAATTACCCGACAATAATATGTTCAGAGCGTTTTTTGGAAAAAACCTGCTGCTGCTGAGCTACCGGTTGGAGGTGTATGACCGTTGGGGAAATTTCGTGTTTGAAACCGAAACGCCTGAAAACGGCTGGATCGGAAAAATTGGCGACAAAGCCGCGGGCACCGAGGTGTTTGTGTGGCAGATGTGGGCGCGGGTGGCTTTTTGCGGGCGTGAAATGGAGATTTTTAAAAAGGGGGATGTGACGGTGGTGCGGTGAGTTGAAGCCGTTATCCAATGGCTTACAATGGCGGATAACGGTTTCGGCTTGGCGAAGTGTCGGATTTTTAGCACAAAAGTTCAATAGAATTCCTGCTGTTGAATCTTGCACTAAGGTTTCATAGAAGCACTTCAGCCGCCATACCTGCCTTGTCGTCAGGCAGGTTGCCAAGCCCATATTATGCCTTCGTTGCTACCTTCACAAAATATAAATCATCGTGTTTGCTGTAAACTTATTTTCTGGGTCATGAAGCGATTGTTGAAATCCGTGATTCTTATAAAAAAAATTCCATTTGATTTGTCAGATAAATTAATTTCAATAAAATCTATTTGTGCAGTATTCAAAAATGAAAAGACCGTTTCTCCTAAAATATTTATTACCTCCAGTCGAGAAATTGCTTTGTCAGATTTCAAATAAAATACCCCACTGCTTGGATTAGGAAATATTTGTATTTCACCTTTATTTATACTTATTGGGTCTAAAGTTGTTGGAATAGAATTGCAAACTGCGCCTGACAATTCAGGAGTAAGCGAATTCGAATTGGTAAAAGCCCCAGTACCCAACTGCCCATAATTATTTCTGCCTGCCGCCCAAAGGATACCATCGGATTTAAGAAAAAGAGAATGTTCTCTGGTTGCTTCCACACGCACAATACTTCCGCTGCCCCATGCCGAAATAACTTGTACTGGTGTATGCCTATCAACCGTAGTTCCATCACCCAATTGTCCATCATTGTTTCCTCCACTATTCAAACCACATGACCAAACTGTTCCATCGTTCTTTAGAAAAACAGAATGAATACCGCCTGCTTCAGCGAGCGTAATTCCCGACAAAGTTGTTACTAAAGAGGCCGTATTATTATTTATAGTTGTTCCATTACCTAATTGTCCATATTGGTTTCTTCCGCTTGAAAACACTGACCCGCTACTATTTACAAACAAAGAATGCCATTCGCCAGCAGATAACTGTACGATGTTTGATAAACCACTAATTAGTACTGGAACTTTGTTTGATGTATTTGTTCCATTGCCAAATTGACCGTAGCCATTATGACCACAAGCCCACACTGTTCCATTATTTTTCAGAAATAGCGAGAACTCTGCTCCTGCTGTTATTTGGATAATGCCAGATAAACCGCTGATCTGAATTGGAGTGCTTTTATTTATATTGGTACCATCGCCTAATTGTCCTGAAGAATTATTACCGCAAGCCCAAACAGTGCTGTCACTTTTTAAAAAGAGAGAATGCTCTCCGCCTCCTGCACTTTGAGTGATGTTTGTTAGCACCAATACCTGAACAGGTATATTGCTATTTGTATTTGTTCCATTGCCCAAATTTCCAGGAGAATTTCTTCCACATGACCAGACTGTACCATCGCTTTTTACAAATAAAGAATGGAAAAGACCTCCAGATACCTGCGTTATTCCATTGAGTCCGACCACTGGAGTTCCTGAATGTTGCTCATTGATATTCCCATTCCCCAATTGACCAAAACCATTGTAACCCCATGCTTGTACAGTACTATCGTGACATATCGCAAGAGAATGGCGCCCACCCGCAGCAATACGTTGCGCGTATAATTGTGAGGAAATTATAAGCAAAATGCTTAACGATAATAGCGGCATGTGGTTTTTTCTTTTATTTTTCATGCTTGCTTTACCTTTAAATTTGGTACTGTATAGAAATGTATGCTGATTTAAGATGTTGATAATCAAGCAGCATTTCGGTGATTGATGTACATTTTGATAATAGAGTAATGCATTTCATCGGTTCTGGAGTGACAAACGGTTCGCCGGGTTAATCTTTTGATATGTGTTCTGAAGTCTCGGTTCAGTCTTTCAATGTGTGTTGTATGCTCTTTGTCTATAGTGTGAAGTTCAGGCGGCAGCACTTTTGAGTAGGCTTTGTAATCATCTGTGTAGAATTGTCCAATAGACAAGTTCTTGAGTTTTCGATGTAAGGCTTTGCATGCGCTCTGACTTCGCTTTCCGATATGAAAGGCCAATATCTTTCGCTCTTTTCTTGCCCAGGCATACCAACACCATCGTTTTTGTTTTTTCCGTTGATCTACAAAAGACCAAAATTCATCCACTTCAACCGATTCAAAATGCCCCTCAAAACTCGGTTCTTTAATTTTTTTAGCGTGGCGGCGCAGAATATCTACTACGCTGGACGCACAAAGCCCTAAAACTTGGCCGATGTCTCGGATGCCGGAAGCATGTAAGGTCATTTCGACAACTTGCTTTTTGATCCGTGGATCAGCCCCTCGGTAGTAATACCGATCTTGAAATTGTTTCAAACAGGTAAGGCAACGATAGTTCTGCTTACCATTGGCCTTTTGGCCATTTCGCTTTATGTTTGTTCCCGCGCAATGGGGACAGCAAACTTGGATGAGTACTTCGAACATACCTCCAAATTTAGCTCGTTCCCATTGTTTTTCATATCAAACCACATCAGCATACATTTCTATACAGTACAGTAATTTTTATTGCCATTGTCTATTGTTTTGTTGTCGTTTTAAAATGAGCCATAACGGTTTCGGGCTTTGCGTTCGGGCGGGTTTCGGAGCACAAATGCCTATTATTATTACTGATGTTTAATTGAAAAACTATTGCTCAAATTTTGCACTTCAGCCCGCCTGATGCAAAACCCGTGTTAGTGGCTGTGGTTTTTAATTCTATTTAATTCGGAAGATATGGAATCGCTTTAGTACAATAGTACTCAATACAGAGTATAGTGTTCCGAAAGCCATACATACGAACATGTAGATAAAGCCTCTGATAGCTGGGTTTAATTTTGTCACAGTCATCGAATCGAGAATGTCTTCTTTAGATAATTCGGAGCTATTTGAGGCAAGCTCCTGTTTATAATACTCGACTACTTGGGATGAAAGGTTTGGAACAATATAATTATTAAGTATGACAATGTAGAGTGTATATAATGCTCCACTCAAGAGTCCGGCTAATATGCCTATTTTTACTGTTTGTCGCAATGAAAAAGAGGACGGGTCAAGTTTTCTAAACTGGGATACAGCAAAAAATACAGACAATGCAAATATTGTCCAATATACATAGTTTAGTGTTTGTTCGTTTCGAACAATCATACCTGTTTTATATCGTATGATGCCAATGCTGATCACCACAATGCCTAAGGTTGTGCCTAGCAGCATTCCAATTTTAATTGGGAGATTTTTGTTTTGTATCATGAAATTAATAATTTCTAGTAAGACGAAGTCTGGGTTAATTTGTTACAATGTGTATATACATATTTATTTAATGCCCCAAAGTCTTAAAAATTAAGCTTTGATGTAGTTGTGTGGGACCATTGCCACTAACTCGTAAATATGCGAACCTTTCTCACACAGGGCCAAAATTAAGAAAAAGCCTGATTTCAGTTAGAACGGCACCATGAAAGAAGCGCAGAATAATACTGTACAGCTCTGTCAGTGCGTGTATTTGACTTTTGTCATCCTTGTAGGTTTCCGTCATAGCCGCAGCTCCTTGCCAACACCACACACTTAACGTACCTTTGCCCTCCTTTTTAGCAAAAAATGTTTCCAAAATACGACGTGATAGTAGTAGGCGCAGGCCACGCGGGCTGTGAGGCTGCCGTAGCTGCTGCCAATCTGGGCTGCAAAGTCCTGTTGGCTACCATGAACATGCAGACCATCGGACAGATGAGTTGCAACCCTGCCATGGGCGGCGTAGCAAAAGGCCAGATTGTACGCGAGGTAGATGCATTGTGTGGCTATTCGGGCATCATTACCGACCATACCGCCGTGCATTTCCGGATGCTCAACCGCTCCAAAGGCCCTGCTATGTGGAGCCCCAGAGCGCAAAGCGATCGCATGCAATTCGCCGCAAAATGGCGACAAATGCTTGAATCCCACCCCAATATTGACTTCTGGCAAGAAATGGTGGGCGGTCTTTTGGTGAAAGACGGACGTGTACGCGGTGTTCGTACCAGCATGGGTTTAGAGATTGAAAGTGAGACGGTTGTGCTCACCAATGGCACCTTCCTGAACGGCATCATCCACATCGGTGAAAAGCAATTTGGTGGCGGTCGGGCCGGAGAAAGCGCAGCGCGCGGCATTACCGAGCAATTGGTGGAATTGGGATTCGAAGCAGGTCGCATGAAAACCGGAACACCTCCGCGCATTGACGGGCGCAGCCTCGATTATTCCAAAATGGAAATCCAGGATGGCGACAACCCGCCGGGCAAATTTTCCTACACCGACACGCCTGCACTCGAAAACCAACTCTGCTGCTGGAGTACTTACACGAATCAAAAAGTACACGATACGTTGCGCACGGGTTTTGACAAATCCCCGATGTTCAACGGACGGATCCAGGGCGTTGGTCCGCGTTACTGTCCCAGCATCGAAGACAAAATTGACCGCTTCAGCGACAAAGACCGGCACCAATTATTCGTGGAACCGGAAGGTCGCGACACCGTGGAGATTTACATCAACGGCTTTTCGAGTTCCTTACCCGAAGATGTTCAGTATAAAGCACTTAGATTGGTTCCGGGTTTGGAAAATGCCAAGATGTTCCGCCCGGGTTATGCCATTGAGTACGACTATTTCCCGCCTACCCAATTGCAGACCACGCTGGAAACCAATCTGGTGAAAAACCTCTTTTTTGCCGGACAAATCAATGGAACAACGGGCTACGAGGAAGCAGCTTGTCAGGGTCTGATGGCTGGATTAAACGCTGCTTTAGCCGCCAAAAACGAAGCCCCCATTGTGTTGAAACGCTCTGAAGCGTACATCGGAGTCTTGATTGACGACCTCGTGAATAAAGGCACAGAAGAGCCTTATCGGATGTTCACCAGCCGTGCGGAGTACCGTATCCTGCTTCGACAAGACAACGCCGACCTGCGGCTAACGCCTGTTGCCCATCGCTTGGGCTTGCAGGGCGCTGAAGGTCGCATGGAGCGCGTTCACGCAAAAAACCGTGCTGTGGCCGAAATTGATGCTTTCTTCCGAAATGCATCTGTGAATCCCGATGAATTGAATGGCTACCTGCAAAGCGTTGATTCTGCGCTTATTGGACAAAAAACAAAACTGCACAACATCCTGCTCCGCCCCCAGGTGGATATCCCAGGCATGGCGAAAGTATTGCCCGAACTCGCACGGTTCCTTGCGCCTTACGATCTGGAATTTGTGGAAATGGCAGAAATAAACATCAAATACGACGGCTACATCAAAAAAGAAGAAGAAATGGTGTCGCGTATGGCAAGGCTTGAGGACCTGCAATTAAACGCGGATTTTGACTATTCCGGAATCAATGGCATGAGCATTGAAGCCCGGCAGAAACTTGCGCACACACGTCCAAGGACGATTGGGCAAGCGAGCCGAATTTCCGGGGTGAATCCGGCGGATGTTAGTGTGCTGCTGGTGCATTTGGGGAGGTGAACGGGTTATATCCCCCTCCGCTTCACCTCTTCCCTTACCAATTTCAACTCCCTTCCCGCATCCCCCGTCACCGAGGTATTCTCCTGCGCCCGGCGTATGAGATACGGAATCACCTCTTTTACCTGACCATAAGGCAGGTATTTTGCCACACGGAAACCCGCTTTCGCGAGGTTGAAGGTTACGTTGTCGCTCATGCCGTACAGCTGACTGAAAAGAGTGTTCGGATGGTTGTGTGCGAGGCCTTTTTTGTCCATCAATGCTACTTGAAGCAGAGCGCTTTCGGCGTTATGACTGGCGTTGCAAACGGCCATTGAATCAATATTGTCAATACAAAAACGGAGCGCTGTGTTGTAAAGATCGTCGGTCGAAGCTTTGTCTGGGTTGATGGGGTCTTCGTAGTTAAGTTCCTGAGCGCGAGCGCGTTCCTTTTCCATATAAGCGCCTCGAACGAGTTTTGCGCCAAGCATAAAGCCCTCTTTGCCAGCGCGATCAAAACTCTCGGTGAGGAATTGGAGTCGGTCGTGACGGTAATACTGGAAGGTGTTGTACACCACCACACGCTGCTTGTTGTACCGACGCATCATGAGCCACACCAGATGGTCAATGGAATCCTGAATCCAACTTTCTTCTGCATCAATAAAGATTGACACATTTTTTTTAGAGGCGTGGTAACAGATGGCGTCTAAACGTTTGAGCGCATTGCGGTATTCGTTCACCTCATCGCGGCTCAATGTTTCGGCGGATTGGATGCGCTCCAGTAAACCGAACCTCATTAGGCCCGTCACTTTTGTACTGATAACCGGGATGCTTTTTACGGAACGTGCGGCAAAGTCAATGGCCCGTATATTCTCGTTCATGGTGTGGTTAAAATCGAGCTCCGTTTCTTTTGCTTCTGCGCCATAATCAAGGATGGTGAGCGTGTTGTATGCTGCAAGCCTTTCAATGCTGGGCTGACTGTCAAGGAGGGTAGTTCCGCCCACAAATTGATGGAAAACCGTTTTTTTAACGACCCATTCAGCGAGTGGAATCCCATTCTCCACTGCCCAAAGCGCAAGTTTTGAGCCATACTTAACAAGCCAGGGTTTGTTCATCAAGTTGAACAGCCAGGCGGTTTTTTTCAATTCTTTGTCCGAAAGGTGGGCAAACGCGATTTCTGTATTTGAAAAGTCAATAGTGGTCATAATGAAAGGTCATTAAGTCATTGGTCCCCCTGCCAAATCTCCCAAGCGGCTTCGGCTTGCAGTTCCAACATTTCCAAACCGTTCTTCACGGTGCAGCCCCGTGATTTGGCTTCGCGCAAAAGTAGCGTTTCAGAGGGATTGTAGATCAAATCATACACAAGCATCCCCGGCCTAAAAAAATCTGGCGGCACGGGTGGCATTTCGTCTGTGCGGGGGAAAGTGCCAAGTGGGGTTGTATTGATTAAAATTGATGTCGGCTTATATCTGCCTCCCACATTTCCAAGGTCTTTGTAGGAGATTTCATTTTCAGCCTTCGGGTTACGGGAAACAAATTTGAAAGGGATGGCGCATTTTTTCAAGACATAGGCAACTGCTTTTGAGGCTCCGCCTGTTCCAAGAATAAAAGCGGAATTGCTCCCTGTCTTCCCGCTTTCATGCAGCACTTTTAAGAATGATTTTTCAAAACCTACCACGTCCGTATTGAAGCCAACAAGCCGTTGGTTTTCAAACACTTTAATGCAATTTACAGCACCGACATCACGGGCCGTTTCATCCAGTTCATGTAGAAACGGGAGGACTGATTCTTTGTAAGGAATGGTAACGTTTAGACCAATGAGTTCGGGATTTTGCCCCAACAATGCGGGCAAATCGGCGATTTTTTCCAAAGGAAAAAGCTCATACCGCGTATTTCGAATGCCTTCGCGCTCGAATTTTTGGCTAAAATATCGCTTCGAAAATGATTGGTCGAGCGGCCATCCGATGAGTCCGTAAAGGCGCATGAAGTTTTTCTATAAGAACGCTTTGATAACCAGTCACCACTAAACCAATCACCAATCCACCAAATCAATACTGCTTTATCCCCGTAACGTAGTACATATCCATCATCCCCTTGTTTTTGGCTGCGATTTTGCCCCGGTGCTGCCATTCGAATTCGTATTTGGCGAGCCAGTAAGCGTCTTCACTTACATTGACCCGGCCTGGATCGCATTGTTCTTCCAAACGTGCGGCGGTGTTCACCGTGTCACCCCAGATGTCGTAGGCAAATTTTTTCGCGCCCACCACACCTGCTACCACTGGCCCGGTATGAATGCCCACACGGGCATCAAAGTGTGGCAAGCCTTGACTCAGGCGTTCGGCCTTGAGGCCCAGCAAAAAATCCTGGATTTCGAGTGCGGCCTTTACCATATCGGATGGACTTGCGTTCATGTCCGACAGTCCACTGGCGCATATATAGGCATCACCCACGGTTTTAATTTTCTCGATACGGTACTTGCTGATTATGTTGTCGAAATTAGAAAAACACAGGTCGAGTTCTTCGACTAAACGCTCGGGGCTTAGCATTTCAGCTACGTTGGTAAAGCCTTTGAAGTCAACAAACATCACGGTGGCCTGATCATATTTCCGGGCGGCCACCTTGTTTCGGGTTTTCAGTTCTTGCGCAATGGCTGGTGGCAGGATGTTGAGCAGGAGGCTGTCGGAGCGTTTTTGCTCCTCTTCAATCAGGGCATTTTTCTGGGAAAGTTCATTTGCGGTGCGCTTTTTGGCGCGGAAACGAGCGTAGAAAACCAGCGCAAGGAACAGCACGAAAACTACGATAAGTGCGAGTATGTTTCGGATGTTTTCGCTTTGCTCGCGGAATAATTCGGCTTCCGCGAGACGGGTTTTATTGACTTGCAGTTCTCGCTCCTGCTGCGCTTTTACGATGGAATCAAGCATCTGCGATTCGGTCAGGTTTTTAAGCCTGAGCGAGTTGACACGGATAGCAGAATCGGCACGAAGGACATTTTGGGAGGCTTGGCTGAGCGCTTCATCTTTTTCTGTAAGTACCAGTTGGGTTTTTTCTTCTACTTCTTTGAGTTGGCTCTGGTAGGTGTTTTCCAATAATTGGGTTTGTCCGGTTGCTGCGGCCAATTTTTCGCGCAAAGAACGATTGTCCGATTCGGCAGCCGCTAGTTGGTTTTCAAGTTTTCGCAGTGATTCCCCGCCACCTCGTGCGCCGGCGCCGGAGTCTTTGAGATATTTTACTGTTTCACTGCTCCATTTAAGCGCCTCGCGCAAATCATTCTGTTTCAGGGCAATGTCTTGCAATTTTTCTGCGCTGGTCAAGACAAGATCTCGAAAACCATAGTTTCGGGCGGTATTCCAGGCACGGTTAAACCTTCCTGCTGCTTCCTTGTAATTGCGGAGTCGATATTCGGCATCTGCGGCCATCACAGCAGCATCTGCCTCCTTTCGTTTGTCGCCGATTTCTACGGCCAGGAGGTTTGCTCTTACAGCATAGTCAGAGGCTTTTTTCGCATTGCTGGCAAGTGACCTTTCGGCAATTTGGTATGCTAAATTCATCCGTTCGTTCTTAGAAGCGGAACGGTTAAATTTGGCCTCCATTTCGGCTACCGACTGAGCGGAAACTGGGTTCAGGCAAAAAAATAGTAACAGGATAGTAAAGGCGGAATAATATTTCATCGTCACGGATTCAGGCTTTTGCAGGGATTGAGCAACAAACGTAGGCTTAGATAAGATGTTTCAGCTGTTTGGCGGAGTGTTTGGCAAATGTCGAATTTTCTGGGAAATATTTGTGTACACTGCAACTATAAACGGGTGGACTTTACATGGCATTTATCTCGTATCGTACAACAATTACTCCACTTTAGACTTCACAACGCCCTCCCACAAACGGGTTTCCAGCGTGTCGCCGGATTTAAGCTCAGCGGCAGATGAAATTGCTTTCCCGTTACGACTAGTAATGCTGAAGCCCCGACGCAGCACATTTTCTGGTTGTAGATTCTGGCAAATAGCCTCTATTTTTTCCAGCTCGCGATGATGCTCCCGCAGGGTTAGGAGCGCGAGGGCAGGAAGTTTTTCCTCCATAAAATCTAAATTTCTGCTTGATTCCTGGGTTAGCTCACGAACAGCATAACGAGCGGTGGTTTCGGCACGCTCGAGTTCCAGGTGTTTGATTTTCACGATGTTTTGAGCGATACTTTCCATGGTTTCTGCCGCTTCAATCACATTTCCCTCAAAAACTAAATTGTGTTGTAAAAGGAAATCTGCCACCGCCGTAGGGGTTTTGAGCGAAGAGTGTGCCACGAGATCAAGCACTGATTCGTCGACATCGTGCCCGATCCCGATTATAAGGGGCAAGGGCATTTTCGCCGCCGCCTGGCAAAGTGCCAGACCATCAAAAGCCATCAGATCGAGCCGTGCGCCACCTCCACGCACTACCACTATGCAATCAAAATGCTCTGCTGTTTTGCTGATCTTTTCCAAAGCCTCTATTATTTCTCTCTCCGCGTTTTGGCCCTGAACTGCTGTGATAAAAAATTGACAGTCAAAAGAATAACCAAATGAGTTGTCCTTCAAATGCTCCCAAAAATCCTGTTTTCCTGCTGCGTTTTCACTGCTTATCACGGCGATGCGCTGTAATACGAGTGGCAGCGTCAGGCTGCGGTTCAGATCAAACAAGCCTTCTTGTCGTAGCGTCTGGATGGTCTGTCGGCGCAACAGATCGAGTTGACCGAAGGTGTGTGCCGGGTCAATGTCTGTGATATGGAGTTTAAAACCGTATCGTTCGTGGAACTCTGGGCGTACTTGCATCCGCAATTCCAATCCTTCCCGAAGGATGGAGGCTACCCCTAATGGAAACCGGGCATTAATTTGTCGGAATTCAGCAGCCCAAATGGCGGCCTGTGCCTGTGCTATCACATCGCCATTTGCTTCCTTTTGCACCAAATCAAGGTACCAATGGCCACGCGATTCGCCCACTTGGGCGATCTCGGCTACAATCCAAACCGGCTGTTGGAAATTGAGCGCCAGCACCCGGCGGATGTGTTCGTTGAGTTCGAAAAGGCTGTGCGTGTGCATTGAGTGAAGGTATTAAATCTCCCCCTCTTCTTTCTCCCACTCTTGAAAATAACGGATCGCATTGATTTTCAGGAGTTTTTCTTGTTCCATAGTGTCGCGCGGAGGCATTTCCAAAGCCTGGCGGTAGTGTGGCCAGCCATCTTCATCGCGACCTACAAATTCAAAAAAACCTTCCTGACTTAATAATCGACACACCGCAATGTGCATCAGGTCTTGCTTTTCTTCTTTGGAAAACGAGCGTTTCCATCGCCCCAATTCCTGTATGCCCACCAGAAACAGCATAGTGTTCAAGTCGGGCAAGGTCTCGCGTTTCATTGTTTCCTGCACGAGGTGCTGGGTGCGCAGCCATTCAAAATCTAGTTGCCAATCTTCCATAGTAGAAATCGTCATTAGTGTCATTGGGTCATTGGGGCATTTATACTCATTGGGGCATGGATCGTCATTTGGGCCTATGGAATGACTATAAATGACCCAAGTTATTTAACAAATTCCACAGCGGGGCTGTCTTTTTTTAGATACGTTTTGAGTCCTGAATATGGTACAAGTAATGTTTGGCGACCATATTGTGGATGAAATAAGGTGCTGATCTCCAGTCCTTCCCGTCGAAGAGCAAAGAGCGGAAAACCCTCTTTGCTCAACCATTCACGGTATTTCGGATCGGTGGCAAAGGAGGGTAGTTTTGGCATTTCGCGGTTAGCCCAGTCCGTCAAATATTTTTGGGCATTGAAGCCTTTGTTGAAAAGGTCATCAAAGGTAATTTCCTTGTTGGTGCGCAGGTTGTAATTGAAAGAAAGTCCCTGTGCCTGATCGGTCCATGTATCGGAAAAAGTAACATAACCAGCAAAAACATTGTCGGTCCAACAGGCAATTTCAGGCCAGGCGCTAGCCCGCTGGCTTCCACGGTTGGCGGGCGAAGGATGGATTTTCTTGTTTGATAAAGCAGTTTTACAACTTTCTACCCATTGATTCACTTGTTCATCAAGCTGAGTGTTGCAATGGGCGCAGGGAGTGCGGGGGTAGAGCACATCATAACTTGTAGCATAATCCGCATATTCGTAACACCCTAGTAAAAAGTGGTCTTTGAGGACAAATTTGAAAATCCTTCGTTCGCCGCTGCCTACCCAATAGCATTCAGTGTTTTGGCCTGGTTGGAGCTTGCCGCTTAGTAATGCCGCGAGGCGATCTCCGGCGCCAAGTACCTCCATTTCGTAGGTACCATCGTTTTTTATTTCGCCCTTTAACTTGTAAGTGCGGCCGTCCGATTCGACCCATAGGAATCCATCCAAAGCGCCATTGTGAGCGCGCACAAGCACCATGTCGCAGCGAGCGCCATTGTAGCGCGTAATAAATCGGCTGCTCCATTTGTTATCAGAACAGTTGAGCGAAAGTGTTTGCCCTGGCCCGATCTCCTCGGCCTGCAAACGGCTGCCGATTGTATTGTCTGCGTTTACCCATTCCGCTTCCAAACGGCGGGTGTGGTATGCTCCGCTCAAGCGTCCAGTAATACCACGCACCAAATCCCGTTCTTCGAGCGAGAATCCCGCAGTATCGAGGGAACCTATCAGGTTAAAGCGAGTTCGGCTTTTAGCATATGTGAGGTAGCCACGACAATTGTGTCCGTCGAAGCCTAATACGATATCCACAACCGAGGCATCGTCAAGTCGGCCCTTGAAATTTTTTACCCATTTGATATTGGCGGGTTTTTCAAAAAGGTTGAGGATGGCGGTGTCTTTTTTACCCGCCGTAGCCTTGGCGGAGGCGGGTTCGCTTGCTGAAGTCTTGGCGGAGGCGGGGTCGCTTGTTGGTGTATTTCGCTTTGTTGCTGCCGGAGTTTTTGCACCCTCCTTCGCTGGAGCTACGGCGGGTGAAGACGGGTTTGTTTTTTGGGCGAATAGCGAAATGGGGAGTGTTATGAGTAGAAGGGTAATGAGTTTTTGCATTAGTATGATGAATTGATTATTGAGGAAAATGAACGATGAAAATACCTGATCTGTTACATCAAACTTGTCCCATTGGCCACATTATCTCATTGACCACATTATCCCATTGACCACATTATCTCAAGCGGCCATTTTCCAATCATTTTCTGCTTCAAAAGCTTCATGCAGAATATCATAGAGCAGGTCATGGTATTCGGGAAAGTCGGGCAGGTTGTTATGGCCAGCACCGACGATGGGGTGGAGCGTGATTTTTTCAGGAGCCAGGGCTTTGAGCATCTCACTTTGGCGATAGGGGATGAGGCGGTCTTTTGTGCCACCAATGATATGAATTGGGCAACGCACTTTTTTTATAAACCGATCTGTGCGAATGTGATAGCGCAAAAGCCAGCGAATAGGCAAAATAAAAGCGTAACGGGAGATGTGGTACAAAAACGAGTAATAGGGGCAGTCTAAAACGACCATTTGAGGTCGGTTCCAGGAAGCGACCCTGGCGGCGAGGCCGCTGCCAAGCGAACGACCGTACAATACAATACGCGCTTCGCCGTACTCATCGGAAAGCCACTTATAAACGTATTGGAGGTCGCTAAACAGGATTTCTTCTGTGCGGCGGCCATGGCTTTTGCCAAAGCCGCGAAAATCGAGAATGAAAAAATCAAAGCCTTTTCCCACAAAGTCTTTGGCAAACTTCCCCCAGCCTTTAATGCTCCTGGAATTCCCTTTGATGTAAAAAACCACGCCCTTGCTGTTGGGTACACGGAAATGCAGGGCATTCACCATGCCGCCGTCTTCCATATCGAAATTGACTTCTGTAAAGGGGAAAGGGTATTGATAAGCAAAGGTTTTGGCCAGACGCTCCGGGCGAAAGAAAAACAAGTCTTGCCCAAAATAGAACACAAGGCAAAGCCCTACATAAAGGGCCAGCGGCCAAAAAAGAATATTTACCCAGAACAGCATTTGTGGGCAAAAGTAGGAAGAGTGCTGGGTTATTGAGATATTTAGATATTGGGATATTGAGTTAGACCTCAATGCTGGCAAATCAATATCCTAATATCTAAATATCCCAAATACACTACCGAACCATCAACTTCTTCTCCACCAGGCCATCTTCCGTACGAATACGCAGCGTGTATACCCCGCTTGTCCAACCCGACAAGTTCAATGGTGTGCTGCGGTTACCAGAGGGCTGTATTTCACGAATTTTTTGACCTAAGCTGTTTACCACTTCGATAGCCTCCACGTGTAAATCGGAGGTATAAAGTTCCGTTGCATCTGCAGCAGGATTGGGGCTGATCTGCACTTTAGAACGGAGTATTTCTTCTTGAGTGCCAGTCGTTTGGATTGATTTTATCCAAACGGTATCTTGCCCTGCGGGCACAGAAATTTCAAATTTATTGCCGAATTTATCAATGGCTTTCAAACCTCGGATTGGTACTACGAAGGGAACGGGTTTGCTCTCTTCACGGGATATTATGTCAATGATAATAATGATGTCTGTACTGAATGTAAGCTGTGCAATTCGTCCATAGCCATTGGCGGCAAGCCCATTTTTCCTAGTTAAACCCAAGTCCAGCTGAAAACGAGCGTGATTGTCTTTAGCAAGCCACAGCAAGTGGTTGGTAGAGCCAAATAAGTCGTCGTCGTAATCGGCATCCGGGTCGTGATTTACATATTCGGGGTATTGAAGCGCAAATGCCAATCCGTATAGGCCCAGTGCCGGCTGACTTGGGCTGCCCACTTTTACACGCGCTTTTATTTCAACAGGAGCCGGGTTGTTTGGGTCAACCCAGATAGTATCGTTTTCAAATTCTAGTCGCAGTTGCGGCAAACCAGGTATAAAAGAAATCTCGGTAGTGTCAATGGCCACATAGTGTTGGGTAATCACATCTGCATCAAACTCATTCACGAAACCATTTCCATCACAATCCAGGTGTTTGTAATTCACAGTTTCAGTCACGACAGCATCCCAATTGGGTGCAAATTGAGGACTCCAGGCAGTGCTGGCTTCCGGTCGTGGTGCGCCTGTGCTGTAATGTCCTACACCAACGTTGAGCAAGTCGTACGCATTGGCACACTGATCGCGGTTTGCATCGCCCGGCATTACATAATCCGTTGAGGTTGGCAGCGCGGCTATAACCATACTCATGGCATCGGTCACAAGCAATTGAGTTACCGAAGAAATACAGCCATTTGAACCCCATACAGTCAGGTTGGTCCGGTAAATTCCAGCCGACTCATAAAAGTGCATTATTGTGTCCCAATTGGTGCCTTCCCAAAGCGGCGTGCCATCTCCAAAATCCAATTGCATGGAGTTGTAATTGCCAACGCTTTGATTACAGAATTGCGCAACGAAGCCCCCATCGGCTGAGCCACTGATTATTTTTGCCTCCAGGTTTGTGTTACAAGCGCCCCAAACAGAACCGCAATCCCCCGCCCACCATTGAGAAAGACCTTTAGACAATGCTTCGCATTCATTAGCATAAGTATTACCGTCACAGCCGCAAACAGGGGCATACAATTGTGAAGGTCCCGGGCAAAGTGTGGTCACATCAGCCAAAACAGGATTTATACAAGCAGATTCGGCCACCGTCATGCTTTGGCAACGAGTGGCGTTGCATAGGCTTCCATCAAATAGGTTCCGTACCTGATAATTTGCACACACCGTATAATCCCCATAACCAGCAAGTGGAGCGGAAAACGCTGGTAATTCTGAAATGATTTGGCTCGACTTGTTCGTGTACCATTGTACGGCTTCCAAAACAAGGTCTGCATCATTGGTCAGAGGGAATATTTTTCCCTGCAACTCCGTTCCAACAGCGGTTACCTGAATATCATATCCGCACCAATCATAGTCTTGATTGCTGGCTTCAATAGTGTCACAGTCTTGAATGGAACAGCCAAAGTTATCAGTGACGGTTAGACAAACGACATAGTTTCCTTCTACGGGGAAAACATGTTCTACATTTTCTCCAATATCCGTTTGCCCGTCTCCAAAATCCCAATGACAGATTTGGGTCGAGGGGTCGTAAATATTGGCAACGAACTTGTAGCCGAGCAACTGGTGGGTATTGGGAATTCGAACAAATTGAGCCTTACAGGGCAACTTTTCAGAAACGCAAGAAAGGGCCACCACTGGGAACCCGCCTGACTGGCATCCAGCCGGCAGCTGCGTAGACTGGGAATTAAAGGTAAAGACCTGCCCTCCGGAAAGATCATCTGCGCCAATCACTGCACGGAGCGTTTGACCGTTGTCCAAATCAATGATCTTGGCCCCGAAACCGGGAGTAACGCCTGCCACCCGGCCTACGCGGTCACATTGCGCAGCTAGATGGCCCGGGAAAAGGTTTGCCGCAAGCAGCACCAACAGAAAGAAGAAATGCTTTTGCATCTGCTTACAAGTTTGAGAATGTTCATCAAGACGGATTATTTTGGCATCAAGTTGGGGCGGTTTCGCTGGGCAGACTTTTACTTTACAAAGGTTCGGTTTTTTTTGCTTTGGAACAAAGACAATTTTCCGAACTTGCCGGAAGTTTTTTTAAACAAGAATGTCAACAAAGTTTTGATTATCAAAGTTTTAAAGGAACTTATGTACTTAACAAAATATAGCATCTTGTAGGCTTTTCTACAGGCAACATTGGTCCCTTTGCCACATTGACCACATTAATAAATTGACCACATTACTCAAAATGTTCAGCGAAAAACTCCTTTCCATCCTCCAAACCCTTTCGAAAGTGGAACGCAACCGCTTTCGGAAATACCTGCTTTCCCCCTACCTCAACGACCAACTCGACTTGATCCTGCTCTTTGACGCTTCAGACAAGGCGCTTCGTGATGGAACCTTCACGCAGCTCGAACGGCAGGAGGTATGGCAAAAATTGTACCCAAATAAGTCGTACAATGATGCTCAACTGCGGCGGCTTGCATCAGACCTCAACCAAATGGCATTGCAATTTCTTTCTGCCGAAGCCCGTAGTGAAAACCCGCTCGCCAAAGCACTAGATTTACAAAGGCTTCTGGAAAAGCCTGAGCTTAAAAAACATGTAGCAGGGGTTGAGCGCAATATTATTCGTCTGCTTGAAGCAGTACCTGGACAATCTACTGACTATTACTTGGCGCAGTTTAATCTATACAATAACATCTCAAACAAAGCTTCCAAAAACCTTTCGGCTACTGGCTACGCCGAAAAACTCCCTTCCGCCGACTTTTACCTTGAGTGCTTTTATCTAACCCAAAAGTTGAAAATTTATGTCGCTTGGCTGCTTTATCAAGGTTCCCGAGTCGCTGAAAAGAACCTGGAATTACCAACAGGCTTTTGGCAACATGTTGAACACGAACGGTTTGAAAACGTCCCGTTGTTAAAGGTTTATCGCCGGGTGGTGCATTGCCTGACCGAACCAGACAACGAAGAGGAGTATAGGGGGCTTCTGGAAAGTCTAGACAAGCAAGCTGAGTATTTGGCAAAGGAAGACCTCCGCCAATGTTATTTCATTGCTCAAAACTATTGTGCACTAAAAATCAATCAAGGCAACCGGGAGTATTATCGAGAGGTATTCGAGATTTTTAAAAAGATCATTCAAAAAGGAATCCTTTTGGAAAATGAGAACCTTTCAGAAGGCATTTTCAAAAACATCGTTACGGCAGGGTTGGGTGTTGGAGAATTTGAATGGACAGAAAAATTTATCCGGGATTATGCAGTTTTTTTGCCATCCGACATTCGAGAAAATGCTGGAACGTTCAACCTTTCCTACCTTTACTTTCACCAAAAAAAATATCAAAGTGTATTAGAATTGCTTCAAAATGTAGAATATAGCGATGTTACCTATGCGCTTGGTTCAAAGCTAATTCTTGTCCAAACTTACTATGAGGTGGGTGAATTATTGGTGATGGAGTCCCTTATTGACAGTTTCCGTATCTTTATACGAAGGAATAAATTGATGTCTAAAAATCTAAAGCGTGAATATATCAGCTACCTAAATTTTGTAAAAAAACTTTCAGATTTGAAAAGTACAGCACAAAAAATTCCCGCTAAGTTCCGAGAACAAGTTATGGCCACATCTTCCTCTACTTCCAAGAAATGGTTAATCGAAAAAATCGATATTTTAGCAAGTCGTACAAAAAAATAAGGGGTACGCCTAAACGAACGTACCCCTTATTCCTCACTCAATAATGTCAATGATGATAATATAATTACTCGTAGCACCACCTGAGCAAATGGAAGAAAGCCCGCATTGATAGGATTTTCCAGATTCCAGGTTTGAAAGCGTTTTTGAGAGACCAGTTTCTACGGTGTTTGAGATGAGCACATTTCCGCCTCCTGTAACCTCCCAAACATACAATCTATAACCAACTGCTCCTGACACAAAGGTCCATGATAAATTCGCCGTTGTTGCAGAGGTTCTAGTTCCTGAAAAACTGCCAGGAGCCATCAATGTGCAACTGCTCAGAATTTTATTCTGCGGGGGGGGGGGTAACGCCTGTTTTTGCTTGGAAGGATGTCATGGCCAAGGCAACACACGTTAATAATAGAGGAAGCATTCTTTTGTTTTTCATAATGAAAAAATTTAGAAAAAGTGAATGAATATTACAAAAATCGGCTTTAAGCCAATTTTGCCAAATAATTTAACACTTATATTGCTCCGGTATGGCATAGTCTACCTGTTCCTCTCCGGCACCGCCTCCCTCCCAGCCCAAAAAATATCCCTTGATGCCACGCTATATCAAGGCTCCGTCTGGCGGCACACGCCCAAGCTTAGCACACAAACGGGCGAATCTATCAGTGGACAAGAACTCGGATTGCGCATCCACACCACAGGTCGGCGCGACTGGCAGGCATGGCAGCATTATCCCGCATTTGGCCTATCGCTTGGCCATTTCCGCCTCGGCGAAGGTTCTCATGGCGATGCCTTTGCACTGCTTCCGTATTTGAGTATTCCATTGATACGAACCGGCAGATGGGCCGCTCATTTCCGGGTTGGCACCGGGCTGGCCTGGGTGACTCGACCATACGATTGGTTTGACAATCCCGGCCAAAACGCCATCGGTTCGCATTGGAACAACATAACCCAATTTCGTCTGGGCGCTGAGTTTGCCGCTTGGTCTCATATTCGTTTCAGCGCGGGCGGCAGCATGACCCATTTTTCCAATGGAGGTTCTGCATTGCCCAATTTTGGCGTGAACGTTTTTTCCGGATGGGCGGGCGCAGCCTGGTTTTTTCAGCCTTTGAAAAAAGAAGATTTACAGCCTGCAAAAAGCAGTAAACGTGAAGTCGCGCGGCGATTCGGCGGGCAATTTCAGGGCGGGCTGGCACTGTTGGAAATCGCCTCGTTTGATGGGCCTAAGCACGCAGTTTGGATTGCATCAGCGGCAGGATATTTTCAGATAAGCCGCATAAACCGGGCGCTTATTGGCGTAGATTATGAATCCAACAGAGCCATTTATGAATGGGGGCTGCACTCCGCACGATTCAGTGATGAAGCGGCGGCGCGGCAGGGTTCAACACGTTTGGCCGTTTTTGCGGCGGAAGAATTTCTGTTTGGAGAGATCAGCATAGTACTTCAAGCCGGAAGGTATTTGGGCAAAAACATCAATCAATACGTCCCAAAATCAAGCTATGCCAAACTTTCTGCGCGTTACTATTTCCCAGCCCTTTTGGGGAATGACCTGAGGCCTTTTGCGGGTATTTCCATCAAGGCCCACAAGTTTACGGCGGAGTACATTTCAGGGAATATTGGGCTATCTTTTTGAGGGTTAGTTTGAAGGGTTTGAAGGGTTTGAATAGTTTGAGGGGTTTGAATTGCGCTAGCCTCTCGAACTATTCAAACCCTTCAAACCCTTCAAACCCTTCAAACCAATTTTCACTTGTTAGCCAATTGCCCACAAGCCGCATCAATGTCTTTGCCCCGGCTGCGGCGCACTGTTACCGTCACGTCTTCTTTGGCTAGGTAGGCCGCAAATGCGTTTAAACGATTTTCATCTGATTTTACAAAAGATAGCCCCTCAATTGGGTTGTATTCAATGATATTCACCCGCACCGGAAATTTACGGCGGCACAACTGTACCAGTTTTGCGGCATCCTCCAGCGAGTCGTTGAAGCCGTCAAAAGCGATGTATTCGTAAGAAATGCGGCCTTTTGTTTTCCAGTAAAAATATTCTAGGCTTTCCATGAGCGCAGCAAGATTGTTCGATTCGTTGATCGGCATGATCTCGTTGCGCTTGGTGTCGTCGGCGGCGTGCAGGCTGAGGGCAAGATTGGAGCGGTAGCCGTCATCGGCCATTTTGCGGATCATCTTGGCGATGCCTGCCGTGCTGACGGTGATGCGTCGGGCGCCCATGCCCAATCCGTCGGGAGCTGGGGCCGTGATTCGCTCAATACTTTCCATGGTGCCGGAATAGGTCAGAAGTGGTTCGCCCATGCCCATGTAAACGACATTGGTAAGTGGTTTGCCAAAACTTTCGAGGCTTTGGCGATTCACGCCCACCACCTGGTCAAAAATTTCAGCGGCACTGAGGTTGCGTTTGCGGCCCATTCGACCCGTAGCACAGAACGCGCAAGTGAGACTGCAGCCGACTTGTGTACTCACGCAGACGGTGAAGCGGTCATCATCGGGAACGGGTATGAGCACACTTTCAATGCGGTGACCGTCGTGTGTGAGCCAACGCGATTTGATGGTGCCGTCGCCACTGTGTTGGGTTTTGTCTTCCTGCAGGGCATGGAAAGTGAATTGCTCAGCAAGTTTCGCCCGCAAGGCCTTGGGAACATTGGTCATTGCCTCCCAATCCCTTGCACCTTTGACCCAAAGCCATTCATACACTTGTTTGGCGCGAAAGCGCGGCTCGCTCCAGGAGGCGAAAAGCACTTCAAGATTTGGAAGGGAGATGGATCGGATGTCTTGTTGTTGAAGCATGGGTTTGTCCTTAATACGCCCCAAAATACCTTCTCAAAAACCACTCCCCCGCCAGCAACAAAGCCAGCAGCGCAAAAATCCATTTGAGGTTGATCAAAGGGTTTGTTTGCGTGGTTTGATACATGACCGGCTTCACCGTTTCATTGGCCTTGATTTTTTCAGCAATGCTAACAAGCTGGTTAGAAAACACCGTTTCGCCACCAAATTTAGCACTCAACTGCCGAAGCACTGAATGATTGGCTGTTGTTTCAAACAATTCCAATTCAATGGGTTGCACACTGAAACGCCCCTCGTACAATAGATTTTGGCCGTTGAAATTGACCGTGGCTTTGTAGGTGTATGGCCCCACCGGGAGAATACCCGCATTGAGCGTATATGCCTTGCCAAGCTTGTTAAATGTGTAAGTGAACTCCTTGCCATCGCGATTACGAATGCTCATAGCCACGTCGGGGTCGTTCGTCAATTCGTAGTTGTCGTTGTAAAGTTCGCCGCCGAAGCTGACAGGCTCATTTTCATTAAAAATATTCTTATCTAATGTCACACGGAACTTGCGCTTGTCCTCTTTGAGCGAGAGGTATTGCACTGTTTTGCCAATCAATTCGTCAAAAATCTCGTGGTTTTGGTGCTGTAAATAGTCGAATAGCCTCCAGCGCCAAAGCCCTTCTCCAAGCAGGATACCTGTTTTGATCCCATTCGTTTCACCAACTGCCAGAAGCGGCTGATCGGTGTCCACCTTGCCGATGCGCTTACGGAGAAGCACCTGCGCTTGAGGTGTTGCGCCAAAGTTGCCAAAAGCCGAAGTCATCGGATTAAACTTTGGTAATTCCTCCAAGACTCTGGGACTAAGCGAAAACGCCGCGAACTGTGGCGATACGCGCCCCTGTACCTCATCACTTTGCGAACCATCGCTTTGGAGGCTAACCAGGCTTTGCGCTCGTGCCAAAGCAGGATAGCCCGTCTGCATTCCGGCGACGAAAAGCCGCGGTATGCGCTTTTCATTCATCTTGTTGAGCAAGCCGGAAAGATCGTTCGAACTGGAAGGTAGATTGTGCAGCACCACAAAATCGAACTTCAGCACGTCCAGGCCAGGGTCATTGATGTAGGCGATGCTGACCTGGTAATTTTTGTTGCCTTCTAGGGTTGTTTTGACTGCACTTAAGTCGGGGTGGGGACTGTTGGCCAGGAGCAGAATTTTCTGCCGGGCATCAAGCACGTCAATAAAAATTTCGCGACGGTTGTTTGAAGTGCTCGCCTCTCCAGGTAAAACGGCGGCACTAATGATGTAGGAAACAACGCCCGCCTGATCTGCATCAAGTAACACTTCTTTGGTCATGAAAAAATCGTTCCCGGCCAGCGAAACTGGGATGCGTTGGAGTTCTTTCAGGCCAGAATCACTTGATTTTGAAACTGTTACTACGGTTTGTTTTCCAGCGAAGTTGGTAGCGGTAAGATCAATTTGTAAGGTAAACTTGTCGCCCAGGTAGGCTATTTTGTTGTGAAAAACACGCTTTACCACCAGGTCCTTTTTCGGAGTGGTATCGCCTAGTGCGACAGTGTACACAGGTGCCGAAAGAGGCGCATCAGAGTATGCTGGGTTGCTGCCCTGGTTGTAGATGCCATCTGAAGCGAGCACTATTGCGCCAAGGTTTTGGCCGCCATAGAGATCGTACACGCCCCTGAGAAGTTCTGAAAAATTGGAGATTTTATCCGTGAAACTGAAATCCACTCCCTCGCGCACCTGGTCGCCGAATGAAAGTTCGTGAACCTCATAATTTTCTGTAAGGGCGTTTTTCAACGTAGCCCAATCTTGTTTATATTGTTCTAAAGTCCCTCCTTGCAAGTCACTAGCCACACTTTCCGACTGATCTTGCGCCAGTACAACAATGGGCTTTTTAGTTTCGGTGAAAAAACTTTTCAGCAATGGGGACAAAAGCAACGCGCTGAGTAAAGTGATTGATAACCAACGCAGCAGGCCTAACCAGCGATTGAGTTTAGGAGCTTGATCGCGAAAAGTGGTGTCGCGGTAATATAGTAGCAGTGCATAGCCTAATCCCAGCAGCGCACAAAAAATCAGAAACCAGGCGGGGTATTGAAAAGAGAGGTCAAGCATTAAATTCGTTATTAGGTCATTGCGTCATTTAGGTCATTGCGTCATTATCGTCATTGGGGTATTGAGTCATTCGGTTAGTGTCTCAATGACCTAATGACGATAATGACGCAATGACCCAATGCCGATTGAAGCCGCAAAATTGCGGAAAAAATTGCGCCTTTCGTTCATTCCCTCAAATCAAACCGCACCCAATCTACCGCCGCCACCGCTTTGGAGGGTTCATTTTCGTTTTTGAATACAAGATAAATATCATAAAATCCAGAATGCACAGTCTCTGAAAGTGGGATGTTGACTTCGGTAAATTCCATTTTCAATCCAGTTTTATTTTGGGGCAAAACAGCCTTGCCCATCAGCTTGCCTTTTGCCGAACCGAGCCGAATTTCCACGCTTCCACCTCCAAACTGGTATTTGCTGTCGCTCATGCCAATGCCCATCACGATGGAGTGAACGCCAGTCAGGTCAACATGTTTAAACACAAAAAAACTACCGGATTTTAATTCGATCAGGACTACTGTATCGCCATTGAACGGACGATAAGTGCGAATGTTTTTGGACATACTATCGGCCTGCTCGGCTTGTTGGTAAGCAGGGCGCAATGCAATCGTTTCCCAGCCCTCGAGGGACCTTTGGCTCTGGCTGCCCCGATCTCGGTAACTTGCATTAAAAAGGAAAACTCCAGCTTGGCGTTTACCTTTTTTATCTTTTGAAAGGGCTGGGGTTAAGGTGTAATTGCCAACAAGCGGTATGAGTTGCCTCATCTTTGACGGATCGCCAAGCGATAGTATCCAACGAACCATTTCGCCCGCACTCTCCTCCGTGATTTGCGGATGGGCGCTCATCACTACCTGACCCCAATTGCCAGCGCCACCCTTGAGGATTTTTTGCGTGAGATCTCGGACCGCCAGTTCGCTTTTTCGATACCGTTTCGCAATGGATCGATAAGCAGGGCCATTAACGTCGTAATCTTCGGCATGACAGGTGCCACAGTCTGAGCGTTCCAGGAGTGTTTTCCCGCGGGCATATTCAGCTACTTGTTTTGCTTTTTGGTGTCCTTGTACAATGCTGGTAATATCGAAGCCCGTTTCTAAATAGTCAATGGTTGTAGCCACGGAGGCAGGTACAATGTTGCCTTTATCAAGCGAACCATCTTCCGCGTCTGTCACAACCAAACGGTAATTCAGTACTTGACCGGGTTGGTAGAAACTTCGGTTTTTGCCACCAAAATCCCAGTAAACTAATGGAGGGGCGTTGCCCACACTGATTTTCAGTTTAGCGGTTTTTGTTGCGCCTGTGTTGTCAGACACTTTCAATTTCGCCTCGTAGGTACCCGGGGTTTCATAAATGTGGACAATGCTATCCAACTCAGTATTCAGGGAACGAAGCGTTCTCCCACGTTTTTTTTACTGCGAATTTGATCGGATTCAATCAAAGTGGATAAGCCTCCCCGAGCAGTTGCGTGTTTTGCGGCAATATTTAAGACAGGTGTTCCGTCGCCAAAATCGAGTTCATAGTGTAGTTTTTCGCCATCGTAATCTTTTGTGTTTGACAATGAAAAGCAAGCCTGGAACGGCGCAGCGCCTTCGGTTTTTTTTGCCTGCAATTCTGGTATGGGCGGACGGTTTCCTCTAACAAAGTCAATGCGCGATAAGCGAGCATCGAGGTTGGTGGCAAACCACTGCGTGCCGTATTCCAACACCCAAAGTGAACCATTCTTGTCAATCACCATGTCCATAGGGCGGGATAGTTTTATTGATTCGGCAAATGGCTCCATGCGACTGAAATTGCCCAAGGTATCCACCGTGACCGCCATCATCCAGCCGCGCATCCAGTCATAAATGATGAGTTTTTCATTGTAATAGTCCGGAAAACGGGTCTCCGCAGGGTATTCATCACAATAATAGGCAGGGCCAGCCATAGCGTTGCGCCCCCCTGTGCCTACCAATGGGAATTCTGGTGAATTGCCGTACGGATACCAAATAAAAGCGGGTTGGGCAGGAGGCAATTCGCGCTTTCCGGTATTGTTCGGCGAGTTGTTTATGACTTGAGTTGGATTGTAAAGCGGCTCGCTTTTTCTCGTCGCAAAATTGTATTCGTGGTATGGTTTGTTGTTGCCCACAAAATACGGCCACCCGAAAAACCCAGCCTCTCGGGCGCGGTTGATTTCGTCATGGCCCTGTGGACCTCGGTCCTTTTCTGGCTCGCCAGCATCAGGGCCAACTTCTCCCCAAAAAAGGAGTTTTCGACGGTTGTCAAAAGACAATCGGAAGGGATTGCGGCAGCCCATCGTGTAAATTTCGGGGCGACCAAGCGCCCATGCAGGCCAATCGCCTTCGCTTGGCCAATGGCATACCAAGTTTTTCCCGGCAAATAAATTTGTTTCAGGACAAAGATAGCCGCCATCTGGCAAAGGTTTGATCCTCAAAATTTTACCACGCAAATCATTGGTATTGGCTGAAGATTTTTGGGCATCCCAAGCACTTCGACCAGGGCGTTCGTCGCTGGGTGAATAACCGTCCGAAGCGAAGGGATTGGTGTTATCGCCCGTGCTCAGGTAAAGATATCCTTCTGTGTCAAACTCAATACATCCACCTGAATGACAGCATTCCTCTCTTTGTACAGCCACTTGAAGAATGATCTTTTCAGAAGCCCGGTCCAGGGAATCGCCTCGGAAAACAAACCGAGAAAGATTGTTCACAGACTCGTCGCCAACAGGCGAATAATAGAGGTAAATCCAATGATTATCAATGTATTGTGGATCAAGTGCTAAACCCATCAACCCGTCTTCAAACGCATCGTGGACGGGCAGTTTGTGGGCTATGTTGACCAACCCAGTAGCGGGATCGAAGAGTTTGATTGCACCGCGGCGCTCAATAAAAATGATTTTACCATCGGGCAAAAGATCAAGTTCCATTGGCTCGGTGAGTTCTGCGGCCAGCACTGTTTTTTGAAAGCGTGTGGGATCGGGAATCTCAGGGGTTCGGCAGGCGGTATAATTCAAGCGTTTTTTTTTACCAATTGCATAGCTTAAACCACCAAGTAAATGTTTCAAGAAGACCGGATCAGCATAGGTTTCCTTCCTGTGGCCGAGGGCAGTATAAAATGCGCGGCCTCCATCGTATTCATGAAACCACGAAGCGGGATGGTTTGCCCCATTCGTTCCACCCTTGTAACTGCTTTCATCAAGGTTAAGCAGCACATGTACGTTGGGGTTCAGGTTTTTGAAATTGTACCATTCCTCGTAAACCTGCCAGGTATCGCCCAGATGTTCAGTAGCAGGATGATGGTGGTTTTCAACCCGGAGAGTCGCGGTTTGCTGGTCTGGGTGGCTGCTGAAATAACCGCCCGCAAGCCCGCCATACCAGGCCCAACCATATTCCGTATCGGTGGCCGAGTGAATGCCAACATAGCCTCCTCCGGCTTGAATATAACGTTCAAAGTCAATCTCTTGTCTAGGATTCAGTACATCGCCTGTGGTGCAGAGAAATACAATAGCATTGTAACGGCGCAGGTTTTTTTCATTGAAATCTGCGGCATCCTCTGTTGTGTCTACGGCAATACCGTTTGCAAGGCAGAGTTTGCGCAAAGCTGCCGTAGCTGCGGGAATACACTCATGACGGTAGCCCTCGGTTTTGGAAAAAATCAAGATTCGTGGCGGAATGCGCTCAGAACAATTTGGCAGGGAAATGGAGAGGGCAAATAGGATAAGGAAATTACGGACAAAATGCGGCATGAAAACGCTTTGTATTGAATTAGAGCGGGAAAAATAGGGCTTGTTTTTGCATTGACTCTCATTATTTTTGCCGAAAATTCAGCCGACTTAAATTTTGATTAGAATTACACCTCATTCCCCACCCCAGTTGATTTAATTAAGACTTTTGCCCTTTGATCTATCCTTTCAGTTTTGTTTAAAACATTCGTAATGAATCTAAAACCATCCTTTCTTGCGGCTTTTGCCTTGCTTGTGTGTCTTTCTGGCTGTGAACAAACCAGCAGTGACTACCAACAAAAAGCAAACAACCCTGAATTCATGCACGCCGGCGTTCGCCGCATCACCGACATCATCCGGCACGACATTTTTGCTCCGCCCGTTTCATCCCGAATTTATGCTTATTCAGCTGTGGCGGCTTACGAAGCACTGGTGCCAGGCTACCCCGCCTACCAAAGCCTTGCCGGACAACTTAATGGCCTCACCCCAGGCCCACAACCAGAGCCCGGAAAAGAATACTGCTACCCTTTGGCAAGTTTCAACGCACAACTAATCGTGGGCAAACAACTGGTATTTTCAGAAGGTGAGGTGGAAGACTTAAAAGAAAAGACCTTCGAAGATTTTCAAAAAATGAAGATGCCAAAAGCAGTGTACGACCGCTCTATGGCTTATGGAGAAGCGGTGGCAAAACACATACTGGCATGGTCGAAGAGTGACAATTATGCGCAAACACGCAGTGCTCCAAAGTTCACCATCGACGTGGAAAGCCCCGCACGCTGGCGCCCCACTCCTCCTGCTTACGGCGACGCATTGGAGCCTTACTGGAACCAAATCCGCCCTTGGGTGATGGACTCCATAGGGCAATTTCCTGTAGATCCACCAGTGCCTTTCAGCACGGACAAAAACAGCGATTTCTACAAACAAGCCCTCGAAGTGCGTGACATTGTGAACAACCGCACCCAAGAGCAGGAGGATATCGCCTGGTACTGGGACGATAATCCATTTGCCATGGAGGTAAGCGGCCACATCGCTTTTGCCAAGAAAAAAATAAGCCCAGGTGGCCACTGGATGAATATTGTCGGTCACACTTGTCGAAAAGCAAATGCGGATATAATCAGCTCCGCAGAGGCCTATGTGAAAGTAGCTTGCGCACTGGCCGATGCCTTTATTCTTAGTTGGGATATTAAATACAAAACCAATCTCATCCGGCCCGAATCGTATATCAACCAATACATTGACCAAAGCTGGCTTCCATTGATCCAAACCCCTCCGTTCCCAGAACATACGAGCGGGCATAGCACCATTTCGATGGCCGCAGCCGCAACACTTACGGGACTTTTCGGTGATAATTTTGCATTCACAGACAGTACCGAAATGGAATTTGGCATTGATCCACGCAGCTTTAATTCATTCTATCAGGCTTCTGAAGAAGTGGGCATGAGCCGCCTCTATGGTGGTATTCACTACCGCCGAGGGAATGAAGCAGGTTTGAAATGCGGAAAGGAGATTGGAAAGTTCGTTGTGACCGAGCTGAAGACCCGCAAGTGACGATGAACCAACTTTTCTACACCCAAAAAATTGAAAATGGCTTTGCTGTTTTTGAGGAAGAAGAAGGCCGTCACTTGCTTACTGTGCTCCGCAAAAAAACGGGCGATCTTCTACAACTTACAGATGGACAAGGCTTTTTCTATGAAGCCGAATTGGCTGATGCGGGCAAGCGACAGGTGCTTGCCCGCATCATTTCCAAGACCGCAGCACCCATCTTGCGGCCAGCACGACTTCACATCGGCATAGCACCAACGAAACAGATGGAACGTCTGGAGTGGTTTTTGGAAAAAGCCACCGAAATCGGTGTAGACGAAATCACCCCGCTCCTTTGCCAGCGTTCTGAACGCGACAGTATCCGGCTCGATCGCCTGGAAAAAATTCTCGTGTCGGCCATGAAGCAATCTTTGCGGGCCTGGCTGCCAAAGCTGAACCCACCTACACGTTTTCAGGATTTTGCAAAAAAAACAAGCGAGGCGCAAAAACGCCTCGCCTGGTGCTCTGAAGAGCCTATGCCTCATTTAAAAAATACGCTTTCTCCCCTGCAGGACGCTGTGATCGCCATTGGACCAGAAGGTGATTTTACATCCGAAGAAGTTCAACTCGCCCTCGCAAACGGCTTCCAAGGGGTTAGCCTCGGTCAAGCCCGTTTGCGCACGGAGACCGCAGGGCTGCTATGTGTTGGGATATTTGAGATGTTGGGATATTGAGACCTCCGAGGTTTTGAAAACCTCGGAGGTCTCAATATCCTAATATCTCATTGGCCTATAAGTATCGGCGCTGTTTTCCCGCTGCCCATGATCACAACCTTGGCATTGGAAGACGTGGCCAATTCTCGTTGTGCCTTTATTTGCTCGTATTGAAGGAGTTTGTCGGTCAGGGTCGAAGTCAGTATACGTTGATAGTCTGAAATGCCTTGCGCTTCCACACGCTTGCGGTCGGCTTCCTGGCGCTCTTTGTCGAGTACAAATTTCATTTTCTGGGCCTCTTGCTCAGCATTGATTTTTGATTCGATTGCAAGTTTTACGGATTCTGGAAGAGTAATATTGCGGATTAAAATGTCTTCCAAAACAATGCCTCGATCCGCGAAGTCCTTCTCGATGGTCTGCGTGATTTTTTGTTGAAACTCCTCGCGTTTGGTAGAGTAAAGTGCCACTGCGTCGTAAAAAACCGCATTATCGCGGATTTTCGTCCGTGCCAATGGGCGGATGATTTTATCTGTAATGACCTCCCGAGTACCCGTGTTGCGAAGAATTTCTGGGGCTTTGTCAGGCACAATGTGGTACAAGACAGAGAGATCAATAATCACCTCCAAACCATCGGCAGCAAGTACTCGAATGGCATCGTCACCTGTCTTGGCACCTTCGTCATGCACGGCAGACATGGTGTAGTTTTGGGTGCGAACATCAAATTTTTTGACCTCCACAAGGGGGTTCACAAAGTTCAAACCTTCGGTCAGCGTACCCTCCTGAATTTTGCCGAAGAGCGTTTTTACGCCGACTTCACCGGGTTCAATTTGCACAAAACAAGAAGTGGAAATACCCAACACGATGATTGCCAAACCAATATACCGAGCCGTTTTTCCGACAGTAGCAAAATTGGGATTGGCTTTGGCAAGGGATGCCCCAAGCACGACGGCAAAAATGCCGAGAAAAATAAAAAACATGGTTGTGACTGTTTGAATGGTTAAAAAAGTCCTTCGGCTTCGCCGGAGACAATGCTAATGGTACGCCAAACTAAAAATGCAAAAAGCAGCATCACAAAAGCCTTCATGAACCGGATGACCCTGCTTGCCATCGTATACTGAACCGCTGCGTTTTCTGGTGTGATTTTTACCAAATAATTGAAGCCTTCTGGTCGGCGGTTGATCAAGCTCATGATAATATACAACACAAGCCCAACAGCGGGAAGCACCCACAAGGTTGTTTTCGAACCAATGCCGTCAGGGTTTCCATATATATTGTAATGGGTTGGGATTTGTTCGGGCAACTGACCATAATTCAAGAAGGCCAGACCCAATAAAAGTAGCAAGCTAATTGCGGCGAGTGCTTCCAAAGCATAGTCAAGAGGCCGCAATTGGATGTTGATTTTGGGGCGTTCAGATTTTGACAAAGTTGCCATTCGTACGGAAAGTTGATTCGGTTTGAAAATCCGGCTCAAATGTGTGCAAATAGTACGACGCAACGTAGTTTTTTCGAGCAGAATCCGGCGAAACTCTGCGAGACGCGGCGAAAGGGCGAGCAAACTTCCATTTATTCTTTAGCGTCAATCGCGACTATAAATCCATTCAAGGTATGCGTAGTAACAGTCACATAAGTGTATAGATTTTTCTTTTCTCTCATTTGCAAAACACGAAACCTAACAAGGCGCTCGCTAAATTCACTCGTTGAGTCCTGCGAAAATCGCATAAACTGGAAGCCCCGAATCTTCATATCGGTTGTTCTTCCATAGTTAATATCATAATTTTGAATTGCTTTGCGAAACTGAGGAAGCCTTTTGTCCTTTTTGACTTCTGGAATGAATTTATCTTCCAAAGATTGATAATCTGCTCTAACATAATATGCAAAGACGCTATCCAATTGGGGCTTTGCTTGCATAACCAATGCTAAATCATCCGATGTGTAATCAATGCTTTTCTGTTGATTGTCAAAAGGAAACTGAACGGTATACTTGTTATAAAGCTTTCTGTCAGATTCGGGCAATTGGGAATAACAGGTCCATGCACAGTAAGAGGCAGGTATATCCACACTTGGGTTATAATTTTTCAGGTCTTTGCATTGAAGCGATATGCGATAAAAAGATTCTTCTTCTCCGTCAAATATAGTCTTAGAGAAGCTCTTTTTTACAGAAACCTTTGCTCCATAATATGCGGAGAGTTCGTTCATTATAAGTTTGTCTGATGCTGAAATTACAGAAACGCTGTTTTCGCAGCTTATCAGAACAAAAAAAAGGAAAGGGAAAAGAATGCAGGATTTCATAATAAAATGTGGGAATGGTGTTGGTTGACTTGTTTCTGTTACTCAATCGTAAACAGGTTCCAAACCTTACCATTCTTCCCTACATTTTAAATTTTCATGAAATCAGTACGGGAGGCTCCTATTACTCAAAGACGATTTCCACCACATCCTCCACTTTTAACCCAAAAAGCGTGGCTGCGCGCCCCATATTCACCGCAATTTCAAGAAAACCCGCTGTGTTGAAAAGGCAAAGTTGTTCGCCCACTGCCACATCGCAGTAATTGCCTGAAAGCTGGGTAATTGGGTCGTTTCGCTTGAAAAACAGGGAAAAAGGCCGATCATGTGCAGCCGCTTCAAATACTTCCCGACGAATATTGACCACTACGTTTTCAAAATTGTCCACATGGATCACCGTGCCACGTATTTGGGTAGGCGTGATAACTGGCTGGATGCTAATACGTTCGAGCAGGGGAGCAGCGTGTTCGCCCAATTCCTCAAAGGGTTTGCCCTCGGCCAAATGTTCCACAGCGCTGGAAAAAATATTTTTCACCGCAAAATGCTCCGCAGGGTCGGCAGAAAGGTTGCGCAGGTCTGTGGGTTCGAGGTTGCTGAACAGCAGGGAAAGCAAACCATTGTCGGGCGCGAGGAAAAAATGCCCCTCGTGTCGCGCCATCACAAAGCGAAAATCTTGCTGGTAGACGCAGTTGACCCCAATCAAATGAATGGTGCCTTCGGGGAACTCGCGCCACATATTGGCGACTACAAAAGCCCCCCGCACAATGTCGAAGGGAGTAATGTCGTGCGAAATGTCTACCAGTTGGAGCGAAGGCACACGTCGGAGCAAGGCCCCTTTGAGTGCGCCTACATAAAAATCTTGTGTGCCAAAATCGGTGGTAAGGGTAATGAATTGCATGGGTTTGGGCAAATACTTTCGGGAAGTGCTATACTTTCAAAAAGTTGGAAAAAAAGAAACTCTCTAGCTTGTTTTTCTGTTTAGAAAATCCGCCAGCAATACCTTAGTTTTGTGGGCGAAAGCAAATTAATTCTTTTATCAAAAGCATGGAGGCGCGTCACAGTAAAACCATTGAAAATCAAAGCATTTGTGCCGTCATACCTCCCGCTGCTGCAAAAACACTGAGGATAAAAATTTGAGCGAAATCATTCTCACCATCGAGGGCATTGACCCTCTCGAACTCTTCGGCGAAAACAACGCAAAGTTAAATCTTTTGCGCAAAGCCTATCCAGATGCCACCATCACTTCTCGTGGCAACAGCTTGAAAATCACAGGCGAAAAAAAAGATGCACAAGCGGCCAAAGCCAAATTCGAGATGATGGCTCGCTATCTCCGCGAACATCACGAACTTTCTGTCCAAACAGTGGAAGACCTTCTAGGTGGTGAAAACCCATTTGAAGTACGCATTCCAGTCTTTGGCGACGGCTCCGGCAGTAATGTTATCCTTTATGGCCGCGAAGGCCGACCCATCAAGGCCAAAACCCGCAACCAAAAGTTGATGATCGAAGTGTGCGACACCAACGACATCCTTTTTGCGCTCGGTCCTGCGGGTACAGGTAAAACATATACGGCCGTAGCCCTGGCCGTGCGCGCATTGAAAAACAAACTCGTCAAAAAAATTGTGCTCACCCGTCCCGCTGTGGAGGCTGGTGAGAACCTTGGCTTCTTGCCCGGCGACCTCAAAGACAAAGTAGACCCCTATCTCCGCCCGCTCTACGATGCGCTCGACGATATGTTGCCCATGGACAAACTCAATTTTTTCATGGAAAACCGCGTCATCGAGATCGCGCCGCTCGCCTTCATGCGCGGGCGCACGCTCGACAACGCTTTTATTATTCTGGATGAAGCGCAGAACGCAACGCCCCTGCAAATCAAGATGTTCCTAACGCGCCTTGGCCCATCCGCAAAGTGTATCATCACAGGTGATATGACCCAAATTGACTTGCCACACCACCAAAAAAGTGGGCTTAGGCAAGCGGTCGAAATCCTGGACGGCGTGGATGGCATAGCAAGCGTACACCTCAACACCGAAGATGTAGTGCGTCACCGACTGGTGAAAGAAATCATTAAGGCATACGACAAGGTAGATACCGAAGAGCGAGCCAAACGGGAACGCAAAAAAGCCGAGCAAGAGTCCGAAAGAGAGGGAACGGATCCAAAGCACTCGGAAATTCCGGCTGCCACTGCAGCAGAAAACTAAAGGAGCATTTTAATGCCCAATCCCGGTTTTTCGCTCAATATTATTTTTCCATCCTCCAAAACAGGCATCTCGAAAGGGTTGTTTCGGATGAGCCAGCAACCATCTATGTCGGCGTAATCGCAAAGCGGGGCAAGCAATGCCGCTGCTGAAATACCGCAAGAGGTTTCCGTCATGCAACCTATCATGACGCTCAATCCTTTACTGCGAGCAGCTTTGGCGGCACGAAATCCTTCGGAGATACCCGTGCATTTCATTAGTTTGATATTCACACCATGGAAGCAATCTGCCACCTGTTCGAGATCAGCAAGTCGTTGGAAACTTTCGTCGGCGATGATGGGCAAGGGCGAGCGAGCACTTAACCATGCGGCAGCATCAAGGTCCGTTTTTGAAAAAGGCTGCTCGATCATTTGTACGTTTTGCTCAGCCAGCCAAAAAACAAGGTCGAGGGCTTCTTCCCGGTTTTTCCAGCCCTGATTCGCATCGGCGTAGACCGGTTTGTTGGAAATTTCGCGGATGGTGCGGATGATTTGACGGTCGTCTTCAGATCCAAGTTTGATCTTAATGATTTGAAAGTCATCGGCTTCCAACATTTTCTGACGTAAAATTGCGGGTTCGTCCATGCCCAATGTGAAGCTCGTGGGTGGCATCTTATCTGGTTCAATGCCGAACAATTGCCAGAGTGGGCGGCCCTCCATTTTGCCCCAAAGATCGTGCAGCGCAATGTCTACAGAGGCTTTGGCTGCGTGGTTTCCGGGGGCGATGGCGTCTATTTCGGCTATAATTTCTTGCAGGAAGGTTTTAGTCCGGCCTGTCTGACCAGAAAGAATCTCCTCAACCCGTTTCAAAAAAGCCGCCGCCGTGTCATGATTTTCACCATAATAGGGAGGCATTGCAGCTTCGCCGTAGCCTACAAAACCCTGGAAATGAATTTCCGTCAGCATCGCGTTGGTATGCGTCCGCGAACCCGAGGCCAGACGAAAGGGGTGTCGGAGTTCAAGCAATATTGGACGGTATAAAAGTTTCATTTCTGTGTTTTTTGGGCAAATTTGAACCAGCAAATTCATTTGTCCTAATTTTGCCCTGATATGGAAAAAAAAGAACCCTTCAACATTACAGTGAACGATGGCCAACACGAGTTTGCGCTGCAGCCCGACGAGGCCAAAAACCTGGACATTGTGCCTGACGGCGAAGGCGCTTTCCAGATCCTGCACCAGGGCCGTTCTTATCACGCCGTACTTTTGGAGGTGAATTATGCGTCAAGACATTTTGTGTTCAGGATAAACGGCGTAAAATACAAGCTCCATATTGCCGATCACTACGAACGGCTCGTGCAAAAACTCGGGCTAAACGCGAGGAGCAGTCAGAAGCAAAATACCCTGAAAGCCCCTATGCCCGGCCTGGTGCTCAATGTGATGGTGGAGCCAGGGCAAATCGTTAGTAAAGGCGACCCGCTCTTAATTCTTGAAGCCATGAAAATGGAAAACGTGATAAAAGCAGTCAATAACGGAACGATAAAAACAGTAGCAGTGCAAAAAGGTGAGGCAGTGGAAAAAGGACACTTGTTGCTAGAGATGGAATGATATGAATAGAAGCATTGGCAAATAATTTTTGAAAAACACGACCATGTTGCATAAATGACTGGTTGCAACACCTTGTACAGCAATAATTTTGATGAAAAAAACATATCTGTTCCTACTTTTCTTCTTAGGCTTTACCCATCTCGTTTTATCGCAAGAAGTGCAGCTGAACGAGGACCCTAAAGTGGCGCAATTGATGAAAACATGGGTGAACACCAACCGCGCCGAACCTGGCATTGAAGGCTGGCGTGTACAGATTATGGCCTCTACAGACCGTACACAAGTAGAGCAAGGCCGCACACGTTTCCGGAATGAATACCCGGAAGTAGCCGCTAATTGGGTGCAAGAGCAGCCTTACTACAAACTCCGCGTAGGGGCTTTCCGCACCAAACAAGAAGCATTGACATTCATCAGCCTGCTTAGGGGTTGGACGGGGGCCTACCCCGTTAAAGATGCCAAAATTCATCCGAGAGACTTTTTGGAGCAATAATTATGGCCAACCAGAATCCCACCCTTTATGGTTTCGACCGCCTCACCATGGGTCTTTACCTTGCACTTGTTGCGATAGGTTGGCTTATGATTTATGCTGTCACGTACAATCCAGAAACACCCAAGGCTTTTCTTGACATGGAGCACATGGCCGGCAAACAGTTGGCATTCATATTAGTGTGCCTAATGATGATGTTCTTGATATTGTTGGGCGACTGGTCTTTTTGGCGGACGCTGGCCATGCCATTATATCTGGTCACGGTTCTACTGCTGCCAGGCACGATCCTTTTTGGGCGAGAAGTGAACGGGGCGAATGCCTGGTACCATATAGGTGGATTTACTTTCCAGCCTTCCGAAATTGCCAAATTTGGAACCTGCCTAGCCATGGCGGCATTTCTCAGCAGCCCTGGCGTGGATTTGCGGCAATGGCGCGACAGAATTGTCGCGTTCGCCATTTTTCTTTCGCCGACGCTGCTCATTTTGCTGCAAAGTGACACCGGTTCGGCATTGATTTTCTTTTCCTTCCTGCTCGTTTTGTATCGCGAAGGGCTTTCTCCGGTGCTATATGCGCTCGGCTTTGGTGCAGCAGCGTTGGCTATATTAGGCTGGAAATTCGAACAGCCCGCCTACACCGCTGCTTGCCTTATAGCGATAGTCAACGTTTTGCTAACCAATCGTTTCCGTGAACATAAACATATATGGAGATGGGTGCTGGTTGCGCTTCTTGTGCCCATAATCTGGTGGATTCCCGTAATAAATGAGGTGCTGAAATGGCTGGGCATCGAAATGGCAGAGGATCAAAAATATTTGCTCATGCTTGTGCCGCAACTGCTGTTTTTCATTGCTGCATTTCTCCCCAACTATTGGAAAAAAAACAGCCTTATTCAAAGTCAACTGCGAACCTGGGTGGTTCTGCTTGTGCTTTCCATATCGCTCGTATTTGCCGCCCAAGCCTTCCTAAACCTCCTTCCACCACATCAGCAACAGCGTATCAAAATTTGGTTGCGCCCAGGTGTAGCCGAAGCCAATTCGCGCGGGGCGGGATATAACCTCATTCACTCCAAAATGGCCATCGGATCTGGCGGATTGATCGGAAAAGGCACTTTGGAGGGCAACATGACCAAATTGAAATACGTACCCAAGCAAAGCACCGACTACATTTTTTGTACCGTGGGTGAAGAGCAGGGTTTTGTGGGCGTGGTGGGATTGATCGGTCTGTTTCTGTGGCTGATGTGGCGAATCACGTTTTTAGCCGAGCGACAACGATCCAATTTTTCGCGCATTTACGCTTATTGTGTGGTTGGAATTATCTTCGTTCACGTTGTGATCAATATTGGCATGACCATGGGCCTTATTCCGACCATTGGTATCCCGCTGCCATTTATAAGTGCTGGCGGCTCTTCGCTCATCGGCTTCACGCTGATGATTGCGGTACTGTTGAAATTGGACAGCAATAGGAACTTGGCGTGATAGAATTTGGAGACCTCGGAGGTTTTCGAAAACCTATCGTATGTACACAAGCTTCAAGTACAAATCCAGGCGTTGTCATTCTGTCGGAACCCGTCCGCATCAAGTGCGCGGAACCCGAGTATTTACACTTTTGGGTGCCTTGGAGTGCAAATACTCGGGTTACGCGCACTTGATGCGGACGGGTTCCGACAGAATGACAAGGCTGGGGATTGGTGTTTATTCAAAGGGGAATTTCCCGCCGCACTTGGCGTTGTCACCAAGTGCACAGCGGAGTGGGTGGTTTAGCCTAGTTCCCTTGGTATGGTTGTGCTTAGTGACCACACCAAGCACGGCGGGAATTTTCCGTTTCTTTGCCCCATGCAACCGGAAATCAGAACTGTAATTGTTACAAGATACGTGACCCCCTTGCGGGAAGGCGGTTCGCTTCCGGCCATCGTGGAAGCCGACGACGGCTTTTTATACGTACTGAAATTTCGGGGCGCCGGCCAGGGCATCAAAGCGCTGATAGCCGAATTGATCGGTGGTGAAATTGCCCGTGTTGCCGGACTAAAACTTCCTGAAATTGTTTTTGCGGAGCTGAACGAAGCATTTGGCCGCACGGAAGCAGATGAAGAAATCCAAGACCTGCTAAAATTCAGTACCGGATTGAATCTGGGGATGTCTTACTTATCCGGCGCTGTCAGCTATGATCCGGCTGTGGTCAAACCAGACGCATTGCTGGCTTCCAGGATTGTATGGCTGGATGCGTTTCTGATGAATGTCGACCGTACCGCACGCAATACCAATATGCTGCTTTGGCATAAAGAACTTTGGCTGATCGATCATGGCGCATCCTTGTATTTTCATCACAACTGGGACAATTGGAAAGAGCAAAGCATCAAGCCCTTTACTCAGATCAAAGACCATGTGCTGTTGCGGCAGGCTTCGATCCTTGAGGAAGTGGATCAATCCATGAAAAAACTGCTGAATAAGCAAGTGATTGACCGTATCGTTGCTTTGATACCGGAGGAGTGGATAGAAGCCACATTCACTGAAAGTGCCGAAACGGTCAGAAATACCTACTCGGAATTCCTGCAGATACGACTTGAATCCAGCGAAATATTTGTAAAACAGGCCCTGTATGCAAGAGCTTCGATTGTTTGAATACGCCGTTATACGCATTGTGCCCCGTCCAGAGCGCGAAGAATTCGTCAATGCCGGGGTGATATTGTACTGTCCTGAAAAGAAGTTTCTGGGCATGCGCGCGCATTTGCCAGAGGCAAAACTGCTGGCACTCGATTCGGATCTTAGCCTGGAAGAAATCAACATGCACCTCCTGGCTTTTGAAGAAATCTGCTGCGGGAAAAACCCGGATTCCCCAATCGCGCAGTTGGACAATGCTTCCCGCTTTCGCTGGCTCACCGCTACCCGCAGCACGATCCTGCAAAGCTCCAAAGTACATCCAGGGCTATGTGAGGACCCGGAGGCGACGCTGGAGAGGTTGGTGGGGGAATTGGTGAGATAGGTGACGGGAGTTGGTTGTGGGATCCATTTCCGCAGCGAAACAGTTATCGGCAAAAGCGGGGTAGTTATAAGCTGAAAGTCGCCGGTTATGCGGTTCAGCTGGAAAACCGCCGATTTGCACTGACAATTTTGCAATGTCAATCATTAAAAAATGGCATTATGAAATTTCATTACTTCCTCGCATTCCTCAGCTTCTTATGCTTAACGCTCAAAGTAAGTGCCCAAGCTCCCAATTTACTTTGGGCAAAACAATTCGGTGGGACCGGGTCTGACCGTGGGAACTCCGTCTTTGTTGATAATTCCGGAAATGTCTATACAACAGGGTACTTTACGGGTACGGTCGACTTTGACCCGGGACCTGGATCTTTTAATCTAAGCGCTGCCGCAGGTTATACTAATGTCTATGTCTCCAAACTAGACGCTTCCGGTAATTTCATCTGGGCAAAAGGATGGGGTGCAGGTGCAGGCAATTCCATCGCAGTTGATGCCAACGGCAATGTTTATACTACAGGGCGTTTCGGTGGCACCGCTGACTTTGATCCTGGACCTGGAGTTTATAATCTTACATCCGTAAATGCTCCTAATAATCAAGCTTTTATCTCCAAACTTGATCCTTCCGGTAATTTTATCTGGGCAAGGCAATGTGGTGGACATAGTGCTTCTTCCATCGCGGTTGGTCCTAATGGAAATGTTGCCATAACAGGTGGTTTTTCAGGTAAATTCGACTTTGATCCTGGTCCTGCCGTGTTTAATTTAACTTCTGCTACTAATATGGAAGATATTTGTGTGACTTCACTTGATGCTTCCGGCAATTTCCTTTTGGCAAAACGAATGGGAGGAGCAAGTCTGGATTATGCATATTCAATCGCTATAGACGCCCAGGGAAATATTTATACGACAGGGTTGTTCCAATCTACCGTCGACTTTGACCCCGGACCTGGAATATTTAATCTAACCCAGCCCTCAACCAGTCTTACTGAAATTTTTGTTTCCAAGCTGGATGCTTCAGGAAACTTTGTGTGGGCTAAAAATTGGGGTTCTCCTGATAATTCCATGGCGGATTCAGGCAACTCCATAGTTCTGGATGCTACCGGAAATATCTATACAACGGGAATCTTTAATAGTACCGCTGATTTTGACCCCGGTACTGGAACATACAATTTAACTTCAATAGGTAATACTGATGTTTTTGTTTCCAAACTGGATCCGTCCGGTAATTTCCTTTGGGCGGCCAGACATGGAGGAGCGAATCTGGACCAAGGCCTGGGGATAGCCCTTGATACATCTGAAAATGTTTATGTTTCAGGACAGAGTCCAAGTGGAAAGGGAATAGCATTAAAATTTGATGCTTCAGGGAATTTTGTCTGGGAAGCGCCAATGGGAAAAATAGGTAACGATATTGCAGTAGATGCGCAACAAAATATTTATATTACAGGATATTTTACCGGTACAATCGACTTTGACCCTGGCGATGGAATCCTTAATTTGACTGATTTTGGTGTGGATGATATTTTTATGGTAAAATTGTGTCATTTGGAACCCCCGGTTATTTCAGGCCCAAGTTCATTTTGTCAGGGGAGTTCTGTATTGTTGACATCCAGTACCGCAGGTTCGTATTTGTGGAGCAATGGGGATACAACAGAAACAATAACAGTTAATGCAGCTGGAGATTACAAGGTAACGATCAGCAATGCTGCGGGATGTACGGCGATTTCAGCTCCAACCACAATTTCCGTAAATCCTTTACCAAGTGTGAATGCAATCGCCAGTTTTTCAAGCATTTGCATTGGTTCAGCGGTTACATTGACCGGCAGTGGCGCAAGTACATACATCTGGTCGAATGGAGTTTTGGATGGAATCCCATTTAATCCCACCGTAACAGCAACTTATACGGTTACCGGCACGGCTGCAAACACTGGCTGCCAAAACACGGCAACAAAAACCATTACCGTAAATCCTTTACCGAATGTCGGTGCAAATGCCAGTGTGATGAGTGTTTGTGTAGGTTCAAATACTCCTGTTACCTTATCAGGCACCGGTGCAAGTACCTATACCTGGTTAGATGGCGTATTGAATGGAACCCCATTTGTTCCATCTGCCACCACAACATACACGGTTACAGGCACGGATACAAATACAGGCTGCCAAAACACGGCAACAAAAACCATCATCGTAAATCCTTTACCGGGTGTTAATGCAATCGCCAGTGTTTCAAGTGTTTGCATTGGTTCACTTGTTACACTGACCGGCAGTGGCGCAAGTACTTACACCTGGTCGAATGGAGTTTTAAATGGAGTCCCATTTAATCCAACCGTAACAGCAACTTATACGGTTACCGGCACTGACACAAATACAGGCTGCCAAAACACGGCAACCAAAACAATTACCGTAAATCCTTTACCAAGTGTGAATGCAATCGCCAGTGTTTCAAGTGTTTGCATTGGTTCACCCGTTACACTGACCGGCAGTGGCGCAAGTACTTATACTTGGTCGAATGGAGTTTTAAATGGAATCCCATTTGTTCCGACTGCCACGGCAACATACACGGTTACAGGCACGGATACAAATACAGGCTGCCAAAACACAGCAACCAAAACCATTGCCGTAAATGCTTTACCGACCGTCGGCGCAAATGCCAGCCAAATGACCGTTTGTAGTGGCACGACTGTAACATTAAGCGGTAGTGGAGCGAGCAGTTACGCCTGGTCGAATGGTGTTTTAAACGGAGTCCCATTTGTGCCGACTGCAACGACAACTTATACGGTTACTGGAACTGTTGCCAACACTGGCTGCCAAAACACAGCAACCCAAACCATTACCGTAAATCCTTTACCGACCGTCGGTGCAAATGCCAGTCAAACGACCGTTTGTAGTGGCACGACTGTTACCTTAAGCGGTAGTGGAGCGAGCAGTTACACCTGGTCGAATGGTGTTTTAAACGGAGTCCCTTTTGTGCCGACTACAACGACAACTTATACGGTTACTGGAACGGTTGCAAACACTGGCTGCCAAAACACAGCAACCCAAACCATTACCGTAAATCCTTTGCCAAATGTCCTTGCAAATGCCAGCCAAACGACGGTTTGTAGGGGCGGGTCTGTTACCTTAAGTGGAAGTGGTGCGAATAGTTTCACATGGTCGAACGGTATTGAGAATGGGGTTCCATTTACACCAACCGCAACCGCTACCTACACCGTTACAGGTATTGATGGCAATGCTTGTAGCAATACCGCCTCCATAACCATAACCGTACACCCATTGCCGACCGTTAACTTAGGCCCAGACCTTAACCTGCCGACAGGTCCTGCCATCCTGGATGCCACCGGCCCCGGCCTTACTTACCTTTGGTCAAATGGAGCGATCACGCCCACCATTTCAGTCACTTCTTCGGGGACGTATTCTGTAACCGTAACCAATACCCTCAATTGCACGGCTACCGATGAAGTGGCCGTTCATTTCACTGTTTCCTCCAGCGATCTTGACAATGAAAGTTCAGTGGTCATCTTCCCAAATCCTGTACAGGGTATATTGAGCATTCTTTGCGAAGGTAGTGCTACCACCTCCGCGCAGGTAATAGACAATCTGGGTCGAATAGTATTGGATGATAACAATGTTGTGGCGGATGGGGCAATAAGGATTTTGAACCTTGAAAATATGCCCCCTGGCGCCTATTTCATCCGACTTACAGGCAAGGGATTTACCCGGACATCTTCCATTATCAAGCAATAAATGATGTGTAATCAAATGCGCTTCCAAAGCGCCCCGTTTTTACTACTGAACCGCTCCAGTTTTTTCTGCTCAAGAAGTCCCCTCAAGGTGGATTCCGCTTGCTCCCCGGACACGCCTGCCAACACGGCAAACTCCTTGGTCGTAAGGGTCGGATATTGCGCAAAAAGTGCATTGGGCGTGGTATCGTAGGCGTTTTTCATTGCTTCTGGAAACAAGGTCAGCAAGGTCTGCTCAAACTGCTCGTAAGGTCTAACCCCTTTCAACACGAGCCTTTGCTGATCCGCATCGCTGAAAATCATGGTCGGAAAACTTCGCACGTTCAGGCTTCGCGCCAGATCCAGGTCTTCCTGAAAAAGATCCTTTGCTTTGCCTTCAAAATCAGATTTCATTTTCAAGGCATCGAGGCCCACTTGTTTGGCAGCAGTTTCCAAATGTTCCCATTTCGTGATGTTTTTCTTTTCCAGAAAAACCATTTCGCGTATCCTGCGCAGGAACTGGATGGCCTTTTTTTCGTCCTGTAATTGAGCCGCTTTGAAGGCGATGGAAGGCGGATAAGAGGAAGGCAATGGATCCTCCAGCCAAACATCGCCATCAATGGGCATCTCGTAATGCAGGCTCACCTCGTCCCAGTGATGCGCCACATCGGAGGGTTTGCTGATGCTGCCGCTGTTGTAGACATCCCAGGAAGGCAGCAGCCCGCCCATTCGGTATTCAATGTCAAATTGGGTACCGTATTCCAGTTTCAGCCGACGAAGCTGCGGCTCAATGCCCCAACAAGAGGAGCAGATCGGGTCAGTGAAATAGAGAATACGAACGGGTTTGGGCCCAAGCAACAGCGGATGCTTGGCGCCGCTTTTCGAATCTCCCGGGATTTCGCAAAGCCCCGTTTCAACGTCGCAAAGCAGGGGATTGGATGATTTCATAGTAGATTTATTGTTTTGACTCATGCCATTGGAACTGGCCAGCACAAACAGGAGGAATGACAGAAATTTCATGTAAAGTAATGGCGCCGTGTGGAGAATCGGAAAGTATCGGAACAAGCTCGGGCGATCAATGTTGCTGCAAAGATTGGTTGCTTGGAAGGGTTTGTGAGAAAAAGTTGAGTGCTAAGATGTGCTATGGGTGGCCGAGGGTTGGCTTGGTTGGTGATCGAAGCGGGGCAGGGTTGGTACCTGTGCCGTATAGGTGGTCGGGAAGGCGCAGGCGCGGGTAGCATCTAAGCCCAGCGCCGCGCTTGTGTCTTTTGACCAAGCGCTCTAATTTCTATTAAAATATTGATAATCATTGATTTGTAACCCAAGATTGCTTCACGCATGAGCGCTTGGTCAAAAGACACAAGCGCGGCGTTGGGCATGGGATTTTGGGGTAAGCAAGCGGAAGGGCCAAAGGAACGGGGAAAGAATAGAAAAGTATCTATTTTTGGTGTCCTTATGACAGCCCACAAAAGCCGATTATATTTACCATGAAATTCTAATGAATATTACATTTCAAGAGCGCCACTTCCATCTCAACAATCTATAATACACGAAATGAAGAAAACGGCTACACTACTGATGACCATTTGGTTCCTAGACATGGCAAATGCCCAAAATCTGCCTGAATGCCCACCAGGAATTGTATTCGTGGACGATTGTACCTCGGCTTGTCTTGTTTGTAATTTTCAAAATCCTGTTAACATCAACAACGGGAACTTTACGCCTGATTTTCCTAATGACGATTGCCTAAATATGCACAACAATATGTGGTTTGCTTTCCGGGCTTATGAAACAAGCGTAACTTTAAATGCAATCCCCAGTAATTGCTGGCACCCTACAGGGGGTATTCAAATGGCTATGTATGATGACTGCGCTGGCCAGTGCATATTTCGTGATTGGGGATGTGACGGGGCGCCAGTTTCAATAACGGCCACCGGGCTGAGCATCGGAACTGTTTATTATCTTGTTATTGATGGATGCGGTTTTAATGTTTGTGACGTCGTATTTACCGTTGACCCAATATCAGCCATTACGGGGATTGATTTGATTGATACCGCTCCGATTCAAGGGCCATCTAATCCTTGTCCAAATGGAACGTACACCTATTGTACTGAACATGATCCTGATAACGACAGCTATGAGTGGATTGTTCCACCGGGCGTCACGGCAAACGGCATCGCGGGGCCAACTGTTGTCCTTCCAGCACCTGGTGGAGCTTGTCCCGAAATCACTTTCGGCCCGAATCCTGGGCCAACCGAAATTTGTGTCCGGGCGCGTGCCGGCTGTAGTTTGGGCACTTTAGAGTGCCTGCCAGTAACTAAAACAATTCTGCCAGAAACAGTCATGGAGCCAATCGTTGTTTGTCATGAAGAAGCATTTTTTTATTCGTTACCGTGGGGCGCTTTCATTCAGACAACCCCCGGCACAAGTGCATATCAGTATTCATATGTCACTGAAAATGGTTGTGATTCTTTGGTAAAAGTCTCCGTGACTGTTTTACCTGAATTAGCAACATTTCTACCCATACAATTTATATGCCCAGATGAGTGTGTACTCGTAGAGGGCATGCCATTTTGCACACAAGGCTTTTTTGTTGTCAAAGTGACCGCTTCGACTGGTTGTGATTCAAGTTTAAAATTCAATGTAATACAGATAGACGTGGATGCTGATATAGCCCAGGCTGATACGCTAAGCTGCAAGGACCTTTTTGTTACACTGAATTCTTCAGCGTTACCCAATAACAGCATAGCCTGGACGAATGCGTCCGGGCAGGTATTGGGAACAGCCGACAGTTTGGTGGTTTCACAGGTAGGTACTTATTATCTTTCTGTTACCAAGACGAGTGGAAATTTAAGTTGTACCGATATTGATAGTGTGGCAGTACAGGGTGACACGATTGTCCCATCCCTCAGCTTAAGCGCAGATACGCTGGGTTGCGGAACGAATCCGGCATTGATCCAGGTGACAACCGACAGCATACCTGCTGCTTACCTCTGGAGTGGCCCGGGGAGTTTTTCCGCAGCGGTTGCAGATACCCTCGTGTTGATCCCCGGACTGTATCATGTCACGGTTACCAGCCTGGTAAATGGTTGTACCAACAGTGGATCCATCAATGTACCGATCAACTTTTTGCCGCCGGATGTGGCCATAGATTCTATCGGCCA
>JBJXGZ010000151.1:0-7191 GCA_046160625.1 Saprospiraceae bacterium
TTGTCCGCGTACACCTGCATGTACAAATGGGCGAATCGTTCCGCTTGTAAAGAAGTACGCCAAGTCGGCCTCGGCCAATATCCCTGAAGATGAAGCGGAAAGATTGCCTTGCAGCGTTTGTGGAGGCTGTGAAGGATCCTGTTCAAATGGAAAAACCACCACTGGAAAGTTTCCCGACCATTTGGTTTGGAAGTAATGCCCCCCTGCACGAAGCTCGAATCGGTTTCCTAAACGATGCCCAAGTCGCAGGCCTGGCATTGCCTGGGTTGTGCCGCTCATCTCGAAGTTTTGAGCGTGTTGGCCTGAGATATCGCCGATGAAAAACTCCCCTTGCAGCCTTTCAAAAAGTTGTTCCAAGGTGCCGGGGGAAAACATGGCCGATTGCAAACTTTCCACGCGGACGTTTTGAGGAGTTACATTGCCCAATGGCAAACTGCTGATGAGGCCGATGTGAAATCTGGGCTGATGGCTAACAAAGAGCCATTTGGCCTTATCCCGGGCGGATTCCGCCATGATGTTGTGGCCCATTTTTTCCCATTGTTTGGCTGCCTCTTCATAATGCCTGGCGGCTTCTTCTTTGCGGCCTTCCTTCGCGGCTTTTTCTGCCGCTTGTTCATGGCTAACAGCGGCGAAACTGTGTTCGCTGTCCGCTTGGGCATCTCGCCCGTCGGCTTTAAAATGTTCCGCTGCACGCTTAAAATTTTCGGCCGCGGCCGCATAATCGCCATTTTCTCTTTGAACATGGCCTGCGCTTGAGCGGGCTGCCCCAGCCTCCGTCAATCGCCCTTCTTTCTCCGCGATTTCAGCTTGTTTTATCCATCCTTCGGCTGTTTGGGTGTACGCATTTATGGCGCACGATACTATCAGCATTAGCATTAAAAACATCTTTTTCATGACTGTACTTTTTGTTGGGTGAAAAAATCAGGTTTGAACTCGAAAGGAGTTTTGCGCAAAACCTGTCACAAATCTGCCCCTGCCAGCGGCCCGCCAGCAAGTACAGTTTTTCACTACATTCAGAAGGAAAGAAGGCTGAAATGGAGGTTTTGGAGCAATAGGATTTCTTGTAAAAAACTGGTTTTCAGTTTTTTACGCACAAAAAAGGCCTGTACAGAAAAAGGAGGGTTTCGAGAAATAGGCTATTCCTGGTGTATAAATTTTTTCAAAACTGCCCCCTCCCGAGTGCGCACAGCCAGTAGCAACAAGCCTGGTGGTAAGGTCTCAACCGACAAATCAAAACGAGTTTCACCCCGCCCGTCCTGCGACAATACCAGTCTTCCTAAAGTGTCGAACACCTCGAGGCGCTCCATCCGTGCATCAGGCGATTCGATGTGGAGCCGCTCCCGAACGGGATTGGGCGACAAGCGTAATGACAATAGCTCGGGTTGGGTCACAGCATCATCGCCTGGCTGGAACAGGATGATGGTATCAGTTTCCAGTTTCACGCGCAACACCTGCTCGTCTTTGTTGATCATTAGTACATCACCGAAGGCCATGGTGAAAGGCCTGGTCTCACCAGAGCGGAGGATGTCGTCAATGGTTACGATGATAAATGCCAGATCACGCGTGTGGTCAAGGGTGTTTTTTCTTTTGCCCGCCACACCCATTTCAATAGTGCCGGAAGGAGTACGCCAAATATCGCGGTAGTTCACTGCGGAGGCCACAAACATCAAATCGCCGGGCATAGAATCCACATAAATTCTTGTGAGAGAATCTTTTACGTTTTCAGTCTCGTATTTTAAATTAAGGGCAAAGCCGAGTGCTGCCTCGCTCGACGGCAAAGGGTTTGTGCTGAAGAACTGCAAAACTGCAACAACCGAATTTCCTACGAATACAGTATCTTTCAAGAATCTCAAGCGCAGCGTAGGCACAGAAGTCGTGAATAAGGTATCATCCAAAATATAGGGCTTAGGCGGAGGTTGTGATTCGTTTTGACTTAAATCATAATTGAGTGCCAGACCATCAAGGTCAATTGAGTCAATCATACCATTACCGTCGCTATCCGAAAAAGCAAAGTTGACCCCGCTCACGGGTAGTTGGCCAGGGAACAAGGGAAATTGTTGAGGCTGCCAATTAAGGGTTGGTAGAAAACGCGGGAACACTTCTTGTCCATGTAGAATACCGATGGGTAAAATGTCCACATGGTTGCAGCGGCCATCATTGTTGGCATCTCCTGGGAACATGATTTGGGCAAAGCAGGTAAGGCTCAGCAATGTAAAACACAAGGTGAAGTTTTTTTTCATGGCTGGGTGGTTTGTGCAAGCGGCAAGACCGCTTACTTTTGACGAAATGCAGCAAAGCAAACTCCTCGAATTGCTCCGCCACTTGGACAAGCGGCAACTGAATCGCGTAAGCGAAGCGGTAGAATCGCCATTCTTCAACAAAAATGGGGATATAGCGCGGCTTTTTCAGTATCTAATTCGCTTTGCACCCACTTTTAATCAGCCAGAATTGGGCAAAACAATGGTTTTGAACAATTTGGAACTCTCCAAACCCCTCGACGAACGCCGTTTACAATACATGATGAGTGATTTGGTAACACTCATAGAAGACGTCTTGGCGCTTGATCGGATTGAAATGGACGTACCCACCCGGCTTCTTGCCTTGGCAAAAACATTGGCCGAAACAGGTCTGTCAGAACGGGCACAACATGCTTTGGCAAGACTGGAGGATTATTGGGAGAAAAACGAATCGCAGTCGCCTGAACGTCTATTGCTGGAGTTTTCCGCTGCCAGGATGGTGTTTGAACTGACTGACCGAACACGCCGTGTTTTTGACCCAGCTTTGCAAAAAGCCAGCGACCAACTTAGCGTCTTTTTTTTGGTGGAAAAGCTGCGATTTCAAACTGCGATGGCCAATCATGAACAGATGTTAGAAATACAATATCGGCATGATTTGAGAGAAGAAGAAATCGAAATTTGGGCGGCAAAATCTATCCATCCGCTGGTGCAATTGTGGTTGCTCATCTACCGTATCACTCGTTATGATAAGCTGGAAGATTTTATTTCTCTGAAACAAATACTAACGTCTGAAGCCAAGCACATGGCTAAAGCCGACTTAGGCAATTTGACTCAATTTGCACTCAATTTTTGCACCCGCCGAATTAATCTGGATGCCAACGAACGATTCTATGTAGAGTATCTCGACTTGTACAAACTTTTGATTTCCAATGATTTAATTCTTGAAAATGGACAAATCTCCCCATGGATTTACAAGAACATCGTGACGGCAGGCTTGAAAACCAACGACCTGCCCTGGACCCGCGAATTCATCGAGAACTTCCGCCCACACCTGCCCGAGGATTTTGCCGAAAGCATGTACGCCTACAACCTAGGCCACCTGTTTTACCACGAAAAAAAATACAAGGATGCACAACAAGCCTTGGCAAAGGTTGAATTCCGCGACCCCTTGATGTCTGTCAGCGCTCGGAGCCTGCTCATTAAAATATACGTGGAGACAGATCAGGATGATCTGCTTTTCGCCGCGCTCGAAGCCGCGCGGGTGTGGCTGCTTCGCAACCAGGCCGTGACCGCCGGGTTGCGCCAACAATTCCAAAAATTTGTAGAAATGACGGGTAAAATGGCGCGACTTCTGCCAAAAGATCGCGCTGGGGCGGTGCTTCTGCTCGAAAAGTTGCCACCGCCGACCGAAGTGTTGCACCGGGACTGGTTGGCTGTACAATTGAAAAAGTGGTGAATGTTTGACAAACAAATCTATCCCCTCAAAAAAGCGAACTAAAAAACCAAAACACAGGATTCAAAACAAAATAATCAACTTTCCCAGCCGTAATGTTATTTTTGCGGAACTTATGACCAAGAAGCAAATCATCGAATATTGGGCAAATTCTGCGGACCGTGACTGGAAAGCTGCTCAAGATTTGGCTTCATCTGGCAATTTTGTCCAGGCACTTTTCTTTGCACATTTGGTGATTGAAAAATTGTTGAAAGCGCATTGGGTCAAAGACAATGACGCCGATTTTCCGCCCAGAACCCATAACCTCGAATTTCTGCTTTCTCAAACGCTGCTTTCCATGCCGCTAGAAGACATTGATGAATTACGGATCATGAGTGCATGAAATATCGAAGGCCGATACCAAGATTACAAAGACATGGTTTTCAAAGCCACCACGAAGGATTAGGTCGCTGAAAAATTTGAAAACGTTAATCGAATCCGAGAATGGTTACAAGAACAAATGCACTGAGCCAAATATCCAAATTGCTCAAAGACCTATCTGATTTGGGATATCACCCAACTCAGGCCTACCTTTTTGGCTCTGTTGCTTTGGGTCAACAACATGAGTATTCTGATATTGACCTGGCAATTTGGGACGAACAATTTTCTGGATGCCTCACCATTGATTATGAACCAATCAAACACATTCTCACACGCTTCCCACTCATAGAATTGCACACTTTTGCAGCAGCAGATGACGAAACTACCCACCCTTGGGCAAAAGAAATCATCAAAAAAGGGATTCCTATTGATTTGGGCAACATTGCTCTTAGAACTCCTGCTCTGAACAAATAAACTCTCAATCTCTCCTTTGAAAGCGGCGGAACGGACTTCCGCCCTACTATTATGGCAGCCAAAAAGCGCGGACAACTAAGCATGAACTTCGACAGCGAACGAGTTTCCAAACTCTTCGGCGTGTTCCTGCTTTTTCTTTCTTTCTATTTTTTCATCGCCTTCACCTCGTATTTTTTCACCTGGAGAAATGACCACGATGTAGTGTTCCGTTTTTCATGGGATGTGTTTTTCGACGATGTTCCGGTGGACAACTGGCTGGGCCGACTTGGCGCTTTCCTTTCTGATTCGATCATTTATTGGGGTTTTGGTATCGCTTCGTATGGGTTTGTGTATCTGTTGTATAAATATGGTCTCGCATTCATTCGCAGTACGCCGCTTGGGTATTTGAACAGCGCGTTTCAGCGCACCATTATTTTGATGACCATCGCGTCGGTGCTGTGCTCGTTTTTTCTTCAAAAATTGGAATTTCCCTGGGGGGGCGTTTTTGGGCAGGCGATCAGCGAGTACATCCAGAATTTTATTGGTGTGGTGGGTACGCTTGCGCTGATGCTGTTTGCGCTGGTGGCTACGTTCGTGTGGTCGAACAACCCCGACCTGACAGACTTTTCGTGGCAAAAACTTTGGGACGAGACCAAGCAGGCCTGGAACGATCTGCTTTCGGGCAATTTCGGGAAACGAAAACCCGCAGCTTCCGCCCGCCAAACACGCAGCTCTATTTTTGAAGAAAAACCTTTGGACACCGAAGAGATTAACCCTGTTGCAAACCCTTCTGCCACAGCCACTTCCACCGCTGCCCCAGTGCAGGGCTCAGCAGATTTCGAAACAGTTGGTCAATTGGCCCTTGATCTGAGCCAACGTTCGGCTCTTTTTGCGGATGCTCCTAAACGTGAAACCCTCGTGCCAGGCAATGATGGCGATCTCGAAATTGTAGTCAACCTGCCGTCACCCACGACTCCTGAAGACGCTGAGTCTTACAAACCTCCTACTGCCATCATCCAGGAGGACAATCCCAACCTCAGCGAGCCATACGACCCCACGCTCGAACTTTCGCACTACGAATACCCGCACTCGCAGTTGCTGGTGGAGCATGAGAATACGGTGCTGGAAGTGGACCGCGAGGAATTGGAAGCGAACAAAAACCAGATTTTGCAGACCCTGATGTATTTCAAAATCGAGATCGAAAAAATCAAGGCTACCATTGGGCCTACGGTCACGCTTTATGAAATCATCCCAGCCAAAGGCATTCGCATTTCCAAAATCAAAAACCTGGAAGACGACATCGCGCTGAACCTCTCCGCGCTCGGCATTCGTATTATCGCGCCCATTCCGGGCAAGGGCACTATCGGTATCGAGGTGCCAAACAAAAAACGCCAGACCGTGGGTATCCGCGAGGTCATCATGGACCCCCGTTTTAAACAGGCCAAGATGGAACTTCCCATTGCATTGGGGAAAACCATTCAGAATGAGGTGTTTGTAGCAGATTTGACCAGGATGCCACACCTGCTAATTGCAGGTGCCACCGGGCAGGGCAAATCCGTGGGCATAGGAGTGGTGCTCATGTCATTGCTCTACAAAAAACACCCTTCGCAAGTAAAACTGATTTTGATTGACCCTAAAAAGGTTGAACTTTTCCCCTACGCCCACCTCGAAAACCACTTCCTTGGTTTCTTGCCCGACCAAACCGAGCCGATAGTGACCGACACCACTAAGGTGGTACACACGCTCAATTCGCTCATCATAGAAATGGAAACGCGCTACGACCTGATGAAAAAAGCAGAAACGCGCAACATCACGGAATACAACGACAAGTTTGTAGCACGGCGGCTCAACCCGCACAAGGGCCACCGTTTTATGCCTTACATCGTGCTTGTCATTGACGAATTCGCCGACCTGATCATGACTGCCGGTAAAGAGATTGAATTGCCGATTGGTCGTCTCGCGCAATTGGCGCGGGCCGTGGGCATACACCTTATTATTGCGACCCAGCGCCCTTCGGTTAATATCATCACAGGGGTCATCAAGGCCAACTTCCCGGCGCGTATCGCTTTCAAAGTTGCCTCAAAAGTGGACTCCCGGACCATTCTCGACACAGGCGGTGCAGAACAACTCACTGGGCGCGGCGATATGCTGCTTTCGGTAGGCGGCGACATCGTACGATTGCAGTCGGCATTTGTGGACACGCCAGAGGTGGAGCGTGTGATTGATTTTATTGCCAAGCAGCAGGGTTTCCCAGAACCGTTCTTTTTGCCCGAATTCCATCCAGACGGCGAACAAGGAGGCGATGGCAAAAGCGGCAAGCAGTTCAGTTTTGCCGATATGGACGATATGCTCGAAGACGCAGGCCGATTGGTGGTGGAAACCCAGCACGGCAGTACCAGCCTGATTCAACGACGCATGAAACTCGGCTACAACCGGGCTGGCCGTATCATGGACCAACTCGAAGGCCTTGGCATTGTCGGCCCGGCAGATGGGTCTAAACCGAGGGAAGTACTGTATTACTCGGTGGATGAGTTGAATCGGTTTTTTGTGGAATTGAATAAGAAGCGGATGGGGTAATCCCTTACTTTTGTAAACCTGGGGTAAACATCTGAATCTATGAAAGTGCCAAATTGTGAAAACGCTATTGCCCCATTGGAAAAGATATCGGGTTATTTGCTGAATCATGAT
>JBJXGZ010000152.1:0-30541 GCA_046160625.1 Saprospiraceae bacterium
TTATAAGAACATGACAAGATTCGACAGTGTTTGGCAGTTCCAACTCGTTTGTTTTTGATGCGCTAAGTTATGTTTTAATCCGGTCCCCTCAATACCCGCCTCCGGCGGGTGCTAAACAGTTACAAAAAATTAAGTTTAAAAAAATTTGGCTGGCATGGACGGAAAAACGCAATGACAAAAATGCGATCCATCTAAAACAGAACTTAGGTAAGGTGAAAATGGCTTTTGGGAAGGCGATGCAGCGTCTAAACGGACTAAAAGAGGATAAATATTACCAAAAACTTTTTGCCAACGAACACCGAGGAAAAAGCCTAGCAGCTGATAAACTTTATTTTATCGACTCCCTAAACGAATTATTTGCGCTCGATCCCACGCCACCGAAAATTCCCGATAAGGTGGCTGATCTTCCTAACCTGGTCGATTTGCTGAAAATCTTTAATATCCTCAAACCAGGCATTGAGCCAGAATTCAAATTTCTCTTTAATCCACCCATTGAGTTGCCAGGCTTAAACGGAATACGGTTTTATATACTCGGCCCGCCTTATGATTTTAAAAGTATCCAGAGGAGAGATGGTCCCGAAGGATCGACATTCAAGAAACGGCCCGCTGCTAGTTCGGTCAATATGGCGTTCCTCAATGCAGTCCTGAAAGAGCCTGGAGAGAACAACACCATGAATTTGTTCGATCGGGACTATGAACTCTCCCCAGTGAAGAGCAAAAAACTCAGCAATTTCCTTGAGAAAGAGGAATGGCGCAACATAAAATATGACTGGCTCTTTCAGGCAGGCAGTCTGGCACTTGATCTTCCGTCTGGCACTAATAACACCAGTTTGGCGATCGCAATTCAGTTCAAAAAAAGCGGCCGAGTTCTGTTGTTCCCCGGCGATGCAGAGTTTGGTAACTGGTCGACATGGAACGGCAACAACATGGAATGGACCATCAAACAGGGCGCAACCACACAGAAGATTACTGTGGACGACCTACTCGAAAAAACCGTCTTCTACAAAGTCAGCCACCACCTTTCACACAACGGCACCGGAATCGAAATCCTCAATAAAATGCAGCACTCCGATCTGGTTGCTATGGCGACGCTTGACCTGAAAAAAATTCTTCCCGGATGGCGCAGCACAATGCCTAACGACCTGCTGAGCGCCGAGTTGATCCGAAAGACGCAAGGGCGACTGTTTCTGCTTGGGGATACTGAAATAATTGTAAAAAATATGCTCACCGACCGCGTGGACATCAGTACTGGATACCTTGATAAACTTAGAAAATTAAACAAACCGAACGGTCACCCAGAATATTACGAATGCGAAATCACCGGGTAATCCTCGGAGAAACTTTTTGATTTCAAATGTAGGTTGATAGGTAATGAGGTCACTCGCGGCCGATTAATTACAATGTCAAAATGTGATTCGTTAGAGAGCATCCTGCCCTCCTTTGAAGAGAATTAAAAAACGAAGCAACAGATTCAAGCCTTGCTATAAATCACCCAAGATTTGAATATCTAATGGGCGGACGACCTAATATACTCCTCAATTTTTTCTCGCGTCTTTTCTCGCGGTACTCTTTGCCCCAATTCGATGTACCTCAAATTCGAAGCATCAGATCCGATCAATTCAGCAACTTGTTTTTGAGTTTTTCCCGTAAGCAGTCTAGCGTAGTATAGCTGCTTCCCAATGGTAAAGTCTTCAACCTCGAAAGGAATGTAACCTATGAAATCTATGATAGCCTTGGCAAATTTGGCAGTTGGTTGGTTGCGGTTCAGTTCCCAACAGGTTACCATGTCAGTGGATACTTTTAGAATCCTGGCCACATCTGGTTGGGATAGTCCACGATCTAGGCGAACCTTCCTGAGGTGATCCCCCAGAGTATTCAATTCTTCTGGATATGCAGGATTTGAGGGTCTTTTGCCCTTTAATTGAATTTGACAAATATGCAACGCATCCTTTGAGGAAGATGAGGAAATTATTATCCTAAAAAAGAATGCTAAAGCGATTATTCCAGGAGTAATAAAACTCTGGTTTTTTTACTATTGGAACTTCGGCTCGGCCGTTAACAAAAGTTACACTTTGTCAAAAGACTTAAGTGTGGCGAGTAGAACATCAAGGTCTGAAAAATCTGTTCTCTACATCGATGCGTATTACCAAAGCAGAGAGAGTAAAGTCTAAACCTTAACCCCAAATTTTACATCAAAATAAAGATTTTGAATTATCTTTACGGCGATTGAAGGCAGAGCGTCTGTAAGATTTTTATAGCCTATTTTTCCTAAATGATAATTTATAACGTCATCCTCACTTTTACTTTAGACTATGGAAATTCCTAACGAATTCTTTACACTGCAAAGCATGCTTACGCTAAGCGGAGCAACTGCAGTAACTTACATCGTTTCCAACAGCCTTCAGCATGCTTTTAATTTTAACCCGAAGTGGTTGGCACTGGTCATTGCTGTAGCAATCACCTTGTTCGGAGTTTATCAGAATAATGGAAGCGGAAGTGATTATTTTATTGCCCTTATTAATGGTTTCCTCGTTTATGCCACTACGATTGGAATCGTTACGTTGACTAATGGAAAAACGTCCAATGCGCCAGTGGCCCGCGGTGAAGGAATCGAAGCAAAAATTCCGAACAAACGAGTTTTTTTTACCCCTTGGCCCTAACGGGTTGAAGACAGTAACAAAAGCCAATGAGAATTAGCGCTGTTGATTTCGGCAACTTGACCAAGGCCATACTGGTTGGGGTAGATACGTTTTCTGGAGGGAAATTTCATCCGTTGGCTAGCCCACAGAAAGATACATTAAATATCCGCGATGCCTTGACTGACCCAAGCGGCTGTAATATTTCTACAGAAAATATCTCAGTCTTTCTGGGTAAAAACGCCTCTAAAGAAGCTATTCTCGACAAAGTTCAGTCGTTGGTTTATGATCTCGAAAGTGAAGAAAGCTTATTGCTATATTTTGCGAGCCACGGCGTGATTCATGATAACGAATTTTATATTTGCTTAGCTTCATCCACTCCGGACAATCTGCGTTCATCGGCAATTGCGAGTACGGATATTGATTCTGTCCTTGCCGAATTTCGGGGTCGTGGTGTATTGTTAATTATCGACTGCTGCCAGAGTGCGGGCTTTGCTGAATATGCGCCGCGGTTTTTCCGTCGCGCAGGATCAAGTGAGTATAAGATCTTGCTGAGCTCCGCACACACTGATGCTAGTTCTTGGGAGCTGGCTGGAGGGGAAGGAACCTTATTCACGAATAACCTCATCCGTATTATTCAGGGAAAAGACCAGATCGGCAGGATGCCTGGCTTCATTTACTTCTCAGAGTTGTTTGAATATCTGGAATTCAAAATAGCTGAGGATTTGCGCGTTAAATACCAGTTCCTTTCCCATCAGCATCCGATTTATTCAGGTGTATTTTCAAAAGACCCACTTATTTTTCTGCATCGCAACCTGACTCTTCAACAGGTGCGCGTTAAAACTGCGAAATATTCCTCGGAGTACGTATGGAGGATGGTCCGACGTGTAGTGCTGACCTTGATTATTCTAATTCTCCTTGCGCTCGGTATTGTATACACCATAAGCGAGAAAACCGAATTTGCAATTGTTGAAAACAATAAGGTGAACGTCTATCAGGGCTATCCAGGATGGCATCTCTTTGGCTTTCCATTAAAACGGTGGACGTATGCGATAGAACCCTCCTATTTAGCTGATTCCAGTCCGATGAGTGCCGGGAAACCGTTAGTAAGCCGCCCTGGGCATTCGGTTTCCAATGCGCTCTTCCAAAACTTGAAGTCGGAATATCAGGCTATGTTTCTCTTGTGGAACGGACAGGATTCGTTGGCCCGATCTCTGTTAAAGACGATCATTGCCGATACCAGCAAAAGTGTGGAAGCCCTGCTTGTGCCGCAAATCCTGTTCTCTTGCGTTGCCAGCATTAAAGACGAAAAAACGCTAATGCATTGGCTTGCATCCTCGCCTATGAAAGAGGTTCGAGAAAATGCACTAAAGGGTTTGGTTCGGATTGATCCTGGGATAGCCATACGAACTGTTGCCGGGGACGTTGGCTTGAATACGAAGAATAATCATCAAATTATTTTGATTAACTTACCGGATAATTATTCGTCCGATACACTCAAAGTCTATTTTAACTGGCTCCTGGGTCAAGACGCCCTAGCCTCTAGCCATCCTTCAATCGTACCGAAGATTATCGGTGCTGCACTAAGGACTGGCACACCGTTGGAAGTTGAATCATTAAAATTAGCGTTGCTGCATACTGCAAATTATTCTGATATCCGTGATATTGTTCAGTATGTAATGATCAATGGCGACCGAGAATTGAAACGCTGGCTCATGCAAAAACTGAAATCGGTGGATCCTAGTCAACTGCGGGAGAACGACGAACGATATTTGCTGATCGGTCACCTTTTTTATGCGCTCAACGAGTTTTCCGATGTCGAATGGGATAAACATCTGACAGATTTTATTGATATCCGATACAAGGTTTTCCTGAACTATATTGTACAAGCGAATTTAAAACACGGAAAGAAATTCCAGACACAAATCGAAGGTAAATTAACCAGTCTTGCTCATCAGGCGGGAAACAACCTAAAATTTGAACTGATACGGCCGTTTTTGCAGGCGCATATTCTTCAAGAGACCGACGTAATTAACTTGCTAAAACAAAGTGATATCAACACCGATGATTATTGGTTGTCATTCTTGTTTGATGCCATCAAGGAAGATCGCATAATGGCTGCACTTCCCGCTGTTCGACCATTCCTTAAAAGTACAGTCGATAATAACCGACAACGTGCAATCGAAACACTTGCTGTGCTAGCTGATAATATCACTTTGGATACAGCCTGGTTGGCAGACAACTTCTCCGGTGTACGGCAAGCCGCTTTCCGTTGGTGGTTCGATAAAAATTTCGAAGCGGCTTTCCAGGCCATGTTAAGCCGCCTGAACGAAGAAAGCTTTAAGGATTTTCTTCCGGGGTTGTTTGTTCGGTATTCATTGTCCGATCAATGGCTGGCAGCATTACGCAATCGTCTTACCAAATCAAATGCTGAACAAAGCAATGCAGCACTTATCTTGGCACTTACAGGAGAATTTAAGGATCTGGCATTACTTATCCACTATCCAGATATAGCTGTGCGTGAAAAAGCGACAGATTTCCTAGCCTATAGCCCGCTGCTGGAAGACTTAGTAGCACTGTCGGCGACCGGCGAATTTGAGGATAATGCCAGACTCAAGCTAGTGGAACAATTAGTACTCAAGCGCCGATTTAATCAACAAATCATGCATATACCAGCTGATAATCGCTCGTGGTATAAAGACCTTCTTTATCGGACAAGACCCGAGAATGCTACACCAGGCTTATTGTTCAACCCCGTTAAGTTAAGCCGAACAAAGCCTCAATAAAGTGAGTTAAAATTGTTCTCCATCTGGGTTGCCGACTTCACTTCTACTTAGAGGTTTGTTTGTTTTGGATTGCCCTGAAGCATAATCAATGAGTCGTTGTCTCAGGTAAGCCTAAGTTCGCTCAAGCAACGGTAAATTGATTAAAAATCAGAGTGCGTGGCGGTAATTGTGTTCCCATTTATGACGTTCACCGAAACGCATCGCTTTTTTCATTCTGGGGCGGTTATTCACCTTGATGGGTTCAAGATGTTTGAGTAAGAATCTCGTTAGCCTCGCAATTTCGATCTCCAGGTTTTCGCGGGGCCGGAGGAATAGGCGAACGATGAATGATTTAAAGATGCCTATCCCAATATTACGATTTGGTTGGCAGGGAGTTTTACGTTTAGAATTGATTCTTTCTACCTCTTCCTCCATGGAATAATGCACGGCAGAAAGGCAGTTGTACATAATGAGGGTTGCGTAAATATCCTGCCATGCATTATTGGCCGTGATAGCAGAGAAACGGACCAATTGCAACAAGCTCTTGAGCGAAAAAAAGCAAGTCTCCACGCCCCAACGGCAGTTGTATAACGAGCCAAATTCTCTGACAGGATACTTCTTCTGGTTTGTAAGTGTGGTGAGTAATACCTCTATTTCGCCACTTGGTAGTTCAATACGGATCAATCGGTATTCCATCGTTTCATTCGGGGCTAATTCAAAACCCAGAGCTGTTAAGTTTTGCTTCGAGCGATGGTTAAGTGGTTCGCATACAATGATTTGTCTTTTTTTTGAAGCCAAAAATGCTTTAACTATGGTTGAATGTATGGTGGACAAACGAATAATGCAGTGTGAGCCAAAATACCGGTGTAACCATGGGATCGTTAATCCAGGATAGCCCCGGTCATAAAGCATGAGCACATCAGGCGGAATTGTATTGATATGCCACGAAGCAACAACCGGTTCAGCTTCACCTTGCGAGTGGAAAAAAGCATTGGCGATCACCTGATTTAGCACGTCGAAATGAACCAAAATTCGTGCTGATGGGACAATCGAAAACTGATTGATATGCCAACCAAACCCATCTCCCAGTTCGTCGATGTCTGGCAAACGAAAACCAGAACCGTCGGTAGCCCACAAGCGGAATTTGCGCCAACGCAGCACATCAAAACAAGAATAGAAGAGCTCAGAACAACTATGGAACAAGTCCTCAAAAAACTGGTAACGAATCTTATTGCGGGCTTGAACCAGAGCGCTTTTGGTTGGCATGTCCTGAGGAGCATCCAAACGCTGAAAAAAATGGCCGATCTCAACACACAAACTTTGGCGCAACAAGGATAACACCAGCCAAACGGTACGCTCTGCAGGCAATAGGCGTTGCCGTGAAAAATCAAGTCCCGGGCGTTTAAAGTAAACCTCCGGTTCGTTTACTATATTTGCAACTATGAGCCGTATGGCCCTAAAGTATTTGGTGAGAGGCGGCTTCATGATAGAGTGGTATTTATCACAAAGGTCGTCTCTCGCTTTATAGCATTAGCTTAACTTAATGGGCATGGGCTTATTGTTATGGTTGGGATCGGGCCAAATTAATTAGCGTTTTCGAGAACCTATCCATAACTCCATCCCCATAATGTTGAGAGCCATACACCTACCTTGCCTGCAACGTAACCTCGACAAACCCCTCAATCTTCTCCCTAGTCTTACTGAAAGGGTTTCGCACGCCTAGCTCAATCCATCGCAAGTTAGATTCATCCACACCGATTTCTTTTGAAACCTCCTGCTGGGTTTTCCCAGAAACCAAGCGAGCCATATAAAGTTGCTTAGCCAAAGATTCGTTTTCCGGAAAAGGAATGTAGCCAAGAAAATCAATGATAACCTTGGCAAACTTAGCAGTCGGCTGGTTGCGGTTCAACTCCCATGCTGTAACCATTGTCTCCGACACCTGCAATAGCCTTGCTACATCAAGTTGCGACAACCCGCTATCCAGCCTTACTTTCCTTAGATGATCTCCCAAAGTGTTCAATCCTGCCGGATATGCAGGATTCCTCGGCTTTTTGCCCTTCAACTGAATTTGACAACTATGCAACGAACCCCTGCCCTTGCGGCTATTACAATCACCCAGAGAAAGAGTGCGTGTGCGGCCCCGGCGTGGTAAAACGCTATGTATCAAAGATTTCCGGGCCGCTGCTGGACCGTATTGACCTGCACGTGGAAGTAACGCCCGTGAGCTACGACGAACTCACCAACACAGAACGCGCCAAACTCGACAGCGCAGCCATAAGGGAGCGGGTGCTGATAGCACGCGTCATTCAAGACGAGCGTTTCAAGGATTTGAAAGATGTGTACAGTAATGCCCAGATGCCGGGGCGCATGGTGCGGGAGGTGTGCAAGCTCACCCCAGAAGGCTTAATTCTGTTGAAAACGGCCATGGAAAGGCTACAACTTTCGGCTCGGGCTTATGACAGGATTTTGAAAGTAGCACGCACTGCGGCTGATTTGGCGGGTAGCCCCGATATTCGGATTGAGGATTTGGCGGAGGCGATACATTATAGGAGTTTGGATCGGGAGGGGTGGGCGGGTTAGTAATAGTAAATGCTGTATTTTAAAGGGAATACCAAATTTCGCCACGTTTCTATTAACCCAAAAAGGAATACACCCCGCGAAACCAACGGGGTATATTCCTGTCTAACTGAAACCCAAAACTTATCTGAGCTTTCTTATATAGAGCCAACCAAACTTATTCCACCACCACTACAGCAATTGAATATTTCCGACCTTCAATCTGCAAAATAGCGGAATAAATACCCGATTGACCGCTCAGGTTAAATGACTGATTGTACACGGCAGCGTCTTTCAGCACCCGGCGATCGACCAGCAAGCCGTTTGGCCGGAAAATACTGAGTACTGCATTTCGAGATTGTTCGAACTCGGCAATAATATTAAAAACCCCCGTAGAAGGATTGGGCGTAGCAATAAACTGTACCAGTTCGCCGCGGTCTTCGAAGGGTGGCAATTGTGCCGGAGTTGCAAAGACCCTGATCGTTTTAGTGATATAATCAATACAGGAACCTGTACTTGCTCGCATTTGCAGCGCTACGTCACCCGTCTGCAGGAATTTGAAATAATACTGGTTCAAATCCTGACCAAGCAGCGTCACTTTTGAAGGATCAAATTGCCATTCCACATTTCCCGGAACGGGCCAGGATACTTCAACGGCCACAATCGTATCTCCCAGCACCACATCCGTGGCAATGACAAAGAATGCAGCCATTGGATCCTGTTCGATCATAACATTGATAATGTCGTTGTCCGAACATCCTGAAGGGTGATTGGCATTCACCTGATAAGTCCCTGAGTTTTCAAGGATCACCGAACCTGTTGCAGCGCTAAACCCATTAGGGCCAGTCCATGAATAACTAACACTATTGTCGGGCAGGGTAAGCAGCAGGGCATCTCCTCCACAGACGGAGGTATCGGCTGCTCCCAGTTCGACCACAAAAACAGGTCCATCATTGAGGGTTACATCGAGGGTCGAGCTGCATCCGACAGCGTCGTTAATGGTCACGGTGTACGTTCCTGCCAACAGGTTATTGCGCTGAGAACCTGATCCGCCACCCGACCATGTGAAATTCAGCGCACCACTTCCGCCCGATGCGGAAAGTGCAATGGCGCCATCGTTTCCACCCGCGCATCCAGGTGAACTACTGCTGAATACAGCAGCGTTAATCGCGGGTGTGGTAGCGGAAATCACCGCGTTTTGTGTTTGAGTACAGCCATTTTGATCGCTTATTGTAACCGTGTATGTCCCGGCCGCCAGGTTGCTGGCAGTCTCCGTTGTTTGTCCATTGTTCCAAAGGTAGCTGTAAACGGGTGTGCCTCCTGACGGTGTAGCTGTGATGCTTCCTGTTGGCGCATTGGCGCACAAGGGTTGTTGGCTGTTTATAACGACCACGATAGCTGTGGTGGGTGAGATGGTATAGGAGCTGCTGGTGGTACAACCGTTTTGGTCGCTAAGCGTTACTGCGTAGTTGCCTGAAGGCAGGTTACTGGCTATTATGCCGCTTTGCGGCGGCGTAGTACCCCAAACGAAGTTTAACGATCCAGTACCCCCTGATCCATTAACGGTGATTGCGCCATTTGACTGACCCGAACAAGCAGGCGACACGGTCGAAACCAGACTCAATGATAAGGCCGGTGTGGAAAGAATGGCAGCGGTAGCAGTGGTGCTGCAGCCATTCTGGTCAGTGATCGTAACTGTGTATGTGCCGGAAATGAGGTTTGTGGCAGTTTGGGCAGTCTGGGCATTGCTCCACAGCCAGTTGTAGGCGCCGGTTCCGCCGGAAACTGTTGTGCTGGCGGTTCCATTAGTCTGTCCGGCACAAAGCGGCGCGGTAAACCCGCTAATCTGTGCCATCAAAGGTGTAGTTCCAGGAACATTCACAAACTGCGATTGAGTACAACCGTTTGCATCGGTTACCGTGACGGTATAATTGCCGGCACTCAGCGCAAAAGCAACGGGGGTTGTTTGTCCCAAAGGATCGCTCCATAAATAACTCAGTGTTCCTGTTCCTCCTCCTCCAAGCACTTGTGCTGTTCCGTTGTTTTGACCGGCACATAAAGGCCCGTTTATTTGCTGTACAGCGATGGTGACAGGGGCTGTCGTAGGCACTGCAGCATTGAGCACTTTGGTACATCCGTCCGGGTTCGTGATGGTAACGGTATAATTTCCAGGGGTCAGATTTTGGGCATTTTGCGTCACTTGTGCCACAGGATCGCTCCATTGGAACATGAAGCCTGCCGTGTTGCCTGGAATAAAAACATTAACCGTGCCGTTGCTCAATCCATCACAAGTCGGGCCGCTTATCCCAGCGATATTAGCCACCACATCATTGGCTGCCTGGATCGTGGCACTGGCCGTAGCCGAACACCCTAAGGCATCTGTAACGGATACTTGATAGATTCCGGAAGCGAGTCCCGTTGCTGTTGCAGAATTCTGCCCTGCGGGGTCATTCCAGAAATAAGAGAAGTTGCCCGTGCCACCACTTCCGTTTACCGTAGCCGATCCGTCGTTGCTGCCACCACAGGAAACATTGTTGACCTGTGCAATTGCTGCAGTTACAGCCGGTGCAGTAACAATGCTTGATTGAGTACTACTGGTACACCCATTGTCATCGGTAACGGTAACGGTATAGGTTCCAGCACTCAAGGTGCTTGCCGTAGGATCGGTCTGGCCAAAGGGGTCACTCCACAGATAGGATAAAGAACCAGTGCCACCAGATGCATTGGCGATCAGCTGCCCGGTTGCTGCTCCGCCACAGGCAGGTACTCCCTGATTTACCGTGACAAGTACAGGCTGAGGCGATTGCACCGAAACAGTTGATGATGTGGTGCAGCCTTTATTGTCCGTGACGGTCAGGATGAAAGTTCCTGCGCCAAGACTCAATGCTGTGGGCGTTGTTTGACCATTGCTCCAATTGAATTGATATCCGCCATTTCCACCAACAACAGCAGTAGAAATCAAGCCGTTGGTTTGACCTGAACAAGTTGGTGGTGTTACGGTAAATGTCAGGTTAATGGGCTGGGGATCCTGTATCGGTATGGATAAGGTGCCCGTACATCCCGCTAAGTCGATAACCGTTACGGTATAAATTCCTGGACTTAAATTGCCCAGGGTTGCACCAACAAGACCGCCCGGCCAGTCATAACTGTATCCAGTTCCATTACCACCTGAAGCAGTGACCGTTACCGTTCCATTATTCGAGCCCGAACAAGTTGGTGGGGTTAGGGAAGTGGCAATGACTTGGATGGGGCTTGGCGCCGTAATATTTACGCTGGCCGTTTGTGTACATCCTAAAGCATCTGATACTGTTACGGTATAGTTGCCTGCTCCCAGTGCGGAATTATTCGGAGTTTGGTTGTTATTGTTCCAAAGATACTGGAAAGGTCCCGTGCCGCCATTTGCAACCACAATATTGGCAACACCATCATCCAATCCGGCACAACTAACTGCCTGCGCGGTAGCCATAAGACTAAATCCTGGCGTATCGTCTATGGTTATGCTCAAAAAGCGCACACATCCATTAGCATCAGTAACCTTCGCGAAATAGGTTGCTGCGGAGAGGTTATTTACAGCAGAAACACTCTGTGCAAATGGGGACTGGGGCATGGCTGCATTGAACCATTCAAATGCATAAGGTAAAACGCCCCCTGTTGCCGAAACCGCAGCACTGCCGTTTGGCAAACTGCAATTGGCGTCGGTTTTGGCCGTGAGGGTCAGGTCTGGAGCGCCATCATTGGAAACCGACTGGACAACGGTGGCAGTACAGCCATCCATATCCGTAATGGTAACAGCATATAATCCTACTCCCAGGTTAACGGCCGTATTGCTGCTTAACCCAGCGTCGTGCGCCCATGCGTAGGTGTATGGTGGCGTGCCTGAGCCAACATTTACAGTGACTGTACCATCCTGCAAACCACAAATAGCGTTGGTATTGACCGCGGTTACTGATTGCGGGCCAGGATTTGGGTCAACGGTTGCAGCTGCTGTCACAGTACAGCCGTTAGCGTCGGTTACCGTCACGCTATAGGTATTCGTCGGGAGATTAACTGCTGAAGGGGCATTTAAACCCGCGTCGTGCGACCAGGTATACACCAGCGGCAAGGCGCCTCCCGAAACCTGTAAACTGACCGTTCCGGTTGGGCTGCTGCAAGCACTGGAAGTGGCTTGAGCATCTGCCACAGGTGCGGCTTCCAGTACAATGCCTGCGCTGGCTGTAAAGCTACAGCCGTTGGCATCCACCACTGTAACGGTATACGTGCCTGCGGAAAGCCCTGTTGCGCTGGCGGATGTCAACAGCGCATTATGGCTCCATACATACACAAATGGCGTAGCATTGCCACTGGCATTGGCTTGAATACTGCCATTGGCATCGATACACAGGCTGTTGGTCGTAGTCAAAGCGGCCGCGACTCCGGGGATATTATTTACAGTGGCCGAAATGGTAGCCGTACAGCCATTCATATCCGTCACCGTCACCGTGTATGCGCCCGGCATCAGAAACTGAGCGTCTGGTGTCTGAACCAGGTTGCTGTGACTCCATTGGTAGCTTAAGGCGCCTAAACCGGATGCATTTACGATGATAATGCCCACAGCCTGGTTGCAATTTGCGTTCTGTACGCTGGTCAGCACAACGGTTGGTCCGGGTAGGTTGATCACGTCCACGCTCGTTTCGTCCGTACATCCATTGTTGTCTGTGACCGTTACGGAATAAATGCCTTCTGCCAATCCATTTTGGCTGGGACCTGTAACGTTGATGGTATTGCTCCATTCATACAGAAAGCCCGGGCTGCCGCCACTGATTACAGTCGTGACACTGCCCGCCGCCAGTCCGCAAGAGGTGTTTTGCACCACCGGCGTTTGGAAAACTGGTGCGGCTTCGAGCGCCACCGACGCAGTTTCGGTATCGGTACATCCGTTGTCGTCAGTAACGGTAAGGGAATAATTCCCTGCTGTCAGGTTTTGAACTGTATTCGTAGTAATGGAACCATCATGGCTCCATTGCAGGGTAAACGGCGCCAGGCCAGGGGTAATATTAGCCGTCAGTGTTCCATTTCCATCAGTACACAAACTGTTTTGGATGGTAATCGCGGCAATCTGTGCACCTGGAAGATAGCTTATCACCCCAGTTTGCGTTGCGCTACAGTTGTTAGCATCCGTTACCGTAACGGTGTACACCCCTGCATAAAGGTCTTCCACAAGGGCATTGGTTTGGCTGTTGTCGTGGCTCCAGGCGTACGAAAATGGCGCCGTGCCCACCGGATTGAGGACTACGTTGATGGCGCCTGTTCCATCTGTGCAGACAGCATCCGTTGTCTGCATAGCGGCTATGGCAGGACCTCCAATCTCTGTGATGGTTTGGGTGAAGGTATCCGTACAATTCCGCGCATCGGTGACGGTGACGGTGTAGGTACCTGCAAGCAAATTACTGGCCGAGGGGCTGTTGAGTACGGCGTTGTGCGACCATCTATATGTGTACGGAGCAGTGCCACTGTTTACCAACACAGAAAGCAGGCCGTTCGCATTGCCACAGGATGGCGAAGCGCCCGAACCGGCGGCCAGAGATGGCCCTGAAAGATTGGCAAGCGTACCCATAAAGGTAAGTGTGCAGTTGTTTGCATCGCTAACCGTAACGGTATACGTCCCCGCAGGCAGCGCAGTCGCTATGGGGTTGTTTAGCAAAGGCGCATGGCTCCAGACATAGTTGTAAGGTTGCGTACCTCCGTTAAAAGCAGCGATAATCTGACCATTGGCCTGATTGCAGGCGGCATCGAGGATTGTACTTGGCCCACTTGAGGGGCCGGAAATGTAGGCCACATCCTGTACCAGCGTGGCTGTACAGCCATAAGCGTCGCTGATCGTGACGGTGTAGGTTCCGCCTGTTAATAAATCGGCGTTTGCTCCCTGAAGGCCAGGATCATGCGCCCAATTGTAGGCTAGAGGAGCAGTTCCGCCAGAAGCCAGCACCGTGATTTGTCCGGTGCCATCCTGACACAAAGCGTCGGTCACTGATTGTAAGGAAAGCGTAGGGCCTGTAATCTCCTGAATCGCAGCCGTTTGTATTGCTGTACAATTGAATTGGTCCGTGATGGTCACGGAATAAGATCCCGCTTCCAGGTTGCCGAGTGATGGTACCGCGCTTTGTGTACCGTTGCTCCAGTTGAACATGTATGGCGCCGATCCGGTGCTGATCTGTACCGTCAATGCGCCGTTTTCCCTTCCGCAGGTATCCGGAATGGCCGTAAGCGTGGCAGAAAGCGCCGGCGACTGGGTCATATCAAATGATTCGGTGGTGACACAACCTTTAGCGTCAGTCACCTTTACCTCGTGTGGCCCGGGTAGGATATTGTCCAGAGTGGGCAAGTTTTGGTACGATAAATTGTCCCAGATAAAAGTGTAGCCGGGTGTACCGCCCACGGCACTTACCGTTGCGGAGCCCGTTGGCAGGCTACAAGCAGCAATGGTAGTTAAGGTCACTGTGGCTATGAGCGTAGGCGGTTCGGTTATGGTCAGTCCAGTGAAAGATTGCTGGCAATTATTGGCATCACGCGCCGTAAGGATATAGGAACCTGCGGTCAGGTTTTGAAAAACATTGGAGCTTTGGTAGGATGCGCCGCCATTAATGGAATACTGGAAGGGCGGCGTTCCCCCGGCCAGGCTCATCTGGAGCGCGCCGTTGTTGCCTCCCGGACAAGTGACTGGTGTTGGCGCAAATGAACTAACCGTCATGGCTGGCGGCGAGGAAATGAAGACGTTGTCGGAACTGCCCAGGCATCCAATGGCATCGGAATAATACACGGTATAACTTCCAGGGGCAATTCCGGAGAAAAGACTTGATCCCACAAAATTGGCCCCATCCAATGAATACTGGTAAGGTGCTTGGCCATTATTGATGGTTATATTGATGGTACCATTGCTGCTATTGGAACAGGTGGCCGGCGTGGTTACGGTATTGGCTGTCAGGGTTATTGACGTACCCACGCTGAATGTTTGCGTTCCCGTGCAACCATTAAAATCGGTCAAGTGAACGGTGTAATTGCCCGCAACAAGGTTGTTGAACTGGGCTGAATTCTGGTAATTGACCCCATCCAAAGAATACGTGTAGGGAGCAGTACCACCCGTTGGCAATACAGTGGTCATTCCATTGGGCACACTGCCGCACGATGCATCGGTAATATCAAAAGCAGCGCTGATGTAATCAGGCCCCTGCAAAACCGCCAGCAAGGTTTCCGTGCAGCCATCTGCGTCTGTTATATGAAAATTGATTTCTGTAACGGGCAACCCGCTTAAGGAAGTAGACTCGTTTTCCTGCAGGGTTAAGATATTGGCAGGATCGGTTTCCCAATAGCAGGTGTACGGAGCAGTACCGTTGTAAGGTGCTACGGTTATGGTTCCGTCAGGCGATTCAGGACATAGCGGCGGAATACTCGTATTGGTCAGTAGTATTCTTTTAGTATAGGTTAAAACGGTATCTACGAAGGACAGACAGCCGGCAGCATCCGCCACCGAAAACAGATACGTTCCTGTGGATAAGCCGCTATATACCGCCGTGTTACCTAAGACATCATCCCCAAAGTTTTTTTGAATGGTATAGGGTGGATAACCACCCGTGACGGCAACCGCAAAGGAACCGTTGTTGAACCCAAGACAGGTTTCATTTGTCCGGTTGGTCACTACGATTTGCAGTGGATCGGGTTTGGTAATCGTAAAGGATGCAGTGTACTGGCAACTATTGGCGTCCTTGAGGCAAATGGTATAATCTCCGGCGGTTAACCCTGAAAAACGGGCTTCTTCATTGTTCGGCGTTATCCTGGTTCTCCAACCCGAGGAGACCTCACAGTCTGGAATAAATCCGTCAAACAAGGTAATGGTATAAGGACCAACACCATCGTAGATCTGGATGTTCGCTGCACCCGGGGCACAATCGCTTTCTTGTTCGAGGGTATAATCAAAATAAGCAGCTATGGCCGATTGATCAATATCCACCTGCACCGGAGCAGCGGAACAACCATTTTTGTCTTTGACATAAACCGTATTGCTGGTGGATGCGCCAATCAGCACATTGGAGCTTTGATACACCACATTGTCCAGCGAATAGCTATACGGTGGTAAGCCATTGGTTGCGGTTACCGTTATTTGTCCATTGGCCCCCGAGCAATTGATATCGTCTCCGGTGCTGAGCGCGTCATCAATTTCCACGGGATTGGCAGTACCTAAGGAAAGCGGCGCTAAATCCCCTTCTATATTTTTCACAGGAAAGTACTTCAAGCAACCCACAAAACCGCTTAAGTCTTCCTCCCCATGGTCAGCAATTATAAAGGAATATCCGCCCTCATAATTGTCCAAGCCAGCACCAATAGACGTGGGCAGATTGGTGAAAGTAAAGGTTCCATTTGAGTTTATCAAAGTATCTGTATGGGCAAAGTCTTCTGCACTGCTGCCCTGGTCATAGCGCCCCAGCACCACTACATAAGGGGGCACACCTCCCTGCACCTGCAACGTCATACTGCCATCCGAATTGGCCGTGCAGGAAGTATTGTTCACCTGGGTAAGACTCGCCGTCAGGGGAGCAGGATTGATTATCGAATAATTGTACGGCGCTGACATACAATTGTTGTTGTCGATTATTGCTATTTGGGTATTCAAATTATTCAAAGCCTGAGGATTACGAGGGTATGTGAAAAAAGATATCACGTTTCCATCATCTAGTGCATCAGTACCCGGATAATTCCCGCCATCAAAACTATACTGGAAATTGAAGTTGCTCGGAATACCATCTGCCCGGCCGGTAAAGTCAATCCTTAGTTGTACTACCTCATCTGTACATATTGGCCCGTTCTGGGTAACATTGGTAACTTTCAAGTTCGTCGGTTCTGTAATCGGAATGCTGGCTACGCTTACACATCCCAATTCATCGGTCACTTCAGCAGAATAGTTGCCCGGTTCCAGCCCAGAGAATTCAAGCGTTTCGTTAACCGCTACAAACTCTGGCGGCCCGACTGGCACACCATCCTTTTTTAATCTATACAGATATCTATCAAAGGGATCACCAAAAAAGGGATCACCCCCTGAAGCGGAGAGTTCAATAGAGCCATCAGTTGCATTAAAGCACGATAGATTCTGTTCGGAATGAAACAACATTAAGGTGCTCGCGAATTGGTCTACCACCTGATCAATTGTTTTGATACAGCCGGCATTGTCTTTAACGTATATTGTGTAAGTACCAGGCGGCAGGTTGTTGAACGTGCCCGATGGCCCGTAATTGACTCCATCCAGACTGTAGCGGTACACGCCTGCGCCTCCCGAAGCACTTGCCACAATACTTCCATTTCCCGTTCCCACACAAGTAGTGTTCGGTGTAACGGAAACAATGGAAGGCACAAGCGCCGAAGGCGGCACATTGATTTGGATAGTTGCCGTTTTAGTACAGCCACTATTATCCTCTAAGGTTACTTCAACCGGCCCTGAGCTGGAAGCGGTGTAGAAAAAGGCTATTCCCACCCCAGGATCAGGGCTGTTTTGCTTAGTATTGGGGTTGGCAGAAAGCCAAAGGGTGTATGGCTCTGTACCGCCCGAAGGGATGGCGGTAATCGTGATCACATCATCTTTACAACGCGCATGAAAACCGCCAACCGGTGGGGGCACGGAAAGCGCCAGATTGAGCGCGTTGGGCGCAGCATTTATGGTGGTGCTGAGCGTGGTAAAACTACACCCTGCAAGTTGGTTGGTGGCAGTCACCGTATAATCACCTAAGTCAAGGTTGGTAAAAAAATGGTTAAACGATCCGGCAGGTTTAGTTACTGTTGCTATCTGTATGCCGTTTTTCTTCAAGACATACGTCATGCTGGTTACCCCAGCATTCGCTGCAACATTGTATGTCACCGTTATGGCGCCTTTTTGACCGGAGCATTTGGGTTGGGTGGCTGCCAGTGTGATTTTGGGCTGTGGAAGTGCTGAAATACTGATCTGATTTATTCCATAACAATTGAGTGCGTTATCAGGCAAGTTCTTTGTCCAGTTCTTGTCCCGCACTGCAACAGTGTAGTCTCCTTCTTTGATGCCTGTAAAAGTAAAGGCGCCATTGTTCACAGATGAAGTACTATAGGCGAAGATATCGTTTAATGCTGTATAATCTGTACGATGACCTGAGTACAAATACATTTTATACTCACCCACCGCATTTGTAACCGATACCGTCAAATCAGCGGTTCCATTTCCACAGATGGTTTGAGGCGTTTTTGTTATCACTATCTCATCCTTGGTTGGGGCATTTAATATATTATAAGTTTGGCCCGTGGGCAGGTACATGGTGATCAAATTGATATCCTTAGTATTGGTTGGGTAGATATAGGGCGACGGACAATCAAATACCGGTATTGCCCGGTAATATTTAAAACTTGGTCCGGCTGTTATATCCAGATATTCAGTCGTGGTATAGCGGTCGAATGTCCAGGTTCCGTTCGCATTTTGGTATTCCCATTTGTAATATCCGCCCTTATAACCATTCTTCATGGGAACTCTGTACACGATTTGCCCGCCGTTGCAGAAATCCTGAGCATTTTGAAAATTTGTATTACCCGGGCCTTTGAAAAAGCCCACTTCCAAATCTGCTAAATGCTTAAAAGAATCAAAAGGATGGTCGTTTTTTTTATTAATAGCGTTAAATTTATAAGATACATAACAACTTACTCCCCACATATCATCCGATGTTTTAAGGTCTTTGTAATTATCAGATGGTGAGTCGTTTGATAATGCTTTAAAATCGGTTAAAGGATAATCTCTAAACAGGTGGTCTGATTGATTGTCGTCATCCTTGTCGCTACTGCATGTTTCATCAAAACGCCATTCTGCTGAACATCCATCGGATTCAAATGCCTGGAAACCCATTCGAACTGTAAGATTGGTTGCGTTGCTCAAGTTTATTGTTTCTCCATTACCTGGAGTTGTCATCGAATAAGAAAAAACTTCTTCTGAAGGGAAATTTTTCCAACGGATAAACGTGCCATTAGGTTCTTCATGTAAGACTTCATTTTGGAAAATGGTTGCAGCGTGTGGAGGCTCATCTGGGGAAGGGAAAGCGTTTGTATTGAAATTACTTCCTGGAAAACTTTTCAAGCCGGCATACATACGCCAAACGCCTTCAAAATTAGAGCCATAGCCATCGGGCATTCGCCCACCATTACCATCTGTGGCATACACATAATTTGTATAAACCTTCAAAGAAAAAGTCGCCTGCCCATGCAGCAGCAAAGGAGCAAAACCGGTTAGGAGCATAGCAAAAAACCAGTGCCTGATCTGTAAAACATTATGCTTCATCGTATTGTAGTTTTAGAAATTAATATTTGACTTCTATCATTTCGCTGAGCGGACTGATAGCGCCATTTTGATATTTTACGCCTACCTGGTATTGGTAAGCGGTATTCATGTGCAGGTTTTTATCGGCAAAGGCAAAAACATAAGCCTTGTTTTTTTTGCCCAGTTCATCCACTATTTCAGGAGGCGCTTTGGCGTAGGTGACCAATTTGTCGCCACTTTCAGCCCTGTAAATGACAAATTCACGGATACCAGTTTTCTCGGGGTATTGCCAGGTAAGCAAGACCAATTTTTCGCTGCGGTCGGGGGTTCCGCTGAGTTTGTTTACGCCCGCCCGTATCATATTGTCAATCCTGCCGCCCTGAATGGCCTGAGAGTAGGTGCGCAGGCCGGCATCGTCAATGGCTTCGACCCGGTAGAAACAGGCTATTCCAGGCTCGCCGGTGGAATCGGTGAAGGAAGTAGGGCTGTACGGGTCAATCGTTTTTTGGGTAAGGAGGGTTTCCCAGGCATCGCCTTGAGGCGTATCCAGGCGGCGGCGTTGCAAATGCTGTTCCTGCACGTCACTGCTCGAACTGTTGGCCCACTGGAGTTTTACGCCGTAGGTTTCTGATCGGATATCATTGAAGACGGCAGGAGAAGGCGGTATGGTATCGGGGCGGCTTACCTCGGCAATGGCGGAGAAGCTGGACTGGTTGTGGTGGAGGTCTTCGGAAATCACCCGGTAGTATATTTTATCGCTCAGGGTAGCCAGCGTTACGGTGTCTAAATAATAGGCTTGTTTGCGCACATCATGGGTCTCCTGGATAAAATTATGGCGGGGGTCATTGGCCATAAAAACCCGGTAACCAAGTAAATCGCGTTCCTTGTTTTCATCCCAGCTCAGGATAAGTGTGCCGTCGTTCAGGACGCGCCCACGCACATGCTGTGGCACGGCCGGCGGGGTGGCATCATGCAGCTCTCCCATGACCGAAAACGAGGGCATTTCCCGTTGCAGCTTATCCATGGCGATGACTTTGTAGAAATTGAGCGACATCGGTTTCGGATCGGTGAAGGTTCGGGCAGCCGAAGGCAAGAGCTCTTTTCCCGAGATAATGGTATATGGTCCATTGTCGTTGTCGGCCCGCATGACCTTAAATCCTGTGATCTTGGCCTCTTGCCCTTCGGAGAAATCCCAACCCAGTATAAATCCCTTTTTGTCGTCGGGAGTCAGGGAAGAGATTTCCGGAAAATAGGCGGGTAAAGGATCTATGCCCATGCCCTGCACCGGGTCGGATGGGGGACTGCTTTCTGCGAAAGAAGAATTGCCGATTACCCTGTACAGGTACAGTCGGTTGTTCTGGGGTAAGGAATCCACAAACAACTGAGGCGGCAGGATTTCGCCCGGCGTATCGGAGCGGCGAAGGGTTACGAATGGCTGCTCGTTCCGGCGGGTCCAGGTAATTCCATCTTCGGAGCGTTCGATAAAATAGCTGACAAAAAACCTTGAAAAAACATCCGTGTTCCAGGTTAAATACACCTGCCGGTCGCCGAAATTGATATTCAGGTCAATGGGCTTGGGCAGCTCATATATCTGGTCGGGCTCTACAGAAACCGCAGCGGTGTCTACGGGCAATTTTGGCTGAAATGCCGGGAAAACCCGATACAAATAAGACTCATTGGCCTTAACGTTGCTGTCTTCATACGCCAAACCCAGGGCGAGCGCTGTTGGCCAGGAATGATCGGCGGCAAAGAGCATAAAACCGAGGCGGTTTTGCGTTTCATACAGGCGGGAAACCAGGCTGGTAGCAGCGTTTTTCTCGTCCTCCGTTTTTTGATCCAGCTCAAACGTTTCACCATATAGTGCCTGTGCAGCCACAGCAGCATAATCATCGCTATCCACCAGCTGCCTCCAGGCTTCCACCGGATCCAGCGGACGCAGCGGCTCCTGCGTGAGCACTTCGCCACGCATTACCTCTTCTGCCGGAAGGCTTTTGCCGTCGCGCATCATCGTATACCGCACCAGGGTATAGCCGCTTTTATTGCATTCGCGCCAGGCATAAAAAGTACTGGGCGCCCAACGCAGGCGGATGCTTGTTTTCGTATGGCGGGCGATGAGCGCCAATTCGTGCTTAAGCGGTTCGGGTTGCTGCGCCGCTGCAAAGAAGGGCATCAAAATGAGCAACCAAACTATCGGAATATATTTCATGGCTAGTGTCCTGTTTTGTTGAAAAATAGGGTTTTGGATGTGGTTTCCCCAGTGCTCAATTGCTACTATCATCCAATTTTACCTGCACCGTTTTCACAGAATTGGGCGTCGTTTGGCCCGGCAGGTAATACTTCAATTGTGTCGTGTAGAACCCTTCAGGGAGGGCTGGCAAATTGAAATTATTCCTGAAGGTCTCCCAGGCGGGTGGGATGCTGCCGTGGTCTGCCAGCCATTCATTCACCTGGGTTGTAAAGTCCCACTCGTCTATTTTCATATAATATTGCGGGCGATACGACAGCCCGCAATTGTTGCTGTTCAGGGTATAAGTACCTGAACTGATGTTTTGCTCCGTCAAACCCGATGGCATTCCAGTGGCGTACAGGACAGCGACAGCGCCATTGCGCACCGGTACACGCCCCATGATGGAAGTATCGGGCCGGCCCAGCGGAGCGGGGATATTCTGATTGGGGAACTTGCTGTACATGCCTGGAAATACCTCATTGGTGTACCAGTTATTAGCGGTTTGGTTTTGGCCCAAAACGGCTTCCGGCCGAACCATCGGTCTTACCTTATATTGTTCTGTCCCATTTTCGTAATCTTCCTGTCGGCCATTCAGGTCGGTAGCGTCAAAGTATTCGGGGCCATTCAAGAAGATGCCGAATTGGGTAATAGCCAGGCCATTGTTGCCGCTGAAGAACATGGGTTGTTCCCAATACTGCGTTGTACGCATGGCATCCACTTTCTGCGAGAAGGTATTGTATAGGCTGGTGCGCAGATACTGGCGGTACAATTCGTTGGTCTGCAATTCAGTGATGTTACCCTGTGCAACCCTTTCGTTCATGAGCACGGTGGAAGGATCACTCACGGATGCATCCGGCGTTGCCAGGTTGCGTACCTGGGTGACCACATCAGCATCCAATGCCTGCGTAACAGCCGTTGGCAAATTAGCCAGTGATAGTTGTAGCACAGCATCGTTGGGGATGGCTTGCGGGATGGAGAAGTTCAGCTGTTTAGCCCCGGCATTATAAGTCAGGTCACTTTCTCCCTTTACGATATTGCCTTGGAAGAAACGGGCCTTCTGATTCCATTTTGTTGGATCAAGCTTACAACCAGCTTGGCCTTTAAACAAATAGGACTGCCCCTGGATCAATTTTACATACCCGTTAGTGGATTCTCCTTTCAGGAAATTAGCCTGATTGCGCGCCGGATAACTATACGCCACATTGTTATCCGGAATATAGTCGGGCGCTTCTCCGCTGGTAAAGGTTGAGGTGACGGATTCAATGTAATTGGCGCCATTCTCCTGCTGCACCATAGCCCAGTTGCTGACCCCATCCTCAGATTGTAGGAAATTCAAACTGATCGTCAGTTTAAACTTTGTTTTCCCTTTAAGAATCTCCGTGGGCGTAATGCCTACCACATCATTTGTGTTATTCCATTTTTCCGCACCGTCTACTTTGGCGTTGCTGTCGAAATAGCGCAGGTTAAAAGTTTGCTTTTCGGCTTTGTAGAATTTCACTTCGCCCTCATCTTCAATTTCAAAGACATGCCCGATAGGGATACTGAAGGTGGCACGGGGCCGGGTAAACACATCCACATCTTCCGAACCTGTCACAGGGGTCACGCCCGCGATGAGCTGAATATCGCCTAAAGGAGAGCCCCCTACTATTTTACATTCTTTCCCGATTTCATGTTCAAAACGGCAGTGGCCATGGAATAAGCCTCCCAACGCACTGTAGCTACCTCCAATGGTTCCTTTAGCCCACAAAGGATTGGGTAATTTGGCTTCCATAAAGGCGCCCACGGCAATGGAGAGAATTTGCAGCCGACGGGTTTTCCCCAACAATTTAGCTTTCAGGCCTATTGCTCCGTTCAGGTAAGCATAAAATTGTCCGGAGGCATACCATCCGTTAATGCCTAAGGGCGGGGTACTTCCTTCGCAGTAAGCATCTTCACCATAGTCCTTGAGCATGACATCAAAACCTGCCCCGGCGCCAAATCTGCCATAAAACATAGCAAAACCTATTTCGGGAATATCAAATGCGAGGGATGCGCCAAACATCACGCCGCCTCCATTGAGTCCTGAAGCGGAAGAAGCCGGTGTGTAGCCCGGAAATGCTGCCTGCATTTCCGGAGGCATTCCGGGGAATGCGGGCAATACGGAACCAGCATCAAGATATGCGGTGACGAGCAGCCCGAGTTTACTCCAGTCTATTTTGAACCTGCTGCTGGTATCCGGTATGGATGCGCCGGGTTTGGCGGCCATATTTTTGAGGGGCCCGAGCGCAAAACTGAGCATAATGCGCTTTTCCGGTGTTCCTATTTGAATATACCAATTGGATGGATCGTAGTGCATCACTCCTCTGCCTGCCAGTTTCCCAGTATAGGCCCCGGTGATCGTTTCCTTGGCGACATTGACTGTTATATCCGCAGTTGCGTGAAATGTTTGGGAGGGGATATTATACACCATATCGAAACTGCAACTGAGCTGAGGCTCTTTTTTAGGCTGCCCCGGCACGTCAGGCGGCGTCATGTACCTGCCTGCCCCCCTAAAACTAATTTGTTCAACGCCACCGCCATTATTGAAGATGATCTCGAAAATGAGGTCGCCATTGAATATTTCTTTCTTGACAGTACCCAACCCTATTCGCGCCTTTATGCCAAAAAGCATTCTGTTGTCGGGAATATATTGCGCGCCATCAATACAATACCCCAAAGTAGAAGAGGTGCTGGGCGTTGTTACCCCATAAGGCGCCACAGAGGCATCTACTGAAATGGAACGCTTCATGTTGAGGGATAATCCTCCACCAAAACCGTAGAGCGACAGGCCGGAGGTTCCTAAGGGTTTTCCGGGTGTGAAGGAGGCGTAAGCGTCAATAAACATGTAGAAATAATCATTCACAATTCCGAACATCGCACCAGCCTCCACTTTGAGCTTTGGTTCAAACTCTGCTTTCACAGACCCCTGAAAACCTGTGCCATAGATGGCGTTGTGCTCGAACATCACAATCTTCCCGCTTACCTTGTACCCGGGCCCACTATAATCAATCACCAGGGAATCGAGGAAAACCCGGTCGAAGGTCCAGATTTGTTTGCCCGAAACCGTATCCTCTTTCACATTGCAGATAATTTTTGCGCCTCCTTCCGCCTTTAGACCTTGGGATTCCTTTGATCCACTGGATGTAGTATTTTCTGTAGTCAGATTGACGGCTATGCCAATGGAGAAGGCCACCTCCCCTGGTAGGCCAGTCGCTCCAAAACCAGCGTTTTTGATGGTAAGGGGAAACTTCGACACTTTGGGGAGTTCGCCTCCGGTGTTCGAAAAACTCCAGTTTCCGCCGCTGATCACATAAGGCGCTGCTGCCGATAAATGCAATCCTTCGACTTGAATCAATGGTATTTTCAGTGAGTCCTGTTTAGCGGCGGTAGATTTGGACATGGATGGCATAAACATCGCCTTACCATAGATCTTCAACTCAGCAATGGGGTAGTTGGTGGTCTGGTTGTAACCTACTGTAATCTCCGTGTTGGGCATGAATACAAACTTGGCGTGTAGGGATTTTGCCTCATATTCTTTGTTGGTTTTAATCTGTATGGAGAAAGCATACTGGCTTCCTGGCTGGATGATACATCCGTAGCCAATGGTATCTTTAAACGGCGGAGGCACCACGGTTCCGGTAACCGCAAATGACCGGAACTGATTCTTCAGGATACTGATATTTACAGAATCAATAGAAGCCGCCCAGGTGCTGATTCTGCCTTGGCTGATCGGAATAAGGTTTTTTACAAAAAAATCGCCCGTAACGCCCAGGTCATCAACGATCATATTCGTTGCACCCAGCGTCAATTGTTCGGGGGAGGATTTGCTGCCTTTGCTCCAGGGGCATTTTCTCGGGAACATGATCTGTAGCCGCTTGATAAAAACACCCGTCCATTTGACGGCCTCGCCGCTTTTCACCAGCGGGTGTTCATAGTCTTTGGGAAAAGACCCAGTGGCAGGATCAAGGGTTTCGCTGAAATCAAAAATGGCATCCTGCACCGTAAAGGTGTAGCCGGGCAACTGCGGCAAGGTAAAGGGAGTGATGCTCAGGCTTCCGGCAAACTCAGCGAGGTCTGTGATCGTCATTTGGAATGACCCGGTCACGTATTTGTGCGCGTAATACTCTTTTTCTGTTGGTGTGCCTTTATCGACCTTGGTCGTATCCACTAAAACTGTCTTGCCAGTTAGCACATCAACCGGTAGCACCAGATCGTGGCAAAAAGCAATACTGCCCTGCAGGCTAAAGGACTTAAATCCGTTACAATCCCATGCAACAGAAGTGTTGCCCCCTCCCTTCAAGGTTATTTGAGATTTGGACTTAACGGTATAGGTAAGGTCCGCCCCCAGGAAAAGTTTGGACTCTCCCAGCAGGCCGCCTGGATGAAATCCTACCTTATTCATTTTGAAAACGGCGTATTGGTCGGAAGAAGGTAATGCGGCGTGCATATAGGCATCCAATACCGCGCCCTGCGGACTAAAAATGACATTAATGATGGATATTTTATATCTAGAGGTATCCTCAGACAAAGTAATAGGAATATTAATGCCGAAAGAGGCAAAAAGTGGAAATGCATTTTCCTGCCCCTGCATTGTCAAGGATGCCAGGGAGTCCAGCCTGGATATATCTGCACCGTTGTACGGATTTGCCGCTGAATATGGATTTGACGGATCGGTATAATCCGCAGGGTCATAAGGGTGGAAGAAATTGTAAGGGTTATTGGTGCTGTAGGGATTGTATGGATTTTTTGCGGTGTAAGGATTATTTGCGTCATTATAGTCGTTAGGGTCGTATGGAGCAGTAGAGTTAGAAGGATTGTATGGATCATAACCTGCCGCTCCAGTCTTTGGAGGCGCCGGGGCCTCTGGAAATTTACTCTTAGAACAAAAATCTGCGTTTGATTTTTTCTCATCCGGAATCTTCATTATGTCCTGTACCTTTTTTAAATCCAGGGCATTGGCTACAATATTTCCTCTGTAGACTTCTTTGTTGGTATTCACATAGATATCAGTGAAACGGCAGTTTATGGTACCGCCCAGCCATGGCGTTACGATCTGGCCGTATCCCTGCCAAGCGCCGCCTGCAGCAGCCCCGGAAGAAACGGCGGCTTGGACCTGCAATAATTTACAGGTAAATCCACCTACCGTGACTTTATCTCCGGCTACTAATGTCGGGATATTCGTGACGTTGGTAACCACAGGCAGACTGAATGGTGCACCACAATCGAAGGTTTGCCTTTCCGTTTTCAATGTAGTAAACTGGATAGTATCGGAATAAAGGCCCTCTGCTATCCCATCACAAAGGGTTCTTACTTGAACTACATACTGGGTTTCCTCATCCAGGTCATTGAGGTTGAGGCTCGGCAGCTGCGTTGGATATTCATACCACTGGTTCGGTGCAGAAAAGGCTTCCCGCACTCGAACTACCCACTTGTCCGGATGTCCGGCACGAGGTGACCAGTTTAACCGGGCACTGGTTTGCGTGATATTTGTACAGGATAAGCCCTGCGTAACTGAACAGGATTCCCCATACAGAAAAACAACGGGTTCGCTCCAGCCATCATTATTAAACAAATGCTTCATGGTGGGGTCAGTGACCCTAACGCGTACCATATAACTGCGGCCCGACACCAGCTGCGGGTCAATCGCATTAAAAAAGGTAGTGGTGCTACTGGTAACCTGGTGCACTGCAAAAGGCTGGTTTACCTGCAGGATTTGTTGCGGGGTAATGCCCTCTGGAGTCATTTCAAATAACTGCACCGTATAGTCCGGCACAAAACCGCCGCCGTGCCGCGGCTGCCACTGAACGCTGAAATTCTGAGGGGTATTCACCGCCACGGAAGTATTGGGTATCACCACCACCGGCGGGTCGAGCCTTTGGTAAAAAATACCCGTGCAGGCAGGTAATGAAAGTGCTTTTTCGGTGCTGCGGTCGTAGTCGAAAGCCTGGATACAAACGGTATAAAAACCTTCGGGCAGGCTGCCGTTTCCGATATATTGCTGGCGCGAGATGCCGGAAAACACGAGGTTGTCAACCTGCAGGTATTCTGCCAGCTCGGCTCCCGTGATCTGGAGGGGTACGCCGTATTGCAGGGTGATCGGGCGCGGGAGCATGGTTTCGCTGCTGCGAATCTGTATGCCCTGGCCCTCGATACTGATTTTGAGCCGCACCTGATACGAGGGTTCAAAAGCATCGAGGAACAACAAGGTCGCGCCGATACGATTACTTCCCGGAACCGTCCAATCGGCCAGTGTGCCCGAATGCGGCGGAGTTGATTGGGTTGTAATACTTACAGGATAAACCGCTTGTGCATACACTGCCTGAAAGCAGCAAAAAAGCAACAGGATCAGTACAAGTTGAAAACGCTTCATATCTTGAAATAATTTATTTTAAAGTGTACTATGCCATGGAGACTATTGATTCCCCTCAGATTTTGCGGGTCGTTTTTTGGAGTTTCCATTCTGGAAAGAATAGGCATAAAATACCCGTCCATACAGTTCGAAAAAATCGTTTTCTGCGCCTGTTCGGTTAATACAGGATACGTCCATGCCGATCTTATTGCCTTTCGCCAACTGATAGTCGGTAGTAAGGCCAACATTCACGGCAGCACTGTTGTCGGCCCCTTGGGTTAAGAAGGTATTGTAGCTGGCGCGACTGCTGGTGTGCAGGGTGTTTTTCAAAAAACTCCGGGAAGCCGTCAGCGTCGGCGACAGGATATTGGTGCTGACGGCCGCCAGTTGGGTATTGCTCCAGCTCAGGCCCGCCGACCAGTTCCACAGGCCCGCCGGCCGGGTTTTGGAATAGAACAAGGACGTCGTAAAAAACTTTGATTTCGCATCTGCCTGTACGGCGTCATTCACGATGCTGTTGGCCGATTGGCGGGACAGGTTTATGCTCCAGATGCCGGGTTCTTTGGGGTTTCCCTTGATGAGGCTTGCACCCAGGCTGATGCTTTGCGTCACCTGAGCAAGAATGAGGGAATCCACCAGGTTGGCAGGATCGTTGACGGTGCGCAGTTTTGCGGTGTTTTGGAAGTTGGAATAGGAGCCATTGAAACTCAGGTGCTCGGTAGGATTGCAGGAAGCATTGAGCGAACCGATCAGGCGGCGGGCGCCATTGCGTTCTGCGCCACTGAGGTCGGTGCGTTCCACACCGCCATTGGTCATTAAAGTGATTTTGTTTTTCCACAAATTGGTATTGAAACCACCCGTTATCCGCTCTACATCACTCAGAAAAAACAACGCGCCTAAGGTGCGGAACCCCTGATCTATCCGTTCGTAACCCGCCGTGAGGGAAGCAACTTTAAGCGCATACTGCGCATTGGCGCGCCATGCATTACCCGTCTGCACAGACTCGTTGGGTTTGAAAACGCCGAGCAGTGTATTGCCGGCATCGCGATCGTTGGTATTCAGTTCCGTGGCCCATTTGTTCGTATTGGTAGCACTGCGGGCCAATTCGCCTTCCAGGTTTAGCTTACGGCCAATACGTTGGGATGCCTGTAAACTCAACACGGCGTTTTGCGTGGGTAAAACGGTGGATAACTGCGGGGTCGCGATGGAGTTTTCATCGTCCCCGGCGCCAAACCAGGAAAGGCCAACGCTCGTGTTATTCCCCTGATAACCAACTCTCGCCCCATAACCGGTGCGCTTATAAACAGGATCAATCCTTTGTAAAGCGCCTAGGTCTTCCTGCGTGGCACGCGACAGGCGGCCGTACATAGCGCCGGCGTACCATTTACCCGGTTTCAGTTCGAATCCCACTCCATGGAACAAAATGCCACTAAGAGAATACCGGGAAAAATTCATATTCCGAGCCCCCAGGTGTAGCGTTGCCCATTTGTAGCTCGGGCTGATACCCACAAATGTGTACGATGGAAGCCTATAAGCCTTGTTCCCATCGGAAAAATACAAGGAGAACGGCGCATTGATCCCCAATAAACGAAGGTTTAGATTGGCCCCGATCAACCATTGCCATGCGTCGCGCCGGGCGGCAATGCCCTCCGAATAATAGGAGGAGTTGGAAATATTCAGGCCTCCGCTGATCTGTAATTTGCGACTGCTTGGACTTTTCAGGTTCTGATAAATGGACTCCAGGTCCTGGGCTGCGAGGCTTTGCCCCAGGAATAGAAAAACAATGACTACCCTAAAAGCAAGACGCAAATCGTGTACAAGAAATTTGCTCATAATAAAGAAGTTGGCTGAGTTTTACCTTTTCCCCAATGGCGTCAAAAGTATCCGCAGCCAATCCCCAGCACCATGCACTATTTCGTCAAAACCATGCACTATTCTTGCATAGCGATGCCTGCGCTCAAAAACAATGAGAGAAACCTGGAATGCAATAAATTGAAAATCAATTACTTCCGCAAATCGCTGGGTGGAAACCCAAATTCCTGGGAAAATGCCCGGGAAAAATAAAACGGAGCGGTAAATCCGGGTTGCCTCAAGCACCTATCCCCAGCTTGTCGTATTAGGAATCCCGGATTGCATTAGGCACGAATCCCCAGCTTGTCATCTTGTCGAGACCCGTCCACGCTAAGTGCGCTTTGGCTGAGTGCGTGCACACCCGAGCACCCAAAAGTGCAAGCACTCGGGGTACGCGCGCTTGATGCGGACGGGTCTCGACAAGATGACAAGCTGGGGGGCTCGGGTTGGCAAGGAGGGAATCGCCTGAATGGCTTCAAATTGCCACATCCGTATTTTCGTTTTAAAAAATGCTAAAAATCACATTTATTCCTTTGAAAAAATGTAATGTTGCGGTCAAATCAATTTCATAAATGAAAAGAGACCTATATCAATCCTTGGTCAGTTGGAAAAATGCGCCTAACCGAAAGCCCTTGATCTTACAGGGAGCGAGGCAGGTCGGCAAAACCTGGCTGATGAAGGAGTTTGGCAAAAACGAATTCGAGCAAGTTGTTTATCTCAATTTTGAGGGCAGTGAGCGGCTAAAATCATTGTTCGTATCGGATTTCGATATAAAACGCATCCTTTCGATCATAGAAATCGAAGTCAACCACAAAATACTGCACGACAAAACGCTGCTCATTTTTG
>JBJXGZ010000153.1:0-5531 GCA_046160625.1 Saprospiraceae bacterium
GATGTTCGCAACTATGGGCTTTGGGAATTCAAAGTACAAGCCAACGCAGGTGCTTACGCAAGCAATATTTATTTCAGCAACTATGGAGAAGTGCTGAATACGGGGCCTGGCTCAGCCAGCATATCAAGGTATCAGGGCCATGCCGGCTCAAACCTGCACATGCAACAATCCGGCATGACGATTTACGCAAGTATTGACATTCAATATGGCAACTGGCAGATTGACGCAACTTGCTCGATTTTGGTGTTTGCGGTCAATGCTGGTGAGTACGTCAAATTTGGAGGGGCAAAAATTGTCAACAACGGCGGCTTCTACGGTCGTATCGCTTTTGCAGGCTCCAATGAGACTATCTTGGAAGGAAATGGCCATTACGAGCACGTTGAGATCGCAAAAACCGGCGATGTAGTCAGCTTGGCAGGAAGCCCTGAAGTTAAACAAGCTTTTACCCTTACAAGTGGCCGTATTGTCCTAAATCAATATGATTTGCGCCTCGGATCAGCAAATCTGGATTATTCGAACGGCTTCAGCAGTTATATAGAAACCAATGGCACAGGCTCTTGTGTGTTAAATTGCCCGGTTGGAGATTTTGCAGTATATCCAATTGGGAATAGTGAATTTACACCTTTCGCAATTCTTCTGGCTCAGGGAAGCACTTCGGATTTGATCAAAGTGCGTGTTTCAGATTCGTTTTATGGCGAATACACAGGCAGCAATCCTGCTTGCAGCGAACAAATACCTGTGGGAGTGGTAAGGCAAAACTGGTTTGTGTCAGAGCAAACGCCCGGAGGATCACTTGCCACTCTGGTAGCATACTGGGAAGTTGGTGCTGAACGCAATGGTTTTGACAGGTCTAATTGCACTTTGGGGCAATACATCAATAGTAACTGGCAAAATAACGGCTTTAGGCCAGCCGTTGACGTTTCGTCTCTGCATGGTTTCTTTGGCTTCAATTTTACTTCTTTTGGCATTTTTGGCGTGTACGATTCAGGCCATGAAGGCGATGTCAACTTTGTCACTCCTGCGCCAGATGGCAACACGCCCGTTTGCGAATGGGACGAACTGCAGCTCCACGCCAATACCAGCTCTAACGCCGAAGTAGAATGGAGTGGGCCAAACGGCTTTCAATCCAATGCACCAGACCCCATCGTGCCTGGCATTCAGCTGAGCCAAGGCGGTATTTACACAGCGTACGCTTCACAATACGGGTGTCCCGAGAAACATGCTTCGGTAACCGTACAAGTCAACGCCGAACCAACAGCTAGCGTTCTTGGTCCCGATCATATCCAGCAGGGAGAATCAGCGGTTTTGACAGCTTATGGCGGCACTTCCTTTCTATGGAGTACTAGCGAGACGCTGCAATCCATAACGGTTGCTCCAACACAAACCACGGATTATGTGGTCACCGTTTCCAATGCTGCGGGCTGTACCACCACGGTTTTGCATACGGTGCAGGTATCGGGAGCGAGTGCCACCCACGATGCAGAAGGGGCCATTGGGAAAATGAAAATCGCGCCCAACCCGGCTTCCGATAATACCCTCTTGATGTTTGAATCTGCTACTTCCGGGGAATGGCAACTGAGCGTCACCGATGCTCGCGGGGTACAACTGTTCCGTAAAAACCTAGCGATCACGAGCGGCCCAAACCAAGTAACAATCTCGCTTGCCGATTTCCCGGCAGGCACTTATCAAGTGACTTTGCTTAGGGAAAGCGAAGTGAAAACAATCCGGGTGCTGAAGTTGATGGGGGAATGAAGTACGTTTACTAAACCTCTAAGGTTTAGTAAACCCAAGCCAGAAGTTTAATTCGAGCTGCGCCTTCAAGTCGCAGCTCGAATCTTCTCAAAGCACTTTTTTGAGTTCCTTTGCAGGTCTTCAAACATACAAAATTGAAAAATCTTACACCGTCAACATGAATTGAAAAGATATACAGCCATATTCCTGTTCCTGGCAGAGGTTGCCTTCCCAGCCCAGGCCCAACTCCCGCAATACCACGCCCAGGTGTTCGGGGAGAATTATGGCTTTGGCGACGGCATTATCTTCGATATTTTTGAAGACCAGAATCAGTTTGTCTGGGCCACTACGCCGACTTCCCTGCAACGATTCGATGGGCGCACGGTACGCAAATACCCATTCTCTGAAAACATCTCCCATGCCATTTGCGATGCCGACGGGTGGATATGGGTGCTCACTGGCGCGCACAACGGAATCTGGCGCAACCGAGCCGACTGGCAAGGTTTTGAACAAATACGTTTCGACTCTACGGGCGATGTGCGGCTGCGCGGCATTTTTCAAATGAAAAACACCCCTGTGTATGTAACAACCACCAAAGGGCTGTACGCTTGGAGGGAGGGGTTGGGCCGCTTTGAGCGGCTTCCATTGGATTTTCCAAATGCCGGGTCGCGGCATAGCATCACCCGGATTGACACCTGTGAAAGCACTTTGATTTACCCGGTCGCGGGCGGAGTGTGCGCTTACAACATGGCAACGGGTATGACTCGAACGATAAAAATTCCAGGGGAATTTGCCCATTTGCTTGCCGTGACACCCGATCTGGCAGTGATGACTGGTTATCTCGACGATTCCTATTGGCTCGATTTTGAGCGGGGCGAGTATCGGTTGATTGATGCCAGGCATTACGGGCTAAGCCCCAATTTGCACAAAATGAACATCCGGGCCTTCGCGCCAATAGGGGACAACAAGTTTTTGGTAGGAAGCAAATTCGGGGTTTTGTTGTACGATTTGAACGAAGACACTTTCCGCCCTGAACGTGTCTTTTCGGAAGGCAAGCCCATAACCAACGAAAAAACACTAATTCGGATTTTCCAATCCCAAAACGGCAACTTCTGGGCGCACGCACGCACCTCGATTATTGAAATATGCCCGCTGAAAAACACCATCGGGTTGCTCCGAAACCATCACTTTGCTCCCCCAGAGCAATGGGAAAACCAGGTGTCAGGGATGACGGAAGACGACAGGGAGAACATTTGGTTTGGCGGTCATTATGGATTTAAGAAGTTGAACTTGCGCAATGGGCAAATCAAAACCTATCCTAACACCGAGGGGGCAACCGACCGCCTTAGCGACTACGTAGTTAATGATATCATGTGGGATGGGAATAACCTCATACTTGGCCCTGCGAATGGCGGCGTATGGATTTTCGATCCGCTGACCGAACGCTACCGAAGGCCAAAGTACGCCAACGACACGGTGCGCCGAACACTGGAAAGAGATGTGATTGACCAAATCGGCACGATGCGCAATGGCGACCACATCGTGTGCGGTCGGTTTTTTGTCCATCTAATAAAGGCCAAAACGTATCGGACGGAGCGCATCCGTTTCCAAGGCGACAACTCGAACATGAACACCGTTTTTCAAGATTCAAAAGGTCGGGTTTGGCTCGGCTCGCAGCGCGGGCTTCACAGCCTTGACGAGCAGTACCGCTTTTTGTTTGAAATTCCAATAATGCCCGCCGTTGGGGTGTCGAGTATTTTTCAAAAAACCGAAAATGAATTCCTCGTGGGTACCAGCGGTGGTTTCTTAAAACTGACCCTGCAACCCGGGAATCCGTATGCGCTCGAACCCATCCTCTTGCAGGGCGAGCGCGTGGGCGTGGCGTCCATTCTCCAAGACAGCCTCCAACGCTTTTGGCTTGGTACATCGAATGGGCTTTACCTCGGCGATGCCCAAATGGCCACTTTCCAAAAATTTGATTTTTCTGACAACATCCAGAGCCACGTTTTCAACCTTGGAACAGCAATTCGGGCAAGCAATGGAATGATGGTCTTTGGCGGCATGAATGGCCTCAACTATTTCCGGCCGGAAAATATCGCCATGGGAAGTACCCCGCTTGCGGTGGGCATCCAGTCAGTCAGTATCAACGATGGCGACAGTATTTTTTACGCTGCCAACAATCTGCCGCCATTTCCGCATTGGCAAAACACGCTGACCTTCGAGGTGGTCGCGCCCTACTTCAACAACGCCTCCAAGGTGCAATATCGGTACCGCCTCTCTCGCGGCCAGCCCGCCGATTGGGTATCTGCTGGCTCAAACAGCTTTTTCCGCTTGCCTGATTTGGCGCCCGGAAAGTACCAACTCGAAGTGGCGGCCAGCATCACCGGACAGCTGTGGTATCCGGCCAAAGATGTTTTCTTTTTCACCGTCCTTCCGCCTTTTTGGCAAACCTGGTGGTTTCGCGGGATTGTTTTCGTAGGGCTGGCAGGGCTTTTCTTTGGCTTTATCCGCTACCGCGAAAATCGCTTGCGACAAAACCAAGCCCGAGCATTGGAAATAGAAAAATTGCGCAGCACCACGCTTCAGCGCGAATTAGAAATCGAACAGGTGCTCAATTTTTTCAACCGCAGCATCAGTGAAAAAAGCACGGTCGACGAGGCGCTTTGGGATGTAGCACAACAATGTATTGCACGATTAGGCTGGGAAGATTGTGTTATTTATTTGCTTGATAATGAGCGAAATGTGTTGGTGCAAAAAGCTGCTTGGGGTCAAAAATCCTCACAGGACAAAAAAATCGTTAATCCAATAGACCTGCCGCTCGGTCATGGCATCGTCGGCACTGTCGCCGCCACAGGTCGTGCCGAACTCATCCCCGACACCACTGTTGACCCCCGCTATATAGTAGACGATGTGCCAAGGGGTTCAGAGTTGGCGGTGCCCATTTTGGCAGATGGTCGCGCCATTGGGGTGATTGATTCTGAACATTCTCAAAAAGGGTTTTACACCCCCTGGCACTTGCAAATCCTGACAGCTATCGCGGCATTGTGCAGCAATAAAATCGCGTTGGCTCAGATCGAAGAGGCCAGACTAGAGGTGCGTCGGCAATTGGAAGAAAAGGAAAAAAGCCTGCTGGAAATAGAAAAACGTTCGGCTCAAATCCGGCTCATTGCCCTCACAAATCACCTCAACCCACACTTCCTGTTCAATTCACTCACCTCGCTGAACAGCCTCATTTTTGAAAACCAGCAACTTGCTTCCGACTTTTTGCAACACCTTTCAAAAGTGTACCGCTATTTGTTGCAGCACAAAGAGAAGGAGACCGTTTCGTTGAAAAATGAACTGGATTTTGTCGAAAACTACATTTTTTTGCTGAAAACGAGGTTTGAAGACGAAATTCAAATTGAAATAAAAACGCCTTCAAACGGAACAATGGAAAAAGGCATCGTTCCCGTCACGCTCCAAATCCTGATTGAGAATGCGGTAAAACACAATGTTATTTCAGCGCAAAACCCGCTCCTTATCAAAATCGAAACAGAGGAGAATACAATTTCTGTTACGAACAATATCCAACGCAAGAAGCAAGTGGAAACCTCCAACCGTCAAGGCCTCGAAAGCCTCCGTGCGCTGTACCATTATCTTTCGGAGCGGCCTCTTGAGGTATTGGAAACGGAGGAGAAATTTACGGTGCGATTGCCGTTGATAGATGCTTGAATTTTAGTAATAGTTTGTGGTTTACACTATACCTATGGGCCACGGATGACACGGATGGGACGGATTTATCCGTGAAATCCGTCCCATCC
>JBJXGZ010000154.1:0-10443 GCA_046160625.1 Saprospiraceae bacterium
TCAACGTCCTCAAAAATGGCATCAATGGTATGGTCGTTGTCAATAGGCAGACGAGTGGCAGTAGCATCACTGAAATGCCCTGTCCCGTCGTTGAGAAACAATCTATTTTGGCGGTCTTTGCCTTGGATGAAGGCCACATTAGAGAGGAAAACATCCAGGTCATTGTCACTGTCTACGTCGCCGAAAGTCACTTTTCGGGTCTCGATATTCAGATTTTGTGGCAACAACTCCGTTGTCATATCAATGAAGTGGCCGGTACCGTCATTCAAGTGGAGCAGGTTGCCGTTTTCGTTGCCTTCAAAGAGGTCCAGGTCGCCGTCAGCATCCACGTCGGCAAGGGCGAGGTCTTGAGTGGTGCGATTGACTTGCGGTATGCGGTTGTTTTCAGCCGTAAAAGTGCCATCGCCGTTGTTAACGAGAACGCCGTTGGAGCCCTTATTCCCAAAAAGTAAATCGGGTAAATTGTCGCCAGAGATGTCTACCGAAACAACCGCATTTGATTCAGAATCAGGCAGTTGGAAGCTTGTCTCTGTAAAGGCATCCTGACCATTTCCCAGATAGAATTCGTGGACCTTGGTTAAGCCCAGGGTCACGTCGTCTTCGCTGCAAAAGACGAGGTCAAGTTTTCCGTCACCGTTGAAATCGGCGATAGCCACGTCTTCTGAGTCGTGTACCTTCTGTGGCAAGTTGCCTGCTGAAGTGTTGGTAAAAATCCCGGTTCCGTTGTTGAGTAGGATGGTATTCGGCTGAAATTCATTTGCGAGCACGATGTCCAGGTCGCCGTCGCTATCAAGGTCAGCAGCCCGTACGTCCATGCTGGCCCCCTTTGCGCCATTGTCGGGCAGGTTAGCACTGGTGTTAGTGTAGAGTTGGGCTGTAGCTTGGGTGATGAGGAGTATTTTGCAAAAAATGGCGGGTAAAAAAACTTTCATATTTTTTTTTAATTTGCCTGTCAACGCAAAGGCGGCAATCGAAATTGCCACACAACCCCCACTGTAAAATCCCATTTGTCGTCCACCTTGATGTTGGTGATTTGGTCACCAAAATCCACCCGAAGCCGACCGAGTGTAGTACGGGCACGCAACCCTCGCCAAATTTTCGCCTCCAAACCGAGCCCGTACTTGAGCATTCCTTGTTCATCATTTTGCTGGTAAGTGCCAAATGCATCACGAATGCTCACTTCGAACTTCCGTTTCGTTTCAAAGGCGTAGGCATATGCCATCAGGTTTTTATTTTTTAAAAAAACACCGCCCAGTGTCAGTCCGTAGCCACTTTGAAAATTATTTTTGTAGTTGATCGTCAATGTATTGGCGGGGTCTTCGTGTCGAAGATTGCCATCCGTAAAGCCGATTTGCAGTTCCGCCCCTGCCACCAATCGGCCTTTTAGGAACTGCTTTCGGAAACCCGTAAAAATTTCTGCCACGAATCTAGATTCCTGTGCCAACACGTCCACCCCGTCCACGAAGGAGCCGCCGAAGAGGTTCTGCGATCCGGCATTTGCGCCCAAATACAAGCCGTTAAAATAACACTTTGCTGGTTCGTTTTGAGCGAAACAAAAGGATTTGCAAAAGCAAAGGCAGAGAACAAGCAAAGTGAAGGGTGAAATGGTATTCATTATTCAGTTAATTTTTTCATTGGATACTCCAGCTTGGTAACTTGACCGTTCAATGTCCCCTCCAGCCATACAACCAAAACCCCGTCCGCTTTCCAGTCATAATTGAATTGTTTCGGAAAATCGTTTTCTTTTCTTTCAAAAGACAAACGGTTGTTTTCGGCCGTTTTCAGGTAAAACGTAATGGGTGCGCTATTACTTGATTCGGCTTTCAGCTCCCAACTATTGTTTTTCTTTTCAATCTGAAATCGTTCTGTTGATGTCGTCTTATTGCCGCTTGCACTCGTGGCTTGGCAAACAAAAGTGTTGTTTCCAGATTTCTCCCAATGTTCCACATAGGTATTTTGCCCTTCCACATATTTCCAGGTGCCGAGGAGTCGGTCGAAAGGAAGACTGGTATTGCTTGAAAGTGCAGTGGGTAAAGACTTTAGGGTTTTCAAAGGCCCTGCCACATCACCTGTTCGATGCGCCATTTGTCGCCGTGTTTCGCCAGAAGCAGGTAGTCCATACCCCACCAGGCAACGACTTTTACACAGGCGATTTGCTCCTGAACTTCCATCAGCGTCACCTGTTTTGGTGCATCGGGCTTGGGAAAGCTCTGCTTTGCTAAAACCCCTCTGGCAAAGGCAATAGCATCGGAATAGCTCATTTTATCGCCTTCGTATTGCCCATTTTTACTTTTGTAATAGCCATATTTGTGCAACTCCGGGCTGAGGCTGCGCTGGAGTTTGATCGTGTCGCCCTCGTAAAAACCTTCAAGGTAGTCGAGCGCCGCTCGGTGAACCAGGAGGCTGTCAGAGGACTGTGCAAAAGCGCTGGTGAACACGCTGCAAAACAGTAACATGGAAAGAATTTTTTTCATAGCTCGGTAAATTCTAATGGTAAAAATTAATGAAAATTGAGGTCTAGATACTTACTCATCCAGCCAATGCATGATATTCAACAGAAATTGGGCATTTTGTCTGGCTTCGGGTGTATTCATGCCAACAGGATTGCGATTCGGGCCGGCAAGTTGGGCAGAGAACATGGCCGCTTCGCCCATAACCACCACCCGACCTTTTCCGTACAGCAGACTTGCTCCCTGAAAGTAGCCATCGCTGGACAAGTAGGAACTACTTTCTTCAAATCGCCAAGCCACAGTGGGCAGCGCAAGCGTATAGTTTCTTAGTGCCAATAAGGGCGTCGCGCCCGCCGGAATGCGGAAAGCGCTTCCCGTGAATGTGACTACGGTGTCAATATTTTGCGTAATGGAATGGGGAAGCAGAGTGCCATTTTCCCGAAAAAACCGCTCGTAGCTTCGCCTGCGATTGTCATTGGCAAAGCAGTTCGAAAACTCGATACCAAAAGACCGTCCCAGCAACTCGGCTGCCCCGGCAAAAGGCATATGGTCGGCAATCAGCAGGAGTCGGCCTCCGTTTTTAACCCATTGGTTCAGGGTTTCGATTTCGGTGGTGCTAAATGCACTCGGGTTTGGCAAATTCCAATTACGAGCATTGCTGCTGTCCAGCGCGTTGGAAATGACTAAAATGCGGCATGATTGTAGTTCCGCTTTGTCAAAAGCCCGGGCATTTGCGCCAACCTGGTATCCATCCTGTTGTAGCACCTTGGCAAACGGTGCATAGCGGCCACCTAAAGTGTGAAAATTTACGTGCGCCTCATCAATCCACACAACACTGCCTTTACCTGGTGGATATTTTGGAATTTGAGGCGTGTAAGCAAAAGCGCTATCGGCTATTTGTTGTGCAAGAGCAACATGAAAAACGCCTAAAAAAAGCAGTAGAAACGGCAGTCGAAGTGCATTCATTAAATTTGAGTTTTTAGTAAGACAATCGTGGTGTGTTGATCAAAAATTCTGATTTAGATATTTTGCTTTCATTTGTTTTGATATAGCAGACTCCTCAGGCTGTATCAGCCGGGCATCCGGGTCCAGGCAATCTCGCATACCTCAAAATTTCCATCCCGCCAGGCCGAGACCAGCAAGGCTTTCCCGTCAGGACGCCACGAGGGTAGCACTTCGCTGAGATCGTTTTGAGTGATACGGCGGCGACCTTTGCCGTTCTTTTTTACCATAAAAATTTCTACAGGCAGCTTGTTTTCCATTGAAGCAGCATAAGCGACCCACTTGCCATTGGGCGAAATAGCGGGGCAAAAATCGTGGTTCGGCCGATGGGTCAGTCGGCGCATTTTCCCGGTTTTCAGGTTCATCCAGTAGATTTCATCGTCCTTGCCCTGCGTTTCATGGCGGGCGTGAAAGGCGATGGATTTGCCGTCGGGCGACCAGGCCGGATAAGTGAACCGACTGTTTCCGGAGTTCAGTTGCCGCCAGTTGCTCGTCGTCAATTCCAATAAAAACAGATGAAAGACGGTATCAGCGTATTGCTGCGAAAACGCTAACCGTCCGCCATCAGGGGAGTAGCGGCCGAAAATGACATCGCCCTGTGGTATGCCCTCCATTACGATGGGGCTGATTTTTCCAGTTTCGATTTCACAGGTGTAGAGCCTGTTTTTACCTTCCTTTTTAGACTCAAAAACGACCGACTTGCCCGACGGATGCCACGCGGGGGAGCGCTCGGCACTGGTGTCGGTAGTCAGTTGGCGGACGTTGCCGCCATGCTTATCCATGAGGAAAATGTCCCAGTTCCCGTTGCGATCGGATTCAAAAACGATGTGCCTGCTATCGGGTGAATACGAGGCGTAACGGTCGTTGGCGGGGTGGCGTGCAAGTAGAGTCTCTTGTGTTTGAGCAAGGACTTCAGTGCAAATAAATACGCTAAAAGAAAGGAGTAGCCGCATAACGAAACAGATGTTGAATTAAAATCTAGCGCCGCACCAGCCTGCTCCCATACGCCTCTGTCCTATTCCCACCTGACCATGCACCAAAGCGCCGGTACGACACGGGGCTGAACGGATTGAACTCGTGATAGGCCCGGTCAGGGTGGTAAAAACCGCCTCCCCGGAAGCCGAAGCCACCCTGCTCGCTCACACCGGCAGGCCAATCCTCGTTCGTAGCGAAACCGTAGTAGGAAATAGCTCCATCGCCGTGCGTTCCCTTGAAACTCCTGCCGAGGCTGTCGCCCACCGTGATGCAGCGCTCCCATACACTGCCCGCCAGGTCCATCAGCCAGTATTGTGAAGCACCAAATTCAGCCATCGTTTTCGAGGAAAGTTCCGATTCGGGCTTGCCGCTGAGGTGAGCAAGGTCGCCGGCGGCATTGACTCGGCGTTCCGTCCGCAGTTTATCAGCATTGCCCCATGGGAATTCGTTGGGCAAAGGCTTGCGGTTACCCCGGCACGCTTTTTCAAATTCCAGTTCTGTCATTGGGCGGAGGGCGCACCAGTCGGCGAAGGCCATCGCATCGTCCCAACTGAGGAAATTGCATGGTCGGTCGGGACTGGCGGCGACGTATTTTTCACCGTCGAAAGCAATTGTACCCCGCATTCGGTAGTAGTCTCTGCCACCAAAATTGCTGCGCAACTGGCTTTGCCCGTTGGAGAGCGTGTTCAAAAACAAGGCGTATTCGCCCTGCCTGACTTCGTATTTCATTCCATAAAAACCCTCGTAGCCCTTAGGAAATGCCTTTGGAATTACCCCCTTTCCGTCGCCCTGATAGATAACCTCACTAGGGTTGTAGGCGATGTCTTTCCCAACCGTTAGTTCGTTTTCCGCGTTGATTAAAACCGCCCCTTTATGCACTCCGTTTTCGTCCGGCTGGTAAAATGCTTGATACTGCCGGGCGGTCGAGCTGTCGATTTCACCAGCGTAAAAAGCACCCGTTGGGATCTTCACCATTTCCAACCCGAATGCTCTGAACGATGCTCGTTCTGTATTGAATCGAGTAAAGGGCGCGGGGTCAATTGCGATCTTTATTTTTAAAGAAACATCACCCCGATAAGTACCCGACGGTACGATAAACAGCCCAGCTCCGTCGGCTGCCACTTCGAATTGAAGCTGTAACCCAGCTTGGGCGACGTGAATGATTTCATGCCCAGTTTGCCGAAGTGGAATGTGCCGGTAACCGTCCTCGCCCATTACGAACTTGCAGAAAAGCCAGACCGCATCGTGATTCTGGTCGTTTTTCCAAGCGTTTTTCCACTTGACGTCGAGAATGGCGTACATGGTACGGTTGTCACGGGGACCTTCGACGAAGAGGAGTTCGTTAGAGATTTTCAGATCGGACGCCTGCGCTGGAAGGAGGCTGCCGAGCAGCAGATACAAGCAAAAGAGTACAGTTTTGTTCATCGAGTTTTGATTTTGAATGAATCAGGATAATTGATTTTCAATTTTTCGTTACCTTTACAGTAGCTCCGAGCCTGAATATTTCACCCACCAAAAAATTCCCTTCCGGCTTGAGTTTTATGGGTAAAATGCCAACTGCGATGGGGGCTTCCCCTGTTCCGACCGCAAAAACCCAAAGCGAACCGTCCTTCCAAAACATATCAATGACCTTGAATTTTTGGAGGTTGTGGAAGTCGAAAGTTCCGGCGATGCCATTCAACGAATGTAAATCCAATGTTCCATTTAAGCTATTGCCGTTAATATTTATTTCCAATTGATAAGCGCCAACGTCTTCTTGCCCGATTTCTTTTATTTTGCTTTTCTCCACGGCTGCTATGAGGCGTACGCATAACGCCTGGAACTCACCCCGGTCGAGGGGTGCCCTTCGGATATTGGTCAAAATGGCGATGGACAATTCGTGTTCAGGGAAAACCAGTAGCCCGCAAGTGCTGCCCGGTGTGCGCCCATCGCCCCAGTACATCATCCGGCCTTCCCAATCCGTGCGCTGCCCCCAGCCCAAGCCTTCAACGCTACGCAAGGTATCATTGATTTGACGGGGAGCTGTCAACAAATCCAGGTCTTCTTTAGTAAAAAAGCCCGCCAATGCGGTATGGAAAGCGCCAAACCTAGCCACGTCAATCGCCGTCGAAAGGAAACCGCTGCCAGCCCAGCGCCCACTCAGGTTGATGGGTTGGGCATTTTCCCATTTCAACTTATTTCCATACTGATAGAATCCAGTCCTGCTGGTTATAATCTTTCTTTGCTGGTCAGCCTCGGTATCATACATACCGAAAGGCTCAAAAATCAGGTCATGCATGGCGGTCAAGAAATCTTTTCCCGTCGCTTTTTCGATTACGGCCGCCAGCACTGTGTAGGCAAAACTCGAGTAGGTCACGCCACCGTCAGGTGGGTGCAAAAGCGGGCGATTGACAAACTTGCCGAGTGCTTCTTGGGGCGTAGCATAATCAACGAGGTCCAAGGCATCTTTTTCGTCCAAATAATGCCCAATGCCACTGGTATGTTGGGCTATTTGGCGGATAGTGATATGCTCATAATGAAGCGGCAAGAAATCGAGGTATTTAGAAACAGGATCGTCAAGGTGGAGTTTTCCCGATTTGTGCAGCATCAAAATTGCCGTTCCTGTAAATAGTTTCGACACGCTGGCAATCCTGAATTTGGACGAATCCGTTACAGGTCGCCCCAGTTCAATATGGGAAAGCCCGTACTCCTTGTGCCAAACCAGCTTACCTTTATGAATAACCGCCATCGACAGTCCCGGCACTTTGCAGTTTTCGACAAAACTTGAAATCAGCCTGTCGTTGGCTGCTATCGCAGCCTCGAATGATTGACTTTTGGCGTGGTCATGATACAGTAGAAAAACTACCATGCAAGATAGTTTCGCTATTGGCCGGGCAATTTTTACTTGCCAAAGAACAGACTGCAGGAACAGTAGGATGCTTCTTTTCATTTTTAGTTGTTTGCTCCTATTGAAATTCGTTTAAATCAATTAGTAAACGACATTATGTTTTGGCAAAAGTGGCAAGGCTCACAACCCCTCCACTCGTTCCAGCCAGACCTTACGCTCTACCCCACCCCGCACAAACTCCAACTCCACCGGCTCGCCAGGTAGTCGGAATTTTTCCCAATCGGCCTCACTCATGTCAGTCACTTTTTTGTCGCCGATAGTCCGGATTCGATCGCCTGCCTGCAGCCCCGCTTTTTCGGCGTTGCCGCCCTCGAACAGCCCGGTGACGAGGGCTATGCCCAGTGAGTTACGCTTATTTACAAGACTCATGCCTATGGCAGTACTGCGAAAGTGGTCGCTCAGGTTCGGCTTGGGTTTGAGGTACAACACGGCGTTTTTTCGGTCAAAAATCACTCGAAAACGTTCCAGTATTTCGTTGCCCAGTAATCCGGCAAACTCCGATTTCGCCAGTGCACCGCCTTGGTCGGTTGACCACTCAATACAAGGCTCAACGAGGCATGTACGCCCGATGGTCAGTGATTTTGCTCGAAAAAGGTATCCTTCGATGCGTCCACCAGCGCCGCCGTTATTGTTGAAGAATTTTATTTTTTTGGAAATTTTGGTTTCCAAATCATAGTCTAGCGCCGTCGGGGAGGTCAGGATGACGTTGCCGCCATTTCCCAAATCGAACTGCAACATGCCCTTCACCGTCAGACCGTCTGCTGCCTCAATGATGGTAGGCAGGTAGTAGCGGTTGTTTCGCACGTCAAGTTTGATACTGTCGAATCCAGTCAGTACAACTTGGTCAGTGTGCAGCAAAAGGCACTCGTTTTCGAAGTCAATCTCCGTTAAATATGGCTGCAAAAAAGCGGGCCCGATGATGCCGTCCGCCTTTTCCCCGACGATGGAGCGCAGGTCCATGAGCGGCACGTATCGGGGATAGTAGGCGATGCTATCAATATGAACAGTCATCGGGTCGAGCACGACGGTGATAACCTGCGGTTCTGCCCCAGCCCCCGGCAATTGTGCTTGTTGGCTGCGCTCGATGACGATGCCTGTGCCGTTGAAATATTGCTCGTCTAGCAACAGTTCGTCCGCCCCTGTGTCGAGAAGCAGGTTGGCGGGGTGGGAGTTGTTGATTTTCGCTTTCAGCAGAATGTAGCTGTCGTAATCAATCGGTAGGACGAGGGGTTTGGTGCTGGAATGAGGCTGCCCATTGCAAGCGACTGCCTGTACCAACATTGCACAGAAAAGTAGTTTAGTGGTCATAAAATGGCAATTAGATGTCAAAAAAAGGACAGCTTAACAGGGGTCACCTCGCCCCCGAAATCAGCTTCAACCCATTTCGTTTCAAATCATCGTACGCCCCATTGTTCTGGTTATTGAAAACGATCAGTGTAAGATCCATGCGGGGGAAGTAACGGAACTCGAAGTTCACCCCGCCCGCTGTGCCACCATGACCGTAGGTCGGTTCTTGGGCATGTCGTTCAAGGATAAGCCCCAAGCCATAGGGTTGTGCATCTTTGGTATCCTGAGTCCAGTCGGTCGTCATCAGATTCAGGCTTTTGGCACTTACCAATTGATTGGTTTTTAATGCCTTGCAAAAAAGAAGCATATCGGTAGCATTGGAATAACAACCTCCGGCGGGAGAACCTTTTCTGAACTGCTTCGACCTGTTATTTTTCCAGCCGCCGCCCTCTTTTCGGGCGTAAGGCATGGCAAGTGGCAGCTTGTCGTCATGGTGGTCGAAGAACCCACTTTGTGTCATGCCCGCCTTTTTTAAAATATTATCCTCGATGTAGGCGTAGTAATCCTGCCCACTGGCTTTCTCGATGATGAAGCCAAGTAACATGAAATTGGAGTTGGAATAATACGATTCCGTGCCAGGCTCGAACCGAAATCCTTCTTTGTAAATAAGCGGCAGGTACTCGTGCCAATGCTCAAAAAGGAGCATAGCAGGCTCGTTTTCAGAAGTCCAATATTCGGCGATGCCGGAAGTGTGCGAAAGCAGGTGTTTCAAGGTTATCTGCTCCGCCCATGCCCGGTTCGGGAAATCAGGGAAATAGTCGGTGAGTTTGTCTGTCAGTTTCAGTTTACCCTGTTCCATGAGTTGCACGATGGCCGTGGCTGTAAACATCTTGCTGCCCGATGCCAGTCCAAAGCGTGACGTTGAATTGATTTTTCGAGTGTTTTCGAGGTCGGCAAAACCCCAATGTTTATTAAAAAGCACCTGGTCTCCTTTGGCGATGAGGATACTGCCAAAGAGGTCGTTTTCCTTTTCCAATTTTTCAACGTAGCGCTTCAGCCAGTCCAGGGTTTCCTGCTGCTCGATGCTGCCATTAGGTAGGGCAATGGGCTCTGCGACTTCCGCTACGAAAACCATTTGATCAATGCGGTGTGGCGGCGAGGGTTCAAGGTAAAATTGAAAATCGTTCCACATCACCTCGCCTTGTTTGCGCGCATAAATGTGCAGCACATAGGTAGTGCCACCTGGTTTCGCAAATTCCAATTGGTCGCTGTGGTGATATTCTAGCGGAGCATACGTTTGGTGAAGTTTCTGAAAATGAGCGACGAGGCGTTGGACGCTCAATTTTTCGAGCGTAGCCGGGATGTATACCTCCTTTGAAATGGCTTCCTGTAAAACGGCATCTTTGGAATTAATAGCCTCCACGAAGCGACTACCGAGCCGGTCGGGGCTGATGGGAACAATAGCTTGTTGGCAGGCAGCGGCCTGTAGAAAAAAAAGGTTCAGAAGGAGGCAAAAATGCGATAGCTTTAGCATATAGTGTGTTAAGTTGCGTTAATATTCGTGTCGGGCAAAAATAGGAATCCAGGCTGTGATTGGACTTGTCCGTTCTTGCTAATCTGGAGTGTAAGTGGGTAGCGGACACTTTTCGAAAAAAGCCAGGGAAGTAGATAGCGAAAGGTTAAATATTGTCCGTGTCTGCTGTATATTTGTCAAACCTTGCGGATTCCTTCGACAGCAAGTTTACCTATGCAATACACTAAATTAGACGCATATTGGCGAATTAATGATTTTCCTACGCAATTTTCCAACGAAATATATGTGTCGGAAAATGTGTCACTTGA
>JBJXGZ010000155.1:0-90280 GCA_046160625.1 Saprospiraceae bacterium
CATGAACCAAACGTTTACCTAAAAATTCAAAAATAACTTAACCATGTTTTCAAAAATCTCTTTTCTCCAATGCATGATGCTGATGGGCATCGTCCTTCTTTCAAGCTGTAAAAAAGACAGCAAAGACCCCGATAATGTATCAGACGCGGAGTACTATTTCTATGGAAATCTCGATGGACAAACCAATCTATTAGAAATAGATGCGACGGGGGATTATCAAATGTCTAACTCCATAGATGCCAGCATTGGAGTTCCCTTTTGCACTTATTCTTATGGATGTGGCATTGGGGCATTCGATCCAATTGATGCTCCTTACTATGAAGTCTATTTCCCGAATTTATTCGATGGCGATTGCGCTGACGTGGATCAAGCCTTTTCAGGGCTTTTCCATACCGGTGCCTATTCATTTGGCGACCTTACAGGCCAGGTGCTTGTGCGGCATTGGGATGGGACACAACTCTGGACCTCTGATGCAAGCGGGCAGGTAAATGCTTCTTTTGAAGTGACTGCTTCCGAGCGCCAGGAGACCCCGTTTGGTATCTATCAAAAAGTGAGCGGTAAGGCGAGTTGCACGCTTTTCAATGGCGGTGCCAGCAAGAAATTGGAGGATATTAAATTTGTAATGTCATTCAGCAAGGATTAAGCGCCACGTTTACTAAACCTCCAAGGTTTAGTAAACGTATCCCTTCCCCAGCCCTTCACGATTAATTCGGGAAGGGCTTTTTTTGTAAACATTTCCCAAAAGCCACGCCTGTACCTGCGGATGGCCTTACTTTTGCCCCTCTTTTCCAAAACAATTACACCGATGGTGATTTTGAACCGTTCCGCCTTTTTTCTTCTTATTTCTGTTTTCTCCAGCATAGCTTTGCCAAAGGCCGATGCCCAAGCAACGATAACATTCCAACCCGCAGCACCTGCCATTGATTCTACCCAAATCGAAGCCTATTTGGAAGGAATCCCTGCAGGCATGGCCAAACTCGTGGGCGTTTGGGGCGATCAAAATTTCATTGTTGATTCGGCTGCCGTGGATGCCTCCGGTCATCTTGTGTTGCGCCGAAAGAAACTTCTTGCTCCCGGATTCTACACTTTTTTGCTCCCCGGAATGAAGCAACTTTCCTTCCTGGTTGACAAAGACCAGCGCATGACCATGCGCGCCAAAGCCTCCGATTTTATGGGCACGATGCAGGTGGAGGGCTCCATCAATACCGACCTTTTTTACCAGACCATTCGATTTCAGGCCAAGCAAGAACCAGAGCTGGCTCAGACGACTGGAGCGATGAACAAGTCAGCCGCCAATTCAGCAGAATTCCTGCAAGCCAAATCTCGGCAGCTGCAAATCCTGGAAGAACGCAAGGCATATCTGGACGGTATTTTCAAACAGTATCCGGATGCTTTTTTTACCAAATTCAAAATCGCCGGGCAGAACCCTGATTTCAAAGAATTCAAAAAAACCAATGGCGACATGGACACCATGCGTCAACTCATTTATTACCGCGATCACTTCTGGGACGGCGTGGATTTTAATGACAACCGCTTGCTTAATACCCCGGTCATAGCCAATAAACTCAAGCGCTATATCAAGGAATTGACCCCACAAAACCCGGATTCACTCATCAAAGTATCCGATGCACTGATCCGTCGGGTGATTACCCATCCTCAATATTTCAAGTATTTTACCAACTGGATCGCACTGCAATACGAAAACACAAAGACGACCGTGATGGATGGGGAGGCAGTGTACGTGCACATCATCAAAAACTTTTTTACAGACGAACTGGCCTTTTGGGATAAGCCAGAAAACCTAAAGGGTTTGCGCAAGCACGTTTGGGAAATGGAAGCCAGCCTGTTAGGCCGAAAAGGCCCTGATGTGAAGGCAAGGGACATCAACGGAGAATTAAAGAGCATCTATGAAATCACTGCGCCAATTATCGTGGTCTTTATGTACAGCCCGGATTGCGAACACTGCCAAAAGGAAGCAGCTGAAGTGGAGGTGATTTATAGAAAATGGAAATCGCGCGGTGTAGAAATTTACGGCATTGCTGTAAGCACCACGGATGAGGAATGGAAAAAATTCGCACAGGAAAAGGGTTTCACTTTCACCAACGTATTCGACCCAACCAATGTGGCGATCTATGCCAAATATTTTGTGGACATCACCCCTGAAATTTACGTCCTGAACAAAGACCGCATCATTGTCGGTAAAAACCTGCACCCCAACCAGTTAGAAACGATTTTTGAAAGGGAATTGAAGAAGCGGTAACGCGGATTTGATGCAACGCGGATTACGCGGATGGAGCTGATTTGCGCGGATGTTAAGAGTCTTTCCTATCAAAATATCCGTGTAAATCAGCTCCATCCGCGAAATCCGCGTTGCATTACTCATTCAAATCCCAGTTGTATTCGTTGAAAACCACTGCGGCGGTATTATTTAATTTTATTTCCGAATACTGATTCAGGAATTTCTTCAGGTCGCCAAAGTCTGCACCATACCAATCGAATATTTTGGATACTTGGGCACGACCGGCCGAAAGGGAGTTGTATTTTGAGTTGTTTACAAATTCTCGGGTGCGGGCTTCCAGTGCATCTTCCAGATTTTCAGCAGTATAGGCACGATTCCATAGCGGAGGACAACTTTTGGCTGCGCAATTGATCGCAAAGTGAATGCGAGCATCTTTGAACTGGGGTCGCAGGATGTCGTTCTCGATATTATTCAAGCTGTATTTTTTGTCGCCGATTTTGATGCGGCGCACATCCCATGTTTTGCCTCCGTCGAAGTTAAGGATGCTTTTGGTGGGGTAGTTGTCCACGATGAGTTTGAGCGTGAAGGCGTTGTAGGCGTTTATCCAGTAAGCCATTTTTTCTTCTTTTGCCCAAGTCTCCTGCACAGAATTGGCCGAAAGCGTTTGGCAATAGGCATCAAGGGCGGCTTTGTCGGCCTTTAAACCTTTGTAGTTCACTTTTCCCGCATCACTGACGTGTTTTTGGAGGAGGGAATCAAAGGGGAGGTGATTGGTGATTGGTAGATTGGTAGATTGTTTACCCGCCATAGCCTTGGCAAAGGAGGGTGGATTAATTGGTTGCTGCCTCCCTTCACCTTGGGAGGGTAAACTGGTTTGGAGTAAAAAAAGGAGTATGGAGGCGAAAGAGATGTTGAGCATAGGTTGTTTTATTGCTTTAAACTATACGTCAAAACGCTACGCTAAGGTTTTCGTTGCAACAATTTCTGCTCGAAAAGCGAAATTGTTGCGACGCGGACATGGGTTGGGCTAGCTTTGCTAAATTTGCACCAAAATTTGCGATCATTCACGTCAAAGGTTTAATGAGCGCGAGCTGCTCTCACGCTCTCATCACCTCTCACTCTCTCACAAGTGTCCGTAAAAGTCACCAATCTCACCAAAATATACGGTCTACAACGTGCCGTAGACAGCATCACCTTCGAGGCTCGGCGCGGCGAAGTGCTCGGTTTTCTAGGCCCAAACGGTGCCGGGAAAACGACCACTATGAAAATCATCACAGGCTATCTTCCTCAAAATGAAGGGCTTGTGGAAGTTTGTGGCTTTGATGTTGGAGTCAAGCCTATGGAAGCTCGAGCCCGTGTGGGTTATCTGCCCGAACACAATCCTCTCTACCGGGAAATGTACGTTCGGGAATACCTCGCTTTTACCGCCGGACTTCACCAGGTAAAAAATGTGTCCAAACAAGTGGACAAGATGGTGGAACGCACCGGTCTTGGGAGCCATCGCCACAAACTAATAAGCGAACTTTCCAAAGGCTACCGCCAGCGCGTCGGGCTTGCACAAGCCATGCTCCACGATCCCGAAGTGCTGATTTTGGACGAACCCACCAGCGGTCTCGACCCCAACCAAATCATAGAAATCCGCCAACTCATCAAAGACCTTGGCAAGGAAAAGACCGTCATTCTAAGCACCCACATCCTTGGCGAAGTGGAAGCCGTGTGTGACCGCGCTATCATCATCAACAAAGGAAAATTGGTGGCGGATGCACCTATTTCGGAACTGAAACAGCAGTTTGCAGGGCAGTCCGTAGTCACTGCAGAATTCGCCGAAAGCGCCGATAAAAACCTGCTGGCAAAAATCAAAAACGTCCACACCGTAAAAAGCCTCGGCAAAAACCAATGGCAGTTTTTTGCTGCTTCCGGTCAGGATATTCGCGCAGATGTTTTCTCCTTCGCTATAGCCAACCAACTGACACTGTTGGAATTGCACAAAGCAGAGCACTCGGTAGAAGACGTTTTTCAACAATTGACGAAGTGAAACGCAATCTCGTAACTTTGCAAAAATTAATTACGGATGAATCCTTCCTTACTTAGTCGCATTACCGTCAACCCGAACGTATGTTTTGGAAAGCCCACTATACGTAATATGCGGTATCCTGTCGAAATTATGCTCGATTTGCTCTCTGCGGGCATGACGATTGAGGAACTTTTAGAAGACTATCCCGACTTGGAGCGTGAAGATATTTTGGCGTGCCTTGAGTTCGCTTCTCGTATGGTACAAGTGAAAAGCGTTCACAAAGTGCTATTGGCAACATGAAATTTATAGTAGATGCGCACTTGCCGTTATCATTGAAAAAATGGCTGAATGAGCGAGGCCATGATGCGGTTCATACGCGCGATTTGCCACGCCAAAACCTTTCTGATGATGTTGAGGTAATTGAGTTAGCAGTTCAAGAAGGTCGGACTGTAATATCTAAAGACAGCGATTTTTTTGATTATTTTGTGCTGAAAGGGATTCCTCCAAAATTATTGATGCTCACCACGGGCAACATTGTAAACAAAGACCTATTGACACTTTTTCAACTAAATTTTGATAATTTAGAAACCTTATTGCAGCAGCATTCCGTCGTTGAAATGAGCAATACAGATATCCTAGTGCATTTTTGACCATCATGCTCCCTATATTCAGAAAAGAAATCAATACCTTTTTTTCCTCGCTCATCGGCTACATCGTCATTGGCGTGTTCCTCGTGCTTATGGGTTTATTGCTATGGGTGTTTCCGGAATTCAGCATCCTGGACGGTGCTTATGCCAACCTGGACACGCTTTTCGCCATCGCGCCTATGGTGTTTATGTTCTTGATTCCAGCCGTCACCATGCGAACATTTGCCGAAGAAAAACAAACTGGCACCATCGAGTTGCTCGCGACACGGCCCATAACTGATTGGCAGATCGTTGGCGGAAAATTCCTGGCCTGCTTCACCCTTGTTGCCTTTGCGCTGCTCCCCACGGCACTTTACTACGTGTCCGTGTACCAATTGGGTGCGCCTCCTGGAAACCTCGATTCAGGCGGCATTTTAGGTTCTTATATTGGGTTATTGTTTTTGGCAGGAGCCTTTGCCGCTATTGGCGTTTTTGCCAGTTCGCTCACCAACAATCAAATTGTGGCTTTTGTGCTCGCCACCTTCCTTTGTTTTTTCAGTTACCTGGCCTTCGATTACCTCAGCCGACTGCCCATTTTCTTTGGCAAAACCGACGACATCGTCCAGTCCGTAGGCATCGCCTATCACTACGATTCCATGAGCCGCGGTGTGCTCGACACCCGCGACCTGATCTATTTCCTGTCCATTATTTCGCTGTTTTTGGCCGCCACGGTACTGTCTTTGGGGCGCCGCAGATGGTGATTCAATCCTTGTTAAATCTTCTCGCTCAGCATTTTTTCGATATATGATGGCTTTAGGTTCACGCCCATAATGACTCCATCTGCACTGAGCAAAAAAGTGGCCGGGATGGATTTTATGTTGAATTGCTGCGCCCTTTCGCCATTTAACTCGGCTGATTCCATGCTGTGGTATTTCCACACAAGACTGTCCTGTTTAATGGCTCGTTGCCAGGCTTGCGGGTTTTGTTCCATGCCGATGCTGAAAATCTCGAAACCCCGGTCGTGATACTTTTGATAGATTGCCACCAATTCAGGGTTTTCCTTGCGGCAAGGGCCACACCAACTCCCCCAGAACTGGAGCAATACATATTTTCCTTTCAAATCTGAGAGTTTCGCGCGTTCACCCGTTAAAAGCCCCACTTCAAAATCAGGTACTTTTTCCCCTGCAACAAAGCGAGGCTGACGGTATTTGTAAAAGACAAAGGCTACTAAAGCGAGGAGGGCGATGAAGATGAGTGTGCGGGGGTTTTTCATAATACTTGAACTGGGTGTAACTAAAAACAGGAGTTCTCCCAAATCTTTGAGCTTTCTGTAATTTGGTCTGAATGACGATTGACGATTACATGAGTGTTGATTTTTGATGTAATGGAAGATTGATAATGGTCGATGTGTGCCGCCATCGTCAAATACTACATCGTCCATCTCAATCAAAAATCAACACTCATGTAATCGTCAATCGTCATTCAGACCCAGATTTCTCAAAATTCGGCAGAACCAAATTTTTAATGGTCACTGACAATGTAGGAGCGCTCTTTTATGAATGGCGCCACGATCATAAACAAAAGCGCCGTGACAGCACAAATGCCGACAAACAACCAAAAGAAGCCCGCACCGTGAAACTGTGCAAAGAATCCACCGCTTTTGATGTTGTTCTGGATCACTGAAACGATCACGTTGCCAACTGTTACGCTCAACAGGTAACAGGCCATAATTGTTGATTTCATGGACGGTGGCGACTGCGTGTAAGCGTATTCCAGACAGGTGATCGATATGAGTACTTCACCAGCAGTGAGGATTACAAAAGCGAATATCTGCCAGGAAATATTGGGCGTTTGGCCAGCGTCAATCCAACCCTGCGTGATGGCAACCACGACAAAGGAGAGTGCCGTAAGGACAAAGCCTGCCCCAATTTTCCGGAGCGGTGTCACCTTTAGACCCATTTTATTCAATGCCGGATAAAGGACAAATGAGAACAGGGGAATAAATGCAAGAATGAAGGCTGCATTCACAAAAGAAATCTGCTCAGCTTCCCATTTGATGCCCAACCAATTCAAATCCATTTTACTGGCTTGCACCACCCATTCAGATTGGCTTTGATCCCATAATGCCCAGAACACGGGTACGAATGCAAATACCGACAATACCCGCCAAACTGCTTTGATACCTTGGACTGTTTCGTCACCGTATTCTTTGGCTGCCGCTGCAAAGCCCCCGTTGGTAACTGCGTAAAGGTTGATACCCACGAAATTGCCTGGCTTTGCGAACCACTGTTTTTTGAAAATAAAGGCCAATACGAGAATCAACACCAGCCATGCACCCAATACTGGGCCAACCCCGGTGTGCTTGATTTTATCAAAATAGATGTAGCTTGCCAACAAGGCCAAGAATGCGGTAGCAAGAATGACCATTCGATTGCTATCATATTTTGGCGGTGGGATACGGCGGTATTTGTTGCGGCCAAGCCAGAAGAAAAATACGGCTACGGCCATGGCAATAGCCGGAACGCCAAAAGCAACCGCAGGACCGTAGTGCGTTTTCAGGTAAGGGATAAGTAAGATAGAAAGCACCGAGCCGGCGTTGATCGAGAAATAAAAAGCATCAAATGCCTTGGAGATCAAATGCGAGTTGCTTGAGTCGAACTGATCGCCGACGTTGGCCGAAACACAAGGCTTGATGCCGCCTGCACCAATTGCAATAAGCATAAGGGATGTGGTGAACATCACTTCGCTGTCTACCGAAAGCGCTACCATGATGCTGCCCGTCATATACACCATCGAGAGCCACAGGATGGTCTTGTATTTGCCCCAAAACCAGTCGGCAACCATGCCGCCAAAAATGGGAAGCAGATACACCATGGCTACAAAATCGTGGGTTTTGGCATTAGCAGTGGCCTCGGCTACCTGTACTACAGCCGGGTCAGTAGAACCAGAAGGATTGTAGAACTGTGCTACCATGAACGTGGTCAGAATGGCGCGGAGGCCATAGTAATTGAACCGTTCGGCTGCCTCGTTTCCGATGATATATGGAATGCTGGAGGGGAATTTCCCTTTGGGTTTAGTTGTGTCGGTGTTCTCTGCCATAAGTTTAGTGCGTAGGTGAAAAGTGTTTATTGCATTCGATTGAACAGGGCAAATGTGCGAAATTTTTTCTCCTGCAAGCATTTTCCCTTTTTTAGCAATAAAAAAACTTCGTTTTTCAGACCTTTGGCGACCAAACGCTTTCTAATGACACGTCTTGCCGCCCTTTGCTTTGCTGTTTCTTTCCTGGCTGCCTGTAGCCAAGAACCCTCCAAAGAGGCCGTTGCCAACGCCGCTGATATAGCGCTCTGGGCAAAATATAAAACCGAAGCCTGGAAAAACCACGGCTGCGAACTCATCACAGATGCCGAGTTGGAAACCCTGTTCGCCTTCAATAGCAAAGAGGCCACACTCAATGTCCGCCCGCTGCCCAACCAGGCTTTTTGCCTCCGAACCTGGAACAAGCCCGATTGGAAAGAACGCGAAACCAACAATGAAAAGGAAGGCGCAGCCTGGCTCAATCCACAAAACCGGCTTGTGGTGCAACTTTTTGATTACACTTCGGAAGAACACGCCAGAAAACAAATCGAAAATCTTCGTCGCGACCGCCGAAACACCTACGAAGAAGACGTGCCAGGCCTCGGTGACGATGCGCTTTGGAGCACAAACACCGTCACCCTGCTCGTCAGAAAGGGTCAATTTGTGATCAACCTTGCCCTCGAAGTAAATGATGTTCCACACGACAACCTCGCCAAAGCCAAAGAAGCAGCCGCTCTGGCGCTCAAGAAATTATAGTAGGAATCCCCTACATCGCCCCTTTCCGCTCCGCACGTCAAGACTTTGGGGGAAGGCTTCGGCGGGTAAACAATCCAGCAATCACTGATCCACCCCTCCTACGCCAAGGCTTCGGCGGGTAAACAATCCAGCAATCACTAATCCTAATGACCAGCTCCCTCTACACCGATCTCGTAGCCGCAAAAAAACGCAAGGAAAAACGGCTTGCCATTCTTTTCGACCCCGACAAGCTTCGGCTAGAAAAAATGGAGCGGGCACTCGAACTAGCCGTCGAATGTTGCGTGGATTATTTTTTCATTGGCGGCAGCCTGGTAGTCAATTCAATGCTTGATCCCCTGCTTGCCAGCATCAGCGAGCGATGCAAAATCCCGCTCATTTTATTTCCTGGCAGCTCGTTCCAACTCAGTTACCGCGCCGACGGCATCCTGTTGCTTTCGCTTATTAGTGGCCGCAACCCGGAACTACTCATTGGACAACATGTGGTGGCAGCGCCATACCTAAAAATGTCGCCCCTTGAAATTATTTCTACCGGCTACATCCTTGTAGATGGAGGAGTGCAAACCTCGGTGCAATACATGTCTAATACCTATCCCATCCCGATGGGCAAAAATGATATTGCCATTTGTACTGCCCTTGCAGGCGAGATGTTGGGATTGAAAACCATTTATTTGGAAGCAGGCTCCGGAGCATTGAACCCCATTTCGGAAAGTATGATTGAAGCCGTGGCTGGTACGCTCACAGTCCCGCTCATCGTGGGAGGCGGAATCAGAACACCTGAAAAAGCGGCCGCTAATTTCCGCGCTGGCGCAGATATAATCGTAGTCGGAAATGCCGTTGAAAATGATCCGGGACTGATTCGTGAATTGGCGGCTGCTCGATAAATGTGGATCATCCAGAATTTTAAGATTTCTCTGATTTTGTTTGATTGATGATTGACGAGTACATGATTGTTGATTTTTGATGGAATGGTGGATTGATAATGGCCGATGTTCCGCTATCGTCAATAATACCATCGTCCCTTACATCAAAAATCAACAATCATGTACTCGTCAATCATCAATCAGAACCTATTGCCTCAAAATTCTGGGTGACTCAAGTTCCCTACGTTTTCTGGTGCTTCTTCTTCGCCGCCGGGAACAGAATATTGTTCAAAATCAATCGAAAACCAGGAGAATTAGGATGTAGTGCAAGGTCGGTGGGCGGGTCGCCTACATAGTGGCGGTAATCTTCCGGGTCATGTCCGCCATAGAAAGTAAAAAACCCTTTTCCATAAGCGTCATGGATGTATCGGGCTTCGAGGGCGGGCTTGTTTTCGCCCATGATGAGCACGTTGGGTTTGATGAATTTTTTATTGAATGCTGTTGCCTGGCCCATAAAACCTTTTATCGTTCGGGTGTGGCATTGGGTTAGCATGGTCGGCACGGGGTCCCATTTGGCCGAAAAGTCGAAGAGCGTAATATAGTCTTGCTCTGGCGACACTCTACGCCCCGTCACTTCACTGTTGTCAATAGTCGAATGCTCATAAATACTGGGATCGGTGAGCACCTGAAAATTTTGAAAAGCAAAGGTTTTGGAAAAGTCGAGTTTGCTCTGGAAGTTGGGGTCGGTAGCATCACCATCGAACGGGAAAGCGCAGATGTCAGTGCCTTCTGCGGCCAATGCAATATCGTAAGTATCTGTGGCCGAGCACATGGCAAACATAAAGCCGCCGCCAATCACGTATTCTTTTATTTTTTTCGCCACAGCCAGTTTTAGCTCGCTCACTTTATCAAAGCCATTTTGCCGCGCCAGCGATTCCATCATCTGTACGTGTTGCCGATACCAGGGCTGTCCGCTGTTGCTTGCATAAAACTTCCCGTACATCCCTGTAAAGTCTTCGTGGTGGAGGTGTAACCAATCGTACTCTGCCAATTTCCCTTGCATCACTTCATTGTCGTACAAAACGTCGTAAGGGATTTCGGCGTAAGTAAGCACCAGGGTAACAGCATCATCCCAAGGCTGTATCATCTCGCCTTTTTCATCCTTATCTGGAGAATAAACGGCGATTTTGGGAGCTTTTTCCAGTTTTATTACATCTTGATTTACCTCCGGATTTAGGATATCGTTCTGTAAATTTGCAAACTGTCCATCTGCAATGACTTCGTAACTCACGTCGCGGGTTTTGCATTCTTTCTCAAAAGCTGGCGTGTACATAAAGGCAAAACTTCCGCCCCTATAATTCAAAAGCCACCAGGCTTCCACCCCTTGCGAAAGTATCCAATAGGTAATGCCGTAAGCTTTCAGGTGGTTTCGCTGGCCTTTTTCGTCCATTGGCAACACAATGACTGTTGCACGAATTTGCGATAAAACGCACATGAAAAGTGCGAGCGCGATGAATAGTTTGCGCATGGTATTATTTGTTTTTGTTGTCAAAGTCAAGGTCGTAAAACGCAAATTCTCCCAAGTTAGTTTTGGCGATTGTATTTCACCAGCATCACATTTACCCGCCGTAGCCAATTCATCCGCCGAAGTTTTAACGAAGGCGGAAGGCGAAGAAGGGCATCACTACCTTACAGGAGCCCATTCATCCAAATAAGATTTCCGCCCCAGCAGCATCCAAAGCCCTTCTCGAAAATAGATCATCGTGAGCCGTACATAGCCGTATTGCCTAAACCTGCGCGGCGAATGGTGTATCCGTAATTTTGACAGATAAGCAATCCGGCCAACATCCTGCAAGCGATAAAAAAGATTGCAATCTTCCCCAGCTGTGAGGTGTTCTTTATACCCTCCAATTTGTTCAAAAGCCGATCGGCGCACCAACTGACATTCGCCTTTGGCCAAAGGTGCTTTAAAAAATAATGAGCATCGAATGATTGTATTCATCAAGATGTGATAAATGCGATCGGAGGTACGCGCCTCTTCCGGGTACACCCAAATTGGTACAGTAGCACCCACTAGCAATGGATATTTTTCAAAATACGCAAAAACCTTTCCGAAAAAATAATCTTTGTCGGGAATACGAACATCGGCGTCAAGTCTGAGAAGAAGCGGCGCTTTGGCCTGTGCTGCGCCGAGATTGCAGCCGATGGCGATGTTTTGTTTGCCGGGACCAGCCTGCACAAGTTTGACGCGCTGGTTTGAAAGTTCAGCAAAATGTTGCACAATCTCAACGGTTCCGTCGGTACTGTTCGCATCGGAAACGATGATTTCCAGGTCGTATTTTTCCCAAAACGGCTCGAATTGAGCAAGGGTATTGCCGATGTAGTTGGCCTCGTTGCGCGTTGGGATGAATAGGCTGAGTCGCGGAGTGGTCATTTTTGGTGTGATGTGGATTTGGGGATTCGGTTATTTGGGGATTTGGAGTGCCTGAGTTTGATATTTTTATGGCCGTGCCGGCAAAACTAATACTAATCTCAGGCACCCCAAATCCCCAAATAATCGAATCCTCAAATAACCAACTTAGTCATTCAATTTCAAGTCGAATTTTTGGATCAGTTGTTCTACTAAAGGGTTGGTTTCCTTCATTTTATCCAACTTTTCCTTCGTGCTGAGCGGGCGTATGGTACGCGCAGCCTGTGCCTGTTCGGCAATTTTATGTTCGTCCAATACCACCTCGATTTTTAGTGCGGTATCGTGCAAGCGCTTGCGCAGGGTTTCGAGCATCCGAGGCACCTCGGCCCGCACATTGTTCTGATCAATCGTGGTGCCGACAAGCGCAGTGAGCGTCTTACCCTCCAAGCGAAGCTCCGCATTGCTGAGGGCCATGCGCGACAGGTTGGAGTTGAGCAATGCAGCGTAAGCCTGCCATTCTGTGCGGATATTTTCAAGCGAAAGGCGGCTCTCGAGACTTGCCCGATGGTTTTCTTCTTCTTCTACCAATTGGTCAAACGCATCAAGACGCATCGGGATGGCTTCTGCCTTCATGCGCCCCTGTCTCAAACCTTGGGAAATATCAGCCAACGCATCCTCGGAGAGAGGTTGGGCATTGCCGCTTATGGGAGATGTTGGACTCTGGACATTGGACGCTGGGGAGGGTGTCGGCTCTGAAACTTTACTGACAGCACTTGGCATGGCATAATTTCCATTGCCGTTAGGAGTGCTTCCATTGCCATTTGGTGCGGGCGAACTAAAGTTCGATGCTACAGTCTGGTCAAGAGTTTTTTTTTCCAAATCCGCACCTTTGACAGCCCTCCCGATGTGGCAAATTTTGAGCAATGCCATTTCAACATGGAGACGTTTGTAACGTGCCATTTTGAAATTGACATCGCAGTCGTTGCAAAGATTCAGCGCAGTGAGCAGGAAAGATGCCGGGGTAATGGCTGCCTGGGAACGATAGCGTTCTCTAAGACTTTCGCCCACTTCGAGCAATGCAAGTGTGGCTTTGTCCTTGCAAACCAAAACATTGCGCAAATGTTCCGCAAGGCCAAGCACGAACACTTCAGGATCAAAACCTTTTCGGAGAATCTCATCAAACTGGTTCATCAGCGAAGCTGAGTCCTCGGCCAAAAGCGCGTCGGTGATCTTGAAAAAATAGTCGTAATCGAGCACATTGAGGTTTTCGATTACAGCTTCGTAGGTGATTTTTTTTCCTGCGCCACTTGTGATACGGTCAAAAATGGAGAGCGCGTCGCGCATGGCGCCATCTGCTTTTTGGGCAATGATGTGCAGTGCGTCTCCTTCTGCTTCGATGCCTTCTTTTTGGCAAATATCCTGCAACTGCAACACCATATCGGCTATCGTGATGCGGCGAAAATCAAAAATCTGGCAGCGAGAAAGTATGGTCGGGATGATTTTGTGCTTCTCCGTGGTCGCCAAAATGAAGATGGCGTAGGGCGGCGGCTCTTCCAGCGTTTTCAAAAAAGCATTGAAAGCCTGGTTGGAAAGCATGTGTACCTCATCAATAATGAACACCTTGTACTTGCCCTGTTGTGGCTGAAAACGCACCTGCTCCGTGAGGGCGCGAATATGCTCCACGGAGTTGTTGGAGGCCGCATCCAGTTCAATGATGTTGAACGAGGCACTGTCATTGAATGATTTGCAGGAACTGCACTCGTTGCAGGCCTCATATTCGGAGCTGCGGTTTTCGCAGTTGAGAATTTTGGCGAGGATCCGGGCACAGGTGGTCTTGCCCACACCGCGTGGCCCGGTAAAGAGAAAAGCGTGCGCGACATGATCACTGGCGAGCGCATTTTTGAGCGTACCAGCCACATGGCCTTGTCCCACCACGTCTTGGAAACGCTGGGGACGGTATTTGCGCGCGGATACGATAAAGTTGCTCATAATATGCCTTCCCTCTTGGGTCGTAAAGGTAAAATGATTGGTGAAAGGCGAAGGATGAAGTTTTCCACACGCGGATAGGGCGGATTTGCGCGTACTTGATCCTGTTCTATTTTGTATATTATCCGCGCAAATCCGACTTCTCCGCGAAATCCGCGTTTCAACCCTCCAATGAATCCAAAAAATACTGAATCTTCTCCTTCAACATCGCATCCTTTTCGGTCAGTTCCTTCTTTGCAAATTCAGCGGTGCTACGGGCCTTGGCCATTTTGCCTTGTAATTTATATACTCCTGCCAGGGTCATCCAATATTCAGCGAGGCCACCCTTTTCGGCGGCAGATTTGGCCCATTTTTCAGCTTGTATCTGCACGTTTTTGTCTTCCGGGAAAGCGCGTACCAGTGTAACCACGAGGTCGTGGAGTTTGGCAGCATTGCTTTTGACCTCGGTTTTTTGGTACGCCTTGGCGGTTTTTAGAAACAATCCTGCGTTTTTGACAGCCTTGGCGTAGTTCATATCAGCCTCGTAGGCAAAAGCAACTGAACGGGAAGGATTGCCTGCCTTCATCTTGGCTTTGGCCTCATCAAGCAGGGTCTTGTTTTTGAATTCAATGGCTTTTGCAACCGTGCTTTTGCAGGCCTTTTCAACGCGGGCATTCACCGCCTCTTCACTGGTAACTGCCACGATTTTGCTGCGATTTTTTACCAGCAAATCAAACACGCGGCTATCGGCATCCACTGCCCCTTCAAGGATGAACTTGAGGTTGAATTCAGTTGTCAAATCCTGCTGCGTATTCAAGTATTCGTTCGTGATTTTCAGGGAAGGTTTGCCTGCCGCATTGAGGGAACGGACATAATCAAAAAGCATCTTCGGGTCGCGGTTGCCATCGGCGTATTTTTTTTCGTAGTCCACCGATTTGTCATTTTTCCCTAGCGCCTTTCTGCCTGTTTCGAGCAGTTGTTCCACGTTTTTACCACCCACTTCTTTCATCACGATTTTCCCGGTCGTGTCAATGAACATCAACGTCGGATACGAATTCACGGGGTATTTGCCGGCAAACTCCGCGTTTTCAGGCTTTTCCATGTCAATTTTCAGGTTAATGAAATTGGCATTGAAAAATTCCCCTGCCTTTGGGTCGGGAAAGGTCTGGGCAGCCATGCGCTTGCAAGGGCCACACCAGGCGGCGTAGGCGTCAACAAAAATCAGGCGTTCTTCTGTTTTTGCTTTTTCGAGGGCTTCAGGCCAGGTGCCGTGGAAGAACTCGATGCCTTGGGCGCTGAGAGCTGTGAGAGGCGTGAGAAAGAGAGAGAGAAATAGCCCGCCTACGCCAAGGCTTCGGCGGGTAAAACGGGTAAGAGAGCGTATGCTTTTCATGCTTTTCAATTTTAGTGTGGGAAACGTGCTTTATCAAAGCAAGTTGCAAAAATAGGTTTTTCCAACATCACAAATCAATCTGAAAACTCAGCACCGGCATTAGCTTGCTTTGCTCCAACGCACAAGCCCCGGAGCAAATGCTCCAACGCACAAGCCCCGGAGCAAATGCTCCGAGGCTTGTTTGTATCCTTTCTCAAAGTAGTGTCAACTAATACACTTCGTACTTTTCGTTGAACACTCCCTGGAACAACAGGGTCTCAGGCAAACCCAAGTGCTTGTACCCGTTTTTGGTTGTCCTCCGAAACTGAGCTCTGAAACGACCTTTCACTTCTTGGTTAACGGTGTCTAAGGCTTCAATGTTGAAAAAACCTTCTTCTGGCACTTCCAACTCATATTCGTAGCCAGTAAGGTCTTCGTCCACCGTTTGACCAAAACTGGTCAAAGCCTTGATGTACTGGATTCGCTCAGTATGCAGTTCAAAATCTCCCGTTTGGATGGGCAGCCAATCAAAAGCCAGCAGGTTTACGACATCATCGTATTTATCCACGAAAGCAAAGTTTATGTGGCTGTAAACCTTGATGAGTTTAAAATCTGGCTCGTAGTCCTCTTTACAGCCATTCAGATAGACCACCGATTGGCCTAATTTGACCTCGCTGGGCAAGTCCGCCTCATGCTCTTTGCAACAGGCGGAAAGAAAGATAGAAAGCCCAAGGGAAAGCAAGAGTGTCGTTTTCATAGCTTGGTAATTTTAGTTTGTTGAACAGATTGGCCTTGGTTTACGGAAACAAGATAAAGGCCGGGGAGAAGATTGGAAATGTCAATCGTTTCTGGTGTTGGGGAAACCCAAGAAGCCTTTTTTTGAAAAACTGTTTTGCCGCTCACATCTGTAATGGATACTTCAGCGTAGCCATTTAATCCAGCGATTTGGATTTGGTCGGCAGCAGGATTAGGATAAACCTGCAAGTCGTTAGTGGCGGTATTGGCCGTAATAGAATTTCTGTCCCCACCACCTCCGCCGGCACATTGTACCAATTTTACTCGTTGCATTGCAGAAACACAGTTCCCTTCGCCATCGCAAACAGTAACCCTTACAAAAAAGTCACTTGAAAAGTTGTCAAGCCCTGTAAGCGTACACTGATTCCCATTACAGTATGCCTGAATCATCCATCCGCCTACACCGGTAGCACTAAGCTCCCAGGTAATAGATATTGGCGGAAGAAAATTGCTCGCACCAAATGTAGCACTTACAGGCATGTCATCATCGCCATCGCAAATGTATATTGGGGCAGATACGAATACTTCATAACCGCCGACACCGGGAGTAGTTGTTGCCCTAAAACAGGCCACTCGAGGTGCTCGATCTTTCAACTTTTTTGCATTGTTGTTGCTTGATGTGCCTGTTGAGATCCCCATAAATGGAGCATCTGGATTTGACCATCTGCCAATTCTTGCCCCTGAACAAGGCAATTGTTTCATGATAGTTTTGAAATTATCTCCAATGTCCCAGCCATGAGCATTTGTAAGATCGTCGCAACTTAATGGATCATAATCACAATTTGAGCATCGTTGATGCCGAGCTCCGATAAGGTGCCCGATTTCATGCGTAACTGTAAAATCTGTGGCAGCATTAGTTATCTGAGCGACTACAAAAGCAAGTTCACTGCTTGCAGTCTGCCCTCTTGCAACCCCTACCTTACAGCAAGGATAGCCTTCACGAGTAATCAATACTACAATGTCAGCAAAAGCACCATTTCTAAGTCCGATAGCAGTAGTATTTCCGGCTAATGAAACAACATCATTGTCAATATTAGATGATTCCGCAAATCCGGGCAAGAGTATAGCGCCCGCCGACACAAATGAAATATCTGAAGCCGTCAACCCACTCGCCAAGGTACTCCCATTCAATTCTGCAATAATTACAGGGGCTAAGGTTACGGGATTGATACCAGAGGGAGATGCGGCGGCAGCAGCAGTAAACAAAAAAAGTATCCGGATGGTGTTCGTTTCGCAACCATACCGATCGCCAACTGTGTCATCAGACTCAAGGTCTGGCATGACAGGAGTTCCGCATTCACCACCCCCAAGATAACCAATTTGGTTCTTTACAAGAATGTACTTGCTAGACGACAAATTTTGGATGAGGTAATGATAGCCAGTAATAGCTACATACAAATTCCCCAAGAGCTCCGTGCCATACTTGCCTATACGGAAAGTACTCCCGTCTGAATTCTCTCCAGCCCAATAGTAGTCGCCGTTGGGAAGAGAGTTGACTTGATCGGCAATAAATGAAAGTGTTGCGCTTCCATCCGGCAGTTCCAATTGGAGGGTCGTGACTTGCAAATAATTCTGGATTGGATTTATTTGAAGGTGCTGCACAGAGATGGTGGTTGACAATCCTTGAATCTGGCTCAGTTTGGATTGTTCGGCAGAATTGAGTGTTACCGAAGAAGGGTTGAGTACTTGAAGGAAGGAAGTGGAACTGCTTTGTGCCTCCGATTTTGAAAGGCAAATCAGGAGCATCAAAAATGCCATGATTACTTTTTCAAATGAGGGTGGTTTGGTAACGGACGGGGCTACCCCCCCCCGCGAGGCAGTACGGGAATTTTGAGGAATGAACGGTTTGCCAGCGCGTAGCATGACTGAAAAAAGTTTTTTCATTTTTGGAAAAAAATTTGGTGAATGAATCGGAAGAGAGAATCGCAAGCGAACGCTTGCAGTAACAAAGGTGGGCCTCTTTTTCATCCAAAAACAAGGACATAAAGCACGCTTCCAATACGGGCAGAAAGCCTCTCACCGCGCATACGCCGCCAGCCATTTGCATTCCTTTACCACTGTATTGTAATACTTCGTCTTGGAATGTTTTGAAATCAAAACATCATAGTAAACCATGTATTCCGGCGGTAAAGCCGGGATAATGTTTGTGCCGGGTCGGTACTTGCATTCCGGGCTACACAGCCATTGCTTCTGCAAACAACGGGCAGCCATGAATGCCGTTCGGGCTTTCATTTCCTGTGTGTGTGCAGCGCGATAGGCTTTTTGGTAGTACTCAAATGCCCTCGAAAGGTCAAAATTCTCACGGTTGCCATCGGGCGCGCCTTCCATGGGGAATACCGGACCTTGCGCAAGCCGAAGTTGGTTGCGCCCGTCGCGGTGGAAATCCCGCACTTCCCACTCGTAGCCGAAATAAGAGGTATTGTACCAGAAATCGCCGAGTCGAAGCCATATTTTGGCTTCGTTGGTGTCTCGTAGTGCTTCAGCGGCCTTGGCTTGTTGCTCAAATTGAATGAGTTGCTCCACAATTTGGAGGCGGTTGAATGCTGATTCTTTTGGGCTCTCCCGATTAATTAGTTCCCCAAAACGATTGGCAAACGGCACAAACTGCGTCATGCGCGATTGTTCGCCAGGGGTAATCTGTCGAAGCACAGCAGCCGCTGCTTCCGGTTCTCCGAGGCCAAGGAAATACACCCCTTTTGTTTCTAAAAAAAAGGCTTTGATGCGATCCGGGTTTGTGTCCAGATTCATCTTTTGTTCGAGCAATATCGGGTCGTTGGTATTGGCCAATCTCAACAGATCTTCGATCACGTCCAGGCGTGGGTTGTATTGAATGGCGCCGGGCGGATAAGCGGCGAACATGGCCTTGCCAGGGCGGTTATTCTCCGCATAACCCCTTGAAAGCCACTCTTGTAAGAAGGGTTCGAAGTACGGGTTTTGGTCAAATGCCTTCAGGCTTCGCACCTTATAGGCCAGACGATCCACCGTATCAGTAGCGGTGGTGTCGAGATTCATAACCTCGAGGAGGCAGCGCCAGATTTCAAGTTGCTGGAAGATATTTTTCTCCTCTTTTGTGCCTCCTTTGAGCTCTTTTTCGAGGCGATCCCAGGTCTTCGCAGCAGCGTAGCGATCATTGGCGAGCAGTTCGAGGTACCCGTCCACGGCCCTCCAGGTTTTAGGTGTGGTGATTTGATTTTCCCGGATTGCACGGCGCACGAATTTTTGCAAATTGAGCAAATGTTTCGCGGCAGCTTCCCGTTTGATCGATCCCAGGGCACGGCCATTTTTTGCATCCGTGACGGGGGTTCGGAGAAATATTTTTTCCAACTCCTGCACATCGCTCACCAGCAGGAGTTCGAGCTGGGGGTTCTGAGGGTCAAGCTCATAGATCGCCTCCATATCAGTTACAGCCCAGGTATGCGAACCTCCCGCGCGAAGGATATAGAGGGAGCTTTTTTCTGCGTCGCTATTGCAAAGGCGGAGTGCTTTTTGCCAGTCGTCGTCGTTGCGTATTTTGAAACTCCGAAAGGCTTGGGAGCGCTTTGATGGGCAATTTCGAAAAATGAGTGAATATCGGTAAGCGGCCTCGGGATATTTGCCCAATTTCTGCATTGCCCCGGCCACATGGCCCAGTGCCCAGTAAAACAGCACGCTTTTTTTCTTTCGATCTACCTTGGGCATCAATTCGTTGTAAAGGTCGAGGGTCATTTGCCAAGCCCCGGCGTAATGCGCCAATCGGACCAACTGGTAGGCGTAACGCAGCCTTACAAAGTGGGATTGGGTGTCCTCAAAACGCTGTTTCCCCTCTCGAATCAAATCCATCATGACGGATACATTTCGCTGACTCGGCTTCCATTTGTCGCCCCGCGGCACCACATGCTCTTCGCAACGTTTGGCAAACGTAAGGTAGCGCGTCACCTCCACACAGCCATTGTAGGCCAACACATAGGCAAAGTTATTGTCTTCCAATCTGCTGGGCAGGGGAGCCCTTCGCGATGGGTCGCCCGCTGCCTCGTGGAGCCGGGCGAGATCGTATTCGTCTGATTCATAGATCACAGCGGCCACTTCTTCCCATTTGGCCTTGCTGCAGAGCCGTTCGCTCCACTCCTCGCAGTTTTCTTTTTTTTGAATTTCTACCGGGTTGTAGTTTCGGTCGTAATAATCGCCAAAACGCAGGAAAAACGGCGCATAGGCTGAACTCGCGTCCACAAAATCAGCATCAAAAAAACTATAGCCGTAAAATGGCGCTGACTGTGGCACACAAGGAGCCGGCTTTGGAGGCGTGAAGGAGGTAAATACTAATAGGATAAAACCCGCTAATAGAATGGGCTTAATCTTAATGTCCAATGTCCAACAAGGAATGTCCAATGTCCAAATAGGCGCTGCGTTTGACCACTCACAGTGACCTTTCAACAAGCGACAGCGAAGAATCCCAAGCCCAGCGCCGATTTGGACATTGGACATTCCTTGTTGGTCATTGGACATTTCCTTGGACATTGAATATTTTATTTTCGTACCGTTTTGCATACACTATCAAGCTGTTGTGCAGAAAAATGCTCCGACCGGGCAATACCCAAATGGAAAAAAGCCAGTACGGCATCGTTGGCCAGATCGAGTTTTTGGGCAAGACTAGCCGCCCTAAAAAGCAACTCGGGTGATGTTGTCGAAACCCGCAGATGGTCGCCGGGGCGAAGGTAATGGCCGCCGAGGAATGTGCCGTCCTTCACTTCCCACAGGCAGGCGGAGAAAGGCTCGGTGGCGGGATGCTCCAAATACTTTTTGCTTTGGCGCATCTCTTCAAAAGGCATCGGACCCGGCACGATTTTCCAGAGTTCGCCCTCTCGGAAAACCAGCCCCCAGGAGAAAAGCGGCAAGGCCAAATCCAGAGGAAGCGGGTAGTTTTTTGGGGCGCCGTCCACATATTTCAGTGCGTCGTCCGGATGAAAAATGGTATTGCGCTCGCCTTCTTCATCCACATCGCCGGTGTTGTAAAACATGAGCATCCCTCGATCTACAGGCGGTACGCCAGTTCGGTTGGGGAATTTGTACTGGTGAAGCCGAATGGTCGCTTCCAGGCTTGTGCCGGGCCGGAGTTCGGCGCGTATTTTTTTTAAAAAAAGAAAAAAAGATTCCCGGGTGGATGGTGTCCAATCGCAGTCGAATAGAAAAGCGGTGGTTTTTACTAACCCGCCTTCGCCCTGCAGGCTATGGCCTAACCCGCCTTCGCCCTGCGGGCTATGGCGGGTAAAGGGTAGGCTTACAGCAATCTTTTTAGCCAGCCAGCCTGTTTTTTCTTCCGAAATGTTTTGAAAAACTTCGTTAGTGATAAAAACAGTGGGGATGATTTCAAGCCCTGCCAAGCCTCCGGTATCCGATATTTCAGTAAGGGAATAAGGCTCAATTTCACCCGTTTCGGCATTGCGACCAATGTCTAATACTTTGATGTACAGTTTTTTACAACCCAACGAATCCATAAGCCCATGTTCGGATTCAGAGATGTCAAGCGTTGTTTCCCAATAAAAAAAAGCAGAAGAAAGCGGCTGCTTCGGATTGGGGGAACAAGCCGTAAGAGTCAGGACTGCAAGGGTCGAGAACAGCGTTTTCATCTGGCTAAGGTCGGGAAAAAGCGATCTTTACCTCTAACATAACGTGAGTTTTGGATAGAATTGTTTTTCCAAAGTCAAAAAAAGCCGCATCGCGGCGACATTATGGTAGCGTTAGCGTTGAATAGTTTACGGAACCGCGTAGCGGTGGCATTTTAATCGCTGTAATAATGTCACCGCTACGCGGTTCTTACCATCTTACCGCCCCTTGGGCTACCATAATGTCGCCGCGATGCGGCTTTTTTGAACCCAAACTTCTAAACCTATCCAAAACTCACGTTAACATAAGTCATCTCGAATTTTTCAGGGTAGGTGCGTAGCACTCAAACGTCGGTAGAAGTTACACAGGTGCGATGAGAAAAGGTGCGTAGCACCGGAACTCGAACCGCACAAGGTGAATTTGTTCCGGTGCTACGCACCTCCAAACTGATTGCAAACCAAGGTTCTACCAACGTTTGAGTGCTACGCAGCTACTCTGAAAAAATCGAGATGACTCACTTTCCTGCTTGAGACATAAAAAGCATTTTGATACAAAATATTTTTTCCCAAACGGCATTCATACTTTTGTCGGCGCACTTGCGCTTAACCTCTCATTTACCCGCTGAAGCCAAAGCGTAGGCGGGCATCCTCTCACACAATGGAACCTCAGCATCTAATTTCTATAAAAGCCGCTCTACAGCAAAAACGGATGCCACTCTACCACAAAATCCTCTACTGGAGTTGGCGCATCTTATTGGGCGGCACCGCAGCGGTAGCAATCATGTTCCTGATTATCAGCATGATGGCCATACCATCTTTCCGCGAACTGGAAGACCCTTCTTCGGCGCTGGCGAGTGAGGTGCTGGGCAGCAACAACGATTTGCTGGGTCGCTATTTTGTCGAAAACCGTGTGCCGGTGCCTTTTGAAGACCTCAGCCCGCATCTGGTGAGCGCGCTGATCAGCACGGAAGACATACGTTTTAAGGACCATTGTGGCATTGACGGGCGGGCTGTGGCACGGGTAATCATTCGAACGGTGCTGCTTAGCGATCAAAGCGGCGGCGGCGGCTCTACGGTGACGCAGCAGCTGGCAAAAATGCTTTATTCCGACCGCAATTTCAAAGACATGAACAAGGTTCAAAAAACCTTTAAACTCATCTATATCAAACTGCGCGAATGGATTACGGCTGTCAAACTCGAACGAGCATATACAAAGGAGGAAATCATTTCGATGTATCTGAACAAAGCAGAGTTTGTAAACAATGCATTTGGAATACACGCAGCAGCGGAAGTGTATTTCAACAAAGACCAGGAAGCTTTGAACATCCAGGAATCTGCCTTGCTGATAGGAATGCTTAAAAATCCTTCCTATTATAATCCAAACCGCTTCCCTGAACGTGGCATAAAACGCCGTTGGGTAGTACTCTCCCAGATGAAAAAAAACAAGGTGCTCACCGAAAGCCAATATGATAGCTTGAAAGTGCTGCCCCTTGGCCTTCAGTTCAGAGCGGTGAACTTCAGCGACGACAAGGCGCCTTACCTCTGTGATTATTTGGAGAAAATTGTGCGAGACTCCCTGCTCAATCTCCCCGAATGCCGTCGGCGCGACGGCTCCAAATACGACATCTATCGCGATGGACTGAAAATCTACACCACCATAGACCCTGCCTATCAGGCCCATGCCGAAGCAGCTATGATGGAACAAATGAAAAAACTCCAGGCACGCTTTTTCCAGGTCTGGAAAGGTCGCGACCCATGGACCTACCGCAGCGGCGATGCCACTGATGAAGAAATACAAGGCCGAAAAGAATCGCTTTGGAAACTTGTGCGCGAAGGAGAACGCTTCGCCACATTATGGCCCAAATTCATGGACGCTGTGGTTGAAAAAATAAAAAATCGGAATGATTTTGAACTTCGGTCTATTGACATGGAGCGAATGCTGAACGAAGAAAAAACACCCGGCAGCATTGCTAAAATGTTGATTGCCAAGCCAACACCCTTTGTTACAAGCGAACAAGCCACCGCTTACCGTCGGATTATGGCCAGCAAAGAATGGCCGGATGCCAAAGCGCAATATCGCGCACTCGTCGCCGCTATAAAGAAACAATACGCCCAGCCCGTGAAGATGAAAATCTTCACCTGGACAAATTCAAAACTTGAAAAAGATACCGTCATGACTCCGATGGACAGCCTGCGCTACCATAGGATGTTTCTGCAATCGGGGATACTGGCTGTAGATCCTACTTCATCCGAAATAAAGGCTTGGGTCGGCGGGGTAAACTTCAAATATTTCCAGTACGACCATATCCAGACCCGACGACAGGTTGGTTCTACCTTCAAGCCCTTCGTGTACGCCACAGCAATTGCCCAACAGGGCATCAGCCCTTGTTTTGAGGTGTATGACAACCCGGTGACTATACCCGGCAGGTATATGAATTTCGAGCATTATACGGATTGGACACCGAAAAACTCCACAGGGGTTTATTCTGGCGCGAGGTTGAATCTGAAGGAAGCCTTGAAAAATTCGGTGAATACGGTGAGTGCTTACCTTATGCGGCAACTTGGCAGTACGGAGCCGGTGCGGGGTCTTTGTGATAAACTCGGCATCGATTCCGCCCGACAGGAAAATGGGCGTTACTTTATTTTGCCCGGATCACCGTCCATGTGCCTTGGCGCAGCCGACCTTACACCTTATGAAATGACCGGTGCCTACGCCACTTTTGCAAACAAGGGGATGTACGGTGTGCCTTTCGTAATCAAAAGGATAGAAGACAAAAACGGCCGGGTGCTGTGGCGCTCCGTACCAGAAGAACACGCGGCATTGGCAGCCAATGCCGATTGGGTAATGCTCGAAATGTTGCAATATAACGTCAAGGGCGCACCTGGTATCAATACGCTCAAAAGTCAGGTGGGTGGCAAAACCGGAACCACAAACGACTATACAGATGGCTGGTTTATGGGCGTAACGCCCCGACTTGTAGTAGGCACCTGGGTTGGCGGCGAAGACCGCTGGATTCGCTTCCTCAGCCTCAGTGACGGACAAGGCTCACGCATGGCGCGACCTATTTTTGCTTCATTCATCAGCCGGCTGGAAAAAGACCCCAAATCAGGCTACGATTTCAACGCCCGATTCGTACGCCCTCCCGGCGACCTTGGCATTGAAACCAATTGTGCCGCCTACGAAAGCAGTCTTGGCCCGGCGGGCGACGAAGAAGATTTCGCGCCGGATATTTACAATGATGAACTGGACAAGGACGGCGATGACCCGAGGAACCCGAAAAAGCCGGATGATAGTTTTGGGGATGAATTGGAGGGGGGCTGAGTTTGCTGGGTTTGAATTGCTGGGGTTGCCGGGCAAATCAAACCATTCAAACTTTTTTGGCGCGCACCTTAGGCCTCCCAATACTAACGTACTGAAAACCAAGATCTTTCATTTGCTCGGTGTCGTAGACATTGCGACCGTCGAAAATGATTTTTTCACTGAGTAAGGAAGTCATGTACTCGAAATCAGGGGTGCGGAACTCGTTCCATTCCGTCATGATCGCCAGGCAATCAGCCCCTTGCAGCACCTCGTACATTTTATCGCAGAGGGTGATACGATCGCCGTAAATGGAGCGAACGTGTGCCATAGCCTCAGGGTCGAAAGCGCGGATTTTTGCACCCATAGCCAGCAATTCGTCTATGATAACGAGGGCCGGTGCTTCACGGATATCGTCCGTGTTGGGTTTGAATGCAAGCCCCCAGACCGCGATAGTTTTACCGGAAAGCTCGTTTTTGTAGTGCTTTTTTATTTTTTTGGTCAAAATGCCTTTTTGTATTCCGTTGACTTTCATCACCGATTTCAGGATTTTGAAATCGTAAGAATACTCGGAAGCGGTTTTGGCCAATGCCTGCACGTCTTTAGGGAAACAAGAGCCGCCATATCCAATTCCGGGGAACAGAAATCGCTTGCCGATACGTGTGTCAGACCCCATTCCGATGCGTACCTGATCCACATTGGCGCCCACTTTTTCGCAGAGGTTTGCAATTTCGTTCATGAACGAAATACGGGCTGCGAGATAGGAATTGGCGGCATATTTGGTCATTTCAGCACTGCGCTCATCCATAAAATAGATCGGATTACCCTGGCGCACAAAGGGTTCGTAAAGTTGGCGCATGGCCTTGCGGGCACGTTCGCTCCTGGTGCCTACCACTACGCGGTCGGGCTTCAAAAAGTCGTCCACAGCCACCCCTTCGCGAAGGAACTCGGGGTTGGACACCACGTCGAACATTTTTTTTGACAATTTCTCGGCCATGATTGCAGCCACTTTTTCGGCTGTGCCGACGGGGACGGTGCTTTTGTCCACGATCACTTTGTAGTCGGTAATTATGGCGCTTAAGTCCTTGGCAACGCCCATAATGTAGGAAAGATCAGCAGAGCCGTCATCTCCGGGGGGCGTAGGGAGCGCCAAAAAGATGATGCTGGCTTTTTCAACGGCCTCGCTCAAATCGGTAGTGAAGTGCAGGCGACCTTCCTTGGTGTTGCGCTCAAAAAGGACGTCAAGGCCGGGCTCGAAAATGGGGATTTTGCCTGCGCGAAGGCTTTTTACTTTTTCTTTGTTGTTGTCAACACAAATGACATTATTGCCGGTTTCGGCAAAACAAGTTCCAGTTACCAGCCCAACGTAGCCAGTTCCAACGACGGCGATGTTCATGTAAAAATCAGGTGTAGGTTGTAACCCGGAACCGCGTTCCGGGGGGTTGATGAAACCCGGAACGCTGTGCCGGGATGTAATACGCCCCGGAACAGCGTTCCGGGATACAAGAACCGCAAAGGTATGGCGAGCCAAGCGAAGCGGGGTTGCAGAATATAATTTTTAACCCCGCGACACAAATGCTTGTTTTTTAATATATTTTTCGAGCCAAACCCCCTACTTTTGAACGAATTTGGATTTCTAATGCAAACACCTATGGATTGTTCGGTTTCTGATGCAATTGCCTCAAAACGCTGGCTGGTTATCCCTTTATTTTTCTTGTTGCAATTTTGTTTAATTGCCCAAAAGCCTTCAGCCAACATCGTGCCGAATCCCAGTTTTGAGCGTTTTTCCAGCGCTCCCATAGGTTGGTCATACAAGGGCGCATACTTTGGCGAAGTGGTGAAATATTGGTTCAGTGCCACGACGGCCAGTCCGGATATTTATGGTCCGGGCGTTCATGTTCCAATGGATTGGGCTGACAAAGGATTTGGCGATCAAAAACCCAGAACAGGCAAGTGTATGGCGGGCCTCACCCTTTTTGGATGCACCAATGGCAAGCCACATTGCCGGGAATTTGTGGAAATCCAACTGGCCGAGCCACTGGTAGTTGGGCAGGCGTACCATGTGGAATTTTGGGTTACGCACCTGGCTAAATCTCTGCAAATCAACAATTTGGGGGCTTATTTCAGCATAAGCGAAATTAAAAGGCATACTGATGAGGTGCTGGTGCGGGATGCACAGGTGAACGCAAAGAACATCGTACCCGCACCCAATGGTAAATGGGTGAAGCTGAGCGGCCAGTTTGTGGCAAAATACGAGGCGGAATATGTGGTCATTGGCAATTTTCAAGACGATTTCAATACGCTCTCTGTAGCGCCTAAAGCAGACTGCTTCAACTATGCCTACTATTATCTCGATGATGTGTTGGTGAAAAAAATACCGCCGTATATGCCAGTGCCTGTCAAACCAGACGATCTCTCCTTACAAAAACTGGAACCTGGCAAAACCATTCAATTGAAAAACATCTATTTTGAATTTGACAAGGACGAGCTGATGCCGCGCTCTTTCGTGGAATTGAACAAGTTGCTGAAAATCATGCGCGAAAATCCCAAACTCAGCATCGAAATAGTAGGGCACACCGATGCTTTGGGCGATGATGATTACAACCTCGACCTCTCCCGGAGGCGGGCTTTGGCCGTGGTGAAATTTTTACAGGAAAATAAAATCAGCAAAAACAGGCTGCGCTCGCATGGAGAAGGAGAGGCCAAGCCAATTGCGAGCAATGAGACGGACGAGGGTAGGGCGCAGAATAGAAGGGTGGAATTTGTGGTGGTGAAGAAATAGTTTGAGTTGTTTGAAGGGTTTGAGGGGTTTGAGGGGTTTGAATAGCCAGAGAACGCAAACGCATCAAACAATTCAAACCCTTCAAACCCATCAAACTAAAAATTCCGCCACATCATACTCTCCACCGGCTTATCCGTGCGCTCGTTGTACTTGGCGTTCTGTTTTTTGTTGTAATAATTTTCAATATCGCCTTCTACGAGGAAGTAAATAAGTTGCCCGATGGGCATCCCTGCGTACACGCGCACGGGCATCACACAGGAAATTTCGAGTGTCCAGTTATTGCAAAAGCCCACATCACCTTTGCCCGCAGTGGCGTGGATGTCAATCCCGAGCCTTCCTACGCTGCTCTTTCCTTCTAGGAAAGGCACGGAATTGTGGGTTTCGGTATATTCCTCCGTCACGCCGAGGTAAAGTGTGCCGGGTTGCAGCACATAGCCATCGTCGGGGATTTCAAAAGTATTGATCCGGTTGTGACGCTTGGCATCCAGCGCATGGTCTTGATAAACAGCGAAGTAACGACCCAAATGCACATCGTAGGAATTGGTGCCCAGGCATTCAGGACGGAAAGGCTGGATCACAATTTCGCCTTTTTCGATGGCTTCAAGGATTTTTTTATCGGTAAGTATCATAGTCAAAAAGCCCGCAAAAGTAGCTGAATCTGCCTAACTTTTTGTCAATGACTTTGTTTCTCTTTTGAACCTGGGATTGTTGGACTTTAATCACTGGACTTAGATCAGTCCATAATCAAGCGTCTACTGTTTAAAGTCCAACAATCCAATATCTTACAAAATATGAAAAAGACCTTAGTCCTCGGTGCTACGCCCAATGCCGCAAGGTATTCCTATATCGCCACTAAGCGCCTCGCGCAGTATGGCCACGAAGTCGTACCCGTTGGCATTCGAAAAGGTGAAATTGAAGGGATCAATATTGTGGAAGGAACCCCCCACGAAGAAGGCGTAGATACCGTAACGCTTTATCTCGGCGCAGACCGGCAGCCGGAATATTATGACTACATTCTCTCCCTCAAACCCAAGCGCATCATTTTCAATCCAGGTACTGAAAACCCTGAGTTAGTTCTGTTAGCCAAAGAACAGGGTATCGAAACGGTGGAGGGCTGCACCTTGGTTATGCTTTCTATCGGTGCGTATTAAATTAAGTTTATGAGGAAATGAAAACTTTCTGTGACCAGAATCCGTATAGACGTATAAAGCGCACAAAATAAAAAAGATTGGCTATACGATATGCGGATAATCAGTTTTAAAATCTCTTCGCTCGCAAAAGTTGAGTGAAAAAATACGGTAGGAAGATTGTTTTCATTTGGTTTTTGGACCGCTCGACGTAAGGTCGGGCGGTTTTTTTATGCCTTGAAAAAAACCGCCAGATCACGCTCCACTTCCCAGTCTTTTGCAAAAAAGAAGTTGAGTCGTGCAGCAGTTTCTTCATTGACGTTCAAATCTTTGAGTGTGTCCAGAGGCGAGAAAACCCCGGAGCGAAGCGTTGGCAAGGTGCTGTTTTGGGCATTTGGCGCATAGCCGACCCAGGTTTTTTGACCGAGTAAAACGGCACCCCAGTTTTTCAAGAGCAAGCCTCGCTTTCCTGAAAAAATGAGCCAGGCTGGGAGGGTGACTAGTAGCCCCATACAAATACACAAGTCGATCAATCGCTTATCCCTCCGATGGCTGGGTTGGGCGATGTTGTAGCGAATGTCTATCGTGTATAATTCTCCCGGCTCGTCCTTGCTGCTGCTGCCAATAATGCTAAGGCTTTCTTCAGGCACTATCTTGTAAGAAACGGAAGGGCCAATCTGTGCCATGTTCGCCATGATTTCCTGGGAACCAATGTCTTTAGAGCAAAAAATGATCTCATTAGCCTCGTAAATGCGTACCAATTCAGCCAACCCCACCCCCAGCCCCTCCCCTTCAGGGAGGGGGGCTGCACTCGATAAAAGCACGGCCACGGCTCCCCTCCCTGAAGGGGAGGGGCTGGGGGTGGGGTCCACCCGCCCAATAAAGTTTTTTCCATCTGCGCCTACCCGATTCAACAGCCCCAATACCCGCGCGCACTCGCTTTCGGAGCCAACCACGAGCAGCTTTTTAACTTTTGAACGCCCCAGCCGGAAATTGCCAAATTCCCAAAAATGCGCCGCCAGGCGAATGCCCACCGTGGAAACCACCGCCCACACCGCCCCCATCAGCACCAAAGCCCGCGATGGCCTGTAATCCAAATCCAATAAGCCATACACCGCCGACAAAATGAGGGTGCCAAGACCAAGACCACGCAGTAAGCGGCTCAAATTGTACTTAGCGTCGTACCCACCACTGAGCCACACCGTGCCGAGCCAAATGAGGATATAAAGTGGAAAATTGAACCACAAAACATTGGTTTTGAACCAGGTAGGGTCGTGGTAGTAATAATTTGCCCAAAAGTTTTTGAGCAAAACAAGGCCAACATAAATGGCCAAAGCATCAAGCGCGGGCAACCAGGTTTTTCCCAGAAAATTGCGGAACAAGGTCAAACCCGCCCTGAACCAAATAGCGCCCTGCAACATCAGCACGAACAACCCCGCCCGCCGTCCGCTGAAATGTTTGCGGGCAAAAATGATCATGGCCTGATAGAAGGTGCGCACATAGTTAAGCGTGCCTTTTTTGGTGCTTTCGCCTTTGTAGTGGATGATCTTGGTTTCAGGAAAATAATAGTTTTTGAAGCCCGCTTGCTGGATGCGGTACGAGAGGTCAATGTCTTCGCCATACATAAAAAACGCCTCGTCGAGCAGTCCGCATTTGTCCAGGGCCGTTTTGCGAAGGAACATAAAACAGCCCGCCAGCACGTCCACTTCATTGATCTCGTTTTCGGGTAAATGCCCCAAATGATAGCGGTTGAAAATGGAGCTTCGCGGAAAGAGCGAAGAAAGGCCAAAGGTCTTGCAAAACGCCACCCAAGGCGAGGGGAACCCGCGTTTGCTTTCGGGCAAAAACTTGCCACTTCCGTCCAATAGTTTGCAGCCGAGGGCACCCGCTTCGGGGTGTGCGTCCATGAATGTCAGGCATTTGCGAAAAGTATCTTCCTCAACCAGTGTGTCGGGGTTGAGCAGCAAAACGTATTCGCCCGTGCTTTGCCGAATGGCCTGATTGTTTGCCACCGCGAAGCCCGGGTTGCTGGTATTGACAATGAGTTTGACTTCCGGAAAACGTTTGCGCACCATGCGCACGGAGTCGTCGGCAGAGTTGTTATCCACCACCCAAACTTCGCCATCAATGCCCTGCAAGGCGCGGCGCACCGAGCCGAGGGCCTGTTCGAGGAAGTGGCGGACGTTATAATTTACAATGACGACGGATAAGCGCATGGGGCGCAAAGTTGGTGTTTCTCAATCAAACACTCCCACAACAACGCCCTGCGAAGATTTAATATTCCTAAGGTTCAACTGCCGACTATTCAAAACGAGTGGGATTGGGCCGGTCGTGACCGTAGGGAAAAACATATCTACCCCATTCATAAATGGGAAACTACCAAAAGTGCCCACTGGGGTTAGTTCTGTCACCCCGTCGCCGTCGTCATAGAGGAAGTAGGTAATGGCTGTTTTTGAGGCAGGAGCGTACTGCGGTGTGGAAAGTACCGAAGCTGCGACAGTAAGCGTATCGCGGCCATTAATTATTCCTTGACTGGCTGAAAAAACATTTACTACCGTTTGATTGTCAACTTTGGGCAAGCCCGCCAGCAATATTCCCGCCAGTGAGGTTGGTGGTGGAATGGTGCGTAAATACACTAAACTATTGAGGTGAATAATGCCTTCCCGGAAGTAATGTATGACCCGTTGGTTTGAATTAGGCGGGGTGGTTACGAATTCAAAAGTGGTGTTTGCTTTGATGTTTTCAGGGCCGTATTTGCCCTCAACATTGGTCATGAACGTGAAATCTGGATTGTTGCCGACGCGTTCGCCAGTGAGAGGATTTACCTCCCAGATTTCTACTTTAGCGTTTTCTAGTGGGGTGTTTTCGCCAAAATAAAGCACTTTTCCCGCGATGCAAACCAATGGCCCTTGTGGCTTAATGTCGAGCGTTGAGGGAAGCCCGTTGTGAAAAAACTGCCAAACTGCGGCAAAAGATTCCCGGCTTGTGGCGATCTGGTAGTGGTCTTTGCCGGGGATCATGATGTTGACAGCACCTTGAATGTCACCCCCGTTGACAATCAAATCGTCCATGCTCCATAAGTTAAGCGTTGGTTCCATACCATCAGATCCAGCAGGGCCTGACTGCAAAGAAGAGCCAATGTGCACATAACCGTCAACTTTGGCGGCTCGCGTCGCGTCGGAAAGATAGGTGTAACAGACTCCGCCGCCCGCGCTGTGGCCCATAAGGCGAACTTGAGCAGCACCCGATTCGGCCAGTACTTTGTCTATGAACTGGTCGAGCAATTGGGTGGTTGCAGCCCCTCCAAACTGGTTGAGGCTGTTCCAGTCGAAAGCATGGATATTGTTGGAGTGGTATCCGTTGGTCGTAAACAGTTGTTGAAACTTTGTCCAGGTATCGCCGGAGGCCAAAAAACCGTGCACCATCACCACAGGATACTCGCATGTATCGCAGCCCACAGGAAATGGGGGTGGGCTGTTTTCCTTATCAACTTCGGTATGCGTCAATAGTTCGGAATGAGTACAGGCGAGTGAACCTAAAGCGAGTAAAATGAATAGAAAAATATGGTGCATAGATCAAAAATTTGAATGGGTAAGGTTGTAAAATGTCAGGCAGAAACCATACTGTTTGCATTACCTTTTTTATCCAAGAGCAAGTGACAACACAAATCCGCCTCTCCGCAGCATAAATGTGCATGGCGATACCTTCCTCGGATTGACAAGAACTCAGTAGGACGGCCATCACTGCCGCTAATGTGCGTCCGCTAGCCGCTCAATTTACATTTTTTTACATTTCTTATAATTCCCCTGATAATTCGATTGGTCGAGACCCTGAACTTTTGTGGCATCAATTTCAAAAAAGGCGATCATTTTTCCTGATTCGATTTTTGCAATTGACCTCTATGCTCAAATTTTCACTCACCAATCAATTGATTTTTATGAAAAATTCAATTTCAATGTGCCTTTTCGTTGTGGCAATGTGTTGTTTTTTAACCAATGCAAGTGCCCAATTTTCAACTCCAGCCGAAAAAATACCGGAACACGCCGAAGAAAGCACTACCCCAGATGAACACAACGAACGCGTTATTCCTTGTAACAGCGTGGACGCACTAAACTCAAAACCTGCGCCTCCTCCAAGTTTTCAAAAGATGCTTGGCTTATGGGCTTATGGTTTTGGTATCAACAAGACCGGGGCGCATCTCCAATTTAAGCCCAACGAACGCCGTCCGGAAAACAAAATAGGTCGGATAATTGCCGGTTATCGCGATCTTTCAAAAGCCACGAGGGCTCAAAAAGCGGCCAATGAGTTTGATGTTTTCACTTTGGGCACCAAAATACAAATGAGTACCGCCCACCTTGGCACTCCGCCGGAAAGCACCAGCCCGGTATTGGTAAATTACGGGTGCGTCGCTTGCAAGTCTTTTACCCAGGAGGAGGCGGATTTAGTAGTTAAATCGTACAAATTGGCTTTCGAATACGTCTATTATGCCAATGAGGTCGTAGATTTTATCTACGACTCTGATTCCTGGTGGAGCGACAATATGTGGGTTGATGGCTTCAACGCTGGGTTGGACGATACTAATAATGGCAAATCCATGGTGGTTTCCGCTTCGAACTGGTCGCCGCGTGCCTGGTTTGGGGCGTACAATTATTATAATTTGTGGACGCTGCATCAAGTATGTGAAGACCTTTGGATTCGTTTCAACAACCCTGGATTGGTCTTTTTTACTCGCGGAAAAGGATGTTCGGGCCACTATGGATATCATTCCCCAGTGGGCCGCATTGTACTCTGTGATGACTTTTTTAATGATGTGGCCAATTATACGGAGGCAGACAAACCCAAAGAAATGGCACGAAGAATCATCCATGAAATGGCGCACTGGATAGAGACAGATGCCGGCTGGGTGGCCGATGGGCATGATATTAAGAAGCCAAATTCAATCATACGAGCGCATGGAGTGGCTGAAAAACATTACGGTCCGGCAAAAGCGAAACATTTGGCAGAAGCACACCCCAGTTTTTCGGTGAGAAACAATGACAACATTGCTATATTCATGATGCGCCTCGGTATGGCGATCAAATCGGGTGTGCTGACAGAGTTTCCACCCGGCGGAACGGACGATTATCCTGAAATCCCAAATTTGCCGCCCTTGCCACCCGACCCGCCCCACGGGGGCAACGACCCGGTTCCGCCAAGCGGTGTGGATAAATGTGTTGATCCAGAAACCCACCCCAAACCTTACGAAATTGATTGGGATTACATGCGGCAACATTGTTTGAAAATGTACAATCCGTATTCAGAATTTTAAGGTTCGCATAACCGCAGCATCTTGGCCATAAAGCGTGAACTTTGCTAAGCCAAACATTTCAAGATTGACTTTTTCGATGGGGATACCTCCGAGGTATTCAAAAACCTCAGAGGTATCCCCATCGAAAAAGTCCATTATTCGCTGCACATGAAAATCCTGATTTTCTTCCTCTTACTTGCCTTTTTTTGCCCTGCAAAGCTTGATGCACAACCAAATCCTTTTTTGTGTCCTGCAGACACCTTACAAAACATCCAATGGGAACACCTGGCTGGGCCACCTTCTAAAGTCACGGCCTTTGCACAAAGCCTCGAGCGGGTTTTTGCGGCCACAGATGATGGACTCTTTTTTTCTGATGATACAGGCGGAACCTGGACTTTGTACCCGCAGACCAAAGGAAAAAAAATTGAAAACCTGTTTGCGAACGATTCGGTGGTGCTTTTTCAGTATGTCAGGACTTTCTCCATCGGGCCTCATACCGTCCCAGCGGTTAAGTATTTTGAAGTGTATCGTTCCTTAAACACCGGGAATGATTTCGAACTGATTTACAGCCTGGATGGCGATACTAAGTACTTCGGCACAGTCTTGTACCCCTATCTCTGGACAGAATTTCTTGACCTGGGTAATGGGTTTATGTACTTCGAACATGGCGTTCCTTATTCGGGCTTCGGACCCGGTTCACCCTACGAAAATGTCCGATATTTTACCCGTGACTTTGGGAAAAATTGGAATCAGGTCAGCCTTACTTATTCGGGGCTTTTTGAGCCAATGTCCAAAATTTTTCAAGACCTCTCGTTTTGTCAGGATACGCTTTTGGGTGTCCAATATTTCTTCGATACCACCGGTCTTGGAAATGATGGTTATCAACTGAACCTTTATCCACATGCTGGTTTTGAAGAAAATCCCATCCAGGACACGTTATTGGGGCTTGGAACGGGACTTGATTATTTTCAATATTTTAACCAGAATTTGTATAATATCAGATTGGGTTTTGGGAATTTCAAGCCCTGTGTCAAGCAATTTCGAGGGGTTCTCTCGAATAACTTTCCATCCTCAGTTGTCACCGACACCCTGTATTTTTCCAATGAACCCATTCTAAATCCGGTAAAGTTTTGGCATACGGACACGCTTTTGTGGTTTGAATTTGCAAATGGGAATGTTTATCAATCATCCATTCAAAACCCGGCTGCAGTCGTTTTTCAATACAAAAAACCAGCAAAACCTTCCTGGGCGACGAGCTTTGCGATACTTCCCGCTGGATTTTTCGCGAACAGCAACCATTTCGAAACCCGGTATTCTGCTGACGGCGGTATCAGCTGGTCGGATGCTTATGACGGGCTTTATTCCGGAGCATATTCGCTGGTGGACCGATGCAATCAGATAATGGCAAGCCCCAGAAAGGAGGCTTATCCAATTCCGCATATTTATTACAGTCTGGCCGCTGACGGCACATGGGAATATTTGGATTCGAGTTTGGAAAAAACCTTGCGATGGCCCGTTGGCAAGGCATTTGGCGATTTTTACATGAACAGCGGGTATAAGATTTACAAGACAGATGAATGCGCTGCTAACCCTGTATGGGAGCTATCCACACTTGCGGCCAATTCTTGGGGCGATACTATTTTTCAATCGGGAAACCGGGCGTTCGCTTATCGAAAAAATTGTGATGGCTGTAAGGTTTTTGTCTCCAATGACGGTAAAACCTGGTCAGAATCAGGATTTAGTACCATTGGAACGATGGCCGTTTTTGGTGATACTGTCATCCAATTGAATAAAGATAAACTGAGGTTCTCCAGCGACTTGGGCTTAAATTGGCTAGAGCGGACTTTACCGGAAGCATTTCAATTTCCCTGGATAGTGTTTGAAAATCAAAAACTTATAGCGCTAAACGAACTCGATTCCAGTCTTCAGTGGCTCGTTTGTGACAACCTGCTCCAATCCGATGACCCGAGCAATTGGCATGGCGAATGCCCCCTTGACAAACCTTATCACGCCTATACAATCTTTGGCGACGTCGTAATTCCGGCTAAAATGTCCAGTTATTCCAAGGGGCTGATTTTTCTCCACGCGCAAGGTGGGGTGTACATTAGCAATGATGCTTCAAAAACGTGGCATCGCCTGCCCGATTTGCCATTTAACAATGCATACGAACGTGCGCATCATACCACGGGACAAATCCAATTTGGCATGGCAGAAGGGGGCAACGGGTATGCCATTTTGGACGGACGCCTTTACGCTTTTACAAATGCGGGCGGGGTTTGGAGAACTGATTTACAGCCAATTTTGGCACAACTTCCAGCAGTAACTTCGAGTGTTCAATCGGTGGCGGGTAAGCACAGGCAATTAAAAATTTACCCAAATCCCGCATCTGATCTCACTACCATACAATTGCCGGATGGCGTTTCCAACGGGGTACTCAACATCCTTGACCCATTGATGCAAATTGTGCATTCTCAACAATTTCATGAAAATTTGATTGAATTTCGGGTTTTAGATATGTGCCCAGGGCTTTACTTCCTCCAGGTAAAAGCCACGCATGGCGATACCTTTTTGGGCAAATTGATAATAGCTCGCTAAAGCGCCACAACTGCCGTTAATTTGGGCATGAAATCCTTGCAATACACACTCCTTGTAGCCCTGCTTTTTGATCTTTGGGCAACAAGCACCGCCGCCCAACCCGGCTGCCCCGACCCACAAGCAACCAATTTCAACCCTTCGGCCACGAGCAATGACGGCTCCTGCCTTTACCCAATCACGACTTATACTCCTGTTTTTAAGGCCAACTTGCCTACTGATCTGCAAGAAATTAGCGGCCTGAGCAAAACAGGCTCGCGCTGGTGGGGGCATGAGGACAGTAGCGCCGAGGAGGAATTCTACCGCCTTGACCCAGAAACTGGCGATATTCTCCAAATAGTAGAACTTAAAAATGCCAAAAACCGCGATTGGGAAGACATTGCCGGGGACGGCCAAAACCTCTACATCGGCGACTTCGGCAACAATACCAACGACCGTCAAAACCTCGGGATTTACACCGTACCCCTCTCCGAAATCGGCAACAGCAACTCCGAGACCGTTGAGGAATTTGAGTGGTCGTTCCTGCCTTTTTCCTATGTGGATCAAACGAACTACAGCAGCCAACCTGAAGACAGTTCGGTGTATGACTGTGAGGCGATGATTTTTTATAATGACCGGATACACCTTTTCACTAAAAGTCGCAGGAACTATAACTCTGTTCACTATAGCATCAACACTTCTACAAATGTTGCTGACAAGATTGAAACTTTTGATACACAAGGACTTATAACGGGTGCATCACTGTCACCAGACGGCAAACTCATCGCGCTTATCGGCTATGATTTGCGCCCCTTCATTCCCACGGTTTTTTGCTGGTTGCTGTGGGATTGGCAGCCGGGTACCGACCAGTTTTTCTCGGGCAACAAGCGGCGTATTGAATTCGGTTCGGCGCTTCAGGTCGGGCAGGTAGAGAGTATCGGTTTTGACACAGATCGCTCGGGTTTTATTTCCAACGAACGCACGGTATTCAACGGCGTGACACTTGTGGGTGAATCCGTGCGCGGTTTTGATTTCAGCCCCTGGGTGCCTGCTTTAGTGGGCGAAAGCGAACCGGGTGCAGCAGGCGAAACCTTAAAGTTGTTTCCCAATCCGTTTTCACAAACCGTTCATTTTCAATTTTCTGGCAATAATAACCCGGATTTATTACGGATAAAAAACCATCTTGGGCAAACGGTTTTGAGCTTGGATGAAATGCCCGAAACGCTTGAATTGGGCTTCTTGCCGAATGGCTTTTATACTTTTGAAACCTGGCAGAAAAATCTGCGGACGGGTATCTTTATCGCACAAAAAATTGAATAACGGGACTTCTCCGTATATTTTATTCGTTTTTTACTGTAGTTTGGTTTGCCCTGTATTATCTTTGACAGCTCTTAAAGAAGGCATTTCTTCTTTGAATAAACACCACACTTAAAATTCATAACAATGAAAAACTCATTTACCCTTATTGGCTTAATCTGCGTCGTATTCGGTGCTTATTTTGCCCAGACATCTTTTACCAGTAAATCGGAATACACTCCGTCAAATGTTGTTCCAGACTTGGCGATGTGTGCCAGCAACCCCCAACCTTCCATCCCGGACGCAAAACTATTTGACCCTGCAGCGTATAATACTCCGGTGGTAATGGTGCGGAGAAACATAAACTCCTTCACCCCGGCACAGATTGCCTCTTTAAAAGCGGGAATCAACGCCATGAAAGCGTTGCCGACCGCCAACCCAACAAGTTGGACATATCAGGCAGCCATACATGGTTCCGACTCACCGTCGGCGTTGCCATCCTGGAATTCATGCGAACACGGTACCGAATTTTTTCTGTCCTGGCACAGAATGTATTTATACTTTTTTGAGCGAATTCTGAGAGCCAAATCTGGCGATCCTTCGCTTACACTACCTTACTGGGATTATCAGACAGATGGGGTATTGCACGCCGCATATAGAGACGCTGCCGCAAACAATCCATTATTCGATGCTTCGCGTGCCCCATCCATCAATGCCGGTGCATCCTTGCCCCCCAGTATTTCGACGGACATCAATACCTCTTTGAATCAGATCCCATTTTTTGATTTTCAGGGGGAATTGGAGGGACCTCACGGAGGTGTCCACGTAGCTGTAGGAGGCAATGGCGGCAATATGCGCCGTATAGATAGGGCAGCACTGGACCCATGTTTTTGGCTGCACCATACCAACGTTGACCGGCTTTGGCAGGTGTGGCTCAGTAAATGTAACCAACGCACCAACCCTGCTGATCGCACTTGGCTTTCACAGACCTATACTTTTTTTGATGAAACGGGTACCGCCGTCAACATGACGGGCGACCAGGTTTTAAAGACGGCTAATTCATTGAATTATCGGTATGATACACCGGTAGCAGTTGCCTGCAATTTCAAAGTCGACAAATTCATGTACCAGAAATTCACAAAATTGAGTTTGCCAACACAGATAACAATAAGGAATTCAACCGAACGAGTTGTAGTAAAGGATGCCAAAGTGGAGAATACCAAAACTGCGCTCAACCAAGCTGCCTTCAAATTTAAAGGCGAAGATGCCAATGACCGGGTCATGATTGATCTGATCAACCCGCAGTTAAAATCGTCGCCGGATGGTGTAATAGAAGTGTATGTGAATTTGCCCAAGAATGCAACGCCAACTGTAGAAAGTAATAGTTATGCCGGGACGCTTAACCTGTTTAACCTGACTATTTCTGATCAAAAAAGAAGGAATGCACCACTGCGCGTTAACGTTACTCAGGCTGTTAAGAAATTAAAACTTAAACCCCAAGATCTTACCAATATCGAATTGACCTTTTTCGTTAGAGGAAACAAGCTTCAGGGAAAAGAAATTGAAACCAAAGCGGATATTTCTGCTGAAAGCATTGACATCGTTTTTGAACGACCAGAAAAGGTTATAAAATAATGATAAACACACTGTCTTTTATTATTTTCCTTCTAGGGGTATCAGGCTCCTGTACTATGCAGGGGGGGAAGCTCGCTTCGGGTTTTACCGAAACGGATACCATTTTCATCGCGGCTTCCCAAAAGGCTTTTGTATTGGAGAAAGGTCAAAAAGCAGTGTACATACCATTAGAAACGCTCAATCATGCTCCGTTAAGCAACACGAAGCCTGTGCGCTTGCTCTTTGAAAATATCCGGGTAGATGCTTCTGGCGAAGGTGTTTATGAGGTTTATCTAAACCGTACAAAACAAGGTAATGGCGAAACGAATGCTGCCAATTTGCTAGCCGAAAACCTGGTTGGAACACTGAATTTGTACAATCTGACCATTCCAAATAGCCCGCAGGTTGTCTCTATGGCGGTTTCGGGCGCCTTGAAAAATCTGGCGATTTCAGACGAACCTTCTTTGCCCTCCTTGAGCATCACGGTGGTATTCAGGGGCAATATAATGCCCAACCAAACAGAGGTGGGACACACCGGCCAGTTATACTTTGGAAAGGTAAGTATTGTGCAATGACACTGAAGAGCATAGAATAAAATCGGGGTGCGGCTACAAAGTCGCACCCCGATTCTTGTTTCATAACTTCCGAATCTTGATATTCTTGTACCAAACAGGATCGCCGTGATCTTGAAGCGAAATCTTGCCTTTTTGAGAAAGCCCAAAATCAGCGCTGAGTTTCGGGAATTTGCTGCCTGCAATGAGCTCGAGCCATTTTTTAGTGGGTTTACCGCCTTCAAACATTTTGAGTTCCACCACCTTGCGGTTATTGAGCCAGTGTTCCACCTTCCCATTTTTGAAAATCAGCCGTGCACGATTCCATTCGCCGCCTGGTTTCACAGTCACATATTTGCATTCCACCAGGTCGTAAAGATCAGCTGCGCGGTGTTTGGGGAATTTCGAATCCGGGTGGCATGCATTATCGAGTACTTGCATTTCTGGCCCGGTCATCCAGACATAGCCGTACTTGGAGGGGTCTTCCACAACGTGATAGATGATCCCTGAATTTCCACAAGGCGCAATTTTCCAATCCAGTGAAAGCTCAAAATCATCATATTCCTCATTGGTCACAATGTCGCCTCCATCAGCTGCTTGCCAGCCTCCATTGGGGTTGGGTTTGGCATCTAAATGAATAGAATTCTCGGCAATAACCCAGGATTCCCCCATGGTGGTCTTGCCGTAATTATGCCAACCCGACAAGGTTTTTCCATCAAACAATAATTGCCAACCATTGCGTTTCTCCTTCTCTGTCAAGGTGTTGTCTTCAGGCGGAGTGACAACAGGCTGTGTTCCAACAACACCTGCATCGTCTGCCGGGATGGCATTGAGTGTGTACCAGGCTTCAGTGGTCCAGATTTCGTGGCCGAGATCCGAAATTGGCAAATTGCGCAATTTGAAGTACACAACATGAAGGGGTTTCAAACCCGGGATTTCGAGGAATACTTTTTTGCGGTCATCAGAAACGGTGGCCGATTTCACGTTCATAGCCTCTTCATCCATTTTGGGGCCGCCGTAGTTGACAGTAGGCTCGTACCGCCATTGTTTCACTTGATAGGATGAAACATCCCAGCCGTCGCCCTCACGGAGTGGCTCGGTGAATTCGATTTCCATCCCATTGCTTTTGGCACGAACGGCTAGCATCTCAAACACGGAGTTGCCGTTGTATTTCATGCGTTGGAGGCCATACCAGAGTTTTCCCTGCTGGCCCCAGTTGCCGGGGTTGCCAATCATACCAACATACAACGCGCCATCAGGGCCCCAAATGAGCCGATGTGTCGCGCCTTCAAAACCTTGCGAAAACCGGAACACGCAGCCTTGGTAATCTCCGTTAACTTTTTCCATAAACACCCGCTGAAGTCCGCCATAGCACACGTCTCCGTGCAGCAATTGGTTTTTGTAAGGGCCATCGTTGATGTAAGTGGGTTGAGTGGGCGAGTTGCCTATATCGTCTTGAGGAAGCCAAACCACGGGCTGTTGGATGGGTATTCCTACCACCGCTGTACTGTCCACCGCGTAAGAATTGTAGAATGCACCCGGCTTCACATGGAGGATTTTTGAAGAAGGCAGCCAATCACCCTGATTGTCAGCGATGAAAATTTCGTCAAAGGGGCCGATGCCCACACCGTCAGGGGTGCGCAGGCCGCGTGCGATGAATTCGATGCTTCCATCTTTGGCACTGATCTTTACCACCTTGCCGCGGTCAGGGCCTTGTGGGCGGGTGCTCGCTCCACCTGGGTTGATGGCAATGGCCAATGCGGCATAGAAATAACCTTCTTTGTACACCAGGCCAAAGGCAAATTCGTGGAAATTGGCCGAAGCGCGCCAGCCTTTGGCAAAGCACTGGTATTCATCAATGAGGTCGTCACCATTGGTGTCCACGAGTTTGGTGAGCTCTTGTTTCTGCAGCACAAATATCTGGCCGTCAACGACTTTTAAGCCCAAAGGCTCGGCAAGGCCAGCGGCGATTCGTTTTACTTTTATCTGTTTTGGATCGCCGGAAGACACGTTTTCTAAAATGTACACGGCGCCGGATGCATCCCAGGTCGAGACCACCAGACGCCCATCCGGAAGAAAATCCATTCCTGCCACTTTGGGTAAAAAGCCATCAGGCCGAGACTGCGTGAGCTCGTATGCAGGGTGAACTTCCGAGAGCGGAATACCGTCGCCGGGTATGGCGTTATCCGCCTTAGACAGAGAGGCCATTCCCGCTACATCCTCAGATTTTTTGTGGAAAAAACTTCCCTCTGTAACGACCTTAAATCCGGGGGAGCCAAAACGCGCCCATTTGAGCACGATCCCTCTGCCGCCGCTGCCCTGGAAATAATCAATTTTAACCGGGTGATAGCCCGCCCGTAGAGCAATCTCGGCCTCTTTTGGCTCCATTCCGTGTGGGCCATCATTGAGAATGATTTCTTGCCCGTCCACACTCATACGGCTACCGTCGTCGCTCGAAAGTTGAAAAACTACATTGTCGTCCTTTTCTAAAAAAAGATACCCGGTGGCTTGTAGGCCAAAATGGTCTTTGAAATCGCCAAATTCGGAGCCCTCTGCCTGCATTTTCGATGCAGTAGCCACTAATGAGGGCTTTGCGTTCAGGTTGATATCGGCCAACAGACCCATGGGTTTTTCGGAAGCCCATACTTTAACCAAAAGGCCAGGCGACAGGTCATTATCGCCCACCGATTTATCCGCCTTGAGCCATTGTTTGTCAGGGATTTCAGCAAGGCTTTTGGCGGCTCCACCGCCTTCGCCATCGTCTTCGCCCTCATCAAGCGAGAGGACATAGTGCACCATTGCTTTTGCGTCTTCTGGCTGGAGGTCGGGGTGGGCGCTCATGGCCGCTGCGCCCCACTCGCCTGTGCCACCTTTCATCACTTTTTGTGTGAGCAGCTCGAGGTTTTCAGGTGTGCTTTTATAACGTTCGGATATCTGCCTGTAGCTAGGGCCGATGGTTTGTACTGCAGCGTTGTGGCAAGTGCGGCAATCACTTTTGGCCATTAATTTTTCGCCAGGACTAATGGGTTTGCCTTCAGATTCGCCGGATTCTTGGGCATACCGTTCTGCATCGAAAGGATTGGTTGTCAGGGGTCTATTGACGAACATCGTGCGAAAACTGGTGCGTCCGCTGGATTTTAGCGTCAGTTCGCCTTCCACTTCAAGGGCCTGCAAATCGTCGTCGGTTTGAATTGTCTTCGACCCGGTTTGTTTCCAGGCGCCATCTGTTTCGATGTTGGAGGCAGCTGCGATTGAGGCGGCGTTGGTTTTCAAAGAAATGCTTGTGCCGGAAGGTGCGTTTTCCAGTGTGAATGTGCGCTCGAATCCGTGCTGACGTTCGCGCTCGAAGTACTCAGGCCGCTCGTTGATTCGAATGCGCTGTCCATCGGCTAGCACGAGGTCGTACATAAGTTCAGCATGGCCGTCTTTGGTGTAGCGATGGCCCTTGTAATCCGTGCGCGGACTTTCGGTTTTACCACCGTGCGTGACGCTCCAGGGCTGCTGGTGGGCATTCTCGAACCAGGCCGCTCCGACGCTCATCGGCTGCGGGCCGTGGCGCATATTGTATACTGCCCCGGTGAAATCGGTGCTGCCCGACCAAACCTTATACAGCGAGCAGGAGTCGGTGGAATAGGAGGCCCACATGTGTTCATTGAGCGCGAAAGTGATCATTCGCGGCTGTTTGTCCAACACGGAGCGAAACACCCAGGGGTCGTTGGGCCGGGCAATAGCGATAGCAGAACTGTCTGATTTTGAGGCAAAAAACCACACGCCGAGCAAAACAGCGATGAGGGCAAGGAAGAGGGTACGGGTCTTCATGAATGTTGAAAAATATAAAACCGTAAAATTTTAAACCGCAAAATGTAAAACCATAAGCGGGCATACCAACAAAGCAAAACATTGCTGCTTTGCAAAATCAAGATCTGTGTGGTGGGAACCCGCCTTCGCCACTTCCTTCGTTAAAACTACGGCAGATAAATAGGCTTCGGCGGGTAAAAAGGGCCGTGGCGAAGGTAGAATTTCTGGGATTTTAGTGGGCGGGATTTTTTTGTAAACCCAGTTGTACTCAAACTCCTTTTGAACATAGCGCGAAGGGTGCTACTTTTGCGGTTCTTTTACAGTTCCCGACAACTATGACATCCCGCGACATCCGCCGCCAATTTCTCGATTTTTTCGCTTCCAAAGGCCATAAAATCATCCCCTCTGCGCCCATGGTGGCGAAAAGCGATCCCACGCTCATGTTCATCAACTCGGGAATGGCGCCGCTGAAAGATTTTTTTCTGGGCAACCAGGCTCCACCCTCGAAACGCATCGCCGATACCCAAAAATGCCTTCGCGTGAGCGGCAAACACAACGACCTCGAAGACGTCGGTATGGATGGCTACCACCACACCATGTTCGAAATGTTGGGCAACTGGTCGTTTGGCGATTATTTCAAAAAAGACGCGCTCGCATGGTCATGGGAACTCCTGACTGATATTTACAAAATCCCGAAAGACCGGCTCTATGTGTCCATTTTTGAGGGAAATGAAGCCGAAAAGGTCCCTTTTGATCAGGAAGCCTACGATGTTTGGAGAACCATGTTGCCCGAAGACCGCATCCTCAAATTTGGCAAAAAAGAAAATTTTTGGGAAATGGGCGACCAGGGACCCTGTGGGCCCTGCTCCGAAATACACGTTGACCTGCGTTCCGATGCCGAACGCGCAAAAACAGATGGCCGCGACCTTGTGAATGCCGACGACCCGAATGTGATTGAGGTCTGGAACAATGTGTTCATGCAGTTCAACCGCAAAGCCGACGGCTCTTTGGAAGAACTCCCGGCTAAAAGCGTGGACACAGGCATGGGCTTCGAGCGACTTTGCCGTGCAGTACAAGACGCTCGTTCCAATTATGATACCGACCTCTGGAAGCCGTTGTTTGACTTTTTGGGCAACCTTTCCGGGCACACCTATCAAGACGTTTATCCGGGAAGTGATTCTCCCGCGTTAAAAACGGACATCGCCATGCGTGTGGTTTCTGACCACTTGCGGGCCGTGTCATTTGCCATCGCTGACGGGCAAATGCCCGACAATGGTGGTGCGGGCTACGTGATCCGCCGCATTTTGCGCCGGGCAGTGCGCTATTATTACTCCGTGCTGAATATCAAAGAGCCTGTGATGTACCGCATGGCGCCGATTTTGGCGGAGGAATTCCATGATGTATTCCCCGAATTGAAAGCACAGATAGACTTCGTCTCCAAAGTGATTTTGGAAGAAGAAAAAGGTTTCCTGCGCACCCTGGAATCGGGCTTGAAGCGCTTTGAAACTATTGAAGTTAAAAACAAAACCGTCGGTGGCGCTCAGGCTTTTGAGCTCTATGACACCTTTGGTTTCCCTTATGACTTGACGGCTTTGCTGGCAAAAGAAAAGGGATGGAGCGTGGATGAATCTGGTTTCAAAATTGCCCTTCAGGAACAAAAAGACCGCTCCCGCAAAGACGCTGTGAAGCAAGTGGGCGACTGGATGGTACTCCGTGACTCCCCCGCTGAAGGAGGGGGCCGGGGAGAGGTTGAATTTGTAGGGTATGATCAATTGGAAACCCGAAAATCCCATGTTTCCAAATACCGCGCCGTGACTGCCAAGGGGGATGTTCAATACCAAATTGTGCTGAATCGCACCCCGTTTTACCCGGAAGGTGGCGGACAAGTGGGCGATACGGGCTGGATGATTTTTGGCTCAGAAAGTATCGGACAAGAACGCGTTCGTGTGCTGGACACCAAAAAGGAAAACACCCTTATTTATCACATAGTAGAAAAATTGCCGGAGCAGATAGACGACAACACCGTTCGGTGTGAGGTGGACGAATCTAAACGCCGTCTTACCGAGGCCAACCACTCGGCTACGCACCTGCTCCATGCGGCCCTACGCTCGGTGCTGGGTACGCACGTGCAGCAGAAAGGTTCGTTCCTTAATGAGGAAACGCTTCGTTTTGACTTTCAGCATTTTCAGAAATTGAGTGATGGCGAATTGGCTGAAATCGAGCGTATCGTGAACCAGAAAATCCGCGAAAACATTGCCCTCGAAGAAGCCCGCAACCTGCCCATCGAAGAAGCCCAAAAGGCTGGCGCAATGATGCTTTTTGGAGAAAAATACGGCGAGTCGGTGCGCATGATCACTTTCGATCCGAGCTACTCCCGCGAACTCTGCGGCGGCTGCCACGTACAGCACACAGGCCAAATCGGTTATTTCAAAATCACTGCCGAAACGGCCATTGCTGCAGGGGTGCGTCGCATTGAAGCCGTGACGGCTAAAGGAGCCGAACAGTACGTTTCAAGCCTTGAGAATGAAATCGCATCCATCAAAAATGTGTTAAAAGCCAAGGATTTGACCAAAGGCATCGTGGCTTTACAGGAAGAAAACAAGCAATTGCAAAAAGCCCTTGAACGCATGGTTCAGGAGCAAGCCAATGGGCTTCGCGAAGGTCTGCGCTCCAAGTTTGTCAATCTGAACGAAGTGAAGTATCTGGCTGAAATCCTGCCGATCAGCGATGCCAACGCCGTGAAAAATCTGGCGGTCGAACTTGAGCGCGAAGTCGGAAATGCAGTCATAGTCTTTGGCACAATTTCCGCCGACGGAAAGCCTTCACTGAGCATAAAAATCAGCGATAACCTGGTGAAAGAGAAGGGGTTGAATGCGGGTACCATTGTCCGTGAATTGGCCCAAAAGTTCCTGAAAGGTGGCGGTGGCGGTCAGCCGGGCTTTGCTACGGCTGGAGGGACGGAAGCGGGAGGATTGAAGGAGGCCGTGGAAAGCGTGAAGGGATATTTATAACCCCCTCCACAAACGCCAGCGCCCTCCGCTCTGCCCAGGAAAACTCCCCACTACCTCGCACCTGAAACCCACAATGGCCACCTCCGGAAGTCAACTCCAAATGCAGAAAAGGGTGGTCTCGTGCAATCTCCACGGGGAAACATTCCGGTGTAAGAATAGGATCATTCAACGCGCTCACCAGCAAAGTTGGGATGCGCGTTCCCGCCACAAAATTCTTGGCTGAAGCTTGCTGGTGAAACTCATCCGCAGAAGCGAACCCGCAGATAGGCGCGCTAAAATGTTCATCAAAATCGTACCAACGCTTTATTTGTTTCAATTTTGAAACATCCAGCCGACCAGGGAATTGCAGCGCTTTTTGGCGGATTTTCTTTTTCAAAAAAGCCATGAAGCGTGTTTTGTAAATCCAGTTTTCCCAACGGTCGAGTACATCTGACCCGGCGCGGATATCGCAGGGCGCAGAAAACGCCACCGCAGCCCGGACTTGAGGGGGCAAGCGCTCTCCACCCGTTCCCACATATTTGAGCGTAATGTTGCCGCCCATGCTGAAACCCACGAGCGCCACGGTCTCGTAGTGCCCTGTCGCCAGCGCATGGTTCACGACGGCTGAAATATCCTCGGTGTCGCCATGATGATACATTCGGAATTTGCGATTCATCTCCCCAGAACACGAACGACAGTTCCAGGCCAATGCCTCCCAGCCATTTTGGGAGAAAAGTTTGGCTGTGCCTAGGCAGTAGGATGCGCTTGAATTGCTTTCCAACCCATGCGACACAATCACGAGGCGCTTACTCGACGTTGGCTTGCGCAACCAGTCCAGATCAAGGAAGTCCCCATCAGGCGTTTCAATTCTTTCTCTTTGATAATCAACCCCTTTGACTCGACGAAAAAGGCCTGGGAGTATGGATTGCAGGTGTCCGCCACGTTGCAAAAAAGGTGGGCCTGGATAGGAGGATTTGGGGAGGAGCGGCATTTTAGTTGGCAGTTGGCAGTTGGCAGTTGGCAGTTGGCAGTTGGCAGTTGGCAGTGGCAGTGGCAGTTGGCAGCGAGCAGATTCAAATGACTGCTACTGCCAACTGCTACCGCCAACTAAAAAATAAGGCTCAGCCCAGTCCGCAAATTCACCGCCGGACTGCTTTTTACCGAGAAGGCATTGAGCAAATTGTCGGAAGCAAAGTAGAGCTGTACAGGGCCGGGTTTAAGAACGAGGTGAAAGCCAAGATTGGCGGCAGAGCGTTCGTTCACACTGTACATCGCGCCGAGCGAAATCCATTTGAGCAATTTACAACGCGCATTGACACCTACCGCAACGGAGGCTTTTTCTTCTGCACGTTTTTGGAAATACGCGCCTAAACCAAACGACCACCGATTGGTCAATGCAAAAGTCCCGCCAGCGTAACCGCGCAAAGGCAAGGTGGTTTCAAATTCCTTTGGCGTTTTTTGGAACTTGAAAATATCGTTCAGTGTGTCAAGCTTGGTTGAAAAATCAAGGCTGTCCGAACCATTGATGATATCAGCGCCGGGCAGCGTTGCACCTGTGTATTCGTATTCGCCCTGACTGATAAAATAGTTGGATTTTTCAGTCCACTTGATTTTGCCACCTATGTCAAGCAAAGCGACATCAACCGTAATTAGATCGGTTACTTTGAATTGTGCACCAAGATCGAAGGCAAAACCTCTGTTTTTAGAAAAGGCCGCCCCTTTCAATTCTCCTAAGCTTATGTCAAAACCCAAGCCCGCAGTATCAATGGCTGAGATAAGTGAGGCTGCATGAAAACCATAATCGGTTGCGAGCGAAAGTTGGTAAATATCGTTGCTGGTGGTAATGGTTGCCGTTCGGTGCGCATCGTCGGTAAGGAGTGCGCTTGTGCCGGTAAGGTATTTGCCCCGGACACCTAAGCGGAGTTTGCCAAATCCCTTGGCAAGGCCCACGCTCCATTCGTTCCAGTCGGAAATGTTGGTTTGCATGGCGATGTCCACGGTCTGGCCTATGTATTGCTCGTTGCCTTCCCAAATAAGCGTCGGCAAGGTATTTGGGTAAATGATGGACCCACTGAGCCGATTGGAATGTCCCGCCTGAAGCCAGATTTTACCGGGCAAGCGAATACCGAACGACACCGTTTCGATGCGTTGTTCAAATTGAACGGTGTTGGTGGGATCCAGTTTGTCAAGCGCCTTGGAAAAGTCAATTTTTGTACGATCCCCTTCTTTGACAAAAATATCCTTGTACGAAATATCACCTGAATGCGCCGCGTCTAAACCAATGCCGGGCAGTCCGACGGCGATAATCTTGTTTTCAGGGAAAAACGCGGGGTTAGTGGAACTGCTGTGCCACACATCAGGGAGGGCGTGCAGCATCAGTTCTTGCTGGGCAGAAACATGGAGGTTTAAAAGAAATAGCAGCAGCAAACTGCCCACAAGTTTGATTTTCAATGAAATATCTTTAAAAAGCATGGATGTTCTTGTTTAAATAAGTGGGGCGAAATGAATTTAGCACTACAATCTCTTCTTTACGATAATCCCCATTTTCACTACGATTTTGTCGGTGGCCAGGAGTTTTACGAATGTGTTGCCGCCATTCGCAGTAGTGAAAGAGGTTTTGAGGAATGCATCTTTGGATTTGCTTATAAGGTCAAATCTTGCAGCCGACATTTTAATAAATTCTTCGGTGCGGGTGACGCCCGTGGCCACGCCGTTGCCGTTAATCGGCGCAGCGCGGATGACTTCTTTTGGTCCGCCGAGGAATAGTGAGTCAACGTAGTTCTCCAAACTATCGCGGAAATAAATCTGTACCGTGGAGGAAATGGGCGCGCCATTTTCAGTGACAAGTTTGAACTCAACCTCTTCGACTTTCGCCGAGTCAAGACTTCCAAATTCCCCAAAATCAAGGTTCATGGTTTGCTCTGCGCCAAAGTTCCTGACCGTGCCTTCGAGCACAAGTTCTACCCGGAGTTGGAGTTTGATCGTGCTTTTGTCTGTAATAAAGCCAATGAGGCTGGGGTCAAGTTGGGCATTGCTGATGCCATCCACTTCATAAATTAGGCGGGTTGGTTGGCTGTTGAAAATGCTGTCAATATTGGAATTGGCGGAATCCAACGTGATGTCTGTAAATTTTGTCTGACCAACTTCTCCCAAAACCCAGGAAGGGTAGGCGAAATCCTTGTAATCAAAACTGTCATGCTCAAAAACACCCGTACTTAAGAGCGGTATTTCCTCGTCATTCTGGCCGATGAAACTGAGATATTTAATTTGCCCACGGGTAGGGAAGCCCCAGGAGTTGCTGATACGCATGGTCACCTTTGGGTTTTTCACCTTCAAGTCACCCTTTAGCTCCGTTTGGTTGATGTCAATTTCAATGGTATCTCGGGTGAGCTTGTACCATTGGAAACCCCAGTAGCCTTCCACATAGGTAAATTTCAGGCCTATGGTGATGGCGAACACATCAAATAGCCCAGGGTTTGGAATTTGCACACGAACACCATCAGGCCGATAAGCAAAGTACTTGAACGTCAGGGTGTTGCTGCTCGATTCCAGATGATATCCAGCGAGGCTGATGGCGCCAGAATTCCACGTGACATTGGGCGGAACGCTGAAAGGCACCTTAAAAGTTACACCCTGAAGGGTCATTTGTGACACTTCAAAATAGCCTGTAAGTGTATCGGGGGTGGTGTTGTTCAACACAAACCCAATGTTGCCCGAAAGAATGTCCGCTACACGAATGGTGACCCCGCCGGGTGCAGAAATGGGGTTGACAACGACCGAATCAAACAAGGGTATGGGCGCTGGATTTTCCAGAAACTTGAAAATGTCGCTCGCCGGTTTTTCCGCCACGTCGCCCGAATAAAAGAGCGTCATGGTATTGTCGGGGTTCACGAAAATCGTGTCGGTGGAAAGTGTGTCGTTCAACAGGTTGAAAAGCAGGTCTTTCAACAGCAAATCAGTGGTGAACAAGGGGAAGGCAAATTCAGCAGTGTGGTCGCCGAGCTCCACATTTTCGAAGTCGGACTTTTTGCAAGCCGACCAAAGTGCGATGCCCATGGTGATGGCAAGGGCAAGGGGGAGAGAAAGTCTTTTGTGCATATCAGTTAGGGAATGGTCAAAATTGTTCCACAGTAAGGACACAAAGTTTCACAAAATATTCTTGGAGATCAATATTTTATGCTTTGGCGTCCATTGTGACAAAGTGAAGAAAGACAGCTTGAAGGGTGCAAAAATAGTCAAGAAAGCCTGTTCTTATAGTCCCGATACCCAAAGCGTCGCACAATGTCCAACTTGCCATCGGGACGTAAGATTGCGATGCTTGGGTGGGTCACACCGTTGAACGTCGAGGTTTTCACCATTGTATAGTGAATCATGTCTTCAAACACGATTTTTTGACCGATTTTCAAAGGTTCGGCAAATGCGTACGCCTCCATAAAATCTCCGCTCAGGCAACTTACCCCTCCCAGACGAAACACGTTTTTGTCGCCTTTTTCCACTTTTTCTTTTGCGCCCCTGATTTGTGGGCGATAAGGCATCTCCAAGGTATCAGGCATGTGGGCAGTAAACGATACATCGAGAATAGCCGTGCGTACGCCCCCGTTTTTCACAATGTCGAGTACGGTGGCTACCAGCACTCCAGTTTCCCAGGCAAAGGCGCTGCCCGGTTCGAGTATGACCTGCAAATGCGGCCAGCGCTTCCGAAACGCTTTCAAAACGGAGATCAAATGGGGTACATCATATCCTTTGCGGGTCATTAAGTGGCCCCCGCCAAAATTGACCCAGCGCAATTGGGGCAGGAATATCCCAAATTGTTTTTCAAAGTGTTCGAGCACTTTTTCCAGGTCCTGACTGGAACTTTCGCACAGCACGTGGAAGTGAAGGCCTTCAATGCCTTCTGGCATTTTACCCGTAAAATTTTCCACTGGCTCACCCAAGCGAGAGCCTGCTGAAGCAGGATTGTATAAGGCCGTGCCAACGGGCGACCAGCCTGGGTTGACGCGTATGCCTGGGCTGACTTTCTCTACAAAATTCAATACTCGTTTTTGGTATTTCCGCCATTGCGCAATGGAATTAAAGGTAATATGGCTGGAATAGTCAAGGATTTTGCCAAATTCTCTGGGAATATACGCCACGGCATACGTGTGCGACTCGGTTTTCATTTCCTCGTAACAAAGCCGGGCTTCGTGGAGCGAGGAGGCCGTTGCGCCGTCCACATATTCCCGTACAATCGGGAACGCGCTCCACATGGCAAAGCCCTTGAAAGCCAGGATAATTTTCACGCCCGCCTCTTGCTGTACGCGATCAATAATTTCCAGGTTCTTGCGCAAACGCGACTCTTCGAGCACGAAACAGGGGGAGGGGATTTTTTTGATGTCCATTGTATACTTGATTCTACGAGGTAATTGAGGGTATTGGGTTGTTTAAAAAAGGGAGATGTTTTAAACCAAAGGGTCTTTCTTTTCCTCATTCAGATAGCCATCAAACACCTCGTTTTCTTCCGGATTTAGGCCATACCCATAATTTTTTCGCATGTTTTCCGCAAAACGAATGCCGACGATGATGCCTGCTGATAAGCATACCATTGAACCAATACGGCAATATAAATTGTCATACTTGAACCATAAAAATGCTGCCAACAGCAAACCAATTACAAAAGGAGAAAGGAAGAATTTGATCCAAAAATAGACGTTTACAATTCTATCAAAAAGGCTCATAAAATAAACAGGGTTTTAGAAAAATTACGATGTTATAAGATATCGTTCAACAGCAATTATCTTACCCCTTTCTCAAATCAACCCCCTCGATTTCAGCTCCAAATATTTGTTGATGGTGTTCAACGTCAAGTCTTGAGGTTTAGTCAGTACGGCCTGAATGCCATATTGGCGGAGCCTGGTCACCATTTCCCGTTTGTCTTGCAGGAATTGCCTTGCCACCGCTTGACGATACACGTCGGCGGTGGTGTGTACGTCTTCGACGGAGCGTTTGCGGATTTCGGTGTTTTCAAAAAAAACTACCACCATCAAATGGGCGCGGCTCAGCCTTCGCAAAGTAGGCAAGGCGCGTTCCAGTGCATAACTGCTCTCAAAATTGCTGAACAAAATCAGCAGTGAGCGCGCGCCGATGAGCCGCCGAACCGCCTCGTAAAGCAGCTCGTAATTGGATTCACCGGGGCGCTCTTTCTCGCGGTAAAGGCTTTCCAGTATTCGGTTGAGTTGCCCGGTGTCGCGCTCGGCTTTGAGGGTTGCGCCCATCACATCCGAGAAGGTAAGCAGCCCTGCTTTGTCCTGTTTTTTCAGGATGATATTGCTGATTGCCAAAGCGGTGTTGATGGCGTAATCCATCAGGCTCATCCCTTCAAAAGGCATGCGCATGGCGCGGCTTTTGTCCACGATGCAATACACCTGCTGACTGCGCTCGTCCTCATATTGGTTCACCATGAGGGTGGCACGGCGACTGCTGGCCTTCCAGTTGATGCTGCGAAAATCGTCGCCCTGCACATAGTTTTTGATCTGCTCGAATTCGTAGGAATGACCAATGCGACGCATTTTTTTGATACCCGTGTCGTGTGCGATGTGGCGCATGGCCCGGAGTTCGTAGCGTTTCATTTGGATGATGCTGGGGTACACGTCCACATCCTGCGGCTGTTTGAAAATGAGTCGGCGTTCCACCAGGCCGAGTTGTGTGGAGGCAAAAACGTTGATATTTCCAAACGAATAAACACCGCGAGTATGCGGCACCAGTTTGTTTTCGGCGATATACGGCTGACCAGTTGGCAAAGCGATTTTCACTTCAAAATCGCGCTTTTGAAACTGTACAGGAAGTTCGTCGGCAATGCTGAGATTCAAGTGGATATTTCCCTGATTTTCCACAAACAATTTCACCAGGTTAGGGTCGGAAAGGGAAAAAACGGGATTGAGTTCCCGCTTGCAAACCACTTTGGGCTTTCTCAAAAAAAGCAGCATCCAATCCGTAATCGCAAGCCCTAAAAACCCTACAAACGCCGTCTGTGCGAATGGGAACAGCCACGCAAACGGATAAGCCATCGCGAACATCGCCGCCGATGCGCCAAAGAGCCAAAAGAAACGGTTGGTTAAGTACAAGGGTGAGAGGTGAGGTAGGGTGAGAGAAGGCTGATTTTATACTGACCAAAGGTCTTGTCGGTTATCCCAAAATGCCAAAATTTCGATTTCATCGGTATTGACCCGATAATAAATGGAAGTGTGTTTATGTGCCACACAACGACGTACTCCTGGCAAATCGGGTGCCTCAGAAAAGGCAAAAGGCAATTGGCTAATGGTGCGGATAGCGGTTTCTACTTTGTCCAAAAAATTGTCGCGCACCCGTGAAGACCATTCAGCATTTAGATAGTCAGCGATTCGAGTAAGTTGCCATTGGGCTTCATCCGTTATCTCGATTCGCATAGGACTGGCGGAGTTGGGCTATAAAACCGTTGAACTCGACTTTTCTGCCATGATCAGCATCGTCAATACCCCTAAGGATGGAAGATCTTTCCTCGTCGCTGATAACTTCCCACCAATTATTGACCGGGAAAAGCAGGTTTTCAATTTGAAAGACAAGTGCTTCGTCATCCAAGTCGGCCAAATAGTCTACGATTCGCAATTTTCGAGATTCTAATATAGCGGTCATAAGCATCTATTTTTTTACAAAGATACAGGGTTGGTGATTTTGAATCATAGTGAATTGATCACTGGTTGTTAACAAACGCCGCATATTCCTTTCCGCGCTTTTCTGCAAAAAAATCGAACAAAAGCATGATTGAGCCTTGTGCAAGCAAGCCCGCGCCCAAACCTTTGGTAAAATTAACTTCTTTGTTAAGCAGGATAATGGCCAAACCAAGGACAATGAAACCGGCTTCCAGCCATTTGATCCGAACAAAGTTGCGCAAAACGGCCTCCATACGTGCTGATTCCAGTTTGCGAAACTCAGCCGGTGAGTCAGCCCTCAATTTTTCCAAATCATCAGCTTGAAAGTCACTGCGCCGGGCCACCGTAGCACCCACCATGATTTGTACAATGCCGATCACCACCAGCGGAATAGAAAGACCCGTGTAAAATGGAGCACCTGCACTAAGCAAAACCCCGCCACCTATGGCACAGGCCGCGATACCAATCGCCATTGCGATAAATCCGCCCAGTTTTTCTGCTTGGAAATAGGATTGTATCATATTTAGACTTTGGACTGTTGGACTTTTGACTGTTGGACGGTTGGACGTTGGACTCTTAGACTTTGGACTTTGGACAATACCGCGTTTAAAGTCTAATGTCCCCAAGTCCAATGTCTAACGTCCCAAAGTCCAAAGTCCAGTTATTCCACTTTTGAAAACGTAACGCTTGCATCGGGGCGAAGAAACAAAATACCTGTGGTACAAACCGTATCGCCGGCTTGAATGCCTTCCGTAATTTCTATCATGCCCGCTTGGCGAACCCCCGTTTTTACCACCACAAATTTCGCTTTCCCACCCTTGCAAAGGATCACTTTTTTGTCGCGGGCCTGCGGGATAATCGCTTGATTTGGAATGAGTAATGCCGAGGCGTTATTGCCGAGTGCAAGGCTGACTTCGGCAAAAGCGCCGGGCAAAAGACCCTTGCTGTTGGCTACTGTGGCGCGCACTTGCAGGTCGCGAGAGCCTTCCGCAATCCGTTGTTCGGTGGCTTGCACCGTTGCCTTATGCCTGGCCTCGCTCCCTTCTACCTTAAACTCCAAGGGCTGACCAATGCGGAGTTGCTGACTGTATTTTTCTGGCACTGCAAAATCGAGCTTGAGCGCCGAAGCCGAACGGAGCGTGGTGATGGCCGTGGCCGGCGTGACGTAAGCCCCCGGACTGATACGCCGCAACCCCAGAATACCATCGTAAGGCGCACGGAGTTCGGTCTTGCTGATGTTGACGCGCAGCAATTCAATATCTGCACGAAAAGTTTGGGTTTGCAGCACAGCGAGGTCGTATTCCTGCTGGCTCACGCCCTTCACTTTGAGCAGTTCAGCGAGACGTTGTTCCGTAATTTCCGCCTGTTTGAGTTGCGTTTCAAGTTTGCGGAGTTGGGTTTTAAGGTCGTCATCAAAGATTTTCAGGAGCAAATCGCCCTTACGCACCAGGCGTCCTTCGGGCAGATTGAGTTGCACAACACGCCCCGAAACTTCGGGATGCAGTTCGGTTTCTTCGGCAGGCAACAGGTTGCCGTTGGCAGTTACCCGCTCGGTGAGTACACTAGGTTTTGCCACAAATCCTTCCACAGAAGTGACGCTGAGTGCCGCACCTTTCGCAGGAGGAGTGCCGTTGGGATCGCCAGCGTTTTTGTCGGTTTTTCCGCATGAAAAAAGAAAAAGCGTGGACAGTAAAAACGGAATCAAAAGCTTCATTTACAAACAGTTTTGGCTTCTTAAGCGGGAATAAAGTCCAAAGTGATGGAGCATTTTCAGGCTCAAAAATAGAAAACCCGCTCACATGGAAAGGGTTTAAAAAAAGAGCAACCAATCGAAGGTTCCATTACTTTGGCTGCATCGTGCTCACAAACGCCCTTGCTTGCTCTACTAATTGTTCCAGCCGCTCATCGGGTAAGCGCACTGCCGCGAAGAACATCCCTTCCTTGCCTTCGCCGATGGGAGGTCGGAATGTGCGGAGCAGGCTGCCCGAAGCTATGTCCCAGAGTTTGGCGGTTTTGTCGGTGCTGGCGGTGAGCAGGAGGAGGAGCTGCAAGGGCAAGCAGTAAGCAGATTCCGTGTGCTGGGGCTTGGGGGATAAAAGGGCTAGGGCGAGACCCGCCTACGCTCCAGCCTGTCAGGCTAGGGCGGGTAAAAAGGTTTCGGCGGGTAAAAAAGAGAAGTGTTTTGTACATGGTGGTGGGTTTTAGGGTTGTGTCAAAAGTCGGAGAAGGATACATGTTACCCTCGAACGCAAAATTTAATTTCTTGTAATGCCGAACTTCCCGAAAGTTTAGAACTTTCGGGAAGTTAAATTTCGCGAAGTCAAAACATGAATTGGTGAAAAATCAATCATTCACAGCTTCCGACTTTTGACAGAACCCCTAGTTAGCGCGCAAAAATAGGCGACACGCCCCAACCCAACGTGTCAAATTATATAAATGCCTCAATCTCTCGCAAAACGTTGATTTTCATTTAAAAACCCGCTCAAGCATTTTTTCAACAAAAAATATTTGGGCAATATTTCAAGTGATTATCAGGCAGTTAGATAAAGTTGTACAAAAAACTTTTCACGCACCCTTGCACAGTGTGAAGGGTCGTTTTACATTTGCGCCCTCTTTGAGGAAAGGGTGTTCCAAACCCCGCAGGTTTTTGAAAACCTCCGGGGTTTACAAGCCCCTTTCAAACGCTACAAATTTTTACAAAAAAATGGATACACTGAGCTATCGGACGGTTTCCGTCAGCAAAGAAAAAGCGGAGCACAAGTGGTACATCATTGACGCTGAAAACCAGGTCACGGGTCGTATGTGCGCTGAAATCGCTTCTATCTTGCGCGGAAAGAACAAGCCGTCTTACACCCCCCATGCCGACACGGGCGACTATGTCATCGTGATCAATGCTGAAAAGATTCGCTTCACCGGCAAAAAATGGGACTTGAAAGAATACAAACACCACTCGCATCACCCAGGTGGTTTGAAAGTGGTTGTTGCAGACGTGATGCGCACCAAGTTCCCGGAGCGTATCGTGGAAATCGCTGTGAAAGGCATGCTGCCCAAGACCAAATTGGGCCGTGCCATGTACAAGAAAATGTTTGTGTACAAAGGGGCCAATCACCCCCATGCCGCACAAAAACCAGAAGTACTTAACCTTAATCTGGGTAATGATTAATAATGGGATCAACGTGACTCCGCCTACGCATCGGCTACGGCGGGCAACACATTGACCACATTTCATCACATTTTTACCCGCCATAGCGCGAAGCGCGAAGGCGAGGACCACATTCTCACATTTTTGATATGGAAATGATAAATGCCGTGGGCCGTCGGAAAACCGCAGTTGCCCGCGTTTATTTGATGAAAGGGGAAGGCAAGATCACGGTGAATGGCAAAGATTACCGTGAGTACTTCCCACAAATGCACGTGCAGCACAACGTGACCGATCCTTTTGCAGTAGTAGGCATCGAAAATGCCTATGACTTGAAAGTGAACGTGCGTGGTGGTGGCTATAAAGGCCAATCGGAAGCCGTGCGCATGGGCTTGAGCCGCGCTTTGGTAAAGCTCAACGAAGAGTTCCGCTCTCCTTTGAAAGTTCGGAAATTCCTCACGCGTGACAGCCGCGCCGTAGAACGTAAGAAATACGGTAAGCCAAAAGCACGTAAGAACTTCCAGTTCTCTAAGCGCTAAACACCTCCTCATCCCCTCGTTTGGGATGGCTTTTCAAATGGTCTCAGCGTTTATAACTCATAACTCATAACTTATAACTTCTCATGCAGAAGCCTACATATAAGGAACTCCTCGACGCCGGCTGCCACTTCGGCCACTTGCGCAAAAAATGGAATCCCAAGATGACTCCGTACATCTTCATGGAGCACAAGGGTGTCCACATCATTGACCTTAATCGGACCGCCGATATGCTGGAGCGTTCGGCAATGGCTATGAAAGCGATGGCCAAAAGCGGCAAGAAAATCATGTTCGTCGCTACCAAAAAGCAAGCCCGCGATATCGTGCAAAAAGCAGCCGAAAGTGTCGGCATGCCTTTCGTAACCGAGCGCTGGTTGGGAGGTATGATGACCAACTTCGCCACCATCCGCAAATCGGTGAAGAAAATGCAGCACATCGAGCGCATTTTGGCGGACACCACGCTCACCAGCATCACCAAAAAAGAACGCCTGATGTTTGGTCGCGAACACATCAAAATGACCAAGCACTTTGGTGGTATCGAGCAACTTAACCGCCTTCCTTCAGCGGTGTTTATTGTGGACATTCACCACGAACACCTTGCACTCGCGGAGGCTAAAAAGTTGAATGTCAAGACTTTTGGCATGGTGGATACCAACTCTGATCCAACACTGGTAGATTTTGCTATCCCCAGCAACGATGACGCTTCAAAATCCATCTCCTACATCACCAACTACCTCGTTTCGGCCATCCGCGAAGGATTGGAAGAGCGCAAATCTGCCAAGGGCGACGAGAAAGAAGGTGCTGATGCTCCAGTGGCCGCCGAAGCATAAATAATGTGATTAATGTGGCAAATGTGGTCAATGTGATTAATTCAACACATTGACCACATTTGCCACATTGAAAACATTTGCCACATTGACCACATTATTCACATTGACCACATTCATTAATATGACAAAAGTTTCTGCTGCCGATATTTCAAAACTGCGCGAATTGACTGGCGCAGGCATGATGGACTGTAAAAAAGCCCTGGAAGAATCCAACGGCGACACCGAAGCAGCCCAAGACTGGCTTCGTAAAAAAGGTATTGCTAAAGCCGCCAAACGCGAAGACCGCGAGGCCAAAGAAGGGGTGGTAATTGCCAAGACAAATGCTGACCAAACCCGTGCTGTTGTGTTGGCGCTCAACTGCGAAACGGACTTCGCTGCCCGCAACGAAGGCTTTATCGCCCTCACCAATAAATTCGCGGACATCGCCCTCGAAAAATTCCCCGCCTCGCTCGAAGCACTCCTTGCCCTTCCTTTTGAAGGCTCGGTGACCATCGGTGAAAAAGTGGGCGAACAGGTGGGTGTAATTGGCGAGAAAATAGAGATTGGCCGCTACGAGCCAATCACTGGCGCACAAATCCTGATCTACAACCACTCGAACAACAAGCGCTCGGTGGCTGTGGCACTCAACAAAAGCGGCAATGAATTTGAGCAAGCCGGCCGCGACGTGGCCATGCAGATCGCTGCAATGAGCCCTGTGTCGGTAAGCCGGGATGACGTGGATCCGAAGATCGTTGAAAAAGAAATCGAGATCGGGAAAGAATTGGCGCGCAACGAAGGCAAAGCCGAAGACATGCTCGAAAAGATCGCGTTGGGCCGCCTCAATAAGTTCTTCCAGGAGAGCACATTGCTCAGCCAAAAATTCGTGAAGAACAACGACCAAACAGTGGACCAATACCTCCGCTCCTTGAATAAGGATCTTACGGTTTCGGGCTTTAAGCACATTTCGCTGTAGTTGCTGCTACTGCCTTCGTTCGTGCCCACCATGGCTTGGCAGGCGGGAAAACTACGGCGGGTAAAACCGCCAACTGCTACTGATTTAGAACACTTTGCACAAACATATTTAGCGAGTTATCCCGTTTTTAGCGGTGATGGCTCGCTTTTTTTGTGTCTGAAAATATGGTGTCAAAATTGCGCACTGCCCGATGGCGGAAAATGTCACCCATGAACATGATGCCGGTCACTTACCGCTTGAGCGGAATTTGATAAACTTGCACTTCATTTATAACTTAGAGCAACATTCAACCCTTTCAGGGTTGCCTACCATTGCACCTACAGCTCCCCGGATTGCATCCGGGGCTATTGATATTCAATCCCTTCGGGATTTTGAAGCCCTGCTAAACAGTTAATCTTCCAGACATGAATAAAATACTCGTTACCACTGACCTTTCCACAAACTCAAAAGCTGGCTTGCGTTTCGCATTACAGCTAGCCAGTCAGGGAGATTTTGAACTGGTTTTTTTTCACTGCTTTCAAGCATTGATTCCAACCACGATTCAACGGGATCGCCTGGAAGATGCACTTCAGGAGCAGGTGAAAGATCATCTGCAAAAATTAGAGCGATTTGTTGCCTCGGTCATTAAGCCTACGAAGATCAAACCGGGCAAATATCGTTGTGTAATAGTGGAAGATTTGAGCCCCGAAAAGGCCATTTTGGAGTATACTCAGCAACATGGAGTCAAATTTATTTGTATCAGTACACGGGGCGCTGGCCAGATTCTCAAAATTATTGGCACTAATACGAGCAAGATTATTGTCAAATCGCCTGTACCTGTGCTGGTGGTTCCCCATACCTATCGCCTTCGCCCCCTCAAAAAAGCGTTGTACGCCTCCGACCTGGAAAATATAGATAGGGAGTTGCCAATGGTCTCTGCTTTTGCAAAATCTATTGGCGCTAAAGTTGACATGGCGCACTTTTTTCACCAGGCATCCATCAAACTTGAAGCAAAAACCCTGACAGCAATGTGGCGGAAAAAATATCCAAGCCTTGATCAGGTTGTGCTCAAAGCATTCGATTTGGATGCGAGCTTTGCAGAACAGTTGAATAAGCTGGTTAAAAAAGTGAAACCAGGCATTGCTGTGTTTTTTACCCACCCTAACCAGACCTGGTATTCCAAGCTGTTCAGTGCCAACCGCTCTGAGTCATTTTCCTTTGTGACAAAAGTGCCTATGCTGGTTTATCGTAAAGAGGCAATCTAAAGTTTCAGGAAAATTTTACAGTTTTATGTGGATGCAATCCAAATAAGATTAAGACATTTGCCCCCACTTCTAAATATCCTTTAAGGCACAAATGGCAAGTGGCTTTCATTCTCTGGATTAATTCTTCACAAAATTTAAAGATTTCGATTTTATGCTCCACTCCTTCAAAAAAAGCCTGCCAATACTCAGCTTAGTCTTGTTTTTAGTCGCTTGCAGTGAGAAGGACAAAGCCCCGCTTGATATTCCAAACGCTTACGACGGCAGCTCCTTTTCTGCCAACGTCACCACAGAAGATGCCATTCGGAGCCAGTTGGAAGCACTGGTCGCAGAGGCAAAAAAAGGTCGCACTGCTGGTGTTGTCCTCGACTATTCAACCTTGTCACAACTTTTCAACGCATACAGTCCAAGCCTGAAAACCGTCAGCACAAGTTATTATGCTGATCGCTTGGACGGGGCGGGCAATTGGCTCGACGAAATGGCAAAAGCCAGCGGTACGGCTTACACCCCGGGTATCCCTACGGGTCAAGGAGGCGTATTGAACGGCTACCTTTTTGACGAAAACGGACTGGAGTACGAGCAATTGCTGGAAAAAGGATTGTTTGGTGCTGCATTGTACAACCACGCGGTTTCGCTCATGAAAGGCTCGATGACTCCGGCTACTGCCGACCAATTGGTGCGTATTTTTGGCGCACACCCGGATTTCCCAAACACGCCTACATCTGCCAATGCAGCCAATCCCGACAAGTTCATGGCCAACTACGCCGCTCGTCGCGACAATAACGACGGCACCGGGCTGTATTTCCAGATGAAAAACGCATTCATCAAACTACAAACGGCCCTGAACGCTGGCGACGGCTACAACCAGGAACGCGATGAAGCACTTCTTGCCCTTCGTCAAACCTGGGAAAAAGTGAACGCCGGTACCATGATCAACTACTGCCACAGTGTAATCTCGACCCTGAGCGCAACCAATCCTACCGATGCCCAAAAAGGGAGCGCCCTGCACGCTTACGGCGAATGTGTGGGTTTTATTCATGGCTGGCGCACAATACCGCAGGACTACAAGATCATCACCGACGCGGAAATTGACGAGTTACTGGTATTGTTCAATGCTCCATCCGGCAGCGTCCCGACTTCCTATAAGTTTGCGATCGATCCATTGAATGAGCTTCCGAAATTGACCCAGGTCATCAGCAAATTGAAAGCTAAATATAGCTTTAGTGATCAAGAGGTGGAAGACTTTAGAAATAACTGGGTGGCCGTACAGGGTCGTTAATTCCATAATAAGTATGTCATATAAAACCACATTTCTACTCTCCCTGACACTTGTCCTCGCTGCAAGCTGCGACAAAAACGGGAAAGACCCGGCCAACAACTTCGACCGCGAAGCCATGTTGCGCAACTATGCAGACAACCTGATCGCACCCGCTTTTGGGAGCGTCCAGTCTGAATTGAGCAGCCTGAAAGTGGTCGCAGAAGGCTTCAACACCGTGCTTTCAACAGAGGTACTGGAAGTACTACAAGCCGGATGGGTGAGCGCATACACAGAGTGGCAGTACACAAATGCTTATAATTTCGGACCTGCCGGGGAAGACGGGTTGCGCAAAGGTTTGATCGAAGAAGTGGGCACATTTCCTGCCAGCGAATCTAAGATTGAGGCAGCTATTGCCGCAGGCGCCTGGAATCTCAACGATTTTGATCGCGATGCACGGGGTTTTTTGGCCGTCGAGTACCTGATTTTTGCCAAGAATCAGAGCAACGATGAAATTGTTGCTGCATTCGCAAACAGCTCTTCCCGCCGCGCTTATTTATCAGCACTGTGCCAAAACCTGAACGATCGGGTGGGAGATGTGCAGGCAGCGTGGAATGGTTCGTATCGCACTCAGTTCATCCAAAACGCCGGCACCGACGTGGGAAGCAGTACTTCTCAACTTTACAACGAGTTTGTGCGTAGCTACGAATCCATAAAAAACTTCAAACTGGGACTACCCTTAGGAAAACGCAGCGGGCAAACGCAATCAGAACCGCAGCTGGTGGAAGCCTTTTATAGTGGCCAAACCCTCACCATGCTGAAAGCCCATGTAGCCGCCATTGAGGATGTCTGGCAGGGTCGAAGTAAAAACGGTCAGGACGGCATCGGTTTCCGGGAATATTTGGACAATGTGGAAGGCGGTAAAGACCTGATTGTCAGCACAGAAGCGCAATTGGCGGCTTTGAAATCCGCACTGGCCAATGTACCCGAGTCGCCCGCGATTTCTGAACAAATTGCAGGCGACAGCTCCTTTTTGGAGGCCCTTTATGTGGAGTTCTCCAAAATGACCCGCTTTTTCAAAAGCGATATGTCGTCGCTGCTCGGCATTGCCATCACATATAGCAGTGGAGATGGGGATTGATATTAAAATGTGGTCAATGTGGCCAATGAAATCAATGTGATATGTGATACCTGCTTTTATCGGGACTATGGCAGGTAAAATGACAACCATGAAGAACATCAAAAACTGGCTAGAAGCGCCCGTTGGCATCGCCCCGCTCATCACCTTTCGCGTGGTTGTCGGGGCGATGTTGTTGTTCAGTACGCTGCGTTTTGTGTACTTGGGTTGGGTTGATGACCACTATGTTTGCCCACAATTCCACTTCAAATATTTTGGGTTCGAGTGGGTGGAGCCCCTTTCGGCTACTGGCATGTACGTTGTGCATGGATTATTGATCGTCAGTTCATTGTGTGTTGTTTTGGGTCTTTTTTACCGCTTGGCGGCAGTGGCGCAATTCCTGTTGTTTACGTATATCGAGCTTATTGACCTGACGTATTACCTCAACCATTATTACTTCGTCAGTATCGTGTGTGGGTTGCTGATCTTCGTCCCGGCCAACCGCGCATTTTCGCTCGATGTACTACGCAATCCCGCTATTTTTCAAAGCCAAATCCCTCGTTGGGCGGTGTTCATTTTCCAGCTCCAACTGGGCATCGTGTATTGCTACGCAGGTCTTTGGAAAATCAACCACGACTGGCTCCTGGACGCTTTACCCCTAAAAATCTGGGTGCCTGCTAACGACCAGTTGCCGCTTGTTGGATGGCTTTTTAAACAAGAAATCACGCCCTGGCTCTTTAGTTGGATTGGGATGCTGTATGATGTCAGCATTGTATTCTGGCTTTCGTGGTCGCGCACCCGGTCCTGGGCCTATCTTACGGTCGTGGTATTTCATACGCTGACGGGTTTGATGTTCCAAATTGGCGTTTTCCCGCTGGTAATGATCGGTGCCACCTTGATTTTTTTCTCGGAAAAATGGCATGAGCGGATTTGGGAAAGACTTTCCATACAGTTGAATCCTTTACGATTTTTAAAACCTTATGCGGTTGGACCTAAATATAATTCAATATTAAATGTTCAACCTGCGCTCTTGACACAACAGAACTCTACGTTTATGAAACCTTCAAGGTTTCGTAAACGTTTTTCACTTGTCCCCGTACTTCTTTGCTTACACATCGCCTTCCAAATCCTGTTTCCCTGGCGTTACCTGCTCTACCCCGGCAACCTTTTTTGGACGGAAGAAGGCTATCGTTTTTCCTGGCGGGTGATGTTGATGGAAAAAGCCGGAACCGCAACTTTTTTTGTAAAAGATGCCAAGACTGGTCGTGAAGGCGAGGTGCTAAACGGCGAATTTTTAAATCCCCACCAGGAAAAACAAATGGCCATGCAGCCCGACATGATCCTGCAATTCGCCCATTTTTTGAAACAACACTATGAAAAACAAGGCGTTTTCGATCCAGCAGTACGCGCCGAAGTGTACGTAACCCTCAACGCCCGTCCCAGCCAATTGCTGATTGACCCAAACATTGACTTGACAAAACTGAGCGACGGTTGGTCGCACAAAACATGGATAAAGCCCAGTACGCCGGAACGCTGTTCCGGCAATTAGCGTGTGCCGGAACGGCGTTCCAGCGTACACTCATTTTGGCAGCCGGAATATTATTCCAGTCTGCACTTTGCGCCCAAACCGACACTACTCGGAATGTTGAACTCCGCGAAGCGACGATCGAGAGCGAAGCCCAAAAAACCATGGGGCTTGGCCGACTCCGATCGGTGGAAGGCGTGATGGTGTACGAAGGAAAAAAAAGCGAAGTGGTCACGCTTCGCGATATCACCGCCAATTTGTCAACCAACAACCCCCGCCAGGTTTTTAGCCGAGTGGCTGGGCTGAACATCTGGGAAAGCGATGGCGCCGGGCTGCAACTTGGCATTGGCGGGCGTGGCCTCAGCCCTAACCGAACGAGCAATTTCAACACCCGACAAAACGGTTACGACATTAGTGCCGACGCGCTTGGCTACCCGGAAAGTTATTACACGCCGCCTAGCGAAAGCCTCCAGCGCATAGAAGTGGTACGTGGAGCGGCCTCTTTGCAATACGGAACCCAATTTGGAGGAATGCTCAATTTCGTGATGCATCAACCACCTGAACATCAGCGGTTTCACTTCACTTCAAGGCAGACGGTGGGCGCATGGGGCTTTTTAGGCTCTTACAATGCTGTGAGTGGGTCGGTGGGTCAGGTAAGTTACTACGGCTTTTACCAACACAAACGCGGCGATGGTTGGCGGCCCAACTCGGGGTTTGAACTGAACAATGGTTATCTGGACGTACACTGGCGGGCCTCTGAAAGATTGGAATTTGGAATCGAGTTGACCAAAATGAGTTATCTGGCACAACAGTCTGGCGGCCTAACGGATACCCAATTTGAGCAAGATCCCGAACAATCGTTGCGCAAACGAAACTGGTTCCGCGTAGATTGGAACCTTGCCTGCTTCCACTCGGAGTTCAAGATTTCTGAACGTACCCGCATTGACAACCGTCTGTTCGGGCTCTCGGCTTCGCGTCAATCATTGGGCAATCTTTCTCCTGCTAACAACCTCGATTTTGGGCAAAACCGCGACCTTATCAGTGGCACGTTTGAGAATATAGGCAACGAAACCCGCTTGTTGCACCGGTATCAAATGGGCAAGTTTGACAATGCGCTGGCCATTGGCGCTCGGGTGTATCGGGGTTTTACCAGTGCAAGGCAAGGGGAAGCAAACAGCGGACAAGGCCCTGATTTTCAGTTTCTTAATCCCGATAATGTTGAAAAATCGGACTTCCATTTTCCGAACTACAACTATGCAGTATTCGCGGAAAACATTTTTTGGCTGTCTCCAAAATTCAGCCTAACGCCAGGTGTTCGGTTTGAAAACATCCAAACCTTCGCCGAAGGGTATTATCAGCAACGGGTGTACGATTTTGCTGGGAATTTGATCGCAGAAACCCGCGAAAATGAAGACCTGGCACGCCGTCGCTCCTTTGTATTGTTTGGTTTGGGTGCAAGTTGGAAGGCAAATCCTACACTGGAACTCTATGCCAATATTTCCCAAAACTACCGCGCGATCAATTTCACCGACCTGCGCATTGACAATCCCAATGGCCGGGTCGATCCCAACATCCGTGACGAGCGTGGCTACACCGCCGACCTTGGGCTGCGCACCCGCCGCAACACCTGGTGGTATGCCGATGTGACAGCTTTTTACCTTGGATATTACGACCGAATCGGCCAATTGCTGAAAGCGGACCAGCCTCCCTTGTACAATGATTATCGCCTGCGCACCAACATTTCTGATGCGCGCAATATTGGCATTGAGGCTTTTGCAGAGGCTAATATTTGGCACTTTTTTGCGCCCAAAGATTCCTTGCGCCGTCTTTCGCTATTCATCAATACCTCCGTGATTGATGCCCGATACGTCAACACTGATGACGCCAGCATCCGCAACCGAAAGGTGGAATTGGTGCCGCCCCTTACTTTCCGTACCGGGCTGAGCTGGGCGCAGGGGCGTTTTCGCAGCAGTTTCAATTGGGCGTTTACGGCCGAACATTTTACGGATGCTACCAATGCCCGTCGCACTGCTTCGGCGGTGAACGGCATTATTCCGGCCTACACCGTAGCGGATCTTTCCGTAGCGTGGTCCTGGCGTTGGCTGCTGTTGGAAGCGAGTTGCAACAACCTTTTTGACGAGCGGTATTTCACCCGTCGCGCCGATGCTTATCCGGGACCAGGGATTATTCCTTCGGATGGGAGGGGATGGTATTTGACGGTGGGCGTGAAACTGTAGTATTAAGAGGGGTGGGCCACGGATGACACGGATTGGACACGGATTTAATTTGTTAGAGAGGTAAATCCGTGTCAAATCCGTGCCATCCGTGGCCCACCCCTATTAGTTTGGATCAGCAGAAAAATCCACATCCTCATTCCCGCACCAATTTCCAAACCCCTACGCCCGCCTTCGATCTGATCTGCAAGGCATAAAACCCTGCCGGTAATTGATTCTGCTCAAAAAGGACATTCTCTCCAGCATTTAGCGCCCTGGAGGCAGTCCAAACCGTTTTTCCCGACACGTCGCTGAGCGAAATGAATGACGTGCCTTCGGGCGCATTTTCCAAAAACACAGACAATCTGCCCGAAAACGGATTGGGAGAAACCTGCGCCTGCAATGGTGTGCCAGACTCTTGACTCCCAAGGGTATGGCAGCTTCCTTCTGTGACAAATAGGCTGAAATAGTCCGCAATTTTTTGCGAGCGCGGCGCCGGATTGTTGGTGTAATGGTAAGAGCCATTGTCACTATACCGAATGCACTCAAATAGAGCAAGGGCAGGATTAAACGCTGGGCATTGGTCAAAATCGGTTATGAACGGAGCTGATGTTGCTCCAAACACCGCTGCCAATGAACCACTGCCAAAGGTTTGGGGGTATTTGGTATGCCAGGGGGTAAAGCCGAGGTTGCAATAATTGGAAATGACAAAAAACGGGTACCCCGCAGCAAAGGGCACGATCCCGTCGCAGGTTTGGTGATACAAATAGACTGCTGGCGTGTCGGGGCCTTGAAGCCAATTGTTTGCACCTGCTTCATAAAGCACGCCACCGAAGAGGTTGAGTACGCCGCGCACGTTGGCATCGTGGCCATTCAGGTTCAGGGTTCCGTCTATAGGTCCAAGGTCCGGGCGTTGCAAGGCTGTGCCGCCTGGGTTTATGATTTGGAGCGTACAGTTGAGGGTGTAACTGTTGGTCACGTTTGCAGCCGGGTTCGGTGCATCCGGCAAGGCAAAACAGGAAACTGGTTTTTCTGCTTCCCGGTCAAGAAAGCCAACGGCCAATGCTAAAAACCCTCCGGCGCTTTCGCCGCCGACCAAGACACGTTCGCTGCAAGTCGAGTCAATAGAAGTCCGAGCCTTGAGCCAGCGAATAACCCCTTTTACGTCTTGTTGGCCTCGATACATAGCCCGGATGATTTCGGAAGAATCTGCGGGGTAGAGTGTGGCTCCTGCCTGGGCGTCGGTGAAAGGATTGGGGATGGGGGTACCACTTTTGTGCCAACCAAGTCGGTAATTGACCGAAGCCACTACATATCCACGTTGGGCCATTTCCTGGGCAATTACTGCAAGTCCGCTTGCATCGTCTTTACAACCGCCTACCCAGGCGCCCCCGTGTACCAACACGAGCAAGGGGCGCTGGGTATTATCGTCGCCAACTGGCTTGTACAAGTCGAGGATCAGGGTGGTGGGGATTCCAGCGTAGTTGGGCGCAGTGCCATATTCCAAGTCTTTTTCGATGCGCCAGCCGTACTGTTTGGCCGTATAGGGCAATTGGGCGGAGAGCGTGGCCGCACTGAGCACCAGGGCCAGCATGGTATATGCTTTTTGCATAGTTGCTTGTGTTGATAAGTAGGTCCGAGCTGCTTTGACGGAGTTTGTGCCACAAAGATACTTTTACTTTGAGCCGGGGCCGACAAGAACGGCTTCCACACATTATCGGGTTCTTTTTACAGAAAGAAAAACATGTTTTTCATTCAAAATGAAGGGATTAGAAAGCCTACATCTCATGAACGTGTTCACTGTCATTTTTAATCCAAAAATTATCCACACCGAGTTATCCACATTGTTGAGAAATCACTTCACAAAAATTAATAACTGAAAATCAATCATTTGCGAAAGTTATCAACATTTTGTGGAAAACAATCTTTGACAAAAAACAGAAACGCCCTACTTTCGCTTTCGCTTTCCAGCAGGTTTTTTTACTCCGCCTTACCATAGTTTTGTCCCTTCACTCATGTCGAGATTTCTCGCACGACACTAAAGTCGTTCAGGGAGCTGTCTTGCCTTAAAAGATCGGTTTAACAGCCGTTCTTGTTGAGAAGGAACGCTATCGCATCATTTTTTTTATTCAACATAGCAGTCAAACCAACTCACAGCAATTGCAATAACCAATGGTACAATTAGCCAACGTTTCCGAACCGATCCTTGCCGAAAATCCTGATCGTTTCGTGCTTTTCCCCATCAAGCACGGTACCATCTGGGAATGGTACAAAAAATCTGTGGCCTCTTTCTGGACTGCTGAAGAGGTAGACCTGACCCAGGACATCAACGACTGGGAGAACAAGCTAACAGACAACGACCGCAAATTCATCAAGCACGTGCTGGCCTTCTTCGCAGCCTCCGATGGCATCGTGAACGAAAACCTAGTGATCAACTTCATGCGCGAGGTACAGATTCCTGAAGCCCGTTGTTTCTACGGTTTTCAGGTTGCCATTGAAAACATTCACGCCGAGATGTACTCGCTGTTGATTGACACCTATATAAAAGACCCGAAGGAAAAAGACTTTCTTTTCAACGCGCTTCAAAATCTGGAATGTGTGTCGAAAAAAGGCCAATGGGCATTGCGCTGGATTGACAACGCACCCTCTTTTGCGCACCGGCTGATCGCGTTCGCGGCGGTGGAAGGCATCTTTTTTAGCGGCTCCTTCTGCTCCATTTATTGGCTGAAAAAACGCGGCCTCATGCCGGGTCTTACCTTTTCCAACGAATTGATCAGCCGCGACGAGGGCATGCACTGCGATTTCGCTTGTTTGCTCTACTCGATGCTGGAAAACAAACTCGATCCCGCCGAGGTGCATTCCATCATCACCGAAGCGGTGGAGTATGAAAAGGAATTTGTAACCGACGCACTGCCTGTTTCGCTTATCGGCATGAACGCCGAGATGATGGGTCAGTATATTGAATTCGTGGCCGACCGCCTGCTTATGTCTTTGGGCTGCGAGAAGGCATATGGCACGGCAAATCCTTTCTCCTGGATGGACATGATTTCGATACAGGGAAAAACCAATTTCTTCGAAAAGCGCGTGGGCGATTATGCCAAAGCAGGGGTAATGACCAAGCGCGAAGAACAGGTGTTCAGCACAGAAGCAGATTTCTAAACAATTGATTATCACACCAAAATTTAATAATAATGGGCAAATTTGTCATTACTCAACGCAAAGACGGCGAGTTCCAATTCAACCTGAAAGCCAGCAACGGCCAGGTAATCCTTTCCAGCCAGGGCTATGCGGCCAAAGCCTCCTGCCTCAATGGCATCGAATCCGTACGCACCAATTCCGCTGATGACGCACGTTTTGATCGTCAAAGTGCAGCCAACGGTAAATTCTACTTCACACTGAAATCCAGCAATGGCCAAGTGGTCGGCAATAGCCAGATGTACGAAAGCGAAGCCAGCCGCGATAACGGGGTTGAATCAGTAAAAAACAATGCACCTGATGCGACAGTGGAGGATGAATCGGCAGCATAAAAAAGGTTTATGAAGGTTTATAAGGGTTTATGAGGGTTGATTGTCGAAGCGTAAAAGGAACGATTTTCCCATCTCTTGAGTGTAAAAAATAAACCTTCATAAACCCTTATAAACCTTCATCAACCTATTTAATATGAAACACTTAGTTCTTTCTCTTACTGCATTATTATTTACAGTTTCTACCCTTTATGCGCAAAGCAAGAAGGAATTGGCGGCCACGTTGAATCGTGATTTGGAAATGTATCGGCGGTATACCCTGACGCTCAATTTGGACAGTAGTTTATTGTTTATGCCACCGAAAATGTTTGAGGTGGTACACCGTGATTCATTGAAAGAGAGCCTGGTTCAATCCATGAATAATGAATTTCTGTCCATCCAAATGACCAGTTTTGATTTCGTTTCAAAAAGCAAGATCAAAATCAAGAAAGCAGGGCAGTATCACTGGGCTTTTATACCCTATAAGGGAAGCATGCGGCTGACTTTAAAAGGGGAAGAAAGATTTAGAACAATTGTGATTCCGGTTTTAAAAAGCCAATTTGGAAGCAAAAATGTGCGAATGGAAAATGACTCGACCATGTCTATCAAGTTGATAAACAAGGAGTTCATCGCTTTCAAGGACTCTGCTTCACCTACTTGGGCGCTGATTGAAGACAAACGCGCCGGGGAAGGCCGCGAGGCAGAATATCAGAAAATGCTCTTTGAAACCATCTTGCCCGAAGAAATACTGAAGGCTGTGGATAAGAAGTAATTTTAAACTAACGCTACTAACATGCGCATTATTTACATCTTGTTTTGCCTGCTCCCTGTAAATACATTGTCAAGTCAGTCCACGATTTCTGGCACTATCCAGAGCGGTGGCCTCACCCGGGAGTACCTGCTTTACATTCCGGCTGCATATACAGGAAATACGGCGGTGCCGCTGGTTTTCAACCTCCATGGCTACACATCCAGCAATGCGGCGCAAGCGGCCTACGGCGATTTTCGCCCCATTGCAGACACGGCCAATTTTCTGATCGTGCATCCAAACGGCACCCTGGATGGCCAGGGCAATCGTTTTTGGAACACTTTTCTTGGCAATTCCAATGTGGACGATGTGGGCTTTATCCGCGATTTGCTTGATACGCTTCATGCCACGTACAAGATAGACGCAAACCGGGTGTACAGCACGGGCATGAGCAACGGCGGCTTCATGAGTTACTCGCTTGCTTGCGAATTGAATAACCGCATCGCAGCCATAGCCTCCGTGACCGGCGCCATGATTCAGTCCAAACTCAATGCCTGCAACCCCGCACGTCCAGTACCCGTGATGGAAATTCACGGTACTGCGGACAATACCGTGCCTTACAATGGCTTGCCGCTTTACACTTTTGTCGCCATCCCAACGCTGTTAGCCAAATGGGTAGATTTCAACAACTGCAACCCTACCCCGAGTATCACGCAAGTACCGAACATCAACACAACCGATGGCTGCACCGCAGAGCGGCAACTCTATACTGGCGGCGATCTCGGCAGCACGGTGGAGCATTATAAAATCATAAGCGGCGGACATACCTGGCCAGGTTCGTCTTTCAATATCGGCGTGACGAATCAGGATTTTAGCGCCAGCAAAGAAATCTGGAGGTTTTTCAGTCAATATCGGCTGGATCAACTTTCGGCAACCGAAACCCCCGAATCACTTGTCAATCAGTGGACAGCGTTTCCGAACCCGGCGCAGGATTATTTGATACTTCAATCAAAGGATCAGCGCCCGGTAGATCGGATTCGGGTTTATGACGCCCTGGGGAGATTGCAACAGACGCTTTCCCCAAGTGCGGACGGACAAATCAGAATTGAGACGGCGGCTTGGACAGTGGGGATGTATTGGGTGGTGATTGAGCAGGCGGGGAGTGTGGCAAGGGTTATGGCGGTTAAAGCGGGGAGGTGATAGAAAGTGTGATCAACTTGCCGCCGTGCTTGGTGTTTTCACCAAGCACCGCCAGGACGGGAACTAGACTTGAAATACTCACTCCGCTGTGTGCTTGGTGAAAACACCAAGCACGGCGGGAAAAACGCTAACAACTAAAATTTCATCATCATGAGAGATGACGAAGAAGACAACACCATCTACAAAGTAGTCGTAAACCACGAAGAACAATACAGCATCTGGCCCGCTGACCGCGAAAACCCGCTTGGCTGGAACGATGCTGGCAAACAAGGCCCCAAGCAGGAATGCCTCGACTACATAAAGGAAGTGTGGACGGACATGCGGCCGTTGAGCTTGCGGAAAAAAATGGAAGAGATGGAGCGGGAGAGCAGGGGCGATTGAGATCAAGATTTTCGGCTGCCATGCTTGGTGTTTTAGCCGCCGTGCTTGGTGTTTTCACCAAGCACCGTAACGACGGGAACCAAAATGACCGCCGTGCTTGGTGTTTTCACCAAGCACAGTACCGACGGGAACTAAAATTGAAACACTCACTCCGCTGTGTGCTTGGTGAAAACACCAAGCACGGCGGGAATCGATCAACAACTCTTTATTCGAATTTCAACAAGATGTTTAGATATGCTTACAGGAGAGGTTATTTGGCAGGTGCATAATTTTAGTTGGGGAGGATTCAGAAGGGATGGCAAAAAATTTAGAGTTACTCAACAACAAAACCTTGATCGCTTAGAAAACTATTTCCAATCTTGTGCAAAGTGAATCCCTAAAAACTTGAGCACGCTCTACCCACCTCGTAAAACCAAACAAAGAAATTCACTCCTCAAAACCAAACAAAGAAAAATGACCAACTTCTTCACAACACCAACAACCCTCACCACCGACCACAAGCGAGTCGGAGAAACGTTTAGCTTCAAAATAAAAAGCGAATTGTGCTGTGAACAATGTGGAAAAATTGCCCACAACCACTTTGAATGCCCGCTGTGTGGAGACGATTATGCTGCCAGCGATGCTTATGGAGATTTGAGCGAAGACCCAGATTACTATCATAGCATTACTTGCGAAGAATGCGGTGCGAGATTCAAATTTCTGAACAGGGAGCGGTACGGCGAGAATCTGGCAGAATTTATTGGCGTTGCAATTAAACAACACCGAAATCCAGCCCAACTCGAATCATAACCATATCACCAAAATCGAATTAATCGAAACAATCGAAAAATCGAAACAATTAAATCATGATGCAAGTAATCAAACGCAGCGGTCAAAAAGAGGAAGTGTCGTTCGACAAGATAACGGCACGCCTCCGTAAGATGACGTATGGTCTCGATACCAACTACGTCAACCTCATCGAAGTCTCCAAGAAGGTCATCATGGGGCTTTACGACGGCGTGACCACCGTCGAACTCGACAACCTCGCGGCAGAAACCGCCGCTACCATGGCCACCGTTCACCCGGACTATGCCCTGTTTGCCGCGCGTATTGCGGTGAGCAACCTCCACAAGCAAACCGAAAAGTCCTTCTCCAAGCTTATAGACGACCTCTATAACTACGTAGATCCCAAAACCGGCGATCGCGCCAACCTCATCAGCGACGAGACGCACCAAATCGTGCAAACGCACAAGGCACGGTTCGACTCTGCCATTATTTTCGACCGCGATTTTGAATTCGATTATTTCGGATTCAAAACGCTGGAACGTTCCTACCTCATGCGTATGAACGGCAAGGTGGTGGAACGCCCCCAACACCTCTTCATGCGCGTAGCCGTCGGCATCCACGGCGAAGACATTGATTCGGCCATCGAGACTTACAACCTGATGAGCGAACGCTGGTTTATCCACGCCACGCCTACCCTGTTCAACGCTGGTTCGCCCAAGCCACAGATGTCGTCCTGCTTTCTGCTGAGCATGACCGACGACAGTATTGCGGGCATTTTCGAAACCCTTTCGCGCTGCGCACTCATCAGCCAGAGCGCGGGCGGTATCGGCCTGAGCATCCACAATATCCGCGCCACTGGCTCGTACATCAAAGGCACAGGCGGTACCTCCAACGGGATTATCCCGATGCTGCGCGTGTTCAACGACGCGGCCCGCTACGTGGACCAGGGCGGTGGCAAACGCAAGGGTGCCTTTGCCGTGTACATCGAGCCTTGGCACGCCGATATTTTTGAGTTTCTGGAACTGAAAAAGAACCACGGCAAAGAAGAAAACCGCGCCCGCGATTTGTTCTATGCCCTGTGGATCAGCGACTTGTTCATGGAGCGCGTAAAATCCGATGCCGATTGGTCGCTTTTCGATCCGAATGAAGCGCCGGGCCTTTTTGATGTATACGGCGCAAAATTTGAGGCCATGTACCACCAATACGAAAACGAAGGACGCGCCCGCAAAGTGGTGAAAGCCCGCGAACTCTGGAACGCTGTGCTGGAAAGCCAGACGGAAACGGGCACGCCCTACATCCTCTACAAAGATGCCGCCAACCGCAAGAGCAACCAGCAAAATCTGGGCACGATCCGCTCTTCCAACCTTTGCACGGAGATCATTGAGTACACGTCCAAAGACGAGGTGGCGGTGTGCAATCTGGCCTCCATTGCGTTGCCAAAATTTGTGATTAATGGCAAATTTGACTTTGATAAACTGGTGGAAATCACCAAGGTAGCTACCCGCAACCTGAACAAAGTCATTGATATAAATTACTACCCGATCCCTGAAGCACGGAATTCCAATTTCCGCCACCGCCCCATTGGTTTGGGCGTACAGGGCCTGGCCGATGCGTTCATTTTGCTGGGCATGGCGTTCGACAGCGAGGCTGCCAAACAACTGAACAAGGACATTTTTGAGACGATCTATTTTGCTGCCATGACCGAATCGGCGAATCTGGCCGAGAAGCACGGCGCGTACGAAACCTTCCAGGGTTCGCCGCTGAGCAAGGGGATGTTCCAGTTTGATCTGTGGGGCGTAACTCCCTCAAAACGTTGGGATTGGGATGGTCTGCGCGAGCGCGTGAAGCAAGTTGGTGTGCGCAATTCGCTGCTCGTGGCCCCGATGCCTACCGCCAGCACGAGCCAGATTTTGGGCAACAACGAGTGCTTCGAACCATACACCTCGAACCTGTATACCCGTCGTACCCTCGCGGGCGAACACATCGTGGTGAACAAACACCTCATGCGCGACCTCGTTCGTCTCGGCCTTTGGACAGAAGAAATGCGCGAAGCCATTATGGCCGCCAACGGCTCGGTACAGGGCATCGAGGACATTCCGAAAGAAGTCCGCGACGTGTACAAAACCGCCTACGAGATCAGCCAGAAAGTCATCATTGACATGAGCGCTGACCGTGGTGCGTACATCTGCCAAAGCCAGAGCCTCAACGTATTCATGGAAGCGCCGACGTTCGCGAAACTCTCTTCCATGCACTTCTACGCCTGGCAAAAAGGCTTGAAAACGGGCATGTACTACCTCCGCTCCAAAGCGGCGACCGACCCGATCAAGTTCACGCTCAGCAAAAAGCACCAGCAGAAGTTTGTGCAGAACGCAAAGTCAACAGAGCCAATAGTAACAGCCAGCGTGGCGGCGGAGAAAACTGCGCCCGTGCCGGTTCAAATGGCGGCCTTGGACATACAGGAGGTATCGGGCAAAATCTGCAGTCTGGATAATCCGGATTGCGAAGCCTGTTCAGCATAAAGTGGTGCGTATTCGAGGTGCGACTTCAAGTCGCACCTCGAATCACGTTGGACGCATTGTAAAAGATAACGGTCGCCGGGGGTGGCAAATTCAACAGTCGGAATTCAATTTACTCGTCGAAACCTACCAGCCAGCAAAGGCTTGGCAACTTGGGTGGAAAACGGGATCCCTCTACTTGAAACGCCTTTTCCCACACTATGTTTCTTCCGGCTGGCTGCTGCTGGTGACCGTTTGTTTAGATGTGAATCTATATTGTTTTCCGCCAAATGTAGCGGGAAATTGAGGCAGGCGAGCCTCGAACTTTAGAGGGCTTGGAGAAGAATATATGGCTGAACCACTAGCAGATATCAAGAGTTTGATAGCGGGGATCGATGAGTTGGAGCGGTGGATGGCGAAAGTGGTGGAAAAATCTAAAAAAAGTGAAAAATAACATGAAAACTATTTTAGTGTGTTTGGTGATGTTGCATTCATCCCTAATTTGCCTCTCACAGAACTCAAATATAGATTCTGTGCTGGCTGCAAGGTCTCAAACATTAGTATGCTTGACTTCTAATTATCCGTTTAATCCGCCTATTAAAGGAGGATCAGCATTCATTGTTTTTAGGGAACCAAATGAAATTTTCCTTGTAACAGCTACTCATGTTGTGGATAGCGTAGGAACTGATCCTTACATAATTTTCCAAAATAAATCCGGAGAAGCTTACCCAATTAGGCTAAGAGAGATCTCTCATTTGCCCCCTTCGAGACTATCCCAATTTTCAATCCTGCATCCGGAATTACGTACGATTTCGATGCTTGATTTTGTTAACGTGGAAGGGGGATGGGTTCATCATTCTGTCGCTGATTTATCCGTACTTAAATTAGATTTCTCGAAAATAAGTTTTGAGAAAACATTAGACATAAGGTTTATAAAACTGAAACAGATTCCCAAAAAATCAGATATGATTCCCTTAAATGGCCTTGCTATTGTTTTCGGTTATCCTAAGCTTGATGGAATTGTCCATTTTTACCAAACTCCATTGGGTACTGTTATTATAGCTCCTACTGGGAAAGCTACTCCTAACAGTTATCAATCTGAATCTACATATAAGATTGTAAACATGGAAAGAGCAGATACAAGACAAAATCAGGATTTTATATTGCTTGAAGATAAAAGTATAGTAGGATATAGTGGAGGACCAGTTTTTGAAGTGAGGAACTGTCTTAAGGATGGGATAAGTCCAATTCCTGAAATCAGGTTGATTGGAGTCGTACATGGAAATACCCCGTTTCCAGTTCGAACCATGATCACTCCGATTTACTATTTGTGGGACTTGATTAAGTGATGACAGAAAAACAACTCTCCTAGAGGGGCTTTCAACTTCGCTAGGTCTTCCCCCTTGCTTCCCTCAAAATTCCATACCCGACGCGGCGCTTGTGTCTTCCCGACCTTTGGTACGGGACAGATTATGACCAAGCACTATAATGTGCAGTGCTAAGGTGCAGAAAATCAACATTTTAGATTAACTTTGTCGCCCGCCGTAGGAGTCATAAGATACAAGCGCGGCGCTGAGCTTGGAGTCTTTGTTTAGGTATAGGGAAGACCAGGCAAGGCAGAAAAGGTTGCGCCAAGTAAACATCTAAATTATTTTAAATTCCGCAAGCCAATTTATTATTGATAATAGTATTATAATTGAAACTATGTAAAAAACTATTGGATTTATTGTGCTTATATTGAATGCTGGCGATTTGTATTTAGAAATACTGGAATATTCTTTTAATAAATCTTCATCAGCATTGGACTCAAATAATTTATCCCTAAGGTAATTTAATTGAAGAATGGCTTTGTTTCTATTTTTAATTATCTTAATTTGATGTAATAATGCCATTCCCCCAAAAACAATCAAGAAGACAAGTGCAGATTTGATGAGTTTGTATTCAAAAAAAGATAGCGACCCATCCTTAATGTCTGTGACTTTTAAGGCAACTCCACCTATAACAATTAATACTGTTGAAGTATAATATTTTATTATTTCAAAAGTGTTGCCCCATAAGGCTTTGTACATATCGTAAACAATCTTGAATTCTTCAAGTAAAATTATTGATTTGTTATTTAAGGCCATGGCTATGAAATTAATGAATATTAAGACACATGCTTTGCAAAGATAGTCACTTGGAATATTTTATTGGCTGTCTTTTGAAATTCTCGATATGGTTTCAATATGGTTTTCTGCCTCGCTTGGTCTTCCCTCTTCCTCACCCCTAAATCCCAAGCCCAGCGCCGCGCTTGTGTCTTATGACCAAGCGCTGTAAGGCGCCATGCTAAGGCACAGAAAATCAGCACTTTAGATTAACTTTGTCGCTTGCCCTTCGAGCGCTTGATCATAAGACACAAGCGCGGCGCTGAGCCTGGTCACTCGGGTTGCATGGTCAGGTTCTTTACAATCCAGATTATTGGGATTTGTAAAACGCTGCCTCGCTTGCTCTTCCCGCTTGCTCAGCTCAAAAACCCATGTTTATTACGGGAAATCTATACTGGAAGTGTCAGAAATGAAGTAAAATTGTCTGGTGTAATCCCGGCAAAATCATACGCAGTATAAGCCGAGGCAAATGCTGTAGGCGCTGTAGGTTTGCGCTTGAAATTCCATTTTATTTCAAATGCTTCAATACGACCGTTGCTTTCTTCAAGGTAATCTATTTCTTGTCCCTGCTTGGTGCGCCAAAAATAAGTATTGACAAAATGACGCCGCGCGTAGCGATTGCGCTTTAAACGTTCACTGATCAAGAAATTCTCCCATAAAGCCCCTTTGTCTTGCCGCAGCGAAAGCGGTGAAAAATTTCCGATCAATGCATTTCGGATGCCATTGTCATAAAAATATATCTTGCGCGTCGTGGAGATTTCATTACGCAAATTGCGGTTAAAAGGCCCAAGTCGAAAAATGATATAAGCTTGTTCCAATGCCGTAATGTAATTGGAAATGGTCTGCTTGTCTACTTTCAATAACCCTGAAAGTTCATTGTACGAAACCTCCGAACCTACCTGTAGTGCGAGTGCTTGAAGCAATTGCACCAAGAGTTCAGGCTTTCTGATGGGTGCAAACGAAAGTAGGTCTCGATAAAGGTTGTCCGAGGCCAGTCCAGCCAGAACCTCTTGCTCTTTTCCAGGCTGGGTGAGTACTTCGGGGTACATACCGAAGATCAAACGTTGTTCCAAACCACTTTCCGCAGCAAACAATCCCGTATGTGCCACCCACTCCTGCCAACACACGGGATATAAGTAGAACTCCATCTTGCGCCCTGTTAGTGGTTCATTGATTTGGTTGGCTAGCTCAAAAGACGAAGATCCGGTAGCAATCACCCGCGTTTGGGGGAATTGGTCTGCCATCAGTTTAAGTGTAATGCCTATATTTCGGATACGTTGGGCTTCGTCCAGTACCAACAGGTCATTACCTTCCATTATTGGCCGCAAATCTTCTATACCTACATCGGTGAGTCGAGTGCGCACGGTAGGGTCATCGCCTGTGAGATAGAGGGTTTTGCCTTCAAATTGTGTAGCTAACCTACGTACTAAAGTAGTTTTTCCGGTTTGGCGAGGCCCTAATAATAACAGTAGTTTGCGGTGGTCAGCACGAAGGTTTTCAGCAATATACGGTTCGATGTAACGATTTATCATACTTTTAGTGATTACGATCCCCAAAAGTACATCTTTTTAGGGAATACAACCGCCAAAAAATGCTCTTGTCGGCATCCTCGCCAACAACATTTTGCCTCGCCAGGTCTTCTTGCTTGCCTCGCTCCCAAATCCCAAGCACGGCGCTGGGCTTGGGATCTTTGTTCATGTAGCAGGGAAACCTGGCAAGGCAGCGTGTGCAAGAGGCGGAAAAGCCCCCCCCGCTTAAAATCTTTGTCCAGGCATACGGAAGACCGCCAATGCGAAACTGCCTATCTTTACCGCCCGTTTCGCTATAACACAAAACTACTTTTATGCTCCGTCTGTTATCCCTCGCTTTCGTTTGCGCTGGTTTTCTGATTTGCCCCAACGCCCTGTTTGCCCAATGGGAAGAAGTCCCCAGTTATGAATGGCGTGAGGCCATGCAAATTGATAGCTTCCAAAACCGGATTTTCATGCTGGACGACCGCGGTATCCTGTACCGGTCCGACAACCACGGCTTGCGCTGGAAAGCCCTGCAGCCCGGCGGTTCTACGCTGGATGAAGTGGAAGCCTTTGCCGGCACCGGTCAGGTGTTTCTGGTGTATTGCGCGTCGGGAGACATCTGGCGCAGCGAGGATCTGGGCGAGAGCTGGACCCTGTTAATCAAGACCACGCCTCCCTTGCTAAATTATACAAGCAGCCTTGTGGCAGTGGGTGGACAGTTTTTCCTATCCAATGCTTCCGCTGCGCAAAAGTTAGACGCCGTAACAGGACAACTAACCACCGTGCTCAGCGTTCCCAATAGTCATATTAATCTGGCCGTTACCGGAAACGAGATTTGGGCGACCGGTGTCGGAGCAGCGCCACGCATGTCGCCCGACCTGGACAAACCTGGATCAGTTATCCCAATTTAAGTCCGCTCGAAATGGGCTTTCAGGGCGATACCGTTTGGGTGCTCCAATACTATTCCAATAACCACCGGATTGTCTATTTTTTAAAAAGCGATCCGACGCATCAACTCACCGTGATTCCGTTGCCCGCCGATGCCGTGTCCAATGGATGGAACAGGTTGTCGGTTGCCGGCGGCAAATTGTATTACAGTTACCTGGGCCGTACCTCGGTGTACGATCCTGTAAACCAAATCTGGCAGAATTCGATACCCTACTGGAAAAACCTGCGTGTAGGCAAAATTTGGTCTGACGGCAGTTTTCAGTTTGTGCTGACGACGGAAGGTCCGGCCCGGCAACATCCGGATACCGGCACCTGGAGCCTTTGCAATTCGGGGATACTTCGCTTACCCAATGATCCCCCGCTGTTCATGAGCACGGGCCGTCATTTGTTCATGTATGACGATTTTGACATAGCCGGCAAAGGGGGCGTTTTGTTGCCCGGGCCGTCGCCGGTGTGGGTGACGCCAGAGCGTCTGTTTGGCACCAGTATCAGCCAAACGGATAGCGGCTACTATGCCTGGGACGACTCCTCGCGCTTCTGGCGTTCCGATGCGCAGCTCCGCGAATGGACCTATGTGGGCACGGGGCCGACGTTGTTTTCGCCGCAATTCTACGGTCAGGTATTCGGCTCCGGCGATACGCTATATGCCTGCCGCTCCGACGCGCGCCTGTTGCGCAGCCTTGACGGCGGTGTCAACTGGGCCCTGTATTCCGGGCTACCCAACGAAAGTAACTGGGAGCGCTTGTTACTCATCAATGGCACGCAGGTATTCTACATAAACGAGTTCAAACAAGTGAAATACCTGAATACGGAATTCAACCAGGGTTTGTGGTACACGCAGGGAACAGTGACCGGGACCAGTCGTTGGCTGGATATGTTGGGCTCGATCCTGTACACACATTCTTCCGGAAAAATCAGCGTATCCGGTGATATGGGGTTCACCTGGACGGACTGGAATTTGGTGGATAAAACCGGCACGAAAATTCCAAATTCGTATTCAGAAGTATGCGAAGCCGGCGTATTCGTGATCGCTTCCAATACCGCCCCTCCGGGTCAGGTTTATCCGGGTTTGTATTACGCCCCCGAAGTGGGTGATACTATGGTGCGCTTGTCTTTCCCGCCCTTCGATACCCTTCCACTCGGTCCCGAGACCAACAAGTTGTCCAGCATCAAATACGTCGACGGCTACCTGTATATCAGTATGTCGAAAGGCCAGATCTACCGCCAGGCCTTCGCAGCCCAACAGGCATACAGTTACAGCGGCGACATGTGGCTGGACGAAAACGACAACGGTCTGCGGGAGCCCGACGAAAACCCCATGCCCAACGTGGTGGTGCGGCGCGGCAAATACCATTTCGGCGTCACCAATGCGCTGGGGCGTTACACGATCCTCGACGACCTCGACCCCGACACCATACGCGTGGCGGCAGCCTGGAAAAACTGGAAAATCACGCCGCGTTTCCATCCCCTCACGGCGCCCGCCGACAGTTTTGACTTTATCTTCCGGACGCCGAACTACCGCGATTTTTCGATCGGGCAAGCCCTGTTCCCCGTGCTGAAACCGGGAAAACCCTCGTTTGTGCAGCTGCATTGGAAAAACAAAAGCAAAGCCAACGATGCCACTATCCGCTGGGCGCCGCCCCTCGACCATGTTTCCATCATCGAATACCAGACGACGCCGGATGCTTTTTCGGGCGACACGGCGATCTGGAACCTGCCCCAACAGCTGCCCTACAGTGAAGGGGATATTTACATCGCCATAGAAACGCATACCGATGAACCTGCGGGCGCCCCGGTATTTTTCTGGGCGGAAATATCGCCGATCACTCCAGACGACGCGCCGGAAGACAACGTTGATACCGCCACAACGGTGGTGTATGCGTCTTTCGACCCCAACGACAAAACCGTGAAACCGGACGTGTACAGCACCGCCGACCTCGCTCAGGGCCGCCCGCTGACCTACACCGTGCGGTTTCAAAATACGGGCAACTACCCGGCGTCTCTGGTGTACATCCGCGATACCCTCGATGCGGGCCTGGATTTGAATACCCTGGAAGTGCTGAGCGCGAGCCATCCGTACAGCTGGCGGTTCATCGGCGACCGCGTGGCGGAGTTTTTGTTCGACCCCATCAACCTGCCCGATTCGCTGCATAACGAGCCAGCCAGCCACGGGTTTATCAAGTATTCGATTCGCCCCGACAGCCTGCTTCAATTGGGCGATCGGCTGCACAACAAGGCCTATATTTATTTCGATTTTAACGCCCCAGTGCAAACGAATACCGTGGAAACGACCATTGCTTCGCCGCCGCCGGTGTCGACACGGCAGCCGTCACCTATGCTTTTGCAACTTAGCCCCAACCCAACGGGCGGCCTCGTGTGGGTGTTCGCGCCGGAGGAACTGGCGAACCTGAGCATTCTGGATGCTACCGGACGAAGGGTTATGGACGTAAAACTACCAGAAGTTGGATCTGTGGCCGGTTTCCGGATTGACCTGGGCCATTTACCGGCGGGTGTGTATTTCCTGCAGGGGCAGACTCGCCGGGCCGGGCCGGTGATAGGCCGGGTGGTGCGGCAATAAGCCTGCACCGGAAAGAACCAATCTCGCCTTTCAGGTAGCTGCCAAACTGTGGCGGTCGCAAAAATTAACAATCACAAATTTTACCATCAAAATCAAAATAGCACCATGTTAGAGCACAAGGATTACGCTGAATTGACACTTGAAGAATTGTTGACAGAAGAAAAAAATCTTAAAAAAAGGGAAACCATTTCCAGGGTATTGATAGGAGTTGCGATAGGCATTCTGGTTTACGGCATTGTGAAAAAAGGTTTTGGTTTCCTCCACATTTTTTTGCCTTCAGGTTTGATTTATATATTTTATAAAGATTCAGAAAAAAACAAAGAAAAGATTAGCCAAGTCCGAACAGAAATTAATGCTAGGAATACAAAGTAGGCGGATTCAAGCAATATGAAGTTTTTGCCTCATTTGGTCTTCCTGCATGCCTCCCCCAAAATCCCAAGCCCAACTCCGCGCTTGTGTCTTTTGATCAAGCGCTATAAGGGGCAGTACTAAGGCACAGAAAATCAGCACTTTAGATTAACTTTTGCCGCTTGCCGTAGGGGCGTTTGGTCATAAGACAGAAGCCCAGCGCTGCGCTTGGAGTCCTTGTTTAGGCATAAGAAAGACCTCGCAAACCTAAATTTTACCCTCCTTTGCGTTAGCGTGCGTTCGGCTTGGTATTTGTACGTTTCGCGCCAGTGGACGGAAAATCTAAACCACTTAATTTATATGAATCGTATTATAGTTTTACTAATTGTGTTTTTGCCCACCTGGGGAGTAGCCCAAACTACTTTCAAATTTGGCCGAAAAATAACGGACACATTGCCAGAAAGATTTCAACTCAACACCTATCGCTTGAGAGAGCATATTTATAACGGCATACCCGCCGAACTTAAAACCGGGTTGAATGAGCGGACCTGCTATCGGTTTGCAGATAATGCGGCCATTGGTTTAATCAGCACATTCTCCAGAGGTGAAATTTATGCCGATTGGCCAGAGCTGGAAGCTTACCTCAATGAGGTTTTGCAAAAAGTAATACCGCCTGAATTGGAAAAAGACAGCGTCATACATGCTTATTTGGTGAAAGATGGCCATTTTAATGCGTCCATGACACCTTTCGGAATTATGTATGTAAATATTGGCTTATTGGTTGATATGCCTTCTGAAGCTTCGTTGGCCGCAATTTTTTCGCATGAATTGGCGCATTATTACTTGCGCCATTCTTTAAAAAGGTTCATTAAAGAGGAAAATAAAGATTTTGAAAGGGTATTCCTCAAAACCAATCGCAGTAAATTTTCGGTCCAGAATGAATTCCAGGCCGATTCGTTGGGGATTGTTTGGATGAAACGGTCACCGTATGGGGCAAAAGGGGTTCGTGGAGGTATCAATGCTATGCTACGGCTTGCCAAAAAACGATTGTTGGGTATGGAAGAGACCTGGGAACTCACGGAAACAACGCATCCTGTTCCTGAACGAAGAATGGCCCAAATGGATTCAATCATTCAAAAAAAAGGTGATGATGGCGGCGTGGATTTTTTAGTAAGTCAGCAAAAATTCATGTCCTTTCGCGAAAGTGCCAAATCCGAGATTTTGCGTTGTCATTTATTCAATCTGGATTATGATGAATGCATTGAAAAAGCCTTTAGGTTCCATATTCAGGACCCCAATAATGCCGAATACGTCTATTATTTATTGGAAGGGATTCGTCGTAAATGCTATTTCAATAGTGATTTTTGGAAGAAAAAATTTATTGTTGATAATTATTTTACCGAAATAATAAAAACCAACCGGCGATATAAAGAAAAAATAAAAACCAATGTTTTTACCAATATTCCTACCAATATCCTTGGGATGTCTGAGGAGGAAGTAAGCCAAATGCAGGCTCGTTTTTATTGGGAGGGTGAAGTCAAATTTGAAACCTATGAGGAGGCTTTTGATTTTTTTTGCCAGGTGGGAGCACTTTTTGACGAACCGGAGTGTATTTTATCCAATGCGTTGAGTATCAATAATAATATCGAGCTCCGCAATTCGCTTTTGAAAAAATATTTGTCCCACAAAAAAATCCAAAACCGTGCGTTCGCAAGTGCTTTGCTTGATGGCAGCATCTTAAACAGTCTGCCCAATAAAAAACTAACCATTCTGTGCGACTGGTACACCACGGTCCGACAAGGCTCGGAAGAGATATATGTTCGCAATGAAAAAATATCCAGCGAAAATCATTTTAGTGATATTATGCTTCCTATTTTGCAAGAATATCCGGAGCGGATATTTTTAGATTGGGGGACATTGCAGCGGTACCAAATCCGCGAGTATGAATTATTTAGGGAGTTGAAAGAAATCGCGTTGAAAAGGCTGATCAACAAAGGGGAAAAACCGACCATATATTCGTTGGATCCTCGCTATTGGGAATTGATGTTCCAACACGGTGTCAATGAAATTGAGTTTATTGATTTCAGTTATTACGATGTGCGAAAGGGTAGCACGACCTTGGAGTCGTACAAAGAAATTATCTCCACGAGCATTACCGATTTAATGGCGGAGGAAAAACGAAGTCGTTTTATGGATACCCGCATCGCCACCATTCGCGCTGTCCCAAACGGAATTCTCAAATGGACTTATTACGGCCTGGAAGGTGAAGTGCCCTATAAACAAACTGGGAAAGAAGGGATTGTAGAGTATCTAAAGGATAATCTGAAGCGCTATGACAAAGAATTAAAAAAATTAGATCGGGACTTTGGGAAGATAGATTGATGATATTTAAGTATTTAGAGTGCTTGGTTTAAATCTCAAGCCCAGCGCCGCGCTTGTGTCTTTTGTTTAGGCATAGGAAAGACCAGGCAAGGCAGAAGTAGCACTCAACCGATACACAAACGTATCGTCTCCCCCAAAGCTTCGCCGCTCCACAAATTCGAAGCCCAGCCGCTCGTAAAAACGATGCGCGGCAGTATTGGAAGCCAGGGGGTCAATCAGTACCGCTGTGACCGCCGGGTCGGTAAAGCATCGTTCGAGTGCGAGCCGCATTATTGCTGTGCCATAGCCTTTGCCGGTGTCTGACGCTTCCCCAATCCATATATCAATGGCCCGGAGATTGTCTGGCACATCGCCCCACAAATGCGTTTCCTCTCGCGCGGGGTCAATAATTTGTACAAATCCAATGGGCCGCCCGTTCAATTCGGCGATCAATTGCTCCCGCCAGTCGGGTGTGCGCAGCAATTCCGTTTCCCAATTCCAGTCGTCATTTGGGTCAGAATCAATGACATGGGGCTGTTCGTCCCAATGTTGGAGCAGGGGCAAATCTGCTATGGTGGCAGTGCGGAGATTGATATCGTAATTCATAAGCGCCTTTATTTTAGGTTGGATCAACTGGGGAAAATTTTTCAACCCTCAGGGTAAGGTATTCCACGCATTGGCGATAATGGTGTACACAACTTAAATCACACCATTATGAACGCATTTAAAGTAATTTTTTCGCTCCTCTTTTTGACGCTCCTTGCTCAGAACTTGTCAGCACAAGACAAGAAAACTGAACCGAGCTACAAACCCGGTTTTCAACTTTCCTTCCGTGGAGGGTATGATTTCCCGTTTTACCACAACAACACGCCTTACATTGACTACAAAGGCGGACTCGAACTGGGCGCATCCCTGGACTACTACTGGAGGTGGTTTGGTATCGGCGCTGACTTCGACTATCTAAAAAACAAACCTAAAAGCACCTACCCTACCACTCCTTTGACGGTTTTGGGTACTTCGATTGGTTCTATCAGCAATTTTAGCCTGACGGAGGCGCGCATTACCCGGATGTTTTATGGCCTGGGACCGAGCTTCCGCTACGAACCCAATAACAAATTTACAGCAGCGCTTACACTCCGGGGGGGCCTCGCGTCCATCAAAGGCGGTAGAACCGAACTGCTGGGAATTCAACCTCCCGCGCATTTGTTAAATTTTCACGCTGGTTACGACCTGAAAACGGTATGGTCTGGCAAGGCGCAAGTGCAATTCAATTACTTCTTTAACAAGGTTTTGGGGGTTCATGCTGGCGCATACTACCTGAGGCATTTCCAGGCCACAGAACTGACCGATGCTACCTATGGCCTTTCTGCAAGCTATATGCCGTTTGAAAACCGGGAAGACAACAATACGATAGACCCCAATGTACAGGAAACCAGAACGGAAGCCTGTAATTGTGACATTTCATCTATAGGCGCTTTTGCCGGGGTAACTGTAAGACTGGTACCCGCCAAAGGGGAAAAAGCATGCAACGCTTGCGATGTATTCTCGCTTGCAGTAACGGCCAGGGATAAATTCAGTAAGCAATTGCTGCCCAATACAGATGTGGCTTTGAAAAACACCAGCGGGGAAGTCGTCCAAACTGGCACCACCAACAACTTTGGCGTCGTGACATTCAACAATATCATGCCAGACAATTATTCCATTGAGGGAATTCTATATGACGTCAATCTCGATGGATCAACTGTGATGAAAAGCGAATTCCAGCCAAACACCACCCTGCAAAAGGAGATTCTTTATTCAGATTCCAATTTTATCCTGAAAGGGAAAGCGGTTGTTTGCAATTCTGCGACCCCATTGCAAGACGTGACGGTTATTCTCAAAAATACAGATCAGGTAGACATAAAGAATACCATGACCGATGCTAAGGGAGCATTCATTTTCCATATAAAGCAAGAATCCAACTACCTGATGTATGGGAAGAAAGAGAATTATTTCTCTCAAATGGAAAAGATTCTTACCAGCGATTTCGACAGGAATACGACCCTGTTTATCAAATTGGAAATATGCATGGAAGAAACAGATTGTGAAAATGCCATTCCGCTGAAAAACATCCATTATGACCTGGACGAATCCTTCCTTCGTCCAGAGGCCAAAAAAGAACTGAATCGCCTGGTACAATTCATGACTGATAACCCCGGTGTAAACATTGAAGTCCGATCGCACACCGATTCAAGAGGTTCCGATAAATACAACGAAACATTGTCGCAGAAGCGGGCCGATGCTGCCGTGGACTATCTGGTATCACAAGGCATAAGCAAAGATCGCCTGGCAGGCAGAGGTTATGGAGAAACCAAATTGTTGAATGAATGCGCTGACGGCGTTACTTGTTCGGAAGCAAAACACCAATTAAATAGAAGGACAGAAATGAAGGTTATCTGCCCACCAAGAAGGTAATTCTCTATTTCAATTTCATAAATACTCGAACGATAATATTTCACGCAACGCCGCAACGGCGCAACGTTGAATCACTTGTCACCCAAAACGTTGCGTCGTTGCGTTGTTGCGTGAAATATCCTTCACACACTTACTTTTCAAAAACTAAAAAATGAAAAATTCCATTTCAATAACAAGCATGAATAACCCATTTTTCAATGGAATCGGCTTGTTCATCGCCCTTATCACATTGCTCTGCATTAATTACGCTTGCAACGATAAAAACTGTGCTTACGACCCAACCACAAATCCTGAGGGATGTGTGCTTTCCAGTAGTTTAAATCTGTCAACCGGCATTGATCCCAATGGCAACCTATTGACTCCGGGTGCCGGGGTGGTTGATCCGTTCTGGAAACTTATCAATATACCGCCGCTTTTTGCCTGTAACTCCACGCTTTTAGGAAGCATCAACGGCAGTGCCTATGTGATGAATTTTGCCAATGCCGGAACATCAGGTTGGGTTAATCAACCAGGTTCCTCCACGCTGGCACCGGTGGATTTAGGCACTACCAACGGTTTTGGCTGTAACAATCCCATGAATTCCCTGGGCGGAACGGTGCCGTATGTTTTTGAGCGCTCTTTTTGTGTATTACAAAATACCACTGTGGCCTTTACTTTTTCCTTCAAAGGGGATGATGAAATTTATTTCGAGTTGGTGGACAACAGCAATGGAAACGTGCTTAGCACAACGGTAAACACCTTATACGTTTTCCCTGCTCCTCCCCAAACCTGGACAGAGACTGCCCTGCCGCTACCCGCTGGAAGTTATAGTCTGCGAGGCTATTTGGCCAATAGAGTGAGTGTCGTTCTGGGCTTTTCTTTGGTAGGGAATCTGACTACGGTCAATGGAGATTTGGCAATTTCCAATAATGCTACCGGTTGCTGCGAGAACAATACAATCAGTGTATTGAATATCCTGGAAGAAGGCTGTGATGGTATTTTTAACGGGGCAGATCAAGTTGGCAACGGCTGGACTTTCACGCTATTGGATGCTTCCACTAATATTGTCGCGACGGGAGTTTCCGACATCAATGGTAACGTCTTTTTTGCAGGCCTAGCAGATGGTAGTTACACGGTTCAAATCGTGCCACAGGGAGGATGGACGCCGAACAGTATTACCATCCCTGTTACGGTTGCGAACAATGCTGTTGGGATTGTAGAATTTTTCAACTGTAAATAAGCGCAATGATTTCACGCAACGGCGCAACGTAATATTTCACGCAACGGCGCAACGACGCAACGTAATATTTCACGCAACGACGCAACGGCGCAACGTATGGGGTGTAAAACGTTGCGCCGTTGCGTCGTTGCGTGAAATATTACGT